>DATNFU010000001.1:0-12902 GCA_035606235.1 Rhodanobacteraceae bacterium
TCCTCTGGGCGCGGGGTGGTTGCACGGTGCGGGATGTGCACGAAGCCCTGCACCGCGAAAGCGGTGCGGGCTACACAACGGCATTGAAGCTGTTGCAGATCATGCACACCAAGGGCTTGGTGGAGCGCGACGATTCGCAGCGCGCGCATGTGTTTCGCGCCGCGGTCAGCAAGGAGAAGACGCAGAAGCGTTTCCTGGCCGACCTGGTGCAGCGCGTGTTCGAAGGCTCGCCCTCGCAACTGGTGCTGCATGCGCTTGGCAGCCAGCGTGCCAGCCGCGAGGAGTTGCGCGAGATCCGTGCGCTGCTGAACCGGCTCGACAAGGAGTAGCGCCATGCATGAGTGGCCGGTCGCCATGAGCGTGATGCAGGTGCTGGGCTGGAGCTTGGTGCACTTTCTCTGGCAAGCGGTGTTGATCGGAGCGCTGTATGCGCTGGTCCGACAACATCTTGCGCGCGGCGAAGCGCGTTACCTGCTTGGCATGCTTGCGCTGGTCGTGCTGGCGGTGTGTCCGCTGCTGACCGCCTGGCAGTTGTTGATCCGACTGCCTGCGATCATGAGCGTCGTGCCTGTTGTGCAGACGAGTTCAGGCATTGGGTCGTTGGCTGCGGGATTGCCGTCTCAGCACTCACAAACCTGGCAATTATCGATCAATGCGCTGTTGCCCTGGTTGGTGCTGGCATGGTCGTGCGGGGTGGTGATACTGACGTTGCGTGTGTGGCGACATTGGCGGCGACTGAAAGCACTGGTGCGTACCGCGCAGGCGTTGCCGATCTGGCAGGAGCGAATGCGCGAGTTGGCGCAACGCTTCGGTTTGCGCCGTGGGGCCCGCGTGCTGAGCAGCGCATGTGTGGCAACACCGGCACTTGTCGGATGGATGCGCCCGGTGATCCTGTTGCCAATGGCGGTGTCGTGCGGATTCCCGGTAGCGCAGATCGAGCTGATCCTGGCGCACGAGTTGGCGCATCTGCGCCGCTTCGATCATCTCGCCAACCTGTTCCAGGTGATTCTGGAAACACTGCTGTTCTATCACCCGGTGGTGCACTGGATTTCGCGCGACGTGCGCAATGAGCGCGAACTGTGTTGTGACGCGTTGGCCTTGCGCGTCACCGGCGGCAGCCGGCGGGAGTTCGCGAGCGCGCTTGTGGATCTGGAGGAATTTCGCGATCGCCATGCCGGCCTGACCTTGGCCGCAAATGGTGGTGTGTTGCTGGAGCGTGTGGGGCAAATCGCCGGTACTCCGGCCGCCACAGGTCCGTCCGTGCGCTTCACCGGCGTTGCTGCAGGGCTGTTGATCGCTTTGCTGATGGTGATGTTGTTGTGGCGACAAGCCGAACAGCAGCACCAACTCGCCGAATCCGCAGCGAACCTGCGTGGGGCTTTAATTTCGCAACTGCTGCCGGCATCGATCCGCATGCCGGCGCAGGCCATTGCCAATCTGGTGCCGCAGCGGCTGGTGATCGCACCACTCAGCATCCAGCTGCCGGCGAGCGCTGAAAGTCGGGATTTACCCGTTGCGCAGCAGTATTTGCGGAAACGCGCCATTGCATTTTCTGCTCCGCGAATCGCTGATCTGGCGCCCCGCAGGCTGGCACTGATTCACTCGATCGCACCCGTGCCCGCCGCGCCAGCGCAGGGGATGCCGAACGTGCCCAAGGCCATCCGCATCGAACAGCCCGTGTATCCGCACAGCGCCCTGGAGCAAGGCATCGAAGGCAAGGTGGTGGTCGAGTTCGGCTTGAATTCCGATGGTAGCGTGCGCGCTCCGGTGGTGGTGGATGCGCAGCCCACCAGTGTGTTCGATCATGCCGCCATGCATGCGCTGCTCGGCTCGATTTTTGCCGTACCCGCCGATGCCAGCGAGTCGAAGCGTTATCGGCAGACATTCAATTTCACGCTTCACGCGGGCAGCGGCATTGTGGGCAGAGAGATTCAGGCCAAGGCTGGATGCTACGCAGTGACCGGTACCAACATCTGCCGCTCCCGCACACTCGAGCAGGCAGCTTTTGAAAGCGGCAGCTTGCATTAGCGCGCATCGGGGTCGTCGCTCGCTCAGTCGTTGGTCTCCCGCTCCCGACCGGGCTTTTCATGCCCGGCGCGACCGCGTTCAGCATTTCAAGCTAAGCTTGTGTTGAGCGGCGCGGTGCTGGAAGCCCTCGCGAAGCAGTGATCAGAGGCCAGGAGCCACGGATATGCGCGTGCTGGTGATCGAAGACAACAACGATATCGCAACCAACATCGGCGACTACCTGGAGGACCACGGCCATGTAGTCGATTTTGCCGGCGACGGCGTTACCGGCCTGCACCTGGCGGTGGTCAATGACTTCGATGTGATCGTGCTCGATCTCACGCTGCCGGGCATGGACGGTCTCGAGGTATGCAAGAAATTGCGCGGTGAGGCGCACAAGCACACGCCGATCCTGATGCTGACCGCGCGCGACGCACTGGATCAGAAACTGATCGGCTTCGAATCCGGCGCCGACGATTACATGACCAAGCCGTTCGCGCTGCAGGAACTGGCCGCGCGGCTGGAAGTGCTGGCGCGGCGCGGCAAGGGTCCGCAGAGCCGGGTGCTGAAGGTTTCCGATCTCACCTTCAATCTCGACACGCTCACGGTGATGCGCGATGGCAAGCCGATCCAGTTGAATCCGATCGGGTTGAAACTGCTGCAGGCGTTGATGGAGGCCAGCCCGTCGGTGGTGACGCGGCAGGATCTGGAGCAGCGCGTGTGGGGTGAGGAACTGCCCGATTCGGATTCGTTGCGCGTTCACATCCACGGCCTGCGCGCGGCGATCGACAAGCCGTTCGAGCGGCCATTGATCCACACCCGCCATGGAATCGGCTATCGCATGGTCGATCCGGATGCCGTCGCGACGTAGGCTGCGCAGCCGCATCATTCTCTCGTACGCGCTGCTGGGTTTCGGTCTGGCGGCGCTGTTCGCCGTCGCCGCGATGTACGTGCGCAATACGGTCGAGAACCGCCTGATCGTTGAACAGTTGCAGCACGATGTGGACGATATCGTCAAGCAGGTGCGCGCCGATCCCACGCGCCCGGCCGGCACCAATCTGGTGGCGCCGTGGATTTTCAGCAAGCGCAAGGAATACAAGATTCCGCTGGCCTGGCAGGATTTCGGCACCGGGGTGCACGATTACACCGGCGTGGGTCAGGACGGCCGGGTGCACCATTACAAGATCGCGGTGCGGCGCGCTCCCGATTACGACGTTTTCGAACTCTACGATGTCACCCGCGATGAACTGGGCAAGCGTCAGCTGACCACCGCGCTGGTCGTCACCGTGATACTGCTTGGCACGTTCTCGTTGCTGATCGGCATCTGGCTCTCCGCGCGCGTGATGAGCCCGGTGACCGAACTGGCCGCGCGCCTGCGCGCGTTCCGTAAAGGCGGCACGCTGGAACCGCTGGCGCCGTATTTCGCCGAGGATGAGGTCGGGGAACTGGCCGCCGCACTGGATGATTATGCGCAGCGGCAAACCGCGATGATCGCGCGCGATCGAGAATTCAACGCCGATGTCAGCCACGAATTGCGCACCCCGCTGGCGGTGATCGCCACCACTACCGAATTGCTGATGGGCAATCCGGATCTCCCAGAAAAGGCCAGGACACGGCTGAAACGCATCGAGCGCGCGGTGCGCCAGTCCACCGAATTGACGCAGGCGCTGCTGCTGCTCTCTCGCGCGGAGCGCTCGGGCCCCGTGGATGGCGAAACCACCGATGTGGCGAAAGTCGCGGCGGATGTCATCGACACCAGCGAGCAACACATCGGCCACAAGCCGGTGCAGATGCAGCTGGTGATCGAATCACGCTGTGAAGTGGAAGCACCTTCCTCGGTGGTCGCGGTTGCGCTGGGCAATCTGGTCGGCAACGCCTGCAAGTACACCCTGGAAGGCGAGGTCGTGGTGCGCGTGCAGAGCGATCGCGTGCTGGTCGAGGACACCGGGCCGGGCATCAAGCCCGAACATGCCGAGCGCCTGTTCGAACGCGGCGTGCGCGGCGAAGGCGAAGTGGTGAAGGGCGCGGGCTTGGGTCTCGCGATCGTGCGCCGGTTGTGCGAACTCTACGGCTGGCGCGTGTCGCTCGTCCCTCGCGCCGAACGCGGCGCGGTGGCGACGCTGGATTTCAGAAGCGGGAGTGGGGAGTAGGGAATCCACGACAGGCCGATTTTCGCCGTGCGATTTCCAGCCAACCCCTCGTTTCCAACTTCCGCTTCAGACGGGTTCCAGCCATCCCCACTCATCCTTGGTGCGCCCATCGAACAGGCCGAAGAACAAGTCTTGCAATTGCCGCGTGATTGGGCCGGTCTTGCCGGCGCCAACCGGCTTGCCATCCACGCTGCGTATCGGGGTCACTTCCGCCGCAGTGCCGCACATGAAGACTTCGTCGGCGAGATACAGATACTCGCGCGGCAGGTCGCGCTCGATGACCTTCATGCCATTGGCGTTCGCCAGCGTAATCAGCGTGTGGCGGGTGATGCCGTTGAGCAATGCAGCGCTGACCGGCGCGGTGTGCAGCGCACCGTCCAGCACCAGAAACACGTTTTCGCCGGCGCCCTCTGAAAGCAATCCGGTCGAAGCCAGTGCGATGCCTTCGCCAAAGCCGAGGCGGCGCGCCTCGCGAGCGATCAATTGTCCGGAAAGATAATTGCCGCCAGCCTTGGCGCCAGCCGGAATGGTGTTCGGCGCCATCCGTTGCCAGCTCGACACGCAGGCGGTGATGCCGTTCTCCAGCGCCTCGGCGCCGAGATACGGGCCCATGGGCCACGTCGCGATCGCGACGTCGGTCGGCGTATCGGCAGACAAGCCGAAACCGCCAAGGCCGCGAAACGCCACCGGGCGCAGATACGCTTGTTGCAAATCGTTGCGGCGCAGCACCTCGCGACATCCGTTTGCGAGCTCATCCTGCGCGTACGGAATCACGATGTCGTAGATCTTCGCCGAATTGTACAAGCGCTTCAGATGATCGCTGAGGCGAAAAATCGCCGCGCCCTGCGGAGTCGCGTAACTGCGGATGCCTTCGAACACTGACGAGCCGTAGTGCAGCGCGTGTGCCATCACGTGCACGGTCGCTTGCGCCCAGGGCTTGATCGCGCCGTTGTGCCAGATCCACTCGGGATAGGTTTGCGCGGGCATGCGGGCGCTCCTTGGAAAACGCGCATGATAACGGCGCGGGAGGTGGGATGTGGGAGATGCGCAGGGCAACGCGGAATGGCGGGACTCGGCGCGTCTCCATTCGCTCCGCTAGAACATCAGCCACCAGCAGCCACCGCGGTTGGCCATGCCGAAGCTGCGGGCGTCCGGTGTCGCACCCTCCGCGTTGCCACCGGATTGCGTCAATACGGTCACCCCGCTTGGAGCCTGCACATCGTAATCGGCGTCGCCCGGCTGTGCGCCGGAAGGATCCGGCGCGCCGGAAAACTGCACGCCGGCCAAGGGTCTTTTCAACCAGCGACGGAACTCGCGCAGGCGGGCATCTGCGCTGTCATGGTCGAAGCCGCGCCAGTCGAACAAGCCGGCCAGCGCATTGGGATTGTCGTCGCTGAACGCAACCGCGATGCGATCGCGCACCTGTTGAGGGGAGCGCGGACAGGATGCCGCCAGCTGCGCGCCATGATTGATCCCCGCAGCGTGGCTTTCGGTCGGTAGCTCGCTGTCCGTCGTGCTGCTTGCAACGCCCACCGATAACTCGGCCGCGCCGCAAGGCTGATCGGTGAACACCGGCTCGCCTTGCGCGCCCATGCAACGGTGAATCTGTGCGCGCGCATTGTGCGCCACGCATAGCAGAGACAGCCCCAAGAGCGAGAACAGCAGCATCGCGCGCATCGCGGCAGTGTAGCTTCGCGACGCGTGGGGGTAGTGTGATTGTGTGAGACGGTGCGGAAGGGCTGCCGCGTTTTGTCTTGCGATCAGGGGTGATCGCAAAACTTTCCCTACAGCCGTTCCAGTACCGCCATGGTCGCGCGCGCGCGATTGAGCGTGTACAAATGCAGGCCCGGCGCGTCGCCGTCGAGCAGGCGCCGGCACAACGACGAGACAATATCCGCGCCGAATTCACGGATCGCATCCGGGTCGTCGCCGTAGGCCGCCATGCGCTTGCCGATCCAGCGCGGTATTTCCGCGCCGCACATTTCGGAGAACCGCCGCAACTGGGAGAAATTGGCAATCGGCATCACACCCGGCACGATCGGAATGGTGACACCCGCGCGGCGCGCATCTTCCACGAAACGAAAATACGCATCCGCGTTGTAGAAATACTGTGTGATCGCGCCATCCGCGCCGGCATCCACCTTGGCCTTGAAGTGCTTCAAGTCGGAATGCGCGTGCTCGGATTGCGGATGACATTCCGGATAACACGCCACTTCGATGTGGAAGAACCCATCGTGTTCGCGACGGATGAATTCGACCAGCTCCGACGCGTAGCGGAAATCGCCGGGCGTGGCCATGCCCGAAGGCAGATCGCCGCGCAACGCGACAATGCGCTTGCACCCCATCGCCTTGTAGTGTTCCAGCAACGCGCCGATTTCCGCGCGCGAGCCGCCCATGCATGAGACGTGCGGCGCAACTTCCAGCGCGTGCGATTCACGCAGTTGCTGGACCGTGCGCGGCGTGTGCGTCAGCGTCGACCCGCCCGCGCCGAAGGTGACACTCACGTACTCCGGCGCGAGCGCCTTCAGCCGCGGCAGCGCGCGCTCGAGTTGCGCGCGCTGCTCGTCGGTTTTGGGCGGAAAGAACTCGAGACTGATCGGCTTCATGGGCTGGTGCGTGGATCAATACCGGTAATGTTCGGCCTTGTACGGCCCTTCCACCGGCACGCCCAGGTAATCAGCCTGGTCTTGCGTAAGCCGCGTCAGCTTGACCCCGATCTGCTCCAGATGCAGGCGCGCGACTTCTTCGTCCAGTTTCTTCGACAACCGATAGACGGTTTTTTCGTATTTGTCCTTGTTCGCCCACAGGTCGATCTGCGCCAGCGTCTGATTGGAGAACGAATTCGACATCACGAACGCCGGATGGCCGTGCGCGCAGCCGAGGTTCACCAGCCGGCCTTCGGCCAGCAGATAGATCGAATGGCCATCGGCGAAGGTATAGCGATCCACCTGCGGCTTGATTTCCTCACGCTGCGCATTTTGCTGCAGGCGATCCACTTGGATCTCGTTGTCGAAGTGGCCGATGTTGCACACCAGCGCGTTGTTCTTCATGTGCTGCATGTGTTCCAGCGTGATCACGTCGCGGTTGCCGGTGGTGGTGACGTAGATGTCGGCGATGCCGAGCGTGTCTTCCACCGTCGCAACCTGGAAACCTTCCATCGCCGCCTGCAACGCGTTGATCGGGTCGATTTCGGTGACGATCACGCGCGCGCCGAAGCCTTTCAGCGAGTGCGCGCTGCCCTTGCCGACATCGCCGTAGCCGCACACCACCGCGACCTTGCCTGCGATCATCAGATCGGTGGCGCGCTTGATGCCGTCGGCCAGCGATTCGCGGCAGCCATACAAATTGTCGAATTTGGATTTCGTCACCGAATCGTTGACGTTGATCGCCGGCACCAGCAGCTTGCCGGCTTCCATCATCTGGTAGAGGCGATGCACGCCGGTGGTCGTTTCCTCGGAGACACCGCGCCATTCGCTGGCGACTTTCTTCCAGAAGCCGGGGCGCTCGCTGCGCGTGCGCTTCAGCAGATCCTTGATGACTTGTTCTTCATGATTGGCGCCGGGTTGATCAACCCAGTTGGAACCGTCCTCCATCTCCACGCCCTTGTGGATCAGCAGCGTGGCGTCACCCCCATCGTCCACGATCAACTCCGGGCCGCGCATGCCGGGGTGCGTCAATGCATCCAGCGTGCATTCCCAGTATTCCTCGAGCGTCTCGCCCTTCCAGGCGAATACCGGAATGCCAGCCGCCGCGATCGCGGAAGCCGCGTCGTCCTGCGTGGAAAAAATATTGCACGAAGCCCAGCGCACCGAGGCGCCGAGCGCAGCGAGCGTCTCGATCAACACCGCGGTTTCCTTGGTCATGTGCAAGGAGCCGGTGACGCGCACGCCTTTCAGCGGTTTCTGCGGCGCATAGCGCGCGCGAATCTGCATCAAGCCCGGCATTTCCTGCTCGGCCATGCGGATGCGGCGGCGACCCAGCGCGGCCAGCGTGATGTCGCGGACCTTGAAATCGCCAGAGGGAAGTTGGGATGCGGAAGGGGAAATAGCGGCGTTCATGGATTGCTCCGTTGTTGGGAGTCGGACGGACTCGCATTAACGGGCGCGGTTGGGAGTTGGGCCTCGCCGAGCCTGATCCCTTGCCTGAATACCGCTCACAGGCCGGGCTTGCAGCGCCCCTCGGCGAAGGCGCGCATTATATATCTTTTCGTCGCGATGGAAAGATGAAAGGCGCGGGCGGGCCACGTAAACGGAACGATCCGTCATGCTGGGCCCTCTCTATTCGACTGGCATACCGGCGAAAGCCGGTAGCCACTTCATCCTTCCAAGGTCAGCCGGAGCGAAAATGGATTCCGGGTTCGTCCGCGATGAAGCTGCGGACGTCCCGGAATGACGCCGGATATCTACTTCGTTGCTTTCAACCCCGCCGCTTTCCGAAGTTCCTCGGCGCGGTCGGTCTTCTCCCACGAGAAGGCGGTCGCGACTTCGGATTTCTTCACTTCCTTGCCGTTCTCGCGCGCGGTCCACTTGTAGGTGTGCTGGAACGGTTTGCGGCCGAAGTGTCCATAAGCTGCGGTCAACTGGTACATCGGATGGATCAGATCCAGCATCCTGATGATGCCGTAGGGGCGCAGGTCGAAATGCCTGCGTACCAGCTTCTCGATCTTCTCGTCCGAAATCTTGCCGGTGCCGAACGTGGTGACCGAAATCGAAGTCGGCTCGGCCACGCCGATCGCGTAACTCACCTGCAGCTCGCAACGGTCCGCCAGACCGGCGGCGACGATGTTCTTGGCAACGTAGCGCGCGGCATACGCGGCCGAACGATCCACCTTGCTCGGATCCTTGCCGGAGAACGCGCCGCCACCGTGGCGTGCCATGCCGCCGTAGGTGTCCACGATGATCTTGCGGCCGGTCAGGCCGCAGTCGCCCACCGGACCGCCGATCACGAACTTGCCGGTGGGGTTGATATGGACCTTATTCTTCGGCAACGCGTCCAGCCATTTCTTCGGCAGCACCGGTTTCAGGATCAGCTCGCGTACGCCTTCAGCGAGATCGGCATGCTTGATCTCGGGATCGTGCTGCGTGGACAGCACCACTGCGTCCAGCCCGATCACCTTGTGTTGGTCGTCGTAGCGCAGCGTGACCTGCGACTTCGCGTCCGGGCGCAGCCACGGCAGTTTGCCTTTCTTGCGCACGGCTGCCTGCTGCTCGACCAGACGGTGCGAGTAGTAGATCGGCGCGGGCATGAATTCCGGCGCCTCGTTGCAGGCGTAGCCGAACATCAGGCCCTGGTCGCCGGCGCCCTGTTCCTCGGGCTTCTTGCGATCCACGCCCTGGTTGATATCGGGCGACTGCTTGCCGATCAGGTTCAGCACGCCGCAGGTCGCGCCGTCGAAACCGACGCGCGAGGAGTCGTAGCCGATATCCAGGATCACCTTGCGGGTCAGCGCCTCCAGATCAATCCACGCGCTGGTGGTGACTTCGCCGGCGACGATCGCCACGCCGGTCTTGACCATGGTTTCGCAGGCCACGCGCGCGCGCTTGTCCTGCGCGATGATCGCGTCCAGCACGGCGTCGGAAATCTGGTCGGCGACCTTGTCCGGATGGCCTTCGGAAACCGACTCGGAAGTGAAGAGATAACTGGTCATCGAGGTCTGCTCTGGTGGATTCATCCTTTGATACGGATGAAGGGATGGATTGAATTGCGCATGATACATCAGCAATCGAACTTGTGTAGGAGCGCGTCTGCGCGGGCGGGTCCTTTGGTGATGCCACTTGGTGCCGGGTCGCGGGCAGGCACCTACGAAAAGCCCATGCTTCACGCCGCCGCTGCGAAATCCGTTTCCGCGCCGACTTGCAGCGCATCAAAATATTCGCGGGTCAGCCGCAATTGCTCATGCACCGTTTCCGCTCGATTGACTACGGAGCGGAACGCGATGTTTTCCGGGCGATCCTTGGCATACCAGCCCAGGTGCTTGCGCGCAATGCGGATGCCCATCGCCTCGCCGTAAAACGCGTAGAGCGCGTGCAGATGACCGAGCAGGACGTCGCCGACTTCGCGCACCGACGGTTCCGGAAGCGACTCGCCAGTGGATAAGTAGTGCGCGATCTCGCGGAAGATCCATGGCCGGCCCTGCGCCGGGCGGCCGATCATCAGCGCATCCGCTTTGGTGTAATTCAGCACGCCGCGCGCCTTCTGCGGCGAATCGATATCTCCGTTGGCGATCACCGGAATCCGCACCGACGCCTTGACCGCCGCGATGGTGTCGTATTCGGCGAAGCCTTCGTACTTGTCGGCGCGGGTGCGGCCGTGCACCGCGAGCGCCGCGATGCCGAAGTCTTCCGCGATGCGCGCGATGTTCAGCGCGTTGCGATGTTCGCGATCCCAGCCGGTGCGGATCTTCAGCGTGACCGGCACGTCCACGGCTTCGACGACCGCGCGGCAGATGCGCGCCACCAGCGCTTCATCCTGCAGCAGCGCCGAACCGGACCACACGTTGCACACCTTCTTGGCCGGGCAACCCATGTTGATGTCGATGATCTGCGCGCCGTTGTCGGCGTTGTAGCGCGCGGCCTGCGCCAGCATGGCCGGGTCGTAGCCGGCGATCTGCACCGAAACCGGATCGGGCTCGCCGGCGTGATCCATCCGGCGCAAGGATTTGGTCGTGTTCCAAAGACGCGGATCGGCGATGGTCATTTCCGACACCGCCAAGCCCGCGCCGAGCTCTTTGCAAAGCTGGCGGAACGGCTTGTCGGTAACGCCCGCCATCGGGGCGAGGATTACCGGCGGGTCGATGGAGTACGGGCCGATGCGCATGATCAGGCGGCGTTGCGCACGTGCTCCTGCACCAGCATTTGCACTTCCTGCGGCGTCTTCAGCCGTGCGCCGCGGAAATAACACACGCGCAGATCCAGCCCGCGCGGGCTCTTGCCGATGTAGGAGAAGCCGGTGGTGTTCCAGTGCGCCCATTGCAGGGTGCTGGCGAAACCTTCGTTCTCCAGCTCCAGCAGCACGCCTATGCAGGGGAAATCGCGCGCGCGCGCATAGTCATCCAGCACGCGTTGGGTGTGCCGCAGCAGCGGTCGCACCAGTCGGCCCGAGCGCCACGCGTTGCCCACGAAGCAGCGGTAGTAGTAGAGCGGCTGGCCGAGTCTCGGCAGGATCTTCGGCGCCGCTGTGGCCACCGCCGCGATCTCGCCAGCCTCGTCCAGTACGTGCGCAACGAGTTGTTGCAGGCGGCGCGTGGCTTCTTCGCCTTCGACATTGGCGCTCTCGCGTGCCCAAAACGCACGAATCGCCTCGCCGGCTTCGGCGTCGAGCTGCTTCCAGTCGGTGACAGTGCGGTAGATGTGCTTGTCTGACATTTGCTTTCCCTGTTTGCGAAACTGTGGCGAGAAAGCGAGATTAGGGCAGGGCAGCGCGACCGGCAACGTCGGGCTTGTTGCGCAGAGCGTCAGCGGCTGTCCGGGACAGATCAGAGCACCTTTACCGCAACAGGATCCACACGCCCAACGCCGCGAACAGCAGCGATGCGCAGATTCGTGCGGCGCGCAGCGGCAGCTTTGCCGCGAAGCGCGCGCCCAGGAACACCACCGGCACGTTTGCGATCAGCATGCCCGCGGTGGTGCCGGCGATCACCTGCCAGAGCGGGTGATAGTGCGCCGCAAGAATGGCCGTGGCGATCTGGGTGCGGTCGCCCATTTCGGCGAGGAAGAATGCGAACACGGTGGCGATGAACACACCACGGTTGCCGGTCTTGACGGCACCCTCGTCGACCTTGTCCGGAAACAACGCCCACACCGCCACGCCGAAGAAGGATGCCGCGATCAGCCAGCGCAAAATCTCCGGGGTCAGCCAGTGCGCCAGCCATGCTCCGAGTTCAGCCGCCATCGCGTGATTGATCAGAGTCGCCACCAGCACGCCGAGGCAGATCGGCAAAGGTTTGCGATATTTGGCGGCGAGCACCAGCGACAGCAGCTGGGTCTTGTCGCCGATTTCGGCCAACGCAACAGCGCCGAGTGAGATCAGAAAGGTTTGCATGGCGGCTCCGACGATCGAGCGATCAGGCCGGGAAGCGAGCGACACGATAATCCGCGCGCGATCTCCCGGCCCGGGCGGAACGCACGTGAACTATCGGTCTCGCCGTATCGCCTGCCGCTGCGACTTCCGCGCCATGGCCTCTGGGCCAAGTGTGTTGACACGGATACTTCTTGAATCGAAGCCGGCTACTCCCCGATGGAGCGCGGGCAGTGTAGCGTCCGTGCCGTACGCGGCGCAATTCGGGACGATCTCCATCTTCATCATCCCGGCCTGAACCGTGGCCCAGTGATTTTGTTGTTGGACATCCACAATTCTTTTCGGGGCCGTCCCACAGTGCCGGTGGCTTTCCTTCGTTGCAGAGCCGCCTGCGCGCGACATTGAGCAATCTGTCGCAAGCAGGCGTCCATGGATTACTTCCCGGCCCGTACATCCCGGTGCGTGCGCTCGCACGCGCGATGCGATTCAACGCATGTCGCGAAAGCCCCGGCTCGCCCTTGCTCGCGCGCTCGGCAACGTCGCTTCGGCATCACGACAGCGCGTGAAGCTTACTTCGACATGATCATCCATGGCCTGCACTTCTGCGCGCCTTGCAATCGCGCCTGATAGACAGAACCGTGGCACCATCACATCTCGTCAAGGAGCACGCCATGCAATACCGCCGCCTGGGTTCATCCGGCTTGCAACTGTCCGCCCTCTCATTCGGCG
>DATNFU010000002.1:0-19340 GCA_035606235.1 Rhodanobacteraceae bacterium
AACCTCGCGCACCTGCTTGTGCGCCAGGATTTCGGCGGGCGTGCCGCGTGCCAGCACCTTGCCTTCGTTCAGGATGTAGGCGTGCTCGCAGATGCCGAGCGCCTCGCGCACGTTGTGGTCGGTGATCAGCACGCCGATGCCGCGGTCGCGCAGGTGCCGCACGATGCGCTGGATTTCGCCGACCGAAATCGGATCCACGCCGGCAAACGGCTCGTCCAGCAGCATGAAACGCGGATTGGCCGCCAGCGCGCGCGCAATCTCCACGCGCCGGCGCTCGCCGCCGGAAAGACTGATGCCTTTCTGCCCACTGATGTGCGCGACCTTCAATTCATCCAGCAGCGATTCCAGTTCGCGGTCGCGCTGCGCGGCGTTCAAGTCGTTGCGCAATTCCAGCACCGCAAGCACGTTTTCGGCGACGCTCAGGCGGCGGAACACCGACGGCTCCTGCGGCAGATAGCCGATGCCCAGCCGCGCGCGCGCGTGCATCGGCAGGCCGGTGATGTCGTGGCCGTCCAGCGTGATCCGGCCGCCATCGGCTTCGATCAGCCCGACCACCATGTAGAAACAGGTGGTCTTGCCGGCGCCGTTGGGGCCGAGCAGGCCGACCACTTCGCCCTGTTTGATCTCGAAGGCGAAATCGTGCACTACCTGGCGCGCGCGGAAGCGCTTCTGGAGACCTCGTGCGGCGAGCATGGATCAGCGATTGTGGGTGGTGGAAGCCGGGGCCGGCACTGTCGGCGGCGGCATCGTCGTGGATGCCGGCGGCGCGGCGATGGAAGCGCCGGCCGCCGGTGCGCTTGCAGCCTTGGCGGGCGCGGCCTTCGCCGGTTTCGGTTTGGGCTGCAAGGTCAGATGTACCTGGCCGCCGCCGCCGGATTCACCACTGATCTGGCCGCTGTCGGTGTTGTAGGTGAGCTTTTCACCGTGAAAGGAGCCTTTGCCTTCCTGCACCACATTGGCATTGCCGGTCAGCACCACGGTGTTCTGCGAAACGGTGTAGTCAATCGTGTTGGCCGCGCCGTGCACCATGCTGCCGTCATCCAGTTTCTGTTGCATGTGCGCGGGCGTGCCGGTCAGCACCACGCGCTGCACCTGGTTGTTCTGGTCGAAGTAGCCGACGGCGTTGTCGCCGTCGGCATGCAGCGTGCCCTGGTCGATCTTGACATTGCCGGTGAAGGTCGTCTTGCCGCTTTCCTGGCTGCCGGCGAACGAGTTGGCGTTGACATTGACCGGCTGGTCGCGGTCGGCCTGGGTGGCTTGCGCACCTGTACAGGCGAAGATCGCGGCGAGCGCCAGTGCGAGCGGTGCCGCCCGCAGCAGGTCAATGCTTCCGCGGTTGCGGCGTAAGCGTGGCATGGACATCGGCGAGCAACTCCAGCGAGTGGGTATTCATGTCGGCCTTCATGCCGACGCCGCGCAGTATAGAGCCGGTCTGCTGAATCACGCTGGGCGCCGCCGAAGCCATGCGTTTTTCCTGCGTCCAGACAGTGGCGTCGGCGGTATGCACCTCGGCCGGTTTGGTCGCGGCCGTTGCGGGACGCAGCATGTCCACCTTGCCGATCAGCTTCAGCAGCGAATTGTCGGCGCTCACCCAGCCATATTGCGAGGTGCCGTGCCAGTCGGCGCCATTGCTGCCGACAATCACGAACTTCGGCGCGTTGACATACAGCGAGTCGTCGCCCTCGCGGCGCGCGAGATACGGCGAGGTCAGATGGAAGGACGGCGAGCCATCCTCGCCCAATGCATCCAGCGTGAAATCAGTGAGGGTGTAACTGGAACGCGGTGGCCCGACCATCTCGCTGGGTTTCGGCGGCGGGCGCAACCACCAGATCAGCAGTTGCGTGGCCGCGGCGGCGATCAGCAGCACCAGACCTAAAAGAATGTTTCGCCGATCCATCAGGGACCACTTTGGTTGAGAGGATTGAACATGGTTCTGCTGACACTTCCGGATTTCCACAACCTCCCATCAAGCCCGTGCCGCGCAAGGATTCGATGGTGCCGCGCTCGATCATCCTGATCTGACCAGGCGCCCCGACCCTCGGCGCCCCGCCTCATGACTTCGGTCTTTCGTTCAAGGGGACTCGAGCCAGTTATCCAGCTCCGCTTGCAGTTTGCCCTGCGCAAGCAAAAGCAAATCGCAGATTTCGCGCACTGCGCCGCGCCCGCCGGCAAGCTTCGTGCACCAGTGCGCGCGTTCGATCACCCACGGGTGCGCGTTGGCGACCGCGATCGCGAAACCGGCCGCGCCCATGGCGCGCAGGTCGGTCAGATCATCGCCGGCGAAGGCGGCGTGTTCGGCGGAAAAGTTCGCGCCGTGCAGCAGATCGGCAAGGCAAGCCCGCTTGTCGGATTGGCCTTGATACACGTGATCGATGCCCAGCTCCTCGGCGCGCAGCGCAACCACATGACTGACGCGTGCGCTGACCAGCGCGACATCCACCCCATGCGCCATCACTCGTTTCAGGCCGTGACCGTCCTGCACGTTGAAGGCCTTCCATTCGTGGCCGTCCTCGCCGTACAGCAGCCGGCCATCGGTCAGCGTGCCGTCCACGTCCAGCGCGAGCAGCCTGATTCTGGCGGCGCGCGCAAGGATGTCCTGCGGAATGTCGGAGAGGTAGGGCATCAAACCACGCGAGCGCGCATCAGGTCATGGATGTTCAGCGCACCGACCACGCGGTGTTCGGGATCGATCACGATCAAGGCGTGGATCTTGTGCGCGTCCATCACCTGCGCGGCTTCGGCGGCGAGCTTGTCCGGGCCGATGGTTTTCGGTGTGCGTGTCATCAACTGCGCCACCGGTGCGCCGCGCATGTCCACGCCGTCGTCGTCCAGCGCGCGGCGCAAGTCGCCGTCGGTGAACACGCCGAGCAGGTGACGTTCGGCATCCACGATCGCGGTCATGCCCAAGCCCTTGCGCGACATCTCCATCAGCGCTTCGGTGAGGGTGGCGCTTTCGCGCACCTGCGGAATGGCTTCGCCGGTGTGCATCAGATCTTCGATCTTCAGCAGCAGCCGGCGGCCAAGCGAACCGGCCGGATGCGACATCGCGAAATCTTCGGCGGTAAAGCCGTGGGCTTCCAGCAGTGCGATCGCCAGCGCGTCGCCCATCACCAGCGCCGCAGTGGTGCTGGCGGTGGGTGCCAGGCCGAGCGGGCAGGCTTCCGCCGAGACGCTGACATCCAGATGCACATCGGCTTCCCGCGCCAGCGAGGATTGCGGCCGACCGGTCATCGCGATCAGCGGATTGCCCTGTCGCTTGATCAGCGGCAGGATGGTCAGCAACTCTTCGGTTTCACCCGAATAGGACAGTGCCAGCACCACGTCGTCAGCGGTGATCATGCCCAGATCGCCGTGGCTGGCCTCGCCCGGATGCACAAAGAACGCGGGCGTGCCGGTGGAGGCGAGGGTGGCGGCGATCTTGCGCGCGATGTGGCCGGATTTGCCCATGCCGGTTACCACCACCCGGCCTTCGCAGGCCAGGATCAGCCGGCAGGCGCGCACGAACTCGCCGTCCACGCGCGACTCCAGCGCGCGGATCGCGTTGGCTTCGGTCGCGATGACGGTGTGCGCGCTGCGCGCGAGCGTGTCACTGGCGGGATGGGGATGCACGTCAGGTTTGGCTTCCGCGATCAAGGCATTCATTGTCGTTCCCTGGCAGTTGGCGTGTTTCAGTAACGGCATGATGTGGCGGAGCATCGTTTTTGCGCCCCAGGGTCCGCCTGCCACTGAACAGACCCGTCATTTCCGTTAAGATGCCACGTTTGCAGATGATGCTTCTATTCTATCTTGTTCCAACGTGTTGGCCCGTGTCGCTGTTGACAGCCGCGGCCGGCGCGAAGGTTCCCGCCCCCATCATGAATGCCGACGCAATCCAGAATCTGATCGAGCAGGGCCTGCCGGGGGCGCGCGCACAAGTGCACGGCCCGGACGGCGTGCACTTCGAGGCGCGGGTGGTTTCGGCCGCGTTCGCCGGCAAACCGACGCTGGCCCGCCATCGCATGGTGTACGCGACATTGGGCGCGCTGATGGGCGGCGAAATTCATGCGCTGGCGCTGAAGACCGTGACGCCGGAGGAGATAGGGCGGGAGTAGGTGGCAGGCCGCTTCGATAGCGGAAGTGGAAAGCGGGCCGCTCGCTGCGCTCGCTCAGTGGGGAGTTGGAGTGCGGAATTCCCTGAAAGTTACCGATCCGGACACATCGCTGTTCTTCTCCCACCTCCCACTTCCCATTCCCCGCTCCCATTGCCATGGCAAAGATAGTCATCTCCGGCGGCACCTCCTTGAACGGCGAAGTCTGGATCTCCGGCGCCAAGAACGCCGTGCTGCCGATCCTGGCCGCCTGCCTGCTCGCCGACGAGCCGGTAACGATCGGCAATGTGCCGCATCTGCACGACGTCACCACCACGATGGAGCTGCTCGGCCAGATGGGCGCGCAACTGATCGTGGACGAGCGCATGAAGATCCACGTGGATCCGCGCTCGACCGACCGTTTCTTCGCGCCTTACGATCTGGTCAAGACCATGCGCGCATCGATCGTGGTGCTGGGGCCGCTGATCGCGCGCTACGGCCAGGCCGAAGTCTCGTTGCCGGGTGGTTGCGCGATCGGCTCCCGGCCCGTGGATCAGCACATCAAAGGGCTGCAGGCGCTGGGCGCGGAGATCACCGTCGAGAATGGCTACATCAAGGCCCGCGCCAAACGCCTGAAAGGTGCGCACATCGTGATGGACGTGGTCACCGTCACCGGCACCGAGAACATCATGATGGCGGCGACGCTGGCTTGCGGCACCACCGTTATCGAGAATGCCGCGCAGGAGCCCGAAGTGGTGGATCTGGCCAATTGCCTGATCGCGATGGGTGCGAGGATCGACGGCGCCGGCACCGCCACGCTGGTGATCGAAGGGGTGGAACGCCTGCACGGCGCGCACTACGAGGTGCTGCCCGATCGCATCGAAACCGGCACGTTTCTGGTAGCTGGCGCAATTACCGGCGGCCGCGTACTGGCCAAGCGCGCGCGCGCCGACACCATGGATGCGGTGCTGCTCAAACTCGAAGAGGCCGGCGCGCACATCAACACCCATGCCGAATCGATCGAACTCGACATGCGCGGCAATCGTCCGAAAGCGGTGGACATCACCACCGCGCCGTACCCGGCGTTCCCGACCGACATGCAGGCGCAATTCACCGCCCTGAATTGCGTCGCTGAAGGCACCGGCGTGATTACCGAAACCGTTTTCGAAAACCGCTTCATGCACGTGCACGAGCTGCATCGCCTTGGCGCCGACATCAAGCTGGAAGGCAACACCGCGGTGATCCGCGGTGTCGATGGCATGTCCGGAGCGCCCTTGATGGCGACCGATCTGCGCGCTTCGGCATCACTGGTGCTGGCCGGCCTGGTCGCGCAGGGCGACACCACCGTGGACCGCATCTATCATATCGATCGCGGTTACGAGTGCATCGAGGAAAAACTCGGAATGCTCGGCGCGCAGATCCGGCGGTTGCCTGGTTGAAAACCGGGAGTTGAAAGTGGGAAGCGGGCGGAGCAATCGCGCCGCAGTTGCTTTTATTGCCTGTTTGCCGCTCCAGTTTCGTAGCTCTGAAGCTTCAACGTGAAATCACCGTTGTCGTGCTGCGACACTTCCACCGGTACCGGCAACTTGCCTGGCACGAACCACGCGTCGAAAGCACCGCTCTTGTCGGTGCGTGCCACATGCACCGCGTCGGCATAATCGCCGGATGGCACGCTGATCGCGTTTTTGCCGCGGGCCGCGAAGTGCTGCAGGTCCACGCGGTCGCGCACCGCGACCGGCAAGACAAATTCGCGCTTGCCCGCGGCCAGTTCGGCGGCGATCGCCAGCACGATGGTGTGCCGTTCCACGGTGCCTGCCTGTGCGGGATAACGATGCTCGCCCTTGTCGTTGACCACGATGATGTTGCTCGACCAGTCGAAGCGCACGTTGCGCTGCTTGTGCCTGATCGCCGCATCCATCGAGTAGTCGTAGTTCAGGCCTTCGGGCACATCGCCTTTCCAGCGAAACGTGGACGTCTCGCGCGCGTCGGCGCCGAGCAGCGCGGCCATGCCGGAAGTGCCCTTGCTGTCGGTGGTGAATGTCCACGCCCCATCACCGGCGGGCGCGAGCGTCATGGTCGCTTCGCCAATCGGCGTATCGCCCTGCAGCAACTGATAGCGCGCGGTGAACGCTGGCAACGGTGCCGCCAGCACGCTGCCGGCGAACAGCAGCGCGGCGGCGACAGGAACAATCTTGACTAGCCGGTTCGTATTCATGGGCCACAGTCTGCGGCGCATTCTCTGAATGCTTGCCATCGCGGCATCGCCATGCGAGCGGGCACTCAGGTATGCAAGCGGCCGCTCCGGTCCAGCCGCAACGGGGCCGATAGCGGACCGCCATTCGCTTGCACCACGCCGTCGCGAAGCGCGATGTGGCCGCGCGCGATCGCATCCACGCAAGTCACCAGCAGGTGATGTTCCCGCGCGAGCAAGCGCCCGGCCAGGGCTTCCTCGTCATCGTCGGCGTGAATCGGAATGTGCACCTGCGCGATTACCGGGCCGCCATCCAGTTCGGCGGTGACGAAATGCACGCTGGCGCCATGTTCGGCGTCGCGCGCGGTGATCGCGCGCCGGTGCGTGTGCAGCCCCCGGTACTTCGGCAACAGCGAGGGATGGATGTTGATGATGCGGCCCTGCCATTGCTCGACCACGCGCGCATCCAGGATGCGCATGAAGCCGGCCAGCACCACCAGCTTCGCACCGCTGTCGGCCACGCGCGCGAACAGCGCTTCGTCAAAGGCCCGACGCGAGGCGAAACTTTTCGGATCCAGCGCCAGCGTGGGAATGCCATGCGCCTCGGCGCTGCGCAATGCCGGCGCGTCGGCTCTGTCGCTTGCCACCAGCGCGAACTCGATCGGCAATGCGCCGGCTTCGCGTGCGGCGATCAGTGCACCGAGATTGCTGCCGCGGCCGGAGACAAGGACGGCGATCGGGAGGGGCCCGGGATTCGGGATTCGGGGCTCGGGCGCGCCGTTCACTCGATACGTACCCGCTCATCGCCGGATGCCGGCACCACTTCGCCGATGATCCAGCTAGACAAGCCCGACTGCGCCAGCGCGTCGCTTGCCGCATCTGCATCCCTGCGATCGAGGATCGCGGTGAAACCGATGCCGCAATTGAAGGTGCGCCACATTTCTTCGCGCGGCACGTTGCCTTCGCGTTGCAGCCATTCGAATATCGCCGGCAATTTCCAGGTGGTGCTGTCGAGCGCGATACCCAAGCCCTCCGGCACCACGCGGATGATGTTCTCGGTGAGCCCGCCGCCGGTGATGTGCGCCATGCCGTGGATCAGCGAGGCTGGGGAATTGGTACCCGGAGCCGCGGTGGAACCGGCAGGGGCTCCGCCACGCAGCAATTTAAGCATCGGTTTGACGTAGATCGTGGTCGGCGCCAGCAACGCGTCTGCGAGGGTGACACCATCCAGTTTCAATTCGAGCGGCGAACCCGCGCGCTCGACGATCTTGCGGATCAGCGAGTAGCCGTTGGAATGCGGGCCGCTGGAGGCGATGCCGACGATCACGTCGCCGGCGCGGATTGCCGAGCCGTCGATCATCGCGGCCTTTTCCACCGCGCCGACGCAGAAACCCGCGAGATCGTACTCGCCGGGCGGGTACATATCCGGCATCTCGGCGCTTTCGCCGCCGATCAACGCGCAACCGGCGAGCTCGCAACCGCGCGCGATGCCGCCGACCACGCTGACGGTGGTGTCGACATCAAGTTTGCCGGTGGCGAAGTAGTCGAGAAAGAACAAGGGTTCCGCACCCTGCACCAGCACGTCGTTGACGCACATGCCGACCAGGTCGATGCCGATCGTGGCATGGCGATTCAATTGCTGCGCCAATTTCAATTTGGTGCCCACGCCGTCGGTACCCGACACCAGCACCGGCTGGCGGTACTTATTCGACAGGTCGAACAGGCCGCCAAAGCCGCCCAGCCCGCCCATCACCTCGGGCCGAAAAGTGCGCTTCACCAGCGGTTTGATGCGCTCCACCACGGCGTTGCCGGCGTCGATGTCCACGCCGGCGGCGCGGTAGGTGAGCGGCTTGGTTTCGGCCATGGGGATATCCGGACGCAGCGCGGCAAAGATGCAAATGATAGACGGGGCAGGGGGGATTGGGCAGACTTGCGTTTGAGAGCGCCGCCGTCCGGTTTGATTCGTTCAACTCGCGGCCTGCTCACCCGTCAGGCGCCGTGCGCTTGTGTTCCCGCGAGGGAGCGGATCGGGTGAGGGGCAAACGAAATCTTGCAGAAGACATGACCATGACTCGATTCGCGTTCGCAGTGCTGTTGGTGTGTTCCCTTCTGGTCGGATTCAATCTTCGCGCCGCCGAGACCGCCTCCGCGGGCGGCGCCTATTCCGCCACCGTGCCGGTCGCCGACACCGGCGACGCGGCGCGCGATGCCGCGCTGTCCTCGGCGCTGGCTCAGGTTCTGCAACAGCTCGCGCCACAGGCGACACCGGGCGCGGATGTACTCGGCCAGGCGCCGGGCCTGGTGCGCAATTACAAATATCAGCGCGCGACGAGCGGCAGCGGCTTGCAACTGCAGGTCGATTTCGATCCGGGTTCGATCCAGCATCTGATGCAGCAACTGGGCGCCGCCACCGTGTCGACGGCCAGCCCAGCCGCAGCCGGGACTTCCGCAGCCGCGCCGACCGCGGGCGGTAGCGGCACGTTGTGGGTGGATGGGCTGGACAGCGCCACCGATTTCGCCACGCTCCTCTCTACCCTGCGGCAATCGCCGCAACTGCACAACGTGGTGCCGGTCGCCGCGCAGAACGACGGCGTACTGCTGCAACTGGATTACGACGCCCCGCTGGGCGACGTCGCCAATGCGTTGATCGCCGGCGGTCACCTGCAGGTCGCACCGGCGCATCAGGGCGCGGATGCATCGTTGCATTGGACACGATAGCGGTCGCGCGGGCGACGGCATCGCGCTCATGAGCAGCCCGGCATCCCTTGCTTCCCTGCGGCAATTGCCGAATCTGATCACGTGTCTGCGCATCGCACTGGTCGCGCCATTCGTGGTGATGGTGCTGGATGCGCGCTTCGAGGCGGCCTTGTGGATCGGCATCGCGGCCGGATTCTCGGATGCACTGGATGGCTTTCTTGCGCGCCGTTGCGGCTGGCGAACACGATTCGGCGCGCTGCTGGATCCGGCCGCGGACAAGCTGTTGCTGGTTGCGGCGTATCTCACGCTGGCGCAGGTTGGCCGTGTAGCCTGGGCACTCGCGTTGCTGGTGCTGGCGCGCGATCTGGTGATCGTGCTCGGCGCAGCGCTGTACCGTGGCATCGTCGGCGCATTCGAGGCGCAGCCCAGCCTGTGGTCGAAGGCCACCACGCTCGCGCAGATCCTGTTCGTGCTGCTGGTGCTCGCCGCCGGCAGTTTTGGCTGGCATTGGCAGCAGCGCGGGTACGCGTGGGTCGTTGCCGCGATCACCGTGATCAGCGGCGTGGATTATGTCGTGCGCTGGAGCCTGCGTGCACGCAACGCGCTGCGCGAGAGGAACATTTCCCGATGAACTCCGATATCGCGCGGCGCTGGCAACTGCTCGCCATCATCCTGGTGATTGGTGCATTGCTGTGGCTGCTGCGGCCGGTGCTGACGCCGTTCGCGATCGCGGCGATGCTGGCGTATCTCGGCGATCCGCTGGCCGACCGTCTCGAGCGCCTGCACTGCGGCCGCGCGCTGGCGGCGAGCATCGTGTTCGTGGTCACCGCGCTGATCCTGATCGGCGCACTGCTGTTGCTGGTGCCGCTGATCGAACATCAAGTGGTGCGGCTGATCAGCGCGCTGCCGGCCTACGGCGCGTGGATACGTACCAGCCTGTTCCCGTGGCTGCAGCAGCACCTGCGCCTGCCGCCGGACGTTTTCAATATCGACAGCATTCTGGCCAACGTGCGTGCGCACATCGGCACGATCGGCAATCTGGCCGCGGTGGTGCTGGGTTATGCCACGCGTTCGGGGCTGACCATCATCGGCTGGATCACGTCGCTGGTGCTGATCCCGGTAGTCACGTTTTATCTGCTGCGCGACTGGGACGTGATGGTGGCGAAACTCGACGCGCTGTTGCCGCGCGCCAACCAGCCGACCATTGCGCGACTGGCGCGCGAATCCGATGCGGTGCTCGGCGCCTTCGTGCGCGGGCAATTGCTGGTGATGATCGCGCTCGGCGTGTTCTATGCCGTCGCGCTGTGGGCGATCGGGCTGGATGTCGGCCCGCTGATCGGCATCATCGCGGGGCTGGTCAGTTTCGTGCCGTATCTGGGTTTCATCACCGGCCTGTTCGCCAGCCTGATCGCCGCACTGGTGCAATACCACGACTGGCAGCATCTCGCGATGGTGCTGGGCGTGTTTGGTGTCGGCCAGGTGCTGGAAGGCTACGTGCTGGTGCCGCGGCTGGTCGGGGGCAAAATCGGCTTGCATCCGGTCGCGGTGATCTTCGCGATCCTTGCCTTCGGCCAGTTGTTCGGCTTTCTCGGCGTGCTGCTGGCATTGCCGATCTCGTCGGTGCTGATGGTGCTGCTGCGCTACGCGCACGAACGCTACACCGCGAGCGCCTTGTACGACGCGGAAAAGGGGTCAGGTTCATTTTCCGAGACGGACGGAGACCACGATGTCCTGCCTCCTCCTGATGATCTGTAGCAACGAAAATGAACCTGACCCCTTTTCATCAGTTGCCGCTCGGCCTGCGCTGGCCTTCGCACCAGCGCCTCGATACGTATTTCGCCGGAGCCAATGGCGCCGCGCTGGAGAGCGTGCGCACGCTTGCGCTCGGCGAAAGCGGCGCGTGGCTGTACCTGCATGGCGCGCGCGGCAGCGGCAAGACCCATCTGCTGATCGGCGCCTGCCGTCTTGCTTTGGAGATCGGGCGCAACGCACGCTACCTGCCGCTGGCATCGCTCAGCGAGTCGCGCGCGGAAGCGATCGCCAGCTTCGGCGCGGAGCAGAGCGACCTGCTGGCGATTGACGACGTGCAGGCGATTGCCGGTGATCGTGATACCGAGCGCGCGCTGTTCGATCTCTACAACCGCGCCCGCGAATCGCGCGCAACCTTGTTGCTCGCCGCGAACGCCGCACCCGCGCAACTTGGCGTGCAGTTGCCGGATCTGATTTCACGCCTCTCCGCCTGCACGCAATTCGCCCTGCAGCCGCTGGACGAAACCGGTCGCCGCGCGGTGCTGCGTTCGCGCGCGCAGCAGCGCGGGCTGCAGATCGATGACAATGTGCTGGATTGGCTGTTCGCCCGCCAGCCGCGTGATCTCACCGCGTTGATGGAATTGTTCGAACGCCTGGATCACGCCGCGCTGGCCGCGCAGCGGCGGATCACCATTCCGTTTTTGCGCGAGATGCTGTCCATGTAGGAGCGCGCTGCGCGCGACTGCTGCAAGGGTGGCCCGGGTGCAGGTGCGTAGCTTCGGAATCCGGGTGGATGCTCCATGATTTCCCTTCGCTTCATCCGCGCTACAAGGCTGGGTGGTAGCTTGCTTGCAGCCGACCGAACGCTGCTGCGAGCGGAATCATTTGTCGCGCGCTTAGCGCGCTCCTACAAAAGCTTTGCATCCCATTCCCGCAATCGTTTCGGTGTGCCGATATCGCTCCATGCGCCGTGATGGTATTGCCAGCCGACCCGGCTGTGCGAGATTCCTGCGCGCAACAGCGGGGTGATGGAAAACCGCGGCGGCTTTTCCTTCGCGCCGGGCGCATCGCCGATCACTTCGCGCCAGCCGTCCAGAATCTCCGGCCGATACACGCCGATACCGGCGAACGTCAGCGCGCGTTGAGCGTTCGGTGCATCGGGAAACGGAAACAGCGTGTCATCAGCGCCGATGCCGAAATCGCCGCGCGGGTGTTGCGGCGGATTATCCACCAGCACCAGATGCGCGAGACCTTCCGGTTCGCGCGGCAGCGATGCGAAATCGAAATCGCTCCAGATGTCGCCGTTCACCGCGATAAACGGCTCGCCGCCGAGCGCCGGCAGCGCGTTCAACATGCCGCCGCCGGTTTCCAGCGGTGTTTCGCCTTCGTAGCTGTATTCGATATGCACGCCGTAACGCGTACCGTCGCCCAGCGCTTGCGGAAATTGCGCAGCCAGGTGTGCGGTGTTGATCACCACCTCGCGCACGCCCGCGCGCGCGAGATTCTCCAGGTGCCATTCGATCAGCCGTTTGCCGCCCACGCTCAGCAGCGGCTTGGGCGTGGTGTCCGAAAGCGGTCGCATCCGCTCGCCACGGCCGGCAGAAAAAACGAGCGCCTTCATGCTAGGGGCTGAGTCAAATCGCGCCCGCCGAGCTTGCGCTCCACCAGTGCGAGAAAGTCGGCGAACTCGGGATGCTGTGTACCCACGCTGCGCACGTAGTGCCACACGCGCGGCAGATCATTGAGATAACCGCGCTTGCCGTCGCGATACCACAGCCGGCAGAAAATGCCGAGCACCTTGATGTGGCGCTGCAGGCCCATCAAATCAAACCAGCGCCGCCATGTGCGCGCGTCCACGCGTTCGTCCAGCAAGCCGGCATGTCGCAACGCCACGCGATGCATTTCCGCCCACGCACGCACGCGGGGCTCGTCCCAGACGATGTAGCAATCGCGCAAGAGTGAAACCAGATCGTAGGTGAGCGGGCCGAGCACCGCGTCCTGAAAATCTATTATCCCCGGGCTCACCTGCCCGCGGGCGGGGATGTCGGGATTGTTGTCGGTCACGACCAGCAGGTTGCGGCTGTGATAATCACGGTGCACGAACGCGCGTGGCTGCGCGAGCGCGGTGTTGATCAGCAGGCGGAACGCCCCCTCGATCACGTCCCACTCGTCGCATTCGATGGTGACGCCAAGATGCCGTTGCAGGAACCAGGTCGGCAGCAGTTCCAGTTCCGTCATCAGCCGCGCTTCGTCATAAGGCGGCAGGTCGCGCGTCTGCACGCGCGTCTGCATTGTCAGCAACGCGGTTAGCGCATCGCCGTAAAGCCGATCCACCGTGCCGTCGTTCAGTTCCGGCAGATAGGTGCGCGTGCCCAGATCCGACAGCAGCAGGAAACCGCGGTCGCGATCTTGCGCCAGCACTTCCGGCGCGTGCAACCCGGCTGTGCGCAGGCGTGCATTGATATCCAGCCACGGCGCGAGATCCTCGTGCTCCGGCGGCGCGTCCATCACGATCGCGCTGCGCGGGCCGCCGCGCGTGCGCCAGTAGCTGCGGAAGCTGGCATCTTCGGAGGCGCGTTCCAGGGTGAGCGACGGCTGGTTCAGCGCCGCGCGTGCAAAGGCAACGCGCTCGGCGGTTCGATCGGCAATGAATGATTGTGCGGCGAGGTCGTTCATGGGAGGCATTGAATGATGTGCGGGGCCGCTCCCCAAGTGGTTCGACCGGCTCAGCATAGCCCGGCCCGCGCTCAGGACGAACGGCCATCACGATTGTCCATTTTTGATTGGCACGTTGCACCAAAGCCCGCGCGCTTTAGGCTATTCTCATTTGTTTGGAGGCAGATCGAACCATGGCGGACACAGCGGCCTGGCATACCCACCTTGACCGGCTGGAGGCGGAATCCATCCGCATCCTGCGCGAGACCGTGGCCGAAGCACGCCGGCCGGTGCTGCTGTATTCGATCGGCAAGGATTCTTCGGTGCTGCTGCACCTGCTGTTGAAGGCGTTCCATCCGGGCAGGCCGCCGCTGCCGTTGCTGCATGTGGATACGACCTGGAAGTTCCGCGAGATGATCGCCTTCCGCGATCAGCGCGCGCGCGAAACCGGTGTCGAGCTGATCGTGCATATCAATCAGGATGGCGTGGCGCGCGGGGTCGGCCCGATCACCCACGGTGCGTCCGTGCACACCGAAGTGATGAAGACGCAATCGCTGCGGCAGGCCCTGGCCGCGCACGGCTTCGATGCCGCGATCGGCGGCGCGCGGCGCGACGAGGATCCGGCGCGCGCCAAGGAGCGCGTGTTCTCGCTGCGCGGCGCCGGCCAGCGCTGGGAACCACGCAAGCAGCGCCCCGAACCGTGGGGCCTTTTCAATACGCGGCTTGCCGCGGACGAAACGCTGCGCGTGTTTCCCCTGTCGGACTGGACTGAGCTTGACGTGTGGCTGTATATCCGCCGCGAAAACATCCCGGTGGTGCCGCTGTATTTCGCCGACATGCGCCCGGTGATCGAGCGCAACGGCGCACTGCTCGTTTATGACGACGATCGCATGCCGCTGAACGAAGGCGAGACGCCTGTTCCGCGCAAGGTGCGGTTTCGCACGCTCGGTTGCTGGCCGCTGACCGCGGCGGTGGAATCGGATGCCGCGAATCTCGACGAGATCATCAGCGAGATGCTGGCCACGCGCCTCTCCGAGCGCGCCGGACGCATCATCGATCTGGATCCTGCCGATTCGATGGAACGCAAGAAACGCGAGGGTTATTTCTGATGGCCGCCGTCACCCAGGTCCCGGCCGAAACCATCGCCGATCGGCTGCACGCGCTGGAAAACCGCGACACCTTGCGTATCGCGATCTGCGGCAGCGTGGACGATGGCAAGAGCACACTGCTCGGACGGCTGCTCGCCGAAGCCGGCATGATTCCCGAAGACCGTCTGCAGCAGATGGTCCGCGACAGCCGCAAGCACGGTACGCAAGGCGGCGCGCCGGATTACGCGCTGCTGCTGGACGGCCTGGAAGCTGAGCGCGAGCAGGGCATCACCATCGATGTCGCCTGGCGCTATTTCGGCACCGCCAAGCGCGCCTTCATCGTCGCCGATTGTCCGGGACACGCGCAGTACACGCGCAACATGGCCAGCGGTGCGTCGAACGCGGAGCTCGGCATCGTGCTGGTGGACGCGCGCGCGGGTGTGCAGACGCAGACGCGCCGGCACGTGGCGATCCTGTCGATGTTCGGCGTCAAGCGGGTGCTGTTCGCGGTCAACAAGCTGGATCTGATCGATTATGACGTGGCGCGTTACGCCGCGATCGAGCAGGAATGCGCGGAGCTCGCGCGCAGCTTGAGCATCGCGCACAGCGACACCATTCCGGTTTCGGCGTTGAATGCCGACAACCTGGTGGAACCTTCGCCGCGCACGCCGTGGTACGTGGGCCCCAGCTTGCTCGGCTTTCTGGAAAACGTGCCGGTGGAACGCCGCGGCCAGACCGCGTTCGCGATGCCGGTGCAATGGGTGAGCCGGCCGGATCAGCATTTTCGCGGCTACGCCGGAAGCATCGCCAGCGGCCATGTCGCCGCCGGCAACGAGGTGATCGTGCTGCCCTCGGGACAGCGCTCGCGCGTCGCGCGGGTGATCGGTGGATCGAGCGATCTTGCACAGGCGCAGGCCGATCAGGCGGTCACGCTGACCCTGAGCGACGCGATCGACGTGGCGCGCGGCGATGTCGTCGCCGATGTCGCGCAGCCGCCGCAGATCGCGGCGCAATTCGCCTGTCACGTGTTGTGGCTGGATGACGCGCCGCTGCTGCCGGGGCGCCGTTATCTGTTCAAGCTGGCCACCCGCACGCTGGGTGCGCAGGTCACCGAGATCAAGCATCGCATCGACCCGGACACGCAGGCGCGGCTCGCCGCCACGCGCCTGTCGGCCAACGAAATCGGCTATTGCAATCTGTCGCTGGACGCCGACATCGCCTACGAGCCTTACGCGCGCAACCGCACGCTGGGCGGTTTCATCCTGATCGACCGCGAGAGCAACGCGACGGTCGGCTGCGGCACACTGGATTTCGGCCTGCGCCGCGACAGCAACGTGCATTGGCAGCATCTGGATGTGGATCGCGCCGCGCGCGCGCGCATCAAGGGCCAGCAGCCGCGTTGCCTGTGGTTCACGGGCTTGTCCGGCGCCGGCAAGTCAACAATCGCGAATCTGGTCGAGCGCCGCTTGCACGCCGACGGTTTCCACACCATCACCCTGGATGGCGACAACATCCGCCACGGTTTGAACCGCGACCTGGGCTTCACCGATGCCGACCGCGTGGAGAACATCCGACGCGTGGCGGAAGTCGCCAAGCTGATGCTGGATGCCGGCCTGATCGTGCTGGTGAGTTTCATCTCGCCGTTCCGCGCCGAACGGCACATGGCGCGTGCGCTGTTCAACCAGGGCGAATTCCTGGAAGTGTTCGTGGATGCGCCGCTTGAAATCTGCGAGCAACGCGACGTGAAAGGCCTCTACGCCAAGGCGCGCGCCGGCGATATCGCCAATTTCACCGGCATCGGCTCGCCTTACGAGCCGCCCGAATCACCGGAGGTGCATCTGCACTCCGGCAACGAAGCCGCCGCCGAATCGGCCAAACGGGTGATCGAGGCGTTGGGGTTGTAGCAGCGCCCGTGAAATCGACGGGTCACGCACGGCGCAACAGAACGGTTTTGAAAGCGTCGCGGCAGCTTTCAAGCCGCTCCTAATAATGTCCGGAGAGCGGAATCGCGCGGCGTAGCGTCGAAGGCGTTTTCGGCCAGCCCTTGGGGTCGCGCAGATACGGGTGATTCGGGTAATTGAGCTTCAGCACGCTCACCGCCTGATCCGCCAGTTGCTGACGGCCGAGCAGGGAATAGCTCTTGGCCAGCACCGCCAGGGCGTCGCCCACCTGCGGGGTGCGCTGGTAATGCTCGATCACGTATTCGGCGCGGTCGGCCGACGCCACGTAAGCCTTGTGGCGCAGATAGTATTCGGCGATGTTCAACTCGAATTGCGCCAGACCGTCGCGCAGCCACACCATGCGCTGGAGGGCGTCGTTCGTGTACACCGAGGTGGGGAAGCGTTGCACCAGCTGCGAGAAATCGTCGAACGATTGCAGCGCGTAACCCTGGTCGCGGCGCGAAGCGCTCTGCTGCGTGAGGCGCTGGATCATGGTGCCGGTGCGATCGAAATTGATCAGCCCGCGCAAGTAGTAGGCATAGTCGATATGCTTCTGCGCGGGATAGGTCTTGATGAAGCGATTGATCGCCGAGTACGCCTCGTCGGCCTTGTCGTCCTTGTAATAGGCGTAGGCCAGATCGATCTGCGCCTGCTCGTTGTAAGGCCCGTACGGGAAGCGCGCGATCAGGCGCTGGTAGAGTTTCTCGGCATTGTCGTAATTCCCGTTGTGCAGCCGCTCGGTCGCCAGGTTGTACAACTGGTCCACCGGCAACGTGTCACCCTCGTCGCCCTTGTTCGCGCCGCGATGGAACAGCGAGCAAGCCGAGAGCACCAGCAGCAGTGGCGCCAGCATGGCGATTTTCAGCGAAGGACGCAGGTTTTGGAGGCGCATGAACGAGGTCTTGGACGAATGCAAGCGGCGATGATAGCCGAAATCGGATCGGCGCCGCCGCCGTGCCCCGAGTTCCTCAAAAGCCATTGCGGCGGCTTTTGCCCCTAGCCACTTCAAGCAAGCGGGCGATCAACTTTGGCAAAAGCCAAGGGTTTGATGGGGGTGTGGAAGTATGCTGACATGGGTCGAAATGAGATTGTCCACGATCACGAGAACTCTCTTGAAGGCCGTTCCATGAACGCGCCGATCCTGCGCGGGAAACTGCCGGCGGATGCGGCCGGTCGACGTTTCGACCAGGCATTGGCGGGATTGTTCCCGGACTATTCGCGCTCGCGGCTGGCCGGCTGGATCAAGTCCGGTGCGGTGACGCTGGATGGGTTGGGCGCGACTCCGCGCCAGCTCGTGCGCGGCGGTGAAATGGTCGAATTGACCGTGGTCGAGGAAAACGCGGTGGAAGCCGCGCCCGAGCCGATCGCATTGCGCATCCTGCATGAAGATGCCGAGTTGCTGGTGCTCGACAAGCCCGCGGGGCTGGTGGTGCATCCCGGTGCCGGCAACCGCCACGGTACTTTGCTGAACGCGCTGCTGCATCACGATCCGCAACTGGTCACCCTGCCGCGCGCGGGCATCGTGCATCGTCTGGACAAAGACACTTCCGGGTTGCTGGTGGTCGCGCGCACCTTGCGCGCGCACACCGCGCTGGTGGCGATGCTGAGTCGTCGCGAAATCCATCGCCGCTACGTCGCGCTCGTCAATGGCGTGCCGGTTGCAGGCGGCACCGTGGACGCGCCGCTCGATCGGCATCCGGTCGATCGCGTGCGCCGCGCCGTGCGCGAAGGTGGCCGCCCGGCGCGGACGCATTATCGGGTGCGCGAGCGCTTCCGGGCGCACGCACTGCTGCAATGCGAACTTGAAAGCGGGCGCACCCACCAGATCCGCGTGCACATGGCGCACGCGGGTTTTCCATTGATCGGCGATTCGCTTTACGGCGGCGGATTGAAATTGCCGCGCGGCGCCGGCGCAGCGCTGGTCACAGAACTGCGCGATTTCAAACGCCAGGCGCTGCATGCGGAGCAGCTCGCCTTCGCGCATCCCGTCAGCGCTGAAGCGATGTCTTTCGAAGCCGCGCCGCCGAGGGATTTTCTCGATCTGCTTGCTGCGCTGCGCGCGGATGCAAAAGATGCGGGTGCCTGAGCCGGACGTCTGGATCATTCCCGACTGGCCCGCGCCACCGAACGTGCGCGCGGTGGTGAGCACACGACGCGGGCCGGGCGTCTCGAAACCGCCATACGATGCATTCAACCTTGGGGCGCGTTGCGGCGATGAGCCGCCGGCAGTGGCGGAAAACCGTGCGCGCTTGCGTCAAGCGCTGGCGCTGCCTTCGCGGCCGCACTGGTTGCGTCAGGTGCACGGGACCGGCGTTGCCGTCTTCCCTGCCCCGTTTACGGGGGGTGAGCCGACGCGTTCAGCCGATGCCTTGAATGGCATCGGCCGCGACAGCGAACGCGCGCAGCGGGACGCGCGAGCTTGGCAACGCGCGAGCGCAGCGAGCATGGGTGGGGGGAACAACAAGAAGGCATCGCAAGAACCCGAAGCCGACGCGGCGCTGACGCGCACGCGCGGCGTGGTGCTGGCGATTGTCACCGCCGATTGCCTGCCGGTGGTGTTGTGCGCGCGGGACGGTACGGAAATCGCGGTGGCGCACGCGGGCTGGCGCGGTTTGAGCGCAGGCGTGCTGGAAAACACGCTCGCCGCAATGCGCAGCGCGAGCGAAAACATTCTCGCCTGGCTTGGTCCCGCCATCGGACCGCGTTCCTACGAAGTCGGCGCGGAGGTGCGTGATGCGTTTCTTGCGCGTGATCGCATCGCCGCCGAGGCGTTTGCGTCAACGCGTCCCGGCCACTGGCGTTGCGATCTCTACATCCTCGCACGGCAGCGCCTGCGCGGCGCCGGCGTCAGTCAAATCTTCGGCGGGGATTTCGACACCCACACCGATGCGCGCCTGTATTCCTACCGACGTCAGGGCGCGCGCAGCGGGCGCTTTGCCACGCTGGTTTGGCT
>DATNFU010000003.1:0-69010 GCA_035606235.1 Rhodanobacteraceae bacterium
TTCGTCATTGCTCGAATCTCGATTTCAGTTTCAACAAAAGCTCCGGCTCGACATTCTCGCGCACGTTCTTGGCGTACAGCAGCACCAGCACGATCGCACCGGCCGCGGTGCGCAGGAAGTAGATCACCCGATAGCCGCCCCGCTTGCCGCGCCCTTGCGCGCGCCAGCGCAGCTTGCGGCAACCGCCGGATCCCGGGATCACGTCACCCGCTTCCGGATCGGCCAGCAACGCCGCCTGCAACTCCGCGAATTCCGTGTCTTCCATCTCGTAGCCTTCCCGCGCCTTGGCGAAAGGGGCCAGCTCGATGAAGCTCAACAATGGTTCATTATACGGCATTGCGTGGCAATATCCTGAACGAATGAAACCGCCCTTTAAAGCGTCAGGGCGGCCATGGACTTGGTTGCATGCTTGTGCAGCAGATGGCCGTAGTGCTTCTCCAGCATCACCATGGACGTTCCGGCCTGCTTGCACACCGTCAGCGGATCCACGCCGGCATTGAGCAGGTCAGTGATGGCCGAGTGCCTGAGCGAATACGCGACGGTTTTCGCGGGCAACTTCGCGGCTTTCACCGCGGCCCGAACCGGAGCATCCCAGCGCTTCTTGTGCCAATGGCTGCCGTCGGGATACGCGATCAGCGGCGCCAGTGGAAGCTTGCCCTTCGCAGCTTTGCGGAAGAGCGCCGCCGCTTCGGCGGAGAGGGAGATCGTGCGCTGCCCGTGGCCCTTGTCGAATGCCCGGATGAACAAGGTCGAGTGCTTCTGGTCCAAATCTTCGACCTTTGCTTCCGCAAGCGCACCTGGTCGCACCGCGGTCAGGTACAGCCCGATCATGAGCGCCTGAAGTTCGTCCGGCAGATGATCGATCAGCCTGCGCCTCTGCTTGGCGTCGAGGTACACATCACGCCGGCCGCTCACCGGCAGGGGTTTCACCTGCTGCCACTCGATGGCCCTTCCAGAATCAATCCGGCGGTTGCTTACCGCAGTGTTCAGAGCCGCCTTGAGCGCGGACAGCGTCCGGTTTTTGCTCGCGTCCGCGATGGCTAGCTTCGATCGCCACTCTTTGATCTTCGCCGTGCGCAGGTGCAGGAGCTTGATCTTGCCAAAGGGCTTGCCGTACACAGTGCGGTTGAAGCGGCCTTCGGCGTCTGTGGCGGCAGGGTCCCTCTTCTCCAGGCGCAATTCCGCCACATACGCCCTGCAGGCTTCTTCCACGCTCTCGACGTCGCCAGGATCAATACCTTCTGCGAGCGACTTCGCCCACCCGCGCGCGCCCTTCAGTGCCTCCTCGTAGGGCATCAGATCCACCTGGCCAAGCGACTTGTATCGCTGGCGTCCGTCTTCATCGCGCTGCCGAGCGATCCACGTGCCCCCGAGCTCGAGCTTCCGGAACCCGAGGTAGAGGCCACGCTCGACCAGCGGTCCCCAGTACGGCTCGCGCCGGGGTTTCAACCGGCTCCGAACTCCCGCGCGATCGATGCTCTGCCTGGCCATGCTCACTCCGTACGGACGCTGTACGGATAAACTATAGCAGACTCACCCGGACTGACAAGGACTATAGAACGTCAATTTCATTGGCTTACAGAGTCCGAGGAAGTCCGCAAAAGTCCTAAAGACTGCCTTCACACGGCAGGTGTCACAGGTTCGATCCCTGTCGCGCCCACCATCTTGTCAATTCCTCGCATATGCGCAGCGTGCGCATAGCAGCGAACCTTCACACGGCAGGTGTCACAGGTTCGATCCCTGTCGCGCCCACCATCTTGTCAATTCCTCGCATGTGCGCAGCGTGCGCATAGCAGCGAACCTTCACACGGCAGGTGCCACAGGTTCGATCCGTGCACCGCCCAATAAAAAAGCCGGGCTTGCCCGGCTTTTTGCGATCGCGAAAGCGTCAGGCCGAATTACTAGCTGGGGGCGCCGTCGCACTGGTCGGTGGTCGCCAGATTCTGCACGGTGATCCGCCCGGAAGCGTCCACGCGCACATACTTGCCCGGCACTTTTTGTGTATTGGCGCCCAAGAGGTCGCTGGAGCTGTTCTTGGCGCAGACCACGATGTTTGTGACCGCGCCGCCGGCGCCGATCACCGCGCCGCGCTGATCGAAGGCAATCAGATTGGCCGTGCCGCTGCCGCCGAAGGAGCGGATGCTTACCCCGGTTTGCGCCGCATTCACGCGCAACAGTTCGTCCTTGGTCGAACTGTAACTCGGGGTGCCGGCGAGGGTACTGTCGCGCCAGATCATCCAGCCGTTTTCGAAACTGGTGTCGCCTGCAGTGCAGGAGACACCATCGGTACTGCCGCACAGTGCGGAAGGATAACGGCGGCTGACCGCCTCGTTGCGCGCGTACTGCAGCGCGGCGAGTACCTGGTTGGCCTGCGCGGTCACGGTATTGCGGTGCATGAAGTCGCGGAAATTCGGCCAGGCCACCGCGGTCAGGATCGCGACCACCAGGACGGTGACCACCAATTCGACCAGGCTGAATCCGCGCGTGCGGGCGTGTGACATCGATATATACCTATGGCTTGCGCGGGCAGTAGGTCGCGGCTTGCGTGCGCGCATCCGCGAGCGCCTGCTCGCGCTGTTGCGGATCGAGCGCGTGCGCGTCGCCAGAGCCAACCACCATGCGACGGCTTTGTAGATCGGCGATGTTCTGTTGCGCGCTGGCGCAGTTGGCTGCAAGCGCCTGCGTATTCGTTTTCTGCACGGCGGCCTGATCGGATTGCGCTTTCGCCTTCTGCTCGGGTGTTTGCGGCGCCGTGCTCAGGCCCGGCAGCGGCGCGGTGGGTGCGCCGTCGTTGACGTACACCGTTTTCGCCACACGATCCTGCGGTGGCGTTTGCGAGTAGTGCACCGTGCCCTGCGCATCGGTCCACTTGTAGAAGTCGGCGGCATGCGCCGCAAGGCCGACGGCGAGCAACAACGGGATCGCTGCGATGAGGCGAGTACGCATGCTCAACTGCCCCAGCAACGCGCGCTGGATTGCGCCGGTGTCTTCACGCCGGCGCGGTTCAGGGTGAGAGTTCCGCATTGGGTGTCCTGTTGCAACTGCGTTCCGCCGGGAGCGGCCTGCAACGTGTAATCACTGCTACTGGCCGAGGGAATGGTGACCGTGTAGAACCGCGCATCGCTGCAGCTGTCCACGCAATAGGTTGTGGGGAGGCCAACGCTCGCCGTGGCGGTGGTGTAAGTGTTGTTGCTGTAGAAGTAACGCTCCTCGCGCCCGGCCAGGTCGAGCAACGCCCGCGTTGCCTTGGTGCGCGCGGCACGGGTGACGTAGTTCTGGTACGCCGGAATCGCGATCGCGGCCAGGATACCGATCACCAACACCACGATCATCAATTCGATAAGACTGAAGCCGCGTTGCCCATGTCTCTTCACGAACATTCCCCTCATTGATCCAGCGGCTCGCGCCAGGAGATTTCGCCACCGGTTACGGAAAAGAGCGACGCAACTTTCAGGCAAAGAATCGCGCCTGTCGAGGTCTGGGTGCAAGCCGTGATGGTCTTGGAGTTGCTCTGGTCACCCGCGCCTGCGTGCAAGCTCGGCGCCGAGGGTAGGCCTGGTCCTAAGCCGACCGATGTGTTGCCGGTCCCATCGGAAGCCGCACCAAACGCGCTGTTGGTGGAAGTTGCATCCGGATTGGCAGTACCGGTTTCATAGTCGGTCGCGAACTCGCGGCCGGCGCCAAGGCTGGTGCATGTATCGGTGCCCGGCGTGTAGGCATTGGTAATCAAGATGCCGCCCAGCAGTGCCTGCGCGCTGATCACACGCTCGGCTGGCGTGCTTGTGCCCGCATTGAGCTTCAGCAGGAACCCGGCCTTGCCACCATTGGCCTTTGAAGTCGAGAACAACTGCTGCAGGGCACTGAAGGTGGTGATACCGCTCGGGCCATTGACGAGGTTGCCGACCGTGTCGCAGGTGCCGGTGACCTGAGCGACGCACACGCCGATGTTGGTCACGTCCAGCAGGTCGCCGCTGCCCAGTGGCAAAGCGAAATCGTTCTGCGGATCGCCGCTGGGCAACAGATCGGGATCGATCATGCCGAGGATCTGTTGCTGGCCGACGGTTTGCAGGTCGTTGGTGTCGAACAGCCTGCCGGTGCCCACATAAACCTCCGGTGCGAAGCGGCTATTCAGGCCAAGCGAAGGCTCAATGGTGATTGGCAACTTGGCGTCGTACATCAACTCCGGCGTCCAGTTGCAACCCGAACTGGTGCACGAAAGCGGAGTCTCCCCGATCTTCAATTTCCACAACGAGCCGGTGTATTCGCGCGGATTCGAGGTCTGATCGTCGCGCACGCTGCCGAAATACAGAGCCTCACTCAGCTCGTTAAGGTTGTAGTCGCTGGCGATCAGGTCGCCGGCGAAGCTGTTCTTGCCCTGGGCAACCGCGCCCGCATTGGAGAAATCAAATGTTCCGGCGGCCGCGCCGCTGCTGGTACAGCCGCTGCCACCATCTCCCGCCTGGCAGGCGAGCGCGGCAAGATCATAAGCGTAAACGCGCAATGCGGCGCTGGAAGTGACCTTGTCCTGCGCGACTGAGGTCGGGCCGGAACCGATAAACAGCATAAATTGGCTCGGAGAGCTGGAAGTCGGATTGCGCAACACCGCGAAGGCCGGTTCAGAAGTCGTGTAACTCTGCGCACCCAGCGCATTGCTGGTACTGCCGCCATTGGCGGAAGCGGTGCCGCCCATGGTGGAGGCCGGAGTCAATTCGGCGAGCACCACTGGTGGCTTCTCCGGATCGGTGATATCCAGCACAACATAGGCGGAGAAGGACTCCTTCCAGGTGCAGTTGGTCGTGGTGGTGCCATCGCACTGGGCACCGGTGGGATCCCAATTCTTGGTCGGATCAATCGCCACCGGCACCTTGATGTCGCCGCCGCCCAACCGGAACGGCACTACCAGCACGGTGCCCCATCCAAATGGATGGCACATGCCGGTGCCGCTGAACTTGCTGCAATCGCCATCATCGTTGAAGACTTTCGCATCCGTCGCGCGAGGAGTGCCGTCCACATAAAAGACATGGGTATAGCCCGTGCTGGTCAGCCAGCGCAGATGCGCCAGCAGATTGCCGGGCGCATAGGCCCATATCTCACTGCCGACCGGATGCGCCGTGGCGTTCGATGCATAACTGCCTGTCGGCCCTTGCAGATCGATCGCATGGTGGGCCGCATCATAGAAGCCGCCATTGATGGCGTGCAGCAGCCCATCGTCGGCGCCTACATACACCACCTGCCGACGATCGCGGTAGTAGCTACGGAACGTCGCATAAGTCCTGTCGCCGTAAATCTGGTCGAACGCCTCGACCGGGCCGCCAACGACCAGCGGTGTGGAATCCACGATGTCGCCCAGCCGCATGGTGATGTCAGCGCCCTGCGCCGGCGCTCCCGGCGAATTGCATCCGGCCAGATTGAGGCTGGTGCAATCAAACGAGAGCGTGCGGCCGCGCATGCCGGAAACCTCGACGCCGCGGATCCAGTTGACGATGTTCTTCGCTTCCGTCGGGTCGCCCGCGCCACTGAAATCGCCGCTATTGAGGAATCCGTAGTTGCCGCTGACCACAGTAGTGTTCTTGCCGTTGACTTTCGTCGTCGTGGCCGCGCCGGAGAACCCGGCAATCCCGCTCGGGCCGGTGCCACACAGACTGCTGGTGGTGCCACTGGTCGTGCCGCTCCACACGAAATTCGCTTCTTCGCCGGAATCCACCACGCCGTTCTTGTTTTTGTCTATCCAGGTGAGAATGCAGCGACCGGTATTGGCATTGGACGTGTAGCTGCGCTGGGTGGCGAGCCCGGCGGCGTAGGTACTGGTCGGCCCGGACCACAATTGGGATTCGGCATTCCACACGGTCGGCAATTTGGCCAGCGGATAGGTGTTGCAGGTCACCGTGGAGGTGTCCGCAGGATTGAACGCGCGCGGATCGAACGTGGTCGGATCGGTCGGCACGCATTCCTGAAACTCGGGCTGGTTGGTGGACGGGTCGGTGATGAATACCGCGATGGGGTCAGTGGTGTAATCCGAAAGCGAGCACCCGCTGGAACAACTGGCCGGGCTGGCCACGCTGCCGTTCTCGCGCAACAGGCCAAACGCGTCCACCCACAGGGTATCAAGCGAGCCCGTCCACGCCACCGTGCGCGGCGGTGTCTTGGTATCGGACAACGCCGATTGATAGGTCGCGCGATAGGCAACGCCGATGCCATTGATGTTGTTCGCCACGACGGCTGCGGCGGTGCCCGAACCGGCACGTTGCAGGATCGCGTTGAAGGTGCGCGTCAAGCTGTTCAGCAACTGCGTCGGATTACGCACCAGGAAATAATTGTCGGGGATGCCATCAGCGCCCGGCGTGCCGTCAAAGTTGTTCTGGCTGTCCCATTCCGATTGCTGGTCAGGCTTGTTGTTGTTGTTCTGATCCTGGAAGCCGCCGTACTTGGCCGCGAACCACAGCGGGTTCTGCAGCGGCACCTGCTCCGACGGGCCGGTGGTGAGCTTGTCCACCGTCGGCGGCCCCCAGGTCGTCGCGCCGCCGATGCTGCCGAACAGCAGGCTGCCGTTCTCGTTGCCGGGCCGCAACACCGGGAAAGTGGCGCCGGAAGTCGGATTGCCGTTGCCCGCGTTGAACGCGCCGCCGGCGGTATAACCGGCCTGCATCGCATTGCCCGCGTAGGTGGCCAGCACTTCGGTGCGCACCAGCATCTGGCTTTCCTGGATATTGCCGGCGTTGCAGGAATTGGACGTGGTGCCTTCACAAATATCCGGGGTGCCATCGTTATTGCCGTCGTAGCTGCAAGCAGCGCCACGGCAGTAGCTCACCATCTCGATCATGTCCTGATCGTGGTCGTTGCCCCATTGCGAGTCTTCCCACACGATCTCGAAACTGCCTTGGGTCGCCCCGTGCGCATCCGAAGCCGAGGGCAGCCCGAACGTATGACAGGGGTTGCTGCTGGTTCCGCAAACACCCGGATTGCTCGGAGCCTGACCGCTGACGACTTTCAGCCAGTCGCTTTGGGAAAGCGTGGTGGAAGTTTGCGTGCCCAGAACCAGATTGCCGAGATAGCAACTGCGCCAGCCGGAACTTTTGCTCGTGGCGCTGCCGTTGTTGTTGGCCTGGCAGCCAGGAGTGATCGAAATGCTGTCATAAGCGCTTCCGCTGGTGCGCACCGGCACCTCGAACGTCGGCATGGTTTCCGCCAGCGCGATCGCGTAGGTCTCCACTTTGTTCTTGAATCCGGCAGGCTTGGTCAGATCCGGCCGCATGTCGCTGATCCATGCCTCGTAGGCAAGGCCCGCCATCTGATAGCCGCCCTCCAACGAGGGTGTGTCGGGGCAAATGCCGAAGGTCTGGTTGAGATCGGTAATCTCGAATGGCGAGCACACGTCCTGAAATGTCGTCGAATCCAGCGCACCCTGGCGGCCAACCAGATATTTCAGCGGCGAGCCTGAAGTGGTCTTGGTGTCCAACCCTTCCAATTGCCCAACCAGCGTGGTGGCAGGGCCGGCTTCGAGATTCAAGTTGACGGTGGGTATCTCATCACTGTCGAACGAATCCAGACCCGTGCTGATCACCACGATGCTGCACTGCGCGCAGTAGGCGTTGCCGCCATTCTTGGGACTGCGGTAGGGATCCAGCCAGGTCGTCAGCGTCGGCAGGCCAAGCAGAGATGCGCCGCCGGTGTTGCTCTGGTCGATCATGGCCGCGGTAGGCGAATCGCCGCCCGCAGCACTCGTTCCCTTGATGTACCGCAACGCCTCCGCATACATCTCCGCAAGCGGATTACCGGAATCCTTGCATTGATATGCCGGGGTCGAACCGCCGGAACCATCCGGGTCGAGGATATGACCGTTGGCGCCGCTGACATCGCGTTGCAGGATGCCGAAGGTCGGGCAGTCGGTGGTGTAGTCCTGCCTGGTCGGATCCCACGAGGTGATCTTGAACCGGCTCAGGGTGTTGATGATGCCTTCGTCGCCAGCGGCTTGGTTGCAGAACTGGCCAGTGGTGAGGTTGACCTCGTCCACCTTGCCGACGGTGGGCTCGTAATCACAGGCGGTGCTGCTGTTGTTGCCGGCAAACAAGCCGATGTCGCGACGCAGGATGCCGCCGTCGCGAGGCTTGGAATAACTCCCCGAGATCAGGCCGAAGCGTAACGAGCCATTCTCGCCATAGCTTTGCAAGAGCCCGGCAGGTTTGTGATGCGCAATCACCGTGCCGGTGCTGGAAGTTTCATCGTATTCGCGGCAGAAGGTCTCGAGATAAGTGGTGTTGTCGCAGACGTCCACCCGCGCGGTCAGTGTGGTCGAACCACTGTTGGAAGCGTCATCGTTGGGGTTGATGTCGGAGGAGCACTTGGTGATGTCCCCGCTGCAGAACGTACTGACCACGTCCTCGCGCCACATGCATTGCTCGCGTGCAGTGGAGGCCCATTGATAAAACGCGCCCTGGGCAACGCGTATCTGCGGCTCGCTGGTGGTGGTCGGCGAGGTGTTGCACATCGAAATCGTGCCAGAGAACGGCGTGTATTTGTTGGTGTCGCTGCCGGTGTACACCTTTGACCAGGAATGCAGATCGCTTGGAATATAGGAGCGCTCGAGTATTGTCTGGTCTGGGCTGGTGCTGTCCACCACCCGATTGCCGCCATACATCACGTAGCGCAGCACGTCGATGCGGCTCATCGACACCCAGTTCATGAAGTTGCCACTGTAAGTGGTGCCATCACACTGGTGATTCGTGGCGGAGCCGGAAACCTTGAATGCACCGGCGCCGTTTTTCCCGCTGACCGTCACCGAAGAGTCATAGGCGTAGCAAAGGGTCGGGTCGAAGTAGCCCGCGTATGCGTAATTGTTGTTGTAGGTGGTGTCCGGAACCCCGTTATTGGTGAGATCGGTGTAATCGGTGTAGGCCTTGATATAGAGCTGCTCGTCGCGCGACATCACCAGCATCACCAGCGGCGGCACCTTGCCCGTGTTCTGCAGCGGGTACAGCGTCGGCTGGGTGTTCGGATTGGAGGTGATCGCGGCGCGGCCGATCACGGCGAACAGCAGCGGCGCGGCCAGCAGCGCCCACACGCCCGCAAGGAAAATGCTCTTGCGGGATGACTTGAACGCGAATTTGCCGATGGACATAGGATTCTCGTTGCGCTTCTTGCGCTATCCGATCAATTGAAAATGCCGTATTGCGCGATGGTGACCGCGCGACCATTGCTGCCATCGGAGGGAGACAGTCCGATGCTTTGCACCTGGAACATCTGCATGACCGAACCTCCGCCATGCCCCAATCCCTGGTATCTCGCACTCATCGCATTGTTGTTGCCCGGAAGATTCAACGTGGAATCGGGAATCACCGAAATTGCGGCGGCGATCTTGCCGAGGCCACTTGGATTGTTCTGGGTAAGGGTGAGGTCGGTTACCCAACTCGAAGGCGCGTACGGTGCCTCACCCACATCGAGTGAGCCGGTAATCTGCTTGAGCGCCGTGGGCGCGGCCTTGATCGCGGTCTCGAACGTATTCACCAGCGGGCAATTGGCCGAGCTGACCGGGAGGCTTGCCTTGGGGCAAACCGTGCTCCAGTCGAAATCATTGTCCGGCGCGCTGCCGCCCCAACTTACCGGCCAGCCGCTGTTCAACAGATTCGCGGCGAGGAATGGCCCCATGATGCCGCGCATCGAATCCGACATCTGGAACGCTTCCTCGTGGCGCGCGACATTGGTGGCCATGCGCATTTCCAGGAAGGTGCTCTGCATCGCGATCACCGCCACCAGCGACAGCACGACCAGAAACACCATGCCGACGAACAGCGCGATGCCACGCTGACGCGAAGGCGCGGGAACGGGACGACAGCGGGTCAGCAAGGTTTGCATGTCAGATCTGCCGGATGAGGTTGCGCAGTTGCACCACAGCGTTCATCTGCGCACGAGTGTATTGCTGGGGTTTGTCGCCAAGCGACGTGCTCGTATTGAAGCCTGTACAGCCGCTCACGATTTGTGCGGTGCCGTCTGCGGCGATGCTGTATTCGCAGTCGCTCGAGAGCCGCAGCGGATATTTCACATTGGTGACATCCGTGGTTTGGCTGTCAAACGGGTGCGGGAGCGCGGTATCGCGCGTCTGCGAGCGCAGCACATAACCGATCCGCACCGCGATCACGTTGGCCCAGTCACCGGCCGCCATTCCATTGGCGTCCCTGTACTGCACCGGCGTCGGACTCTTGTTTGGATCGGCCGGGTTGCGCAGACCATATTCGAACTGCAACTGCTCCACGCCCTCCACCACCGGCTCATTGATCAAGGTGCCGGTGCTGTCCAGCCGCATCCTCATTAGCGTGGGAATCGGATGACCCCCGTCGGACGCTGCGCTGCAATCGGTGGCGCTACCAAGATCGCTGCACGGCCGCAGGTAATACATCTCGATCGCATAGGGGTAGATGTAGGAACCCTGCTGCGGAGCGCCGGCGGCATCCGTGAACGGTAACTGCTTGAGGTAATTGCCGGCGAACAGCACGCCGTAGGTGCCGGCGCGAGCTTCCAGATAGATCTGCTTGGAGTTCAAGGTCGGCACGGTGGTTGCCGACCACGGCACAGCGTCGGCATCGGCATAGCGCACGACCAGCACATCGCTTCCACCGACATAATTGGCGGCATCCACGCAATCCTTGACCGGGAATCCGGTGCCGCTGGAAGTGCCGTCATAACCAAATACAGCATCTTTGGCGTCCAACGCCCAGGCTTGATTGCAACTGCCACTTGTTCCGCCGACGGCTGGCGTGCCAATGATCTGGTTTGCGTGGACACCACTCCAGTAGCTGGCCTGGCGCAGCGACCAGCCGATGCGGTCCATGGCGAAACGCATGTTCTCCTGGTTGTAATTGTTGGCTTCTTGCAAGTGGTACGCCTGACGGTTGGCCATCAACACGTTGATTAGTCCAGCCACGACCAGCGCGCCGAGCACGACCGCAATCATCATCTCGATGAGCGAAAAACCTGCGCTGCTCACGCGCGGTCTGGGCGAAACACGGCTCACAATGGAAATCATCCGCCGGCCCTCGGGACAAACACGAAACTGTCGGATTCGTTGCCGCTGCCGATGACGCCCAGGCCGCCCCACTGCACGGTAATCGTGTAGGTACCATCGCCATTGCTGAGCACCTGCCCCATGGCAGCCGATGTGCTCCCGGTCACCGGCATCGCGGCGGACATCTGATTCAACCAGGCGTTCAAATCATTGTTGGCGACCTGCGCGGACGTGCATGCAGACGACGAGCAATCGGTATAAGTGGGCGGCGTGCCGCCCGTCCAGACATAATCGCCGTCACTAACGCCCTGCGGATTGGCCTGCATGCGATCGGCCAGGCTGCGCGCCTGCAGGACGGCAACGCTGCGCGCGCCGGAATCCTTGGTGAAGGTCGCGCCGCGCAATTGCATCAGCGCAAGGCCGAGCAGGCCGAGGCTGAAAATAACGATCGCGACCAGCACCTCGATCATGGATACGCCGCGCGCGGCGCGCGGCGAAACGAAACCGATCATGTTCAATGACTCCCCAGCGCCCATGCTCTCGCACCCTGTTGACGCAAGGTGCAGCATCGCTCCGCCGGAGGCAACCGCCAAGCACGAGGCGACGAGTGGTCGGGAGTGGCCGATGAGCGGCAGCCTGGTCGAACTTTCCCGGAGGCGCCGACAGCCGGCATGCCCGTTTGCGCGGAATCGGCGCGGCCTCTAAACTTGCGGGCTGCGTGCCGTTGTAGCTCAGTTGGTAGAGCAACTGATTCGTAATCAGTAGGTCGGAGGTTCGACTCCTCTCAACGGCATCACGAACCCGTGGCCCGTTCTTGCATGGCGCCCGCTGCGGTCGGCAGCCATGCCTCACCTGGGCCCTTGCGCGATGCCATTCAAGGCGTCGCATGAACGCGGACTTCCGCCTGCAAGCGCTCCTACAAATGCGGCTTCATATCCGCACGCAATTCCCTCGGCAGCGCGAACGTGACGTCCTCGGGTTCGCCATGCAATTCGCGAACCGACACCGCGCCCAGAGTGCGCAGATGCGCGATCACTTCGCGCACGAGTTGTTCGGGCGCGGAGGCGCCTGCGGTGACGCCGATTTTCCGGATGTCTTGCAACCAGGCGCTGTCGATGCTGGCGGGGCCGTCGATCAGGAAGGCGCGCACGCCCTGCTTTTCGGCCAGTTCGCGCAGGCGATTGGAATTGGAGCTGTTGCGCGAGCCGACCACCAGCACCAGGTCGGATTCATTCGCGAGGTCGCGTACCGCATCCTGGCGATTCTGCGTCGCGTAGCAGATGTCGTCCTTGCGCGGACCCTCGATCGCCGGAAATTTCTCCTTCAATGCGGAGATGATGGCTTTCGTGTCATCCACCGACAGCGTCGTTTGCGTGACATAGGCCAGCGCGTCGGGTCGTGCGACTTTCAATGCCGCAACATCCTCCAGTCTTTCGATCAAGTGGATCGCGCCCATATTGCGCGCCTCCCATTGACCCATCGTCCCCTCCACTTCCGGATGGCCGGCGTGGCCGATCAGCACCACGTCGCGGCCTTGGCGGCCGTGTCGGGCGACTTCCATATGCACTTTCGTGACCAGCGGGCAGGTCGCGTCGAACACCTTCAACCCGCGTTGCGCGGCTTCCTCGCGCACGGCCTGGGAGACGCCATGCGCGCTGAAGATCACCGTGGCGCCATCGGGCACTTCGGAAAGCTCGTCCACGAACACCGCGCCCTTGCGCTTGAGATCCTCGACCACGTAGCGGTTGTGCACGACCTCATGGCGTACGTGGATCGGTGCGCCGTAGCTTTCCAGCGCGCGCTCCACGATCGCAATGGCGCGATCGACGCCGGCGCAGAACCCGCGCGGGTTGGCGAGGATGATTTCCATGCCTCAATTATCCCGCCGCGGGTTGTGCACGAACAGCCCGAACGCAATCAACGCAATCGCGCCGACGCAGATCGCCGAATCCGCCACATTGAACGCCGGCCACGACCAGCGCTGCCAATAAACCTGGATGAAATCGGTAACCTGTCCGCGCACGACGCGGTCAATCAGGTTGCCGATCGCGCCGCCCACGATCAGCGCCAGCGGCAGCGCGGTGCGCCACTCGCCGCGCGGCGTGCGTGCGATCCACACGATCAACGCGATGCACACGATCACCGCCAGCGCCCCGAACAGCCACACCTGCCAGCCGGAGCCGCCGGCCAGGAATGAGAACGCGGCGCCCGTGTTGAAGGCAAGCGTCCAGTTCAGAACGTGCGGGATCACTGCCTGCGGCAGGTATGGCGTGAGCTTTTGCAGTACCAGCCACTTGGTCCACTGGTCGAGCGCGATGATCGCAGCGGAGACCAGAAGCCACGGCAGCGCGTTGCGGCTTGGGATGCGCATCAAAACCACCGCCGCGTTTCGCCGCTGCCGCGGCCTTCCAACGCGTCGACGTTCTCCGCGCAGCGTCCGCACAACTCCGGATGTTCAGCATGCGCGCCGACATCCACGCGATGGTGCCAGCAGCGCACGCACTTCGGCGCATCGCTGACACTCGCAGACACGTACACGTCCGCGCCTTCCAGTTCGGTCAATACGGCCTCCGCCGGTTGCGCGCCGCCGCGATCCAGCCGCAGCTCGGAGACGATGAAAAAGAACCGCAACTCGTCGGCGACCTCGCGGTAGTGCTCCACGAGCGCGGGATCGGCATGGATCACAAGTTTCGCATCCAGCGAGGAGCCGATCCTGCCATCGCGGCGCATGCCTTCCAGCACGCGCGATGCCGCTTCGCGGATCGCCAGCAGGTCGCTCCACCAGCGGTGCTTTTCCGGCGAGGCTTGCGTCGCGGCCAACCCTTCGTACCAGGTTTCGAACAACACCGATTCGCCGCGCGCGGCGAATTTTTCCTCGCCCGCACCGGGAACGTGCGTTGCGCGCGGCATATGCTGCCAGATTTCTTCCGAAGTGAAGCTCAGCAGCGGCGCCAGCCAGCGCACCATCGCTTCCAGGATGCGGTACATCGCGCTCTGCGCGCTGCGCCGCCCAAGACTGTCGGCCGGCATCGTATAGAGGCGATCCTTGGTGATGTCCAGGTATAGCGCGCCCATTTCGTTGGTGCAGAAGTTCTGCACCCGCTGCACGATTTCCGGAAAGTCATAACGCGCATATGCGGCGATTACGGTTTGTTGCACATCGTGGGCACATTGCACCGCCCATTGATCCAGCAACAGACACTGTTCGACGGGCAACAGATGCCGCTCGGGATCGAAGCCGTCGAGATTGCCGAGCAGGAACCGCGCCGTGTTGCGGATACGCCGGTAACTATCCGCCACACGCTTCAGGATTTCGTCCGACAACGCCATTTCGTTGCGGTAATCGGCCGAGGCGATCCACAGGCGCAGGATGTCCGCGCCGTAATGCTTCATCACGTCCTGCGGCTCGATGCCGTTGCCGAGCGACTTCGACATCTTGCGACCGGCCGCATCCACCGTAAAGCCGTGGGTCAGCACTTCATCGAACGGCGCGTGGCCGTGCATTGCGCATGACGTCTTCAACGACGACTGGAACCAGCCACGGTGCTGATCGGAACCTTCCAGGTAGATCACCTTGTCGCCCGGTTTGCGCGCCAGTTCCGGGCGCTGATCCAGCACGCAGAAGTGCGACGTGCCGGAATCGAACCAGACATCCAGGATGTCGGTGACCTTCTCGTACTGGCCCGCGTCGGCATCGAGCAGCTCGCTCGGGTCGAGCGCATACCACGCGTCCACGCCGTCTTTCTCCACGCGCTGCGCGACCTGTTCGAGCAATTCAACGCTGCGCGGATGCGGTTCGTGCGTGAGTTTGTGCACGAACAACGCGATCGGCACGCCCCAGGTGCGCTGGCGGCTGATGCACCAGTCGGGGCTGCCCTCGACCATGCCGGCAATGCGTTCCTCGCCCCAGGCCGGGTAAAACGTCACGTCATTGCGCACCGCGTGCAGCGCGCTTTCCCGCAGGCCCGCGCGCTCCATGCCGATGAACCACTGCGGCGTGGTGCGGAACGCGATCGGCGTGCGATGCCGCCAGCAATGCGGATAGCTGTGGGTGATCCTCTGTGCGGCCAGCAGCACGCCGCACTCGCGCAGCACATCAATGATCGCGTCGTTGGCTTTCCAGATGTGCTGGCCTTCAAAGATCGGCGTGCCCGGCAGGTACACGCCATTGGCACCGACCGGATTCAGCACATTGGCCGGCGTGTTTTCGACCAAATCGTATTTTTGTCCGACCTGGAAATCCTCGACACCGTGGCCGGGCGCGGTGTGCACCGCGCCGGTGCCCTCGTCCGCGGAAACGTGATCGCCCAGGATGATCGGGACTTCCCGGTCGTAGAAGGGATGCTTCAGTTTGAATCCTTCGAGTGCCGCACCTTTGATTGATTGCCGACCACCGACCGTGTCGGCGCCTTCATCCGTTCCGGCTTGATGGCGATAGCGGTCGAGAACCCTCATGGCGAGTGCGTTTGCCACAACAAGAAGTACACGCCTGCCGTTGCGGCGCGGCCCTTCTATCAATCCATATTCGAGATCCGGCCCCAGCGTTACCGCCAGACTCGCCGGCAGCGTCCATGGCGTGGTGGTCCAGATCGGCACGGAGACAATCGTCGTGCCGTCGTCAATCATTACTCCGAACTTCGCCGCGAGCGCTTTCGGATCGAGTGCATCGTAGGCAACATCGATCGCCGGCGACTGCTTGTCCGCGTATTCGATCTCGGCTTCGGCGAGCGCCGAACCGCAATCAAAGCACCAATGCACCGGCTTGAAGCCACGCACCACGTGGCCATTGGCGTAGACCTTAGCCAGCGCGCGCAGGATGTCGGCCTCGTATTGCAGGTCCATCGTGCGATAAGGATGCTCCCAGTCGCCGAGTACCCCGAGCCGTTTGAAATCGCGGCGCTGCAAATCGATCTGCGCGCTTGCGTAGTCGCGGCACAACTTGCGAAATTGCGCCGCGTCCACTTTCTGGCCGACCTTGCCGACCTTTTTCTCGACCGCGATTTCGATCGGCAGGCCGTGGCAATCCCAGCCAGGGATGTAGGGGGAGCGGAAACCCGCCATAAGCTTCGATCGCACGACCACATCTTTCAGGATCTTGTTGACCGCGTGGCCCAGGTGGATCGCACCGTTCGCGTACGGCGGCCCGTCGTGCAGGATGAAGGCGTGCTCGCGCGGCGCGGCATGTCGTTGCACTTGCGCATAGCGACCGACGCGCTCCCACTCGGCCAGCATTTCCGGCTCGCGCTTGGCGAGATCGGCCTTCATCGCGAAGCCGGTCCTGGGCAGGTTGATGGTGGATTTATAGTCCATTGAACAGAGTTGCTGGTTGTCAGTTGTCAGTTGTTAGTGTCGGATAGATGTCGGAACGCCCGAATCATCTTGTCGTCATTCCGGGGCCGTTCGCGGCTTCATCGCAAACGGAACCCGGAACCATCCTGATCTTTATCGGATGCAACAAAAGCGAATGGATCCCGGCTTTCGCCGGGATCACGAACGTGAAACGTCTCGGCAAATGCGGCCGCATGGAGCAACGCTCTTGCCTGCGCGGCATCCCGATCCATCTGCGCCTGCAATGCATCCAGGTCGGCAAAGGTTTGCTCGTCGCGCAACTTGGCGACGAATTCCACATCCAGCCGCTTGCCATAAAGATCGCCGTCGAACTCGAATAGATGCGCTTCCAACAACGGCTCGCGTCCGTCGAACATCGGGCGCACGCCGAGGCTGGCCACGCCCGGCAGCGGCCGCGAATCCGCGCCATGCACCCTGATCGCAAAAATGCCTTGCACCGGCGAGACGCGCCGGCCCAGACGGATATTCGCGGTCGGATAGCCCAGTTGATGGCCCACCCGGTTGCCGCGTACCACCCGTCCGCCGATGGTAAACGGGCGCCCGAGCAGGCGCGCGGCCTGCGCGAAATTGCCTGCGCCCAGCAACTCGCGAATGCGCGATGCGGACGCGCGCTCGCCTTCCGCGTCGACCGTCGCCAAGGTACGCACGTCGAAGCCGAATTGTGCTCCCAGTGTTTTCAGCAACGCGACATCCCCCGCGCGGCGATGACCGAAACGAAAATCCGCACCGACCCATACCTCGCGAGCATTCATGCGCTGCATCAACACCTCGCGCACAAAATCCTCGGCACCCATCGCGGCAAGTTTCGCATTGAAGCGCAGCAACAAGACCCGTTCGACACCGGCGTCGCCAAAGCCCCGCAATTTTTCGCGCAACGAGGACAAACGCGGCAGCGGCACCCTCGAAAAGAAAGCGCGCGGCAAGGGCTCGAAACTCACCACCGCGCAGGTCAACCCGCGCGCGGCGGCGCGCTCGCGTACGCGCGCCAGCAGCGCGGCATGGCCGCGATGCAGTCCATCAAAGGCGCCCACGGCCAGCACGCTGCCGACCGGAGCCAGGCACGGCCCCGCGGCATCCCGGAAGACCTTCATCATGATGGAAGTATAGCGGTCGAAGCCTAGTTCTCACGCAACTGGTGCAAGCGGAATCCGGTCGCGAACAGTGCGCCAAGATAGGTGATGCCGCCGGCGGCAACCAGCACTACCAGATGCCATACACGTTGCAAGATCCGCGCGTGCGTCCAGTCCGGCCAATACCATCGCCCCAGTGCAAGCACCAAGACCATGGCAGCGCAGGCCACCGTCAGCCGCGCGAAATGGCGCATCCAGCCTGGGCCGCGTTGATACACCCCGGCGCGTTTCAGCCAATACCACAACAACGCAAATTGGAGATAACTCGACAACACGCTGCCAATGGCGAGTGCGACATGCAATGCCGGCACCTGCGCAATTCCGTGCAACAGCGGCTCCCGTTTCACTGTTGCCGGGGCCCACAGTTCGAACAGCAGCGCGATAAGCGCGAGATTGAACACCACGTTGGCGATTAGCGATATGAACGCCACCCGCATCGGCGTTTTGGTGTCCTGTCTTGAATAGAATGCCGGCAGCAGCACCTTGACCAAGGCATAAGCCGGTAATCCGAAAGCCAGCGCGGATATCGACAATGTCACCATATGGGTGTCGAACGCATTGAAACGACCGTGCTGGAACAGCGTTGCGACGAGTGGCGTGGCAAGCAGCAGCAGCGCAAACATCGCCGGGGCAGCGATCAAAAGATTGTTGCGTAGACCCCAGTCCAGCACACGCGAAAAACGAACCCGATCGAGAGCGACATGAGAGCGGGACAGCGCCGGAAGCAAAACCGTGCCGAAGGCTACCCCGAACATGCCCAGCGGCAGTTCCAGGAAACGGGTCGACTGAGAGAACCAGCTTTGCGACCCGGTGATCAGCAAGGAAAGGATTACCGTATCCAGCAGCAGATTGATCTGGGTGACCGAAGAACTGAACAGGGTCGGCACCATCAATCGCAGGATGCGCCGCACATCCGGGTGATTCCATCCCCAGCGCGGCAGCGTCAACAGGTCAATGCGATGCAATGCCGGCAGCAGCAGCAAGAGCTGCAGGATGCCGCCGACGAGAATCGCCCAACCCAGCGACATGATCGGTATCCGCAGGTGCGGTGCCAGCCACAGGGCGCCGGCGATCATGCAGACGTTAAGGATCACCGGCGCGAACGCCGGCAACGCGAACTTGTGGAAACTGTTGAGTGCGCCTGCCGTCAGCGCCGTCAATGAGACGCACAGCAAAAACGGAAACGTCAACCGGAGCAGGTCGATGGTCAGATCGAATTTGTGCGGTTCGTCGAGCGCTCCGGGCTCGAACATCGTGGCCACCTGCGGCGCGAACAGAATGCCCAGCGCGGTTACGACCAGCAGCGCGCTACCCAAGGCGCCCGCGACCCGCGCGGTCAATTCCTTCAACTCTGCGTGGCTGCGAGTCTGCTTGACCTCGGTGAACACGGGCACGAAGGCCGTGGAGAAGGAACCCTCCGCGAACAGGCGACGCAGAAAATTCGGGATGCGGAAGGCGACCCAGAACGCATCCGTGGCGGCATCAGCGCCGAAGGCGATGTTGATCGCCATATCGCGGGCCAAACCGAGGATGCGCGATACAAGCGTCATCGCGCTGAACGAAATCACCCCGCGAAGCATGCTCGGGGCTTTCATGGCGAGAGCCCTTCCATATTGACGCCCAATGCACGCTCCCGCATACTTGGCAGTCTTTTTACGACCCTTTTCCGGAGTTTCAACCCGTGGCCAATATCAAGTCCGCCAAGAAGCGCGCCCGCCAATCCGAAGTGCATCGGATGCGCAACGCCAGCCAGCGTTCGATGCTGCGCTCCTCGATCCGCAAGGTGCTGAAGGCGATCGAAGCCAAGGACAAAGCCGCCGCGCAGGCTGCCTACCAGAGCGCCGAGCCGGTGATGGACCGCTACGCCCATCATGGCCTGATCCACAAAAACAAGGCCGCGCGCCACAAGAGCCGCCTGAGCGCCAAGATCCAGGCACTCGGCTGAGCTGATTTCGAATTGCGAAAGAGCCGGCGTCAGCCGGCTTTTTTGTTGTCTGCATTTTTGGAACCTCCTCTCCGCTTCCGTTGAACGGGAGGGAAAGGCAAAACCGGCGCACGCCGGCCTTCCTGCAGACTGGGCGACGCTCATTCCGCGGCATCTCCCGAAGCGTCGCCCGAATCCCCCCGCTCCGCCGCTTCCGCCGCGAGCACCTTCTGCTCGTCGAAGAACTGCTGCACGGTCATGCAAACTTCGCGGGTGCCGATGCGTTCCGCCGCCGAAATCGCGAACCACGGCGCGCTCCATTCAAGCTGTTCGACCAACGCGCGCGCGATGGAGTCGCGTTGCTCGGGCGCGACCAGATCCAGCTTGTTGATGACCAGCCAGCGCGGGCGCGCGAGTAACCGCGGGTCGAAATGTTCGAGTTCCTGCTCGATCGCGCGCACCTGCGCGGCCGGATCGCTGCCGTCGGTCGGCTCGATCTCCACCAGGTGCAGCAACAGGCTGGTGCGCGCCAGGTGCTTCAGGAACTGGATGCCCAACCCCGCGCCTTCCGCTGCGCCTTCGATCAGTCCGGGAATATCCGCAATCACGAAACTCTGGTCGGGGCCGGCGCGCACCACGCCCAGATGCGGTTGCAGGGTGGTGAAGGGGTAATCCGCCACCCTCGGCGTGGCCGCCGAAACCGCGCGGATGAAGGTGCTCTTGCCTGCATTCGGAAACCCGAGCAGGCCGACATCGGCCAGCACCTTCAATTCCAGTTTCAGCTCGCGGACTTCGCCCGGCGTGCCGGCCGTGGTCTTGCGCGGCGCGCGATTGACCGAACTCTTGAAATGGATGTTGCCCAAGCCGCCCTTGCCGCCGCGCGCGACCAGCAGGCGCTGACCGTTTTCGGTCAGATCACCGATGACTTCATTGGTATCGAGGTTGATCACGGTCGTGCCGACCGGCACGCGAATGAGGGTGTCCTCGCCGCCGCGGCCGTACATGTCGCTGCCCATGCCGTTCTCGCCGCGTGGCGCCTTGAAATTGCGCTGATGGCGAAAATCAATCAGCGTGTTCAGGCCTTCATCCGCTACCAGCCACACGCTGCCGCCGCTGCCGCCGTCGCCCCCATTGGGTCCGCCGAACGGAATGAATTTTTCGCGTCGGAAACTGGCGCAACCGTTGCCACCGTCGCCGGCGTGTACCTTGATGATCGCTTCGTCGACGAATTTCATGATCGGGGTCGGGATGGAGTATCGGGAATCGGAAACTTGCGGAAGCGTAACAACAATGCCGTCATTCCGGGGCTGCTTCGGACGGAATCCGCAGCAGAACCCTGAATCCAGCGGCTTGGGATCAGAAGCAAAGAGGCCGGGTTCCGGATCGCGACGCTTTGCATCGCGCCCGGAATGATGATTGATTCAACCGTCGATTTGCTGCATACGAAAAGCCCCGCACATGGCGGGGCTCTGTCGCAATTCTAGCCGTGACGTGTTGCCGGCGTTCTAAAAAGCACGGTCGTGGAGGCTCGCCTTTGGGCTTGCCGGCCTCGACTGCTTGCCCGATTCAGAACCTTCGTCAAAACAGCGATAACGGAGGATCGCAGCAATTCAGCCGACCACGCTTACCGTGCGGCGGCTTTTCGGGCCGTGAACCTTGAACTCGACCTTGCCGTCCACCAGCGCGAACAGCGTGTGATCGCGACCCAGGCCGACGCCCGCGCCCGGATGGAACTGGGTGCCGCGCTGACGCACGATGATGTTGCCCGCTTCCACCGCCTGGCCGCCGTACAACTTCACACCCAGATATTTCGGGTTGGAATCGCGGCCGTTGCGGGAAGAACCTACGCCTTTCTTGTGTGCCATGACTGATTACTCCTCACCCTTGCTCTTGCCAGCGGCAATGGCGGTGATCTCGATTTCCGTGTAGTGCTGCCGGTGGCCCATCTGCTTGCGATGGTGCTTGCGGCGGCGGAACTTGACGATGCGCACCTTGTCGTGGCGGCCGTGCGCGCGGATCTTCGCGGCCACGCTGGCGCCGGCAATGTGCGGCGCGCCGACCGCGATGTTCTCGCCGTCGCCGATCATCAACACTTGCTCGAACTTGACCGCGGCGTCCACCTCGGCGTCGAGTTTCTCGACGCGCAGGACGTCGCCCTGCATCACGCGGAACTGGCGTCCGCCCGTAACAATGACTGCGTACATTTTGAAAGCCTCATCGGTTCTGTCGTTATTCTGGGTGCAGCAATCCGCCGGTTGGCCCGAACGGAACGGGAAAGTATAGCCCGGACAGATTATTCGGGCAATTCCCCGCCTGCCGTCGCCCGCCCGCTCAGTGCTTGCCCGGCGGCGGCACCGCCGGAGCCTGCCTGGGCGCCGGGCAGGAGCCCTGCGCGTCCAGCACGCCCTGCTGTTTCAACTTGGCCACCATGGTCTCGGCGCGCTGCTCACCCCACTGGCGACCGATCTGCATGCCTTCCTGCATGGTCGCGGGCATCTCACGCAACACCTTCTGACCCAGTGGCGAGCGATAGAAAGCAAGCAGGCCCTGGATATCGGCGCTGCTGAAATGGCGTTGATATACCGGAACCATCCGGTTGATGATGTCGTCTTGTGCCTGCGAGTTGCTGAAAGCCGCCTGCACGGTGGCAGCCGGCACGCATGGCATCAACTGGGCGACCTGCTGCACCATCACGCCATTCATCTGCGACAACATGCCCTTCAAACCAATGGCATCCATCAGCTCACGCACCTGTTGTGCGCTGGCACCGCCGCTCGCCGCGCCTGTCGCCTGCGTCGCGGCTTGCGTGGCACCCATCCACATCGACGCCACCAGCGCGATGCCAACCCATGCACCCTTGCGATACCGCATGACCCGCCTCCGAATTGAGATTGACAGCCGCCGACCACATATAGACCAGGGCGGTATATTAGCGGGCATTTCGCGCGCAAAGCACTTCGAGGAGAGCCCTGATCGAACTGGACAGGCCTCAGTTTCCACCCACATCAGCATGCTTCCACAACATCAGCATGCTTCCACAACCCCCATCAAAACCTTTGCCAAGCATGGGTTTGATCGCCTCCTTGACTCGAAGGGGCTGAAGATCACATAGCCGTGCATGCGGCCAATCAGAATCCCTGGACCAATATGGACACGATCCGCATCCGCGGCGCGCGCACGCACAATCTCAAGAACCTGGATCTGGAACTGCCGCGCGACCGGTTGATCGTGATCACCGGGCTGTCCGGTTCCGGCAAGTCCTCGCTCGCCTTCGATACGATCTATGCGGAAGGCCAGCGCCGCTATGTCGAATCGCTGTCCTCCTACGCGCGGCAATTCCTGTCGATGATGGAAAAGCCCGACGTGGACCATATCGAAGGTCTGTCGCCGGCGATTTCGATCGAACAGAAATCCACCTCGCACAACCCGCGTTCAACCGTCGGCACCATCACCGAAATCTACGATTATCTTCGCCTGCTGTACGCGCGCGTGGGCACGCCGCGCTGTCCGCGCCATGGCACCTCGCTGGAAGCACAGACGGTCAGCCAGATGGTGGACGCCACCCTCGCGCTGCCGGCCGACAAGCGTTTCATGCTGCTGGCGCCGGTGATCCGCGAGCGCAAGGGCGAGCACGTGCAGGTCTTCGAGCAACTGCGCGCGCAGGGTTTCGTGCGCGCACGCGTGGATGGCCAGGTGTATGACCTTGACGCGGTGCCGTCGCTCGGCTTGCGCATCAAACATACCATTGAAGTGGTGATTGATCGGTTCCGACCGAAGCCCGACTTGAAGCAACGGCTGGCGGAATCCTTCGAGACCGCGCTGCGGCTCGGCGAAGGACTGGCGATCGTGGTGGACATGGATGCTGCGCAGGCGCCCGAGCAGTTGTATTCCTCGCGCTACTCCTGCCCGCTGTGCGATTACTCGCTGCCGGAACTGGAACCGCGGCTGTTCTCGTTCAACTCGCCGGTCGGTGCGTGCCCGGCCTGCGACGGCTTGGGCGTCACGCAATTCTTCGACCCGGCGCGCGTGGTCGCACACCCGGAACGCAGCTTCGGCGAAGGCGCGGTGCGCGGCTGGGATCGGCGCAATCCGCATTTCTTCCAGATGATCCGTTCGCTGGCGAAACACTACAAATTCGACGTCGAGACACCGTGGCGCGATCTGCCCAAAGCCACGCGCGAATCCATCCTGTTCGGGTCGGGCGAAGACAAGATCGAATTCCGCTATCTCGGAGAAGGCCGTTCCGGGTTCGTGCGCAAGCACCGCTTCGAGGGCGTTATTCCGAACCTGGAGCGGCGCTGGAAGGAAACCGAATCGCAGATGGTACGCGAGGAACTGGGCCGCTTCATCAGCGAGCGACCGTGCCCGGAATGCGGCGGCGAGCGACTGAATATTTCCGCGCGCAACGTGTTCGTCGGCGAACGCAACCTGCCTTCCCTGGGCGCGCTGGCCATCAACGACACGCAGATTTTTTTCGAGCAGTTGGCACTCCCCGGCTGGCGCGGCGAGATCGCCGCCAAGATCGTCAAGGAAATCCGCGAGCGGCTGAAATTCCTGATCGATGTCGGCCTGGATTATCTGACGCTCGATCGCAATGCCGATTCGCTCTCCGGCGGCGAAGCGCAGCGCATTCGGCTGGCGTCGCAAATCGGCGCGGGCTTGGTCGGCGTGATGTACGTGCTGGATGAGCCTTCGATCGGTCTGCACCAGCGCGACAACGCGCGTCTGCTCGGCACACTGGTGCGGCTGCGCGATCTGGGCAATACGGTGATCGTGGTGGAACACGACGAAGAAGCGATCCGCATCGCCGACCATCTGCTCGACATCGGCCCCGGCGCAGGCGTGCACGGCGGCGAAATCGTCGCGCAGGGCAAGCTGCAGGATGTGCTCGACGCGCCGCGCTCGCTGACCGGACAATATCTCTCCGGCAAACGCGCGATCGAGGTGCCCAAGCTGCGCCGCCCACCCGACCCGCAACGCGTACTCACACTGCACGGCGCGCGCGGCAACAACCTTCAGAATGTTGATCTGGAAATTCCGGCCGGGCTGTTTACCGCGATCACCGGCGTATCCGGCTCTGGCAAATCCACGCTGGTCAACGACACCTTGTTCCGGCACGCGGCGATGGAATTGAACGGAGCGAGCACGCAGCCTGCGCCGTTCGACAAGATCGAAAAGCTCGAGCTTTTCGACAAGGTCGTGGATATCGACCAGTCGCCGATCGGCCGCACGCCGCGTTCGAATCCGGCGACCTACACCGGCCTGTTCACACCGCTGCGCGAGCTGTTTGCGCAGGTGCCGGAGGCGCGCGCCCGCGGCTATCAGGCCGGGCGCTTCAGCTTCAACGTCAAGGGCGGCCGCTGCGAAGCCTGCGAGGGCGACGGCCTGATCAAGGTGGAAATGCACTTTCTTCCGGATGTGTACGTGCCCTGCGACGTGTGTCACGGCAAGCGCTACAACCGCGAGACTTTGGAAATTCTCTACAAGGGCCACAACATCGCCGGTGTGCTTGAGATGACGGTCGAGGATGCGCTCAAGGTGTTCGAGAACATCCCGGCGATCGCACGCAAACTGGAGACGCTGATTGACGTGGGCCTCGGCTACATCAAGCTGGGCCAGAGCGCGACCACGTTGTCGGGCGGCGAAGCGCAGCGCGTCAAACTCTCGAAGGAGCTTTCACGTCGCGGCACCGGCAGCACGCTGTACATCCTCGACGAACCGACCACGGGCCTGCATTTCCACGACATCGAGCAACTGCTGCGCGTGCTGCACCGGCTGGTGGATCAGGGCAACACGGTGGTGGTGATCGAACACAATCTGGACGTGATCAAGACCGCCGACTGGGTGGTGGATCTCGGCCCGGAAGGTGGCGCGGGCGGCGGGCGCATCATCGCTTCGGGGACACCGGAAGACGTGGCCGCCACGCCGCATTCCCACACCGGGCAATTTCTGGCGCGCGCGCTGGATGTTGCGCCGAAAGCGCAAAGGAAGAAAAAAAGAGCATAAGGACCAAAAGCCAATCAGTCCCCGATGAATGCAAATACAACAAGAACAGGGAATCCAGTGTCTTTGCTGAAAAAGCCTCTGGATTCCCGATTGTGCCTGCGCATCGCGCGGCCAGCCCCGGAATGACGAAGTGATGTTGTTTTGTATTTATTCGGGTTTCGAGGGTTCATTTGCGAACTGATTCTTTTCACAATCCAGCCATGGCCGACAAGAAGAACACTAAATCACCGCGACCGCGCCGCAAGCGCGCTGCCGACCCTTTGCAGGTGACGCCGGCAGCGGCGCAATCGGCTCCGAACACGCAACCACAGCCGCCGCCGCGCACGCCATTCATCGTGCCAATCGCGGTGCGCTGGCGCGATCTGGATGCCTTCAACCATGTCAACAATTCCAGTTTCCTCACCTACCTCGAGGAAGCGCGCCTGCAGTGGTTGAAGGATGTGCCGGGCCCATGGTTCGATGCGCACGCGATGCCGGTTCTGGCGGCGGCGGAATTGAGTTATCGCGCCCCGATTGCGTGGCCCGCACATATCAACGTCGAACTTTTCAACGAGCGCATCGGCACATCCTCGCTGACGATCGGCCACCGCATCGTGGACGCGAAAGATCCGCAGAAGCTTTATTGCGACGGCCGCACCGTGCTGGTGTGGACGGATCCGGCATCCGGCAAGGCGGTGCCGCTGCCCGCGGCGATTCGCGACGCCTGCGCATTGTAGGTGGGCGCCTGCGCGCGATCGATCTGCGAGAAGCCGTCCTTGGCGCGGCTGCCGATCGGCACCATGCCTCACCTTCGGCTCGCGCAGCCGATGCCTTGCAAGGCATCGGCTAGCGCGCTCGCCTCGACCTGCAAAAACGGTTCAGGCGCAGCCGCTATCATCCCGCACATTGCCCAGCAGAAGGAGCGCACGATGCAACCCCGCCTGCTCACCGCCACACTCGCGCTCGCACTCGCTGGCACCACGGCCTGTGCCGCCAGCGGTCCGGCCGGCGGCTCGAATCCGATCGGCACCGCGCTCACCGTTTATCACGCCGACAACGACGCATTGTTTTCCGGCGATGCGCAAGGCGCGCTGGACAGCGGCCACGCCGTGATCCACGAACAGCGCGAAGTGAGCTTGCAAGTCGGCCGCCACGCGTTGCGCATCGGCGGACTTCCGGCGAGCGTCGATCCCGAAGCGGTGAGCGTGAACTTCGGTAGCGGCGCGGATGTGCTCGGCCGCCGCATCGTGCTTGCACGCGGCAGTGCCGACAGTGCACTCGCGGGGCACATCGGCGAACACGTCGTGGTGAACGGCAGCAATGGCCAGACGCTCGCCGACGGTACCTTGCTGGGCACCGGTGGCGATGGGCTCACCGTGCGCAGTACCGGCGGCAGCGTGATCGTTGTGCACGACTATGCGACCGTCGCGTTGCAGGCCGGCTCAATCAACGGCGGCGGCAGCATTCTGCTGGACGTCGATGCAAAATCCTCGGGCGCGCACGACGCGCGCCTGAGTTACAGCACTTCCGGTATTGGCTGGCGCGCGGCATACATCGCCACGCTCGCGCCTGGAGCGAAGTGCCAGATACATTTCGATCCGCAGGCATCGATCGCCAATCGCAGCGGGCGCGATTACGACAATGCGAAAATCAAACTGGTTGCCGGTCAACCGAATCTCGCGGGCGCCCCGCGCGTGATGGCCAAGGTCATGATGGCCGAAGCGGCACCCGCGCGGCCGATGCCGCAGCAACGCGCGCTCGGTGATTACCGCAGCTTCAGCCTGCCGCACGAGGTGGACCTGCCTGACGGCACGGTCACCTTGACGCCGTTGTATGCCGCATCCGATCTCGATTGCACGCGCCAGTATCTGCTCGAGTCCGGCGGCGCCTGGCACCCGCCCAAGCCAATTCTGGAAGCCGATTACGGCAACGAAAGTTTCCAGGATCGCCCGATCGCTTCCACACTGCAGTTGGATGCGCCGGCCGCACTGCCTGCCGGCACTCTGCGCGTGTTGACAATCGATCAGGACGGCGCGCCCGAATTGCTCGGCCAAGGCGATATTCCGGACACGCCCAAGGGCCAGCAGGCCAGCATCACCCTGGGCGAAAGCTTCGAGCTGCGTGCGAGCCGCGAGCGCACCGCGTTTGCAGTGAACCAGAATGCACACACCATGGATGAGGCGTACCGGATCAGCTTGAGCAATGGCGGCGACGTCGCGCGCACGATAACCGTGCGCGAACATCCGAACCGCTGGCACGTGTGGACGCTGGTTTCCTCCAGCAGCAAACCCGCCAGGCAAGATCCCGACACGCTGGAGTTCGTGGTGAATGTGCCCGCGCGCGGCAAGGCGATGCTCGACTATCGTGTGCGGTACAACTGGACAGCGAATGAGGAGTAAGGCGGAAAGCGGAAACGCCCTGCCCTAAAGATCACGCGTGGCGCGGAAACCGGAATCCATTTTGACGCTGGTTTTCAAGTGAAAACGCGAACCCGGTTTCCGCTTTTCCGCTCTTCAATGCCAAGTCATCCGTGATTGCCGCCGTATCGCGGGAACGAAGCCTTCAAACGCCAAGGAATCATCATGCTCGAACGCATCGAACACGAAAGCGGCATCCGCGAGCTGCGGCTGACGCGTCCACCAGTCAATGCGCTGAATCCGGAACTGGTGCATGCGCTGCAAGCAGCCGTGCAAGCCGCTCCCGGCGATGGCGCGCGGGGGCTGGTGATCGCAGGCAGCTCCGGCATCTTTTCCGCGGGCCTGGATGTGCCATTTCTACTGACGCTCGGCCGCGATGCCATGCGCGCGTTCTGGCAAGAATTCTTCGCACTCTGCGGCGCGCTGTCACGTTCGCCGATCCCGATCGCGGCGGCGATCACCGGCCACTCGCCCGCTGGCGGTGCGGTGCTGGCGCTGTTCTGCGACTACCGGGTGATGGCGCGGGGCGCCTATCGCATCGGCTTGAACGAGGTTCAAGTGGGCTTGACCGTGCCCGATTGCATCCAGGCTGGCCTGCGGCGATTGATCGGCTCGCATCGCGCCGAACGATTGCTGGTGCAGGGAACCATGCTGGATGCCGACGCCGCGCTGGCGATCGGCATGGTGGACGAATTGGCGGATGTGGATTTCGTGGGCGCGCGTGCGATCGGCTGGCTCGGCGAGTTGTTGAAATTGCCGCGGCAGGCGATGCTTTCCACACGTGCAATGGCGCGCGCGGAACTGGCCGCGCTGTTCGCGGAGCCTTCAAGCTTGCCGGTGGAAGATTTTCTCGACGCGTGGTTCGCCCCGGAAGCGCAGAACACGCTGCGTGCGATGGTGGAAAGATTGAAGGCGAAAAGGTAGCGTCCACTTCGTGCACGCAAAATCGTCGTGCCCAGAGCGCAGGCCGACCGCGATCCACCTCGTCGTCATTCCGGGCCGTCGTGGACGAGGTCCGGGGCAGAACCCGGAACCCAGTCACCTTCTGTTTTATGGGGAGCCAAGTCGCTGGATTCCGGCTTTCGCCGGGGTGACGTCAAAATCCAACTATCCCTTTGCAACCGGGCGATCCGGACTACTTACCCACCCGCTCCACGACGGCGCGAACAGGCGCGAGCCGTGCAGCCCGGCCACTTCCATCGCCAGCAGGTTGTGCGCGGCGGTCACGCCCGAACCGCACATGTGGATCACTTCGTTAGGCGCGCGCCGGTTCAACAACGCGGCAAATTCCTCGCGCAACACCGGCGGCGCCTTGAATCGGCCATTCGCGTCGAGGTTGTCGCTGAAGGGCCGGTTCAAGGCGCCCGGCACGTGGCCCGCCACCGGATCGATGGGTTCGACCTCGCCGCGATAACGCGCCGCGCCGCGTGCATCCAGTAGCAGCGCGGAACCGCTCGCGCGCAAGCGCTCCAGCTCTTCGTAATACACCACCTGGCCCGGATCGAAACGCACATCGGCCTGCGAGAGCTCGCGCGGGTGCGAGTCGCCTTCCTCGACCGGCAAGCCCGCCTCGCGCCACGCCCGCCAGCCACCATCGAGCACCATCGCTTCGATACCGCACGTTCGCAGCATCCACCACAACCGCGCAGCGGCCAGCACACCGCCATTGTCGTCATAGGCGACGACGCGCCGCCCCGGCGTCCAACCCCAACGCGACAGCACTGCGGAAAACGCGCGCGCTTCGGGCAACGGATGGCGGCCGAGCTTCCGCTTCGACAAGTCCGACAAATCGCGATCGAGGCTGGCGTAGATCGCGCCCGGAATGTGCCCCTGCAGATACCCACGCTTGCCGCTGTCCGGATCGGAAAGCTCGAAGCGACAATCCACGATCAGCACATCCGACCCTTGCAACGTGGCAAGCTCGCGGGCTGAAATCAGCGCGCCAGTTCTATTCATGACAACTCCTGAATCAGTTTCATCCGACGCATCAGATTCACCAATATCGATGCAGTCGCGCCCCAGATCAACGGTTGCGTACCGGCGTATTCGTACACGCGGCGGCGCTGCCCACGCGCGATGTAGTCGCGCTCGCGCAGATTGGCCGGATCCAGCAGGAACGCGAGCGGCACTTCGAAAACCGAAACCACTTCCTCCGTCTGCGGCGCAAGTTGCGCATGTGCGGCGATCCGCGCCACTACCGGCGTGATGCAATAGCCGCTGATCGTTTCCAGGCAGTCGAGGAAGCCGAGCGGTTGCGCGTCACGGGGGTCGAGCCCGATTTCCTCGGCGCTTTCGCGCAGGCTCGTGGCGATGGCGTCGGCGTCGCCGGCATCCGCGCGCCCACCGGGAAAACTGACTTGCCCGGCATGCGTGCGCAGCCCGCTGTGACGAACCGTGAAAACCATCGCAGGTTGGGGCGTGTCGCGTATGCCCACCAGCACCGCCGCGGCGATGCGCGGCGTCTCGCCAGGAAGGTCGAGCAACTCCGCGCGATTCCAGCCAGGCGCTTGCGGCGGTTGCCACAACGGATGCAGCGCGGACGTCAGAGCGGGAATTGAAGCACGTTGTCGATGAGGGGAATCACCGGCGACGGGCCCTTCCTGGATCGCCTTTTCCGTCATGGGTGACGAGGCAGAATCATTCGGGCGGTGCGCGCGTGGGCAGCACTTCCAGCATGCAACGCAAGCGTTCGGCGTCGCTGAGCGTGCCCCAGCGCGCAATCTCGTCCAATGTGCGCCGGCAGCCGATGCACAGCCCCTGCGGATCCATGCGGCACACGCCGATGCAGGGCGTCAACGGAGGCGACGGTTGCTCGGCGAAAGCGTTCATCGATACGAGCGTAGCACCGCTTGCGCAGCGGCGTTTGCGTTCTCAGGGTTTGCTATCGAGCAGATGAATGTCGAACACCAGCGCCTCATTCGGCCCGATCCGCGGCGGCTGACCGCGTTCCCCGTAAGCCATCTGCGGCGGAATGAACACCTGCCAGTGATCGCCTACATGCATGCGCGTGATCACCTGCTGCCAACCACGGATCATCTGGTCCACCGGAAATTGCACCGGCTGGCCGCGATCATAGGTGTTGTCGAATACGGTGCCGTCCAGAAACGCGCCGCGATACTGAAGGGTAACGTCGCTTGCAAGCGTCGGGCTCTTCTCGCCGCCGCCATCCTCCAGCACCTTGTACTGCACGCCGGACGGCAGCGTGATCACGCCTTTCTGCTGTCTGTTCTGCGCGAAGAATTTCTGGCTGCGCGCAAGATTCGACGCGGCCAGCTTGGCGTAGGCCGCACGCGCCTGCACTAGCATCTTCTGCTGCATGGCCGCGATCACTTGCTGCATTTCCTGCGGCGGAAAAGCCGGCTTCTTCTGCCCGTAGCCATCCTGTACGCCACGCAAGACGCTGGCGATGTCGATCTGCAACCCGTGCTGGCCGAGATCGCGCCCGGCTTCGTAGCCCAACGCGTAGGAGAGTTTGTGATCCGTTGGCGGCGCGGTCTGCGCGCGCACCGACGCCGGCAGCATCGCCGCCATCGTCACCACCAACACGCCGAGAATGCTGGCGATGCTGCTCCTCATTCAATATCTCCGAAGGGTTGTCCCGCCGCGGGTTGCGCGATGCTAGCAGGCGGCCATCGGCGCGGCATGCCGCAGCGTCTTGGAACACCCGAACCGACAAAGGTTCCCGCCAATGAGGGAGGCAGCGATGGGGACAGCCATTTGCGCAGCCCGACTGCTGCTGCTTCGCCCCTGCTTCAGTGCCCACCCGCGTATTTCTTCTCTCCCGCAGTCACGCGCAGGTCCAGCCGGTTTTCCGGGGGCGCCAATGGGCAAGTCGCGAACGCGGTGAACGCGCAAGGCGGGTTGTAAGCCTTGTTGAAATCGAGAACGATCTTGCCGTCCTCCGGCTGGTCTGCGTAGAGGAATCGCGCGGCGCCGTAGGTTTCCCGCCCGGAAGTCCGGTCGGCAAAGATCAGGAACAGTTGCGTGTCGCCGGGCACTTCGATCACCGGCAGCAATTCGTGGCTGTTTCCGTCGCGCTCGAATACCGCCCTGCCGGGCACGGGATAACGTTCCATCTGGCCAATCACGTTGGCCGTCTCCAGCGTTCGCGGCGGATCGAATGGCATCCAGTCGGCCACGATGCGCCAGGAAGGATCAGCCGGAAACGATTCGATGCCGGCGAACCGGGTGCGCGTACGTGCCTGTGTATCGCGTACGCGCAATCCCTTGCGGCCTTGTCGATCGATCGCCACAAAGCTGATGCTGCCGAATGAAACCTGTGTCGGCTTTTTATCCTCGTCATCGCGCAGGATCGCACCGATTTTTTTCTCACCGTCGATCAACGCACCGCTGCCGTCCGCCACCTCGAAGACCAGGGTGCCGTCACCGCGCCACTGGATCGTGCCAAGATGTGCCGGCGCCTTGTCCAGCACGATGGAGTTGTCGGCAGCACTGCCGAGCGTGTTGCGGCCCTGTTCCAGCCAGTGCAACCCGACCAGGCTCAACCAGCCATCCGGCGCGGTCAGCCGCGCGAGGCGCTGCGCACGCCAATGCCCGATTTCGCGCACGTACGTTTCGAGATCAATCTGGTGCATGGGCTTCGGTGGTCGATGTGGCTTGCTTTTGTCATTCCGGCGAAAGCCGGAATCCATTTTTGCCTGCGCGGAGCAAGATCAAAATGAAGTGCGGCCCCGGAACGACGGCGATGTTTTTCGGCTCCTGTTTCCTGCCGATCATCTTCCGCGTAGAAACAACTTGTCCAACTCGCCCATGCTCAACTGAGTCCAGGTCGGCCGGCCGTGATTGCATTGACCCGAACGCTCGGTTGCTTCCATCTCGCGCAACAATGCATTCATTTCTGGCAACGTCAGACGTCTGTGCGCACGCACCGCGCCATGGCAGGCAATGGTGGCGAGCAGTTCGTTCTGCAACTCCTCCAGACGTCGCGAGTTGCCATGTCGGGCCAGTTCGCCGAGCACATCGCGGGTCAATTGCGCCACGTCCGCGCCTTCGAGCAGGGACGGAATGCGTCGCAGGGTGACCTGTCGTGGTCCGCCGCGATCCAGTTCCAGCCCGAATTCCGCCAATGCCGCGGCGTGCTCTTCCGCCGCACCAGCCTCGCTTTCGCTGACCGCGATCAGCAGCGGCACCAGCAACAATTGCGAACGCACGCCATCGCATTCGCGCGCGGCTTTCAGCTTTTCATAGGTGACACGCTCGTGCGCGGCGTGCATATCCACCAGCACCAAACCGTGCGCGTTTTCGGCCAGGATGTAGACGCCCGCCAGTTGCGCGAGCGCGAACCCGAGCGGCGGCGGCTCGCCAACAGCGGGCTCGGGCAATGGCGTGGAAACCGACGGTGCAGCGTCCAGCAGACGCGCGTACGCGTCCCCGGGCGCTTCGCGAACGGCCAATCCCAAGCCAGCTTGCAGTGAAAAGGGGTCAGGTTCATTTTCCGAGCGAGTTGCTATGGCTGCGGCAGGACGGGGGAAAAATGAACCTGATCCCTGTTCGCCGGCACGCGTATGCGCAATCGCCTCGTGCAAGGTACGGAACAGGAAGTCGTGCACCAGCCGCGCTTCGCGGAATCGCACCTCGGACTTGGCCGGATGCACGTTGACGTCCACTGCCTGCGGATCGAGTTGCAGGAACAACACGTACGCAGGATGACGGCCATGGAACAGCACATCCGCATAGGCCTGTCGCACCGCATGGGCCACCACTCGATCGCGCACCAGGCGCCCGTTCACGTAGAAGTATTGCTGATCGGCCTGCCCGCGCGACGCGGTCGGCAGGCCGACCCAGCCACGCAGTTCCATGCCGGCGGCGGCGTGCTCGATCGCGAGGCAATTTTCCGCAAACGCCGAACCGAGCAACTCCGCGGCGCGTCCCAGTTGTGCGTCGTGATCGCGCGCGCACCTCAGCATGCGCACCGGCTTGCCGTTGTGACCCAGGTGAAACTCGACTTGCGGATGCGCCAGCGCCAGCGATTTCACCAGCTCATCGATGTAGCCGAACTCGGTGCGCTCGGCGCGCAGGAATTTGCGTCGCGCGGGCACCGCGTGAAACAGATCATGCACCTCGATCGTGGTGCCGATTGCGGACTGCGCCGGTTGGGTTTCACCGATGCGCGCGCCGGATGCCTCGATGCGCCAGGCGTGTTCATCGCCGGCGCGGCGCGAAGTCAATTGCAGCCGGGAAACGGATGCGATGGAGGCCAGCGCTTCACCGCGAAAACCCATGCTGGCAACGCGTTCCAGATCGGCGAAGCTGGCGATCTTGCTGGTCGCGTGCGCGGCCAGCGCCAGCGGCAATTCCTCGCGGGGAATACCGCCGCCGTCGTCGCGCACGCGGATCAGTCGCGCACCGCCTTGCGCGATATCGATCTCGATCCGCAAGGCACCTGCATCGAGGCTGTTCTCCACCAGTTCCTTGACCACCGAGGCCGGGCGCTCGATCACCTCGCCGGCGGCGATCTGGTTCACGAGTTCGGGAGACAGCGGGCGAATCGGCGGCATACATCGCACTGTGCGAAACAAGCGCGAAGCATAGCGGATGCACTGTCAAAGTCGTCATTCCACGGGCGCTCGAAAAGCGGACGCCGGAATCCGTTTTTCGACCTTCGAAATCTGGGCGCAAAATCAAAATGGATTCCGTACCGCTGCCGCGCAGCTTCCGGAACACCGCGTCTTCTCCGGCAATCTGTGCGGGCGATCCATGCCCTTCGGCAACTTTACGAACTTGGGATGAGAAGTACCTGGCCCGCCTGCACGCGGCCGTCATCGGGTATCTTGCTGTTGATCGAGCGCAGCGCCGCCGCGCTGACACCGTACTGTTGCGCGATGCCGGACAGGGTTTCGCCGCGCAACACGCGGTGCATGTCGCGGATGTTCGCATCCAGCGCCGCTTTTTTGTCGGCAACACTCGGCGACGGTGGAATCACCTGTGTCACGACGAGATCGGCATCCGAGGCGGGCGGACGCAGGCGGGGACGATCGTTGCGCGCGATCTGGTGGGTGCGCATGGGCTGCGGCACCGGCGCGTCGTCGCCAGCATCGCCGTCGCCGGGTTTTGTCGCGCGATCCGCACTATTCGAACCCGCATCCGCCGCCGCCAGCAACGTGCCGGCATCGGTCTCGCCCGGATGAATGCGCCCGCTGCGCACTGCCGCGAACCAGGTGCCCGGCGGCGGCGTGTCTTCGAAATATCCACGCACGCCTTGCAGGATCGCATCGGCGAGTTGCTGGCGATGATCGGCATCGCGCAGCTTGCGCTCCTCGCTGGGGTTGGTGATGAATGCGGTCTCGACCAGAATGGACGGCACATCCGGTGAGCGCAGCACCACGAAATTCGCGCGCTCGACATAACCACGATGCGTGGGGCCCAGTGAACCCAGCGCGGTCAGCACGCGCTTGGCAACCGCATCGCTGGCTTCGATCGAGGCACCCTGCGAAAGATCAAGCAGCACCGATGCCAGCGTGTCGTCCTTGTCGTCCAGCGACACACCGCCGATCAAATCGGCGCGATTTTCGCTGTCGGCCAGCCAGCGCGCGGCTTCGGACGTCTTGCCGTGCTGCGAGAGCACCCATACCGACGAACCGCGTGCGTCGGAACTGGTGTAGGCATCCGCGTGGATCGAGACGAACAGATCGGCCTTGTTCTGACGCGCGATTTCGTAGCGCTTCTTCAGCGGCACGAAATAATCGCCATCGCGGGTCAGCACCGCGCGCATGCCGGGCTGCGCATTGATCAGCTTGGCCAAGTCGCGGGCCACCGACAGGGTGACATTTTTTTCCAGGGTGCCGTCCGGGCCATGCGCTCCGGGATCATCACCGCCATGGCCGGCATCCACCGCGATCACCACCGGGCGCGGCTTGCCTTGCGCGACATCGTCCTCGACGGTGCGCGCTACCGTGCTCGCTTTGGCCGCGTGCGGCGGGTACAGATCCAGCACCAGCCGGTAACCGTATTGGCCGGCCGGTTTCAACAGAAAACTTTTCGGGTGCACGTCGCCGGTCAGATCCAGCACCACGCGCGCAGCATCGGCGTTCTTGCCGCTGCGGATGGTCTTCAATAAACCCTTGACCTCCGGCACGCGGAAATCATCCGCGAAGCTGCTGTCTTCCACATCCAGCACGATGCGCGCGGGCTGCTCCAACTGGAACAGTTTGTAATCCGATGGTTGCGCGGAGAGATCCAGCACCACACGGGTGGAATCGGGCCCGCCCCAGACGCGCAGTGCCTTGACTTGCGCGGCGGAAACCGCGCCTGCGCAAAACAGGCCGCACAAAGCAGCGACAACCAAAGGCAGCGGGCGCGAGTTCCCCCTCATGGGATGGGATTCAACCCCAAGCCGCTCGGAATTGCAAGAACTTTTCCCTTTTCGATCCGTAATATGCGGGGCTTTCATCGAAGCCGGTTCAGGAAGATGCGCCAACTGATTCCCTTCATCACCAGCCGGCCAACCAGGCTTGCGCACGCGCGGAACGCGGGTGCAGGCGAGCCCTGCGGCCAGCACCCGCGTGTTCCAGCGCGATTTCCAGATCAGCGGTCGGCAACACGCCGACACCGCGCTCGGGCCACTCGACCAGCACGATCGCACCCGGCTCGCGCAATTCATCCAGCCCCAACCATTCCAGCTCTTCGGCGGCGGCGATGCGATAAAGATCCAGATGAAACGCATCTCGCCCCGCTGCGCGATAACGTTCCAGCAGACTGTAGGTCGGGCTCTTGATGCGTTCCCCTGCGCCGAGCGTCTGCAACAACGCGCGCGCGAAGGTGGTCTTGCCGGCGCCCAGTTCACCGCGCAGATGGAGCACGCCGCCGTGCGCAATGGTCGGCGCCAAACGGCGCGCGAGCGCGACCGTCGCGGCTTCGTCGGGCAAGTCGATGACCCCCTGCAAATGGGATTGAGCCATCTAGCCGTCCAGTCGACCGTTGACCAGTGCGCGCAGATAGGGAAACAAATCGCTGGCCAGCAGCCCGCGCTCGCCTGCACGCGCCGCCAGGTCACCCGCGCGCGCGTGCACACCGGTGCCGATGCATGCCGCATCCCACGTGGACAAGCCCTGCGCCAGCAGGCCCGCAATCACGCCTGTCAGCGCGTCGCCAGTGCCGCCGCTGGCCATGCCGGGATTTCCCCACGGACAGAGCGCCAGCATTCCGTCGGGGTCGGCAATCAGGCTGCCCGAGCCTTTCAGCACCACCATGGCCCGATGTTGTTTGGCCAGCGCGCGCACCGCGGCAAAGCGATCGGCTTGCACCTGCGCGATCGTGCAGTGAAGCAGGCGCGCGGCTTCACCCGGATGCGACGTCAGGATGACTTGCGCCGGCAACTCGCGCGGCTGTTCGGCGAGCAGATTCAACCCGTCCGCATCCAGCACGGTCGGTTTGTTCGCATCCAGCGCGGCGCGCCACAGCCCCGCGCCCCACTCCTCGCGACCCAAGCCGGGACCGAGCGCGATCACATTCGCTCGCTCCAGCAAGGGACCGAGATTGCGCGGCACATGCACGCCTTGCGGCATCAATTCCGGGCGCGCGGACAACAATGCGACCACGTGTGCCTCGCGCGTGGCCACGCTGACCAGCCCCGCGCCGACGCGCAGCGCGGCTTCCGCCGTCAACCTGATCGAACCGCCGGCGCCGTGATCGCCGCCGATCGCCAGCACGTGCCCATATTTGCCTTTGTGCGAATCGCGTGCGCGCTTCGGCAACGGCTGCGCCGCCAGCAGCCGCGCATCCGGCACGTGCTGGGTGAACACGGATATCGGCAGATCGAGTGCCGCCAGCTCGCAGGCGCCCGCATGATCGACCCCCTGCGCGGCAAAGAGCCCGCGCTTCCATGCGACGAAGCACACCGTTGCCGTTGCGCGCACGCAAGGCTCGAACGCGACGCCAGTGTCGGAGGCCAGACCGGATGGCACATCCAGTGCCAGGACCGGCATGCCCCGCGCATTCAAATGCTGGATCAGCGTGGCCGCATCGCCCTCGGGCGCGCGATTCAGGCCCGATCCAAACAGGGCATCCACATACACGTCGGCTTGCGGCAATTCCTTGCCGTGCACGATCGGTACGCCGGCGCGGCCGCATTGCGCGCGCGCCTCGCCGGCATCGCCCAAGGCGGTATCGCCGAGGGCGATTACGCCCACCCGCATGCCGGCTTCGTGCGCCAGCATGGCCACGAAAAATCCGTCGCCGCCGTTGTTGCCGGGGCCACACAGCACGCACACGCTGCGCGCCTGCGGCCAGCGCTTGCGCAAGCACGCGAACGCCGCGGCCGCCGCGCGGCGCATCAACTCGATGCCGGGGATACCCAAATCCAGTGTCGCGGCGCGATCCAGTGCTCGCACCTGTTCCGTCGTGTAAAGCGCGATCTGCGGGTCGGTGGCTTTCATGCGGGGATTATAGGTAGTTGTCCGCGCAATCCATCGCTTTTGACGAACGGAAGACCTTGTCCGGGGGCCCTACAATGGGCGGATGCACCTTGGCACGGACATCGATTTCGCCGAACTGGCCATGCGTATCAAAGCCTGGGGCGAGGAACTGGGTTTCGCCAAGCTCGGCATCGCCGGCGTCGAGCTGGATGACGACGAGGCGCGTCTGCTGGACTGGTTGCGCGAGGGTCGCCACGGTGCAATGGATTACATGGCGCGTCATGGCGTGAAGCGCAGCCGCCCGGATCAACTGCAGCCGGGCACCGTGCGCGTGATCTCCGCGCGCATGAATTACTTTCCGCGCGAATCACGCGATGCCTGGGGCACGCTGCGCGATCCGAATCTCGGCTATGTATCGCGTTATGCGATGGGACGCGATTACCACAAGCTGATGCGCGCGCGCCTGCAGAAACTGGCCGACCGCATCGAATCCGAAATCGGGCCATTCGGTTATCGCGCTTTCGCCGATTCCGCGCCGGTGCTGGAAAAGGCCCTGGCGCGCAATGCTGGGCTCGGCTGGATCGGCAAACATACACTGCTGCTGGATCGCGACGCGGGTTCCTGGTTTTTCCTGGGCGAGCTCTATACCGACCTGCCGCTGCCGGTGGATACGCCGTCAACCGAACATTGCGGCACCTGCACGCGCTGCATCGACATCTGCCCGACGCAGGCGATCACCGGGCCAAAGCAACTGGACGCGCGCCGCTGCATTGCCTATCTCACCATCGAGTTGAAGGAATCGATTCCGATCGAGCTGCGTCCGCTGATCGGCAATCGCGTGTTCGGTTGCGACGATTGCCAACTGGTGTGCCCCTGGAACAAGTTCGCGCAGACCACGCGCGAGGAAGATTTCGCGCCACGGCACGGGCTGGATGGAACGAAACTGATCGAACTCTTTGGCTGGAGCGAGAGGGAGTTCCTCGACAAGACCGAAGGCATGCCCATCCGCCGGGCGGGCTATGAAGGCTGGCTGCGCAACGTGGCGGTGGCGCTGGGCAATGCGCCGCATTCGGTTGAAATCATCGCGGCACTGCAAGCGCGCGCGGAGCATCCGTCCGCATTGGTGCGCGACCACGTGGCGTGGGCCCTGGAACAACAGCGGGGACGCGCGCGCTATCAGTCAACCGAAGCACCACAAAGCTCGTCATCCCGGACAGGGATGGTCCCGGATCCAGATCCATGGATGGAAAACTGAAAACTGGATTCCAGCCTTCGCAGGAAAGGCGGAAGTCTTACGCCGCCGCCATCTGCTTGGGGATCGAGCGATTGGTATGCGTGATGTAGTTGTGCGCATCCACGTACACCAGCGTGGGCTTGAACAGCGCGGCTTCTGCTTCGCTCAACGACACGAACGCGGCGATGATGATGATGTCGCCCGGCTGCGCGCGATGCGCGGCGCTACCGTTCACGGAAATGATGCCGCTGCTCTCCTGCGCGCGCAGCGCGTAGGTGACAAAGCGCTCGCCGTTGTTGACGTTCCAGGCGTGGATCTGCTCGTACTCGCGGATGCCTGCGGCATCCAGCAGATCGCCGTCGATCGCGATCGAACCCTCGTAGTGCAGCTCCGCGTGGGTCACGGTGGCACGATGGATCTTGGCCTTGAGCATGTTCAGCTGCATGGAGGTGCCCTGCGGTGTCGCCCGCGCGACGGTCGGCGGGAAGATTATATCGCCAAAATGGGGTCTTTGGTGCAACGCAACAAGGCGGCTGCTTTGCGATCACTGATGATCTTGAGAATCAAAAAGCAGCTATCCGATGGTTGCACTTTCAATCAATCAAACGACAGATTGTCAATCAGCCGCGTGTTCCCGAGCCTTGCCGCCACCAGCGCGATCAGCCCTGCACGCTCGCCGTCCTGGGGCTCGGACAAATCTTCGGATCGCCGGATCACGCAATAGTCGGGCTCGAAACCGGCACGCACCAGCCGGCGCGCCGCGACCGACTCGACCACCTCGCGACGATGGCCATCCAGAACCGCTTCGCGCATCCATTGCAACGTGGCATGGATCTGCGGCGCGATCTCGCGCTCGCCGGCGCTCAAGTACTGATTGCGCGATGACAGTGCCAGTCCGTCCTCGTCGCGCACCGTCGCCCCGCTCAGTATCTCCACCGGCAGCGAGAGGTCACGCACCAGCCGCTTGATCACGAGCAACTGCTGGAAATCCTTTTGCCCGAACACCGCCAGATCCGGCGCTACCAACGTCAGCAGCTTTGCGACCACCGTGGCAACGCCATCGAAGTGACCGGGCCGATGCGCACCTTCCAGCGTTGCGGTGACCTGCGGCACGTGGATGCTGATCGATTGTCGCGGACCGAACGGATAGATCACCTCTACGTCCGGCGCGAACAGCAGATCACACCCGTGCTCGGCCAGACCGGCGCTGTCGGCCGCCAGCGTGCGCGGATACTTTTCAAAATCCTCGCCGGCGGCGAACTGGGTCGGATTGACGAACACGCTGACCACCACGCGATCGGCGTGCTTGTGTGCCAGGTCCACCAGCGAGTAGTGCCCCGCATGCAGGTTGCCGAGCGTCGGCACGAAGCAGACGGTCTGGCCGTCGCGTTTCCAGGCGCGGATCGCGGCGCGCAGGGCAGCGGCATCGGTGACGGTCTGCATGCGCGGGACGCTCAGCCAAGGATGTTTTCGGAGGCGGGAAATGCTCCTGCGCGTACATCGCCGGCATAGGCCGCGATCGCTGCGGGAATCGACTCGCGACCCTGCAGAAAATCCCTGGAGAATTTCGGGCGACGGCCGGGCGTGATCCCGAGCATGTCGTAGAGCACCAGCACCTGACCATCGCAGCCGGCGCCTGCGCCGATGCCGATGACGGGGATCGCGATCTCGCGCGCCATCTGTGCGGCCAACGCGTGCGGCACGGATTCCAGCACCAGCAATTCCGCGCCGGCTTCCACCACCGCGCGTGCCTGCGCCTGCAAATGCGCGGCCGCATCCTGGCTTTTCCCCTGCATGCGATAGCCACCAAGCTTGTGCACCGATTGCGGCGTCAGCCCCAGGTGCGCGCATACCGGCACGTCGCGCGCGGTCAACGCGGCGATCACTTCGCATACCCAGTCGGCACCGCCTTCCAGCTTCACCATCGCGGCATTGCCTTCGGCCATCAGCCGCGCGGAAGAACTCAGTGCGTAACCCGCATCGCGATAACTCATGAAAGGCAGGTCGGCGATCAGCAGCGTGGCGGTGAGGCCGCGCGCGACCAGCGCGCTGTGATAGACCATTTCATCCAGGGTCACCGGCAAGGTGCTGGTGCGGCCCTGCACCACCATCCCCAGCGAATCGCCGACCAGTGCGATATCCACGCCGGCGGCTTCCAGATGCGCAGCGAAACTGGCGTCGTAGCAAGTCAGCGCGACGATTTTTTCGCCTCTGGCCTTCATCACGCGCAATCCCGGCACGGTCACCGGCTTGCGTTGCGGCGCATCGACGGCTTGCACGTACATGCGGACATCCCGTGGGCGAAAGGCGGATTATCCGACAAATGGGTTCCGCTCGCTTCGCGAGGCATCAAATGGCCGACATCATTCCGGGGCCTTTCCGCAAGCTTCATCCGGAACGGAGCCCGGATTCAGCTTCTGGCTTCCAGATGCCGGACCAAAGCCACTGGATCCCGGCCTGCGCCGGGATGACGCGGATGCGGGTTCAACGAGCGCGATCAGTTTAGAACTGCGCAGTCGTTTGTCGCCAAGCGCGCCAGCAATTCCCGGACACGGCCGCGGCCCGGCACTTCGAGCTCGGGTGCAAGATCGGCCAGCGGCAGCAGCACGAAAGCACGTTCATGCAGATACCGGTGCGGCAGGGTCAAGCCGGGTTGGTCCAGCACGGCGTTGCCGTACAGCAGCAGATCGAGATCCAGCACCCGCGGCCCCCACCGCGCGCGATCGCGTTCGCGCCCGGCGCTGCGTTCGATCGCCAACAACGCACCCAGCAGATCGAGCGGCGTAAGTCGGGTTTCGAGTTCCGCCACCGCATTGACGAACTCGGGTTGTTCCGCCACTCCCCAGGGCGCGCTCCGGTACAAGCGCGAACGCGCGACCAAACTCGCATCCGGCAACGACGCCAAGGCATCGAACCCGCGCAGCACCTGTGTGCGCGGGTCATCCAGATTGCTGCCGAGCGCGACGTAGGTACGCGCCATCAGACGGAGGCATCATCCGACGGCGCGGCGGAATCGGATTTAGCTTTTCCGCGGCCGCGACCGCCACGCCGGCGGCGCTTTTTGCGCGGCGCGGCGATCTCGTTTGCCGGCTCTTCGGCACCCGCTTCGGTGGATTTCTCCACGATTTTGACTTTCGGTGTGCCCGGCAATTCCTGCGCAAGTTGCTCGGGGCCAAGCTCCTGCACGCGCGTCCACCATTCGCCACGCTCGCGCAATTCTTCCGATTCCGCCGCGCGCAGCAGCAGGAAATCGTAGGCCGCGCGGAATCGTGGATGGGCCAGCAACCGGAACACACGTTTGCGGGTGTGCTCGGCGAAACGCGGTTGCAGCGCCCAGATTTCTTCCATCGCGTAGCTGAAACGGCGCGGGATCGCGACCCGCTCGGTCTGCTCGGCCATGACCTTGTGCGCGGCGCGTTGCCATGCCAGCGCGCGATCCACACCCTCGGTTTGCAAGCCGCGCGCGATGGAATACACCTCGCCCCACAGCAGCACTGCGAACAGGAATGCCGGGGTCACCGGTTTGTCCTGCGCGACACGCGCGTCGGTACCGGCCAGCCCGCTTTCGACCAGACTGCGCAGCGCACCGTGCTCGTCGCGCGCCAGCGCGCGCGCGGTGCCGGGAAACAGATGCTTCAACAGGCCGCAATTTTCCAGCTTGCGGAAGCTGGCCAATCCATGTCCGGCCATGAACATCTTCATGGTCTCGTCGAACAAACGCGCCGGCGGCGCTTCGCCCAACAGATGCCCCAGCGACGTGAACGGCTGCGACGCGGTCGGATCGATGTTGAAATCCAGCTTCGCGGCCAATCGCGCCGCGCGCAGCATGCGAACCGGGTCTTCGCGATAGCGCTGCTCCGGGTCGCCGATCAGATGCAATCGCCGCTGTTCCAGGTCCTCGATGCCGCCCACGAAATCAATCACTCTGAAATCGGCGATGTCGTAGTACAGCGCGTTGACGCGAAAGTCGCGGCGCAGCGCGTCCTCCTCGATCGTGCCCCAGACGTTGTCGCGCACGATGCGGCCGTCGATCAGGTGGCGATCGCCCTCGCCCTCAACCCCCGCGCCGCGGAAAGTCGCCACTTCCACGATCTCCGGCCCGAAGATCACATGCGCCAACCGGAACCGCCGGCCGATCAGGCGGCAGTTGCGGAAGATACGCTTGACCTCTTCCGGCGTGGCATTGGTGGCGATGTCGAAATCCTTCGGATGCCCGCCGAGCAGCAGGTCGCGCACCGCACCGCCCACCAGGCAGGCGCGAAAGCCGTTGTCGCGCAACCCGTACAGCACACGCAAGGCGCCGCGGCTGATCTCCTTGCGCGAAACACGATGCTGCGCGCGCGGAATGATCCGCGGCATCAGCGATCCGGGTGCGGCATCCATGCTTGAAGGTGGCAAATGTTCGATCCCGAGGGCGCGGCAACGCGCGCGGCAAGTCCGTTATACTACCGCGCTGTTCGCCCCTATGCTCCCTTCGTCTAGTGGCCCAGGACACCGCCCTCTCAAGGCGGGAACACGAGTTCGAGTCTCGTAGGGAGCGCCATAGGAGAAAATCTCGCGAGTCTTGCAGGAATTCGCTCTTGCCCGCATCTTCATGGATCAACAAGCCCACCAGGGTCTGCGACTTTGGTCGCCCCCGGACTCGAGGACGCTGAAAGAAGGCGCGCGCAATTTCGTGAGTTGAGTTCCACTCACTGCTTCCTACTTCCCACTCCTACACCCGCTCCAATGACTTTCGTTGTCACCGACAATTGCATCAAGTGCAAATACACCGACTGCGTGGAAGTGTGCCCGGTGGATTGCTTCCATGAGGGGCCGAATTTTCTGGTGATCGATCCGGACGAGTGCATCGATTGCACCCTGTGCGAACCGGAATGCCCGGCCAATGCGATCTTTCCCGAGGACGACGTGCCGGCCGGGCAGGAAAACTTCGTCGCCTTGAATGCCGAACTGGCCAAAGGCTGGCCGGTGCTGACCGAGCGCAAGGATGCGCCGGTCGATGCCAAGGAATGGGACGGCAAGCCCGACAAGCTGCCATTACTGGAACGCTGAAACAAAAAGCCGCTCAGTGAGCGGCTTTTTGTTTTTGGTTTGCGAATTCCTGATCCTGGATCGGGCTTTCCTCAACCGCCGCCGAGTCGCTGCTGCAGCATGCTGAGCACGCGCTCCACGGCATCCTGGTCGCCCTGCGCATTCACCACGCTGCCGCTGCCGGAGGGGACGATGCTCACCGTCACGGCACCGGTGACGGTTCGGGTTTCGCTATGACTGTGATGCAGGAGGCGATGCAAGAAGCCGCCTTGCGGCGCCGTTTGCGTGGTGGCCACCGTATTCACGGCGAGCTGATAGGTGTGTGCGTTGTCATCGCGTGCGCTGATCGTGCCGATGCCACCGCGTTCCAGCGCCAGCCCGACGCGCCGGTAGGCACCGGCCGGATCATCGGCCAGGCTCAGGCTGTTGCCGGAAAACGTCGCGCCCGCTGCAGCGGTTGCGCCGTTCGCACCGTTGACTTGCTGGCCATTGACCGTGACCGGCGGCATGCCGCCCGGGTTCGGGATCGACAACGCTTCCGAACTCGGCGGATTGTCCAGACCCGGCGGCACTTCCAGCGGATTGGCCTGCTGCGCGGATTTGTAATCCGCCTCGCGATGGCGGAAAGGGTTGTGCGAGCGGATGGTCTGGCATGCCGACAACAAGATCAGCGAGCCTGCCAAGGCCATCGATAGTACGAGTCGCGATTTCTTCATGGTCGCATTTTCCATCATTGATTCGTGCGGCGGTGGATTCATTATCACGCGGCGTGCGCGAACGGCAGCAGCACATCCCGCAAATTGGTGCGCGCGGGGCCCGCGTCCAGTTCCAGCAAAGGCAGGCGCAAAGTGGCCTGGCACAAGCCGAGTTCGGCGAGGCCCGCTTTCACCGCAATCGGATTGGGGGCGCAATTCAGCGCCTCCAGCAGCGGCTGCAGCGATTGCATCTGCGCGGCGGTCTTGGCGCGATCGCCGCTGCGCGCGGCATCGCACAGCGCGCGAAATGCCGCGGGCACCAGGTTGTTGGCCACCGAGATCACGCCCGACGCGCCGGCAAGCATGGCTTCCGCCGCGGTCGCATCATCACCGGAGAGGAACACGAAGCCGCTCCGCGCCAGTTGCGCGATGCAGCGGATACGTTCGATATCGTTGCGCGCTTCCTTGATGCCGATGATGCGCGGGTCGTCGCGAAGTTCGGCCACGGTTTCCGGCAACAGATCGCAAGCGGTGCGGGCGGGCACGTTGTAGAGCAGCACCGGCAAACCGCCGTGTTCGGCCACTTCCAGAAAATGCCTGCGCAGCCCTTCCTGCGTCGGCCGCACATAGTAGGGCGTCACCACCAGCGCGGCATCCGCGCCAAGCGCTTGCGCCCGCCGGGTCATGGCGATGGTCTTGGAAGTAGCCGCTTCACCGCTGCCGGCGATCACCGGCACGCGCCGCTCGACATGCTCGACCGCGAACGCCAGCAGCCGTTCGTATTCCAGACCGCCCAGCATGTGCGCCTCGCCGGTCGAGCCAGCCACGACCAGACCTTGCGTTCCGCCCGCGATCTGATGATCGAGCAGGCGCGCAAAAGCGTCGAGATCAAGTGCACCACTGGCGGTGAAAGGCGTCGCCAAGGCGCACAGGCTGCCGGTGATTTCCAAGGCATCACGCTGTGGGGAGAGACGCGGCATCTTAGCGGCCACCGGGGTGAAACACCATCGCACCGACGCTTGCGACGTCGCCGCAGCGGCGGCTATGCTGAACCCGCATCTCCATCGCCAGAGCTGTTGATCCTTTGAACCGTTCCGCTCCGCGCCCCGGCACCGACCACCATCTGCTGATCCAGACGGCTTCCCCCGCGACGCATTCGCCGCTGCTGGCGCTGGCCAAGCGGATTGCCGACGCCGGTTGCAATCTGGTGGACTCGCGGGTATCCACGATCGGTTCGGATACTTCCGTGGTGCTGCTGGCGCAAGGGGCGTGGGATGCGATCGCCAAGCTCGAGAATGCGCTCACCCGCATCGGCCGCGACGAGGAGGTGCGCCTGCTGCACTACCGCACCCAGCCGCGCGACGCGCAGAGCCATCTGCTGCCGTATCTGGTCGAAGTGGTCGCCTCCGACAAACCGGCGGTGCTGGTGGAGCTGATCGATTTCTTCAGCCGCCGCGGGATCAGCATCGAGCAGTTGTCGTCCATGCGTTACCGCGCGATGCAGACCGGTGCCGACATGTTCCAGGCGCAGATCACCATCGGCATTCCGGCCGACACCCATATCGCCGGGTTGCGGGATGATTTCCTGGAGCTGTGCGATGGCTTGAACCTGGACGCGATCATGGATCCGGTGAAGTTCTGACGATGAAAATCGGCAGCAAGGCTCCCAAACTCGCGGGCACCACCGCCGACGGCGGCACGCTGAAGCTGGCCGATCTGCGAGGCAAGTGGACGGTGTTGTACTTCTATCCCAAGGACAACACCAGCGGCTGCACGCGCGAGGCGCAGGATTTCCGCGATCTCCTTCCGAAGTTCAAGCGCCGCGGCGCGCAGGTGATCGGCGTGTCGCGCGACAGCACGAAATCGCATGCCAATTTCACCGCAAAGCAGGCGCTGCCGTTTCCGTTGATCGCCGACACCGATGAAACCTGGTGCAAGGCCTTCGACGTGATCCGCGAGAAGACGCTGTACGGGCGCAAATACATGGGGGTGGATCGCAGCACCTTCCTGCTCGGTCCCGACGGCAAGCTGGTCGAGGAATGGCGCGGTGTGAAAGTGCCCGGCCACGCGCAGACCGTGCTGGAAGCGATTCCAGTCGGCGCCCCATAAGCCGCCGATGGAAAGCCAAATCTCGCCCGCAAAGAACGCCAGAAACGCAAAGAGATCAGATCTTCTCCTGCCTGTTTTCACGTTCTTTGCGCCCCTTCGCGGACAATCACCCTTATTGATGAGGAACCAACCGCATGACCAGCGGCAAGCGCATTTACGCGCTCGACACCAACGTGCTGCTGCACGATCCCACGTCCCTGTTCCGCTTCGAGGAACACGACGTGTTCATTCCGATGACGGTGCTGGAGGAACTGGACGAGAAAAAGAAAGGTGGTTCGGAGGTCTCGCGCAATGCGCGCCAGGTCAGCCGTTTCCTCAATGAACTGATCCTGCGCGGCAACGGCAACGGCATCGGCGACGGCCTGCCGCTGTCCTCGCCGGAAGGCGTGAAGCTCCGCAGCGGCAATGCGAATGGACGTCTTTACTTCCAGACGCGCACGGCCAACGGCCATGGCAAAGCCGACAACCAGATCCTTTCGGCGGTGCTGGAGTTGCGCGAGCAGCACCCCGATCGCGCAGTGGCGCTGGTTTCCAAGGATATCAACCTGCGCATCAAGGCCACGATTTACGGGCTCAGCGCGGAAGATTATGAAAACGACCGCGCGCTTGACGATTTCTCACTGCTGTACGCGGGTCACGCGGAACTGCCGGCGAATTTCTGGGATCAGCATCCGGAGCTGCGTTCGTGGTCGGAGCGCGGGCATACCTACTACGAGGTGAAGCCGCGCGAGGACGAAATCTGGCAGCCGAACGAATGTCTTTATCTGCCCGGCGAAAACAGCGTCGAGCTGCGCGTGTTGTCTGCCGAAGTCGGCAAGACCAGGCTCGCGCTGCTGGATGACTACACCGGCAGCACCCACACGGTGTGGGGCATTGCCGCGCGCAACCGCGAGCAGAACTTCGCGCTCAACATGCTGATGGATCCGGATATCGATTTCGTCACCCTGCTCGGCACTGCCGGTACCGGCAAGACCTTGCTGGCGCTCGCGGCAGGTTTGGCGCAGGTGATGGATCAGCAGCGCTACCGCGAGATCATCATGACCCGCGCCACGGTCAGCGTCGGCGAGGACATCGGTTTTCTGCCGGGCACAGAGGAAGAAAAGATGACGCCGTGGATGGGCGCGCTCACCGACAATCTGGAAGTGCTGGCCAACCCGGAGGAAGGCGGCGCATGGGGACGTCAGGCCACCAACGACCTGCTCGCCTCGCGCATCAAGATTCGCTCATTGAACTTCATGCGCGGCCGTACATTCCTGTCGCGTTACCTGATCATTGACGAAGCGCAGAACCTGACGCCCAAGCAAATGAAGACGCTGATCACGCGCGCGGGCCCTGGCACCAAGATCGTATGTCTGGGCAACGTCGAGCAGATCGATACGCCTTACCTTACCGAAACGACTTCCGGCCTGACCTATGCCGTGGATCGTTTCAAGGGCTGGACGCATTCGGCGCACATCACCTTGCGCCGGGGCGAGCGTTCGCGGCTGGCGGATTTTGCGTCGGAAGCGCTGTGAAAAAACCGGAATCCGGAACCACGGGCCACGGTCCAGAAACTCGAAGCGGCCGCCCATCCGGTCGCCACTGTTGCCTCACCATCGCGGGTTCCGATTCCGGTGGCGGCGCGGGTATTCAAGCCGATCTGAAAACCTTTCAGGCGCGTGGTGTGCACGGGCTTTCCGCGATTACCGCGATCACCGCGCAGAACACGCGGCGCGTGAGCGCGATCCATCCTGTTCCGTTGAAACATCTGCACGCGCAACTGCATGCATTGTTCGAGGATTTCCGAATCGATGCGGTCAAGACCGGCATGCTGGGAGATGCGAAGACCGTGGGCGGCGTGGCACGCGAACTGGCCAGGCGCAAGCCACCTTGGCTGGTGGTTGATCCGGTAATGATCGCGACGTCCGGCGCGCGGCTGCTCGATCGCGCGGCAATAGGCGTTTTACGTGAGGATCTGATCCCGCTCACCGATGTGCTGACGCCGAATATCCCGGAGGCCGAAGCGTTGCTCGGCATCACCATCAAGAATGTGCGCGACGCCGATCACGCCATCGAGTCGCTGCTGGAATTCGGCGCCAAAGCCGTGCTGCTGAAAGGCGGCCACGCGCGCGGCCGCGAAATTGTCGATCGCTTCGCCGATGAACGCGGCAGCTACGAATTCCGCCACCCGCGCTTGCCATTCGCCGCCCACGGCACCGGCTGCGCGCTTTCGGCCGCGTTGACGGCGGAGCTGGCGAAGGGCGCGGCGCCGCGCGTCGCAGCCCGTCGTGCAATCGCCTACGTGCAGCGCGCACTCGCTCAAGGTTACCGGCCGGGGACGGGTGCAGCGCACATCCTGCAACACGACGTGTAGTTCTAGAATACGCGGCAAATGCGCCGCCGTCCGCCCCGATGATCCTGCTTTCACGCTTGCTGTTGCTCGCGCTGATCCTGCTATTCCTGCTGTGCGCGCTCGCCGTGCACCTGCGCAGCCGCGTGCGCTTGCACTGGCGCAAGCAGCTCGGCAGTCACGCAACACTCTTCGCGCCATACAACCTGCTGATGTACGCCTTCTCGGCGGTGCGGGCGCGGCCGTTCGCCGAACGCGCACGCTTTCCGCAACTCGATCCGCTGCGCGATCACTGGCGCGAGGTTCGCGACGAGGCGCTGCATCTGTTCGACCAGGGCTTCATCCGTGCCGCCGAACGCAACAACGACGCCAGCTTCAATTCCTTTTTCAAGGAAGGCTGGAAACGTTTCTACGTGAAGTGGTACGGCGAACCGCTGGGCTCGGCGCAGGCGCTGTGCCCGCGCACCGTGGCGCTGGTGAACGCTATCCCGACAGTGAAGGCGGCGATGTTCGCGTTGCTCCCGCCGGATTCCAAACTCAATCCGCACCGCGATCCGTTCGCGGGCTCACTGCGCTATCACCTGGGGCTCGTCACGCCGAATGCGAACTCCTGCCGTATCTTCGTGGACGGCGAGGAGTATTTCTGGCGCGACGGCGAAGATGTGATCTTCGACGAGACCCTGGTGCATTCGGCCGAAAACAAATCCGGGATTACTCGCGTGATCCTGTTCTGCGATATCGACAGGCCACTGCGCTGGCGCTGGATGAGCTCGCTCAACCATCGCGTCGGCGCGTTCATGGGCCGGATCACTTCTTCGCCGAACACCGAAGCCGAACCCGTCGGCTTCCTCAATCGCCTGTACGCGCTCGGCCAGCGCAACCGCGAACGCGGCAAGCGTTTCAAGCACGCCAATCCACGGCTGTTCCGCGGCGCGAAAACGGTGGGAATCATCGTGCTGCTGTGGATCGTGTTGCTGGCGCCCTGGCCGCTTGTGCGCTGATCCCCGGGGAAATTAAGCGGTCCATGTACCGGGCCGGTCGAACACCAGCTCGCCGGCGCGCGGATGCGAGCGCGGGGCTTGGCAACCGCTCAACAGCGCACGCGTTCCACCAGCGCATCTGCGAACGTCTCGGTACTGCCGCTGCCGCCGAGGTCCGGCGTCACGCGATCGTGCGCGGCCAGCGTTTCGCGGATCGCTCCGCGCACCCGCGTGCCGTGCTCGACCAACCCCAGGTGATCGAGCATGTCGGTGGCGGCCAGCAGCAATGCGCAGGGGTTGGCGATGCTGCGCCCGGCGATGTCCGGCGCGGAGCCGTGCACGGCTTCGAAGATCGCCGCGGCCGATCCGATGTTGGCGCCCGGCGCCAGACCCAAGCCGCCGACCAACCCGGCGCACAGATCTGAAAGAATGTCGCCGAACAGGTTGGTGGTGACGATCACGTCGAACTGCCACGGGTTCATCACCAGCTGCATGCAGGTGTTGTCCACGATCAGGTCGTTGAAGCCGATCTGCGGATATTCGCGTGCCACCTCGCGCGCGACGTCGAGGAACAGACCCGAGCTGGTCTTGAGGATATTCGCCTTGTGCACGGCGGTGATTTTCTTTCTGCCGCGCATCACTGCCAGTTCGAATGCGTAGCGCACGATGCGTTCGGCACCGCGACGCGTGTTGCGCACGATCGATTGCGCGGTCTGGCCATCGGCCGAGAGCGTCTGCCCTTCGGACAGATACGCGCCCTCGGTATTCTCGCGCACGGTGATGATGTCGATATTCTCGTAATGCGCTTTCGTACCCGGCAGGCTCAGCGCGGGCCGCACGTTCGCGTACAGGTCGAAGCGTTTGCGCAATTCGACGTTCAGCGACGAAAAACCGCCGCCGACCGGCGTGGTCAGCGGGCCCTTCAGCGCGACGCGGTGTTTCGCGATCGAGTCCAGCGTGGCTTGCGGCAGCAACTCGCCATGCTGCTCCAGCGCGGCCATGCCGGCATCCACGAATTCATAGGCAAGCCCCGCGTCCAGCGCATCCAGTACGCGCAAGGTGGCGGTCATGATTTCCGGGCCGATGCCGTCGCCGCGGATCACCGCGATGGTGTGGGTGGTCATAAGTGCAATGCCCAAAGGAATTTCTGTCAAGGTGATGGATTGTGGTCCCGACTTACATCCGCACTTCAGTTATCTCGGCACTTCCACAATCCCTATCCCAAGCCACCGCACCGCAATGGCTTGATCGCCCCTTTACTCGGGAGCTGAAAATCAAAAGCGCGCCGGCAAACCCGCGATTATCGGTGATCGCGGCCAGACTCGCCATGCTCGTGCAGGAGCGAGTTTGCCAACAACTGATACGGCGTTGCCCGGCAGGCAGGCTGCTACGAAAACGAATCCAGCAGCCGCGCCAGGCTGCCGTCGTGCTCGGCTTTCGCGAGATCATCGAAGCCGCCGACATGCACGCCGTTGATGAAAATCTGCGGCACGGTGCGGCGGCCGCCACTGCGCTCCAGCATCGCGCTGCGGGCGGCGGCGTCCATGTCGATGCGGATCTCGCGCCAGCTCAAACCCTTGGCTTTCAGCAGATTCTTGGCGGCGATGCAGTAGGGGCAGATAGCGGTGGAATAGAGTTCGATATCGGGCATGGAGGCCATTTTATGGGAGTATCGCGGATCGTGGCTCGACACGTTTCGCACAATGTGGTTTTCGACCATCCTTGTCCGGGTTGGCCGCACCGCGATGCCGGCCGGCAACTCACGGCGGGAACACACACCCATTCAGGCGAATGAACCCTTTCCGCGCTAAGGTATCCAAGCTGGTAGCTCCATCACCGCAAACAACCATGCGTGCGCGAACCCTGCTCCCCGCCCTGATCTGTCTGGCGCTGGCCCTGCCGGCAGCGGCACAGCAACAGGATGTGAGCCTGCCGGAACTGGGCAGCTCGGCGGCGGGGCTGATCTCCCCGCAAGAGGAGGAAGCCTACGGCGCCAGCATGTTGCGCGAGCTGCGCTCGATCAACCAGGTGCTGGACGATCCGCAGGTGGATGCTTACCTGCACGCGCTCGGCTACCGGCTGGTCGCGGCCAGTCCCGACCCCAAACAGCATTACACCTTTACCGTGTTGCGCGATCCGGAGATCAACGCCTTCGCCGCGCCCGGCGGCTACATCTTCGTGAACTCCGGGCTGATCACCACCACCGCCAGCGAAAGCGAACTCGCCGCGGTAATCGCCCACGAGCTTGCGCATATCAGCCAGCATCACCTTGAACGCGCCTTCGAAGATGCCAAGAAGAAGGCGCCGCTGTACGCGCTGGCCACATTGGGCATGCTGATCGCCGCCGGCGGCTCCAGCCAGACAGCGGGTCCGGGCATCCTCACCGCCGGCATGGGCCTGATGCAACAGGAGCAGATCGACTTCACCCGCAAGGATGAGGCGGAAGCCGATCGCGTGGGCATCGGCACACTGGCGAAAGCGGATTTCGACCCGGACGCGATGGCGGATTTCTTCAACCGCATGGCACGCGCGTTGCGCCCCGGCGGCGGTGACGGCGGCGACTATTCCGGCGACGCGCCGCCGTTCCTGCAGACCCATCCGGTTACCAGCGAGCGCATCGCCGAGGCCAAGGCGCGCGCGCATGTGATCGAGGAGCAGAGCCGCAATGCGCCGCGGCTCGCGTCCGCCGCGCCGGCGGACACTCTCAGCCTGCTGCCGTTCGTCAAGAACCCCGCCGCGCTGTTGAACGCGCCACGCATGGCGCAAGATGGCGAGTATGCGTTGATCCGCGAACGCATCCGCGTGCTGTCCGCGCAGGATTTCAACGACATGGTGGCCTACTACGCGCGCAATCTCGCGCGTGGCGGCGATTTCGCCACGACCGCGCACCGTTACGGTTACGCACTGGCCTTGCAGCGCGCGGGGAACGCGCAGAAGGCGGTCGAGATTCTCAGGCAACTGCTGACGGCGACGCCGGCCAGCAACACGCTGCAACTGGGTCTGGCCGACGCCGAACTCGCCGCCGGACATCGCGCCGACGCGTTGCGACACTACGCCGCGTTGAGCGCGCAATCCCCGCACAATCCTGCGATTGCGCTGGGCTACGCGCAGGCGTTGCTGACCGACGGCAAGCCCGACAGCGCGCGACTGGCGCAGGAACAACTGAAACCGCTGCTGGATGATGATTCGGAACCGGAGTTGTACCGCACCTACGGTCACGCAAGCCATCTCGCGGGCGACGACATCCGCGCCGGCGAAGCTTATGCCGATGCAACCTTCCTCTCTGGCCGGCCGCAAGACGCGCTCGGCCAATTGCAACGCTTGTCCGAACGCAAGGATCTGGATTACTACGCGCGCGCGCGAATCGAAGCCACCATCGCGCAGATCACTCCGATCGCGCTGGAGATGCAGCGGCGCAACCTGCCGCAGGCCGGCGACAAGCCCGACAATGGCGACGGCTCGCAGCTGGGGTTCCATGCCTGTGGCGGCGACGGCTGCACGCGTTTCTGAGCGGGCCCGCGGACATTCAGCGCCGGGACTGCAAGGGATCGCCGCGCTGCGTATGATGGGCACGCCTCGAATAGCCCCGCTTGCCCCTCATGACCAAACTTTCGTTGCGACTTGGCGTCTTCGCCCTGCCCCTGCTGTTGATCGCCTCCACAGCATCGGCCGCGCCGCCCGCCCCGGCTGCAAGTTCCGCGAACGCGCCCGCCGCTGTCGCGCATCCGCAGGTGAAGTTGCACACCACGATGGGCGACATCACCATCGAACTGTTTCCCGACAAAGCGCCACGCACGGTCGCCAATTTCCTGCAATACGTGCAAAACGATTTCTACGCGGGCACGGTATTCCATCGCGTGATTCCCGGTTTTCTGGTGCAGGGTGGCCTGTACACGCGGCAACTGACGGCCAAGCGCACGCGGCCGCCGATTGCCGATGAAGCCAACAATGGTCTGTCCAATCTGCGCGGCACCGTCGCCGCCGCGCGCGGGCCGGACCCGGATTCCGCCACCGCGCAATTCTTCTTCAACATCGTGGACAACCCGCGCCTGGATTATGTGGGTAACCAGAGCGGCATGACATGGGGCTACGCGGTATTCGGCAAGGTCGTGGACGGCATGGACGTGGTGGACAAGATGGACGCCCTCCCGACCGGTCCGCAGGGCCCGTTCGTCGGCGACGTGCCGAGGCCGCTGCCGGTGATCGAAAGCGTCAAAGTGATCGGCGAAGCCGCGCAACCGACCGCCGAACCCGTGTCGCCGACGGCGGGACAGATCCCGGTTTCAGCGCCGGCGAAAAAGGCGAAGAAGAACGCCAAACCCGCAGCGCCAGTGAAACATTAGTGGCGACGATCTTCATCTCTGATCTGCACCTCGATGCGGAGCGGCCGCACATCGTCGAATTGTTCGAACAATTTGTGCGCGGCGAAGCGCGCCAGGCCGACGCGCTGTACATCCTGGGCGATCTGTTCGAGGCCTACATCGGTGATGACGACGATGCGCCGTTGCCCGCGCGCGTTGCGGGCGCGCTGAAAGCGCTGAGCGAATCCGGCGTGCCGGTGCATTTCATCGCTGGCAATCGCGATTTCCTGCTCGGCGAGGATTACGCGTCCCGCGCGGGGATGACGCTGCTGGACGACGGCACGGTGGTGGATCTCCACGGCACCCCGACCCTGCTGCTGCACGGCGATACCCTGTGCACCGACGATCCCGCGTACCAGACATTCCGTGCCCAGGTACGCGACCCGGTCTGGCAGCGGATGTTTCTCTCGCAGTCACTCGGCGCTCGGCGTGCGTTCGCGGCCAAGGCGCGCGATGCCAGCCGCACGCACACCTCACGGGCCGACTTGGCGATCATGGATGTCAATCAGACGGCGGTTGAACGCGCGCTCCTGAAGGCTGGCGTGAAGCGAATGATCCACGGCCACACCCACCGCCCCGCAATCCACCACTTCAAGTTGAACGGTGCGGACGCGCAACGGATCGTGCTGGGCGACTGGTATAGCCAAGGCTCGTTGCTGCAGTTGGATGGGCGCGATGCGGCATTGCGCGATCCGCAACCATGAGATCCAATCCGAACGAGGTCGCACGATGAAATATTTTCTGTTCCGGCTGATCCCGCCACGGCCGACTTTCCTGGCCGACATCACGCCTGCCGAGCGGCAGTTGATGCAGGCCCACGCGGCATACTGGCGCGATCAGATGGCGCAAGGGCGCGTCGCGGCGTTTGGTCCGGTGGCCGACCCAGCCGGTCCCTATGGCATCGGCGTGCTCACGCTGGAGGACGACGTACCGCCGCACGCTCTCGCCGCGGCCGATCCGACCATCCAGGCGGATGCCGGATTCCGTTTTGAAATTCACGCGATGCCCAGCCTGGTGATCAGGGGCTGACGAACCCGTTGCCGCACCGTGTGCCCGCGCAACCGGCGGATCAGGCATTGACAGCGCTGATCGCGTCGCCCAGCCGCTCCACCGCGATCACTTCCAGTTCGCCGATGCGCGACTTCTTCGGTGCATTCGCCTTCGGCACGATTGCGCGCCGGAAGCCATGCTGGGCGGCTTCCTTCAGGCGCTCCTCGCCGTTGGGCACCGGGCGGATTTCGCCGGACAGGCCCACCTCGCCGAAGGTCACGGTTTTTTCCGGCAGCGGCTTGTCGCGAAAACTCGACAACACCGCCAGCAGTACCGGAAGATCGGCCGCCGTCTCCTGCACGCGGATGCCGCCGACCACATTGACGAACACATCCTGGTCGTACACCGCCGCACCCCCATGACGATGCAGCACCGCCAGCAACATCGCCAGGCGATTCTGTTCCAGCCCCAACGCGACGCGGCGCGGATTGCCGAGTGAGGATTGATCCACCAGCGCCTGCACCTCGACCAGCAACGGCCGGGTGCCTTCACGCGTCACCATCACCGCGCTGCCGGAAGTCGGCCCGGTGTGCGCGGAAAGAAAAATCGCGGACGGATTCGGTACTTCGCGCAGACCCTTGTCGCCCATCGCGAACACACCCAGCTCGTTGACTGCGCCGAAGCGGTTCTTGAACGCGCGCAGCACGCGGAAACGCGAACCGATCTCGCCCTCGAAATACAACACCGCATCCACCATGTGTTCGAGCACGCGCGGGCCGGCGATGCCGCCTTCCTTGGTGACGTGCCCGACCAGGAACACGCAGGTGCCGGTCTCCTTGGCGAAACGCACCAGCCGCGCGGCCGATTCGCGCACCTGCGACACCGACCCGGGTGCCGCAGGCAGCGATTCCGTCCAGATCGTCTGGATCGAATCGATCACCAGCACGCGCGGGCGTTCGGCAACGGTCTGTTCGAGCACACGTTCGACGCAGGTTTCCGCCAGCGCGCGCAAGGGTTCGAGTGCGATGCCAAGCCTGCGCCCGCGCGCAGCGACCTGGGCCAGGGATTCCTCGCCGGTCACGTACAGGCCCGGCAGCGACGTGCCGAGCGCGCCCAGCGTCTGCAACAACAAGGTGGATTTGCCGATGCCCGGATCGCCACCGACCAGCACCACCGAGCCCTCCACCAAGCCGCCGCCCAGCACGCGATCCAGTTCGCCGATGCCGGTGGCGTGGCGCAGTTCGGCATCTCCCGCGACGGTCGCCAGCGGCTGCACGCGCGGCGCATCCACGCCGGCGTAGCCGGCGCCGCGGGTGTTCACCGCTGCGCCTGCGGCTTTCGCCGGCTGCACGATGAACGCGCTCAGCGTGTTCCATGCGCCGCACTCTGCGCACTGGCCCTGCCACTTGCTGTGCTCGGCGCCGCAATCGGCGCAGACGTAGGCGGTCTTGGCTTTGGGCATGGGCTAATCCTCGGCGAACAACACGCGCCGCGTCACGCCGCATGTCAGCTCATACGAGATCGTACCGGCATGTCGCGCGACGATTTCGACCGGAAGCTGCGGCCCCCACAACGTGACCACGTCACCGACGCGCGCGTTCGGCGCGTTGCGCAAGTCCAGCGTGATCAAGTCCATCGAGACGCGGCCGATGATCGCGGCGCGCGCATCGTGGACCAGCACCGGCGTGCCGGAAGGCGCGCTGCGCGGATAACCGTCGCCGTAACCGATCGCGGCAATACCGACGTTCATGTCGTCGGTGCACTCGTACATGGAACCGTAGCCGATGCGCTCGCCGCGCTGGATGCGGTTGATCGCGATCAGCCGCGTCGAGAGCGTCATCGCCGGCGCAAAACCGAAATCCGCCCCAACCTTGTCCGGCGCGACCGATAATCCATACAGCAGCCCGCCCACCCGCACCCAATCACCGCGCGCACGTGGCCAGCCGAGCAATCCGGCGGAATTGGACAGCGCGCGTTCGCCGGCAATATCTCGCGTGGCGTTTTCGAAATTCTCGATCTGCCTCGCGGTCATCGCATTATCGAATTCTTCCGAGGACGCGAAGTGCGTCATCAGCGCGATGTCCCGATCAACGGAGGGCATCGCACGCAGGCGCGCATGCAGTTCGGACGCGCGCATCGCAGGAAATCCCAGTCGATGCATGCCGGTGTCGAGCTTCAGCCAGACGCGCAATGCTGGTGCGCCGCGTTCGGCGGCGAGCATCTCCAACTGCGAATCGTGATGGATCACCGCCTCCAGGTTCAGCCGCCGCATCTCGGCGAGATCGCTGGCCGCATCCGGCCCGCTCAGCACCACGATGCGGTTGCGATGCCCGGCTGCGCGCAGGCGCAGCCCATCGGCGATGGAGGCAACGCCGAAGGCATCGGCATCGGTCAGTGCACGCGCGCAGCGTTCCAGACCGTGGCCGTAGGCATCGGCCTTCACCACCGCCATCACTTTCGCGTTTCCGGCAAGCGCGCGGATACGCGCGAGATTCGCGCGCAGTGCGTCGAGGTGGATCGTGGCAATGGCGGTTCTGCTCATGCCAGCGACCGGTCGGGACGACGGAAGTCGGCTGATGCCGGTGAGGGCAATCTTGCCGAGCGACCGAACTGCAATGGCGCGTCAACGCCCAATGCTGCTCCGGCCCCAGATTCCCGGTCCTCGCCTCCCATCATTCCAGCCGCCCCACGTACGACTCCGGCGCGTAATTCTCGAATTTGGTGTACTGGCCGAGGAAGGTGAGTTTGACGGTATCAATCGGGCCGTTGCGCTGCTTGCCGATGATGATCTCGGCGATGCCCTTGTTCGGCGTCTCCTTGTCGTAGACCTCTTCGCGATAGATGAAGAGGATCAAGTCGGCATCCTGCTCGATCGCGCCGGATTCGCGCAAGTCGCTCATCACCGGGCGCTTGTCGTTGCGCTGTTCCAGCGCGCGGTTCAACTGCGACAGCGCGATCACCGGCACCTTCAGCTCCTTGGCGAGGGCTTTCAGGTTGCGCGATATTTCTGAAATTTCGGTGGCGCGGTTCTCCTTGTTGCCGGGCACCTGCATCAATTGCAGGTAATCGATCACGATCATGCCGAGGCCGTGTTCGCGCGCCATGCGCCGCGCGCGCGAACGCAACTCGCCGGGCGACAGCGCCGGCGTGTCGTCAATGAAGATTTTGGATTCCGACAGCAACGCGGTCGCCTGGGTAACCCGCGGCCAATCCTCTTCGGCGAGGTCGCCGGTGCGCAGGTGCTGCTGGTTGATGCGGCCGAGCGAGGAAATCAACCGGAACGCGAGTTGTGAAGACGACATTTCCATCGAGAAGATCAACACCGGCTTCTTGGCGCGCAACGCGACCGTCTCGGCAAGATTCATGGCCAGCGCGGTCTTGCCCATCGACGGCCGCGCGGCAATGATCACCAGATCCTCGGGTTGCAGGCCGGCGGTGAGATTGTCGAGATCGGTAAAGCCGGTCGGCAGGCCGGTGATCTGGCCACGGTTGGCATAGCGCTGCTGCAATAGCTGCATCGCGTCGCGCAACGCATCGCGCATCGGCGCGTACTGCTTGCGCCCGCGCGCGCCGGCCTCGGCGATCTGAAACACGCGCTGCTCGGCGATCTCGAGAATTTCCGGTGTGGTGCGGCCTTCCGGATGGAAGCTGTCGCCAACAATATCGCTGCCGGCTTCGATCAACTGCCGCAAGACGGACTTGTCGCGCACGATGTCGGCATACGCGGCGACGTTGGCCGCGCTCGGCGTGGCGTTGGCCAGTTCCGCCAGATAGGCCGCGCCGCCGACGCTGTCGGAAAGCGCGTTGCGTTCGAACCATTCGCCCAGCGTCACCGCGTCGAAAGGCTTGCTCTGCGCCGACAATTCGCCGATCGCGCGAAAAATAAGCTTGTGTTCGCGGCGATAGAAGTCATCCTCGCGCACGCGCCCGGCGATGTCGTCCCAGGCGCGCGGCAACAGCATCAGACCGCCGAGCACCGACTGTTCCGCCTCGATCGAATGCGGCGGCACCCGCAGCGTATCCACGCGCGCGGTCGGTTTGCGGTCGGGCAGGACGGCGCTCATTTGCTCTGATGACATTCCATAATTCTGGAACTCTCATCTTCAGCAACTGCATCTCAAATGTCGAGACGTCAGCCTGTGCCACGGCTGTGGGTACGCTGTAGATAAGTTGTGCGGAGTTTGTGGAGAACCCTCGAAGCTCATCCTCTGTCGGCGTGCAGGCCATGGACTGCCGTGTCGAAGTGAGCTTTGCGCGCTGTCGCGATGCCGCAGCGATGATGCCGATTGCGCGAGCAAGGCGCGACTGTTTGAGCACAGGGATGTGCGAGTTCGCGCCGGCGCGCGCGCGGCAAGGAGCAAGGGCAGTCGAGCCGACCCGAAGTCGGCGAGACCATCGCGTCCAGCGCGAATGGCTTTTGGTTACTTTCCCCGAAAGGAAAGTAACCCGCGCCGTGGGACGGCACGGAAAAAGACATGGACGTCGCATCCAAATTTGCGGGAGTGCTCGCAAGTGTTCCCTCACCCTGCCAACTGCCTTCTCTCTCCAGCAAGCGGGAGAGGGGAATAGGAAAACGGGCGCCTTGCGGCGCCCGTTCCATTCCATGCGGTTGCGTGTGCCGACAAACGCGGCACCGCGCAAACTTATTCTTCCGCGATCACTTTCACCTTCACCGTACCCTGCACGTCCGCGTGCAGCGAAATCTGCACTTCGTACTCGCCGAGATTGCGCAGCGGCCCTTCGCCCAGGATCACCTCGCTCTTCTCGAGCTCGAGCCCTTGGCTGGTGAAGGCTTCCGCGATTTCGCGCGGGCCGACCGAGCCATACAGCTTGCCTTCGGGACTGGCGTTGGCGCGAATCGTGGTCTCGGCGCCTTCGAATTTCCCGGCGCGCGCCTGTGCCGCACCCAGCAGTTCGTTGGACTTGGTTTCGTACTCGGCGCGACGTTGCTCGAATTGCTCGAGATTGGCCTTGGTAGCCGGCACAGCCTTGCCGCGCGGCACCAGATAATTGCGGCCGTAACCGGGCTTGACCTTGACCTTGTCGCCCAGGCCGCCCAGGTTCTTCACTTTTTCCAGCAGGATGAGTTCCATCTTGTTCTCCGATTCGTTAGCGCCGGAACAAATCCGACGCAGCCAATGGGTGTCCGAATTGCACGGATTGCATAAATCCGCTTACCTCACCGCGGACGCGCGACCCGCCGAATGAATCAGCCGAGCGCGAGCCCTGCGGCGATGCCTAAACGAAATGGTTGTCGCTGTACGGCAGCAAGGCCAGGAAGCGCGCGCGCTGCACCGCATCCGACAATTGGCGCTGATAACGCGCTTTGGTGCCGGTGATGCGGCTGGGCACGATCTTGCCGGTCTCGGTGACGTACTGGCGCAGGACGTTCAAGTCCTTGTAGTCGATCTGCTTCACGCCTTCGGCGGTGAAGCGGCAGAATTTCTTGCGGCGAAAGAATTTGGACATGATCGTATCTCCGGATTCGATGGGCTCTTATGCGGCTTCGTCGCGATCGTTGCGATCGCCGCCGAATCCGCCGAATCCACCCTCGTCATCGTGCCGACGCGGCTTCTCGTCCTTGTCCTTCGCCTTCATGATCGGCGAGGGCTCGGTGTCGGCGGCATCCATCTTCACGACCAGATGGCGCAGGACCGCATCGTTGAAGCGGAAGCCCGACACCAGCTCTTCGAGCGCCTTGGGCCCGCACTCGATATTGAGCAGCGCGTAATGTGCCTTGGCCAGATGCTGGATCGGGTAGGCGAGCTGACGGCGACCCCAGTCCTCGACGCGATGCACCTTGCCGCCGTCTGCCTCGACCAGCGCTTTGTAGCGCTCGATCATGGCTGGCACCTGCTCGCTCTGGTCCGGATGGACCAGGAACACGACTTCATAATGACGCATGGTATTTCCTCACGGGTATCGCCGCAGTCGATGCCGCGGCGGGCAGCCTCCCGACCGGAAACCGGCGGTGAGGCAAGGGTCTTCAACCGCACGAATCGCGGGCGAAAGAGGCGGGATTGTAAGGGCGATGCAGCCGCGAAGCAACCAAGCAGGGCAACTGACGAGTGTTGGGCGCCGAACGAAGCGCTCCGCTGTGGCCGGGCGCTCCGCCACCCTTCGCCCGTTGCTGTTGCACCCTCGTCTTCGCCTTTGAGGCCTTACATCGACGGGACGTCGACCGTAAAGCTCTCCCCGCAGCCGCATTCGCCCGTGGCGTTGGGGTTGTGGAACACGAACGCGGCGTTCAAACCCTCGCGCGCGAAATCAATGCGGGTGCCCTCCAGCAACGGCAGCGACTTGGCATCCACCACCACGCATACACCATCCAGATCGAACACGCGATCGTCCTCGGCAACGCTGTCGGTGAGATCCACGGTGTAGCCGAATCCGGAGCAACCGGTTTTCTTGATGCCGAAGCGCACGCCGGCAGCGCCGGGGTGCTTGTCCAGAAAAGCGCGCATGCGTGCGGCGGCGGCGGAAGTGAGTTCGATGGACATGGGTTCAATGATACTCGAGTATCTGCAAAGCTCTTGCAGGAGCCTGCCTGCAAGCGACGGGCGAGCAACCATCCACGCTGCGCATTCCACTCGACGTCCGTGCCTCACCCTCAGCCGTCGCACGCAGGGGATGCCATCCAGCGCATCGCGTAAGCACAACGGCCTCGACCTGCAAGCAGGCTCCTACAACGGCGCGCGCTTCGCTATGATCGCCGGTTCACATTAGATGCGGCGTGCAGAACAGGTATTCAACCCATGCAGACGATCACGGTCAAACAGGCGCTGGCTGGCATCGGCGACCAAGTCACCCGCGTCACGGTGCGCGGCTGGGTGCGCACGCGGCGCGATTCCAAGGCCGGTTTGTCGTTCGTGAATGTGAGCGACGGTTCCTGCTTCGACACGCTGCAGATCGTCGCGCCGGCCACGCTGCCGAATTACGCGAACGACGTGCAGCGCCTCACCGCCGGCTGCGCAATCGTGGCCAGCGGCGCGCTGGTACGTTCGCAAGGCAAGGGCCAGGCGTTCGAGTTGCAGGCCGACGCGATTCAAGTGCCCGGCTTCGTCGACGACCCGGAAACCTACCCGATCCAGCCGAAGCAGCATTCGCCGGAATTCCTGCGCGAAGTCGCGCACCTGCGCCCGCGCACCAACTTGTTCGGCGCAATCTCGCGCGTGCGCCACACCATGATGACGGCAATCCATCGCCATCTCACGGCGGAAGGTTTCGTCTGGGTCAATACGCCGATCATCACCACCAGCGATGCCGAAGGCGCCGGCGACATGTTCCGCGTCTCCACGCTGGAGCTTGCCAACCTGCCGCGAGATGACAAGGGCGCGATTGATTTCCGCAAGGATTTCTTCGCGCGCGAAGCGTTCCTCACGGTTTCCGGCCAGTTGAATGTCGAGGCCTATTGTCTTGCCTTGAGCAAGGTATACACCTTCGGCCCGACCTTCCGTGCGGAGAATTCCAACACGCCACGACATCTGGCGGAATTCTGGATGATCGAGCCCGAGATTGCGTTTGCCGATCTCGCCGCGGACGCCGATTGCGCAGAGAAATTCCTGAAGGCGATATTCAAGGCGGTACTGGACGAGCGCGCCGACGACATGGCGTTCTTCGCCGAGCGCGTGCAGCCCGACGCGATTGCCCGGCTGGAAAAATTCATCGCACAGCCGTTCGAGCGGATTGACTACTCCGACGCCATCGCGATCCTGAAAAACGCGAAGCAGAAATTTGAATTCCCCATCGAATGGGGCGTGGATCTGCAAACCGAGCACGAACGCTATCTCGCGGAACAACATGTCGGCCGGCCGGTCGTAGTGATGAACTACCCGGAAAAGATCAAGGCGTTCTACATGCGCTTGAACGATGACGGGAAAACGGTCGCGGCGATGGACGTGCTGGCGCCGGGCATCGGCGAGATCATCGGCGGCTCGCAACGCGAGGAACGGCTGGATTATCTGGATCGCCGCATGCTGCAGTTCGGCCTCGATCCCGCGCATTACCAGTGGTATCGCGACCTGCGTCGCTACGGCACGGTGCCGCACGCAGGGTTCGGGTTGGGCTTCGAACGGCTGCTGGTGTATGTGTGCGGCTTGTCCAACATCCGCGACGCGATCCCTTATCCGCGCGCTCCGGGGCACGCCGAGTTCTAACCCATGCCGCGCACTGACGCGGGAATGACGATCGATCATTCATTGTGAAGCGATGCTCGTGTTGCAGCGACTCCAACCCTGTCTGATCCCGCTGGGCTTCGCATTGCTCGCGGCATGCGCGCACGCGCCGTTGATGACGCCCGCACCGCCGCCTTCGCGGGAGGATGCGATCAAGCAATTGCAGGCCGCCACGCCGTGCTGCAAGAGCTGGAGCGAGTTGCCGTTCCACACCCCGCTGCCGGATTCCCCGCAGGATTTCACCATCGAGAGCACCAGCCCGGTCGCCGAACTCGACGGCGAGCACACCCATTATCTGGCGTTCGTGCTGCCTGCCTGGCACGCACCGTATCGCGTGCTGTTCAAGGCGCAGCCTTCGGCGCGTCATCTGCAATCCAGTTACCTGTTCGCGCCCACCGCGACGCTGCTGGATGCGCAATTCCAGCCACTGCGCAGCGCGGACGTGGCACTGTGCGAATACATCGGCTGGCGCCCCGGCTTGTCCGGCGCGTTCGGCAGTATCCGGGTGAATGATCCGAGCGCGAAATATCTGGTGGTCACCACCTCGGCCGCGCAATTGAAAACCAATACCTACTGGGAACAGTCGCCGGCGGCCTTCAGCGGGGATGCATCCTCGCCGGCCGCCAGCGGAAGCTTTGCCATTCCGCACGGACCGGATGGCAATGTGAGCGTGGGCGTTCTCACTTCCTCCTATCGCGGCGCGGTGGACAATGCGATCTGCGGCAAGCCCAAGCAAAGCACCTTGCTGCGGTAACTGCGACAATCGCCGCCATTGACGCTTGCGGGGAATGACCATGGATCTGGACCTGACCGGCCGCCACGCGCTGGTGTGCGGCGCTTCCCAAGGCATCGGCCGCGCCTGCGCGGTTGAGCTTGCGCGACTCGGCGCGGATGTCACGCTGTTGGCGCGACGCGAAGTTGCGTTGCGCGAGCTGGTCGAGCGACTGCCACGCATCAGCGCCGCGCAGAAGCACGGCTTCATCGCCGCCGACAGCGGCGATACCGAACGCCTGCGCGCGCATGCGCAGGCGCTGGTCGCCGGCGGCACGGTACATGTCCTGATCAACAACTCCGGCGGGCCCCCGCCGGGGCCGGTGCTGGGCGCGGAAACCGAGGCGTTCCTGGATGCCTATCGCAAGCATCTGCTGGCCAACCACGTACTCGCGGAAGCCGTGATTCCAGGCATGCGCGCCGACAATTATGGTCGCATCATCAATATCATCTCGACTTCGGTGAAGGAGCCTATCCCGGGCCTGGGCGTGTCCAACACGACGCGCTGGGCGGTGGCGAGCTGGGCCAAGACGCTGGCCATGGAACTTGCGCCATTCGGCATCACCGTCAACAACGTATTGCCCGGCTCCACGCACACGCCGCGCATCGAGCAGATCGTCGCCACGCGTGCGCAGAAATCGGATCGCAGCATCGAAGATACCCAACGCGATATGGAAGCCGAGGTGCCGATGCGGCGTTTCGCGGAGCCTGCTGAAATCGCGGCAGCGGTAGCGTTCCTCGCCTCACCCGCCGCGAGCTACATCACCGGGATCAACCTGCCGGTGGATGGCGGGCGCACCAGGTCGCTGTAACCTCTTCTCGGCATGCGGTTATGCTTCGCGCATGACTGCCCTGACCCTCGCCAACCTGATCGACGGACAGCTGCGCGCACCGTGCACGGGTTCGTATCTGGATGTGGTGGAGCCCGCGACCGGCAAGGTCTATGCGCGCTGTCCGGATTCGGATCGGCGAGACGTGGAAGCCGCAGTAGAGGCCGCGAAGCGCGCGGCACCAGGTTGGGCGGCGCTTTCCCATGGCGAGCGAGCGCGCCATCTACATCGGCTGGCGGACGCGATCGAATCGAAGCTGGATGAACTCGCGCGCGAAGAGTCGCGCGACACCGGCAAGCCGGTCGCGCTGGCGCGCAACCTGGATATACCGCGCAGCGTGGCGAACCTGCGCTTCTTCGCCGAGGCGATTACACAATGGTCGAGCGAAGCGCACATGGATGCCCGCGCGATCAATTACACCGTGCGCCGACCACTGGGCGTGGTCGGCTGCATCAGCCCCTGGAACCTGCCGCTGTATCTGTTCACCTGGAAGATCGCACCGGCACTTGCCGCCGGCAATGCCGTGGTCGCGAAACCCAGCGAGATCACGCCGTTCAGCGCGTTTCGACTGGCCGAACTCTCCGTTGATTGCGGTTTTCCGCCGGGCGTGCTGAACATTGTGCAGGGCACCGGCCCGGCGGTCGGTCGCGCCATTGTCGAGCACCCGGGAGTGAAAGCGATTTCGTTCACCGGTTCCACCCGCACCGGCGCGGCGATCGCCAGCGCGGCCGCGACATCGTTCAAGAAGATTTCGCTGGAGATGGGCGGCAAGAATCCGGCCATCGTGTTCGCGGACGCGGAGTTGTCGGATGCGAATCTCGACACCATCGTGCGCTCGGGCTTTTCCAACCAGGGCGAGATCTGCCTGTGCGGTTCGCGGCTGCTGGTGCAGCGCTCGATTTATGAGAATTTCAAGCGCCGCTACCTCGAACGCGTGCGGGCCTTGCGCCTCGGCGACCCGCAGGACACGGGCAGCGATCTCGGCGCGCTGGTTTCTTCCGCGCACTTCGAGAAGGTGATGGCTTGCATCGAGCGCGCGCGCCAGGAGGGCGGAACGATCCTGTGCGGTGGCCAAGCGGTGAAGCTGGAAGGGCGCTGCGCGGGCGGCTGGTTCATCGCGCCCACGGTGATCGAGGGTCTGCCGCAACAATGCGCGACCAACCGCGAAGAAATCTTCGGCCCGGTGGTGACGCTGATTCCGTTTGAAAACGACCATGACGCGGCGACCATTGCCAATGACACCGAATACGGCCTGGCCGCCTCGTTATGGACCACGAATCTCGATCGCGCGCAGCGCCTGGCCGGGCGGCTGGAATTCGGGATCATCTGGATCAACTGCTGGATGCTGCGCGACCTGCGCACGCCGTTTGGCGGTGTGAAACACTCAGGTGTCGGGCGCGAGGGCGGCGTGGACGCATTGCGCTTTTTCACCGAAGCCCTGAACATCTGCATCGCGCGCCAGGAGATTGCATGAGTTCTCCCATCGAACTGCTCGAAAACAACCGCCAATGGTCGGACGCAATCCGCGCCCGCGACCCGCAGTTCTTCGCGCGGCTTTCGCGACAGCAGGCGCCGAAATTCCTGTGGATCGGCTGTTCGGATTCGCGGGTGCCGGCCAATCAGATCATCGGCGTCGATCCCGGCGAGGTGTTCGTCCATCGCAACATTGCGAACGTGGTGGTGCACGCGGATCTCAATTGCCTGTCGGTCGTGCAATTCGCCGTGGACGTGCTGAAGGTCGAACACATCATGGTGGTCGGCCATTACGGCTGCGGCGGCGTGCAGGCGGTGCTGCAGGATCAGCGCCTGGGGCTCGCGGACAATTGGCTGCGGCACGTGGGCGACGTGATGCAAAAGCACGAGGAGGCGCTGACCGCGCTGGACCTGCCCGGCGTGCGTCACGCACGGCTGTGCGAATTGAACGTGGTCGAGCAGGTCTTCAACGTCTGCCAGACCACGGTGGTGCAGGATGCCTGGCAACGCGATCAGCCGTTGTCCGTGCATGGCTGGTGTTACGGGCTGTCCGACGGGCGCATCCGCGATCTGGGGATGGATGTCGCGCAGCCGGCCAAACTGATGCAGGTTTACCAGCGCACGCTGGAACATCTGGCGGCCGCGTCGGTCACATGAACGATTGCATGCGTAGCGAATCGATGGTCGGTCCACTCGCCTAAACTGCGCGACGTTGCTTCCAGATGGGGAGACTGTGATGTCCGCACGCGTCCTGCCCTGCATGTTTGCCCTGTTGCTGGTTCTCGCCGCCGGTGCCGCGCAGGCGCAGATAGAACCCGGCGCCGGCGTGTCGACGGCGCAGGCGGCCGCGGTGGAAAAATCCGAGGTGATCATGCGGCGCGCGCAGTCGCGCAAGGGCCTGCTGGCGCAATACCAGGTAATGCGCTACGCCTACGCGGGGAACACCAATTCGACATTCCGGGTGATCTTCGGCCAGTACCTCTCCTGGTACCAGACTTTCATCGGCGATTACCCCGATGCGCTGCGCAGCTTCTCGATCCACCAGGCCGCCCTGCCAGACGACAATCCTTCGCCGCTGGGTGAACCGGGCTATCACGCGGTGCCGGCGCTGTCCTATCTGCCGCAACTGGCGAAAAATTATCGCGCGGTGTTTCTCAATGAAGCGCACAACGTACCGCTGACGCGGTCGCTGACCGTGCAATTGCTGAAAGCCTTGCGCGCGGAAGGCTTCAATTATTTCGCCGCCGAGACGCTGTATCGCAGCGACTCCGGGTTGCAGAAGCGCGGCTATCCCACCGCGGCCAGCGGTTTCTACATGCGCGAGCCGGTGTACGCGGAAATGGTGCGCACCGCGCTGAAGCTCGGTTACAAGGTGATTCCTTACGAGGCCGACGACGACCATACCGGCGATGCGCGCGAAGCGCAGCAGGCGCAGAACATCTACGACGTCCTGAAGAGCGATCCCACGGCGAGGATCGTCGTCAACGGCGGCTATGCGCACATCCAGAAATCGGGCAAGTTCCTCGGCGCGCAATCCATGGCCGAACATTTCCAGAAGTTGAGCGGCATCGAACCATTGAGCATCGAGCAGACGATGCTGATCTCGCACGGCGAAAGCTACATGGATCACCCTTACTACGGTGCGATCGCGCAGTCGCTGCCGGCCAAGCAGCCGGTCGTTTTCGTGAACTCCGCCGGCAAGCCCTGGTCGTTGCGACCCGGCTACGACGTCAGCGTGATTTTCCCGATGACGCGCTTGCGCCATGGCCGCCCGACCTGGCTTGCCCTGGGCGACTTGCGCGTACCCTATTCGGTGGACGGCAACCTCTGCCAGGACCAATATCCCTGCCTGATCGAAG
>DATNFU010000004.1:0-4480 GCA_035606235.1 Rhodanobacteraceae bacterium
CCCGAACCGCATCGGCCAGGGCATTGAGTTCGACTACTGCTGCGTGCATGCCGCGCTGGCGCTGCGCGAGGACGGGTTCGAGACCATCATGGTCAATTGCAACCCGGAAACCGTCTCCACCGACTACGACACCTCCGATCGCCTGTACTTCGAGCCGTTGACACTGGAAGATGTGCTGGAGATCGTCGATCTCGAAAAGCCGAAGGGCGTGATCGTGCAGTACGGCGGCCAGACTCCGCTGAAGCTGGCGCGCGCGCTGGAAGCCGCGGGCACGCCGATCATCGGCACGTCGCCCGACTCGATCGACCTCGCCGAGGACCGCGAGCGCTTCCAGCAGATGATCGTGAAGCTCGGCCTGCGCCAGCCGCCGAACCGCACCGCGCGCAACGCCGACGAGGCGCTGGCGCTGGCCCGCGAGATCGGCTATCCGCTGGTGGTGCGCCCCAGCTACGTGCTGGGCGGCCGCGCGATGGAAGTGGTGTACGACGACGCCGACCTCGCGCGCTACATCCGCGAGGCGGTGCAGGTATCCAATGACTCCCCGGTGCTGCTGGACCGCTTCCTCGACCACGCGGTCGAGGTGGACGTGGACGTCATCGCGGACAGCGCGGGCAACGTGCTGATCGGCGGCATCATGGAGCACATCGAGGAGGCCGGCGTGCATTCCGGCGACTCCTCCTGCTCGCTGCCGCCGTACTCGCTGACGCCCGCGATCCAGGACGAGCTGCGCCGCCAGGTCGCCGCGATGGCGAAGGAACTGAAGGTCGTCGGCCTGATGAACACCCAGTTCGCGATCCAGGGCGACACCGTGTTCATCCTGGAAGTGAACCCGCGCGCCTCGCGCACGGTGCCGTTCGTGTCCAAGGCCACCGGCGTAGCGCTGGCCAAGATCGCCGCGCGCTGCATGGCCGGCCGCTCGCTGGAAGAGCAGGGCGCCACGCGCGAAGTGATCCCGGGCTACTACTCGGTGAAGGAAGCGATCTTCCCGTTCCTGAAATTCCAGAACGTCGATCCGATCCTCGGCCCCGAAATGCGCTCCACCGGTGAAGTGATGGGCGTGGGCCGCAGCTTCGGCGCCGCGTTCGCGCGCGGCCATGATGCCGCGGGGATCAAGACGCCGCCGAAGGGCAAGGTATTCGTGTCCGTGCGCGATGCCGACAAGGATCGCCTGCTGCCGATCGCCGCGGATATCGCCACGCGCGGTTTCACGCTGGTGGCGACGGCCGGTACGGCAAGCTATCTGACCGCGCACGGCGTGGTTTGCGAACGCATCAACAAGGTGGCGGAAGGCCGCCCGCATATCGTCGACCTGATCAAGAACGGCGAGATCGTCTATATCGTCAACACAACCGAGGGCAAGCAGGCGATCGCCGATTCGTTCTCGATCCGTCGCGAGGCCTTGCAACATCGCGTAACGTATTCCACGACGGTGGCAGGCGCGCGCGCGCTGGTGCATTCGCTGGATTTCCACGACAGCGGCGAAGTGCATAGCCTGCAAGAACTACACAAGGAGCTGAATGCATGAGTCGCGCACCCATTACCAAGGTTGGTTCCGAACGTTTGCGTGGCGAGCTGGAACGCCTGAAGTCGGTCGAGCGCCCGAGAATCATCGCGGCAATCGCTGAAGCACGTGCACACGGTGATCTGAAAGAAAACGCCGAATATCATGCCGCGCGCGAAGAGCAGGGATTTATCGAGGGGCGTATCAAGGAACTCGAAGCGGCGCTGTCCACCGCTGAAGTGATCGACGTATCGCGCTTGAACCCTGGCACGAAGATCGTGTTCGGTGCGATCGTGGAATTGGAAGAAGAGAAGAGTGGCGAGGCCGTGAAGTATCAGATCGTGGGCGACATAGAGGCCGACATCAAGCAGTCACTGATTGCGGTCTCCTCGCCGATCGCACGCGCTCTGATTGGCAAAAGCGAAGGCGACAGCTTCGAGTTCACGGCGCCCAATGGCGTGAAGCGTTACGAGATCACCGGCGTCAGCTACGAGTGATCTGCTTCTGCGCCCTCTCCCCTTTGGGGAGAGGGTTGTGGGGTGAGGGGCGAATCTTGCCGCGGACCTCATGTCGGAAGCATAAAAAAAGCCGCTTTGCAGCGGCTTTTTTATCGGCTCACGACCAGCTCAGCGCTGGCGGGCCTTGAAACGCGGGTTGCTCTTGCAGATCACGAACACTTTGCCGCGACGGCGCACAACCTTGCAGTCACGGTGCCGCTGCTTGGCGGACTTCAAAGAGGAAAGCACCTTCACGGCAGGCTCCTGGAACGAAATGAGACGAAGAAAGCGCGCAAGTATAACGATTTGAATTACTTATCACAAGCCCAAAGCCACTTTGGCCTCGCTGACGGTTTCCAGAAACTGCTGCACCACCGGTGACGCGCTATCGACCTGGCTGGCCACCGCCAATAGTAGATAGGCATCAGGATCGCCCAGGGGGACGTAACTTACGCCAGCCAATTTCACCACCTGCATGCTGGCTGGCACCAATGCCAGGCCGATTCCAGCTGCGACCAGCGCAAGCAGGCCGTTGATCTGCTGGGCATGTTGCCGGATGACAGGGTGAAAGCCAGCCTTGGCTGCCAGGCGCACCAGCCGGTCGTACAGCGTGGCCGCCAGTTCGCGCGGCTGGACCACAAAGGGATCGCCAGCCACTTCGCTCAACTCCACGCGTTGGCGGCCTGCCAGGCGATGACCAGAGGGCAGGGCGAGCACCAAGGGTTCGCGATCGATCACGTCGATGCGCAACGCGCGTGCGTCGTCTTCGTGGGTGGGGACATCGCGCACGAAGCCCACGTCGATCTGGCCGTTGCGAAGGGCTGAAAACTGCGGCTCGCTGTACATCTCGCTCAGCCACACACGCACATTGGGCGCGTTCTGCCCGAGCCGCAGCAGCGTCTGGGGCAGGGCCGGGTGAAAAGACACGGATACGGTGTAGGCGAGCTTGAGATGCCCGCTGAAGCCCGCTGCCGCCTCTGCGACCTGGGTGCGCGCCTCGTCGGCCATGGCCAGGATCTGACGGGCCTGATCGAGAAACAGCCGCCCCGGCGCAGTGAGGCTGACATTGCGCTTGTCTCGCTCGAGCAGGCGCACGCCCAGGTCCTGTTCCAGCGCCTGGATCTGCTGGGAAAGCGGCGGCTGCGAAAGATGCAGGCGCTGCGCGGCGCGCGTGAAGTTCAGTTCCTCGGCGACCGCGATGAAGTAGCGCAGCTGGCGAAAATCAAACATATAGGGATTTCGTATAAATACGGGTCTAAATATATATTTGATTCTGTATCCCGTCGATCATAATATCTCCCTGTCGCGCCACTGACCCCCCTCCCCCCGAGTGGTGCAGACCTCGCCCCGCAGCGATGCTACCCCCGCGGTATTTCGGCCTCCTCCCCAGAGCCACTACCGACGCATCGCTGGCGGGGCGCTTCCTTTTCTTCTTCCCCGAGAACACGTTACGGCGCTTTGCTAAAGCGCTGCGGCAAGCCGTGTGCCCTGGGCGATGGCGCGCTTGGCATCCAGTTCGGCGGCAACATCCGCGCCGCCGATCACATGCACGGCAAGGTGGCCCTGTTCTTTCAGCGCGTCGGCCAAGCCGCGGAAGGGTTCCTGCCCGGCGCAGATCACCACGTTGTCGACAGGCAACACCTGGGCTTGGCCGTCAACAGTGATGTGCAGGCCTTGATCGTCAAAACGGTCGTAACTGACGCCGCCGAGCATGGTCACCTGTTTGTTCTTCAGGGTGGCGCGATGGACCCAGCCGGTGGTCTTGTTCAAGCGCGCACCGGGGCGACCTGCTGTTCGCTGCAGCAGCCAGACCTGCCGCGCCGCCGGTTCCGGTTGTGCGCGCAACAGGCCGCCGGGCTGTTCGAGCTGCATGTCCACGCCCCATTCGCGCGTCCAGCGCGCGACATCGGTAGTGGGGGAGGGCGCATGTTCGGCGAGGAACTCGGCGACGTCGAAACCGATGCCGCCGGCGCCGATGATGGCCACGCGCGCGCCAACGGCGTGATTGCGCGCCAGCACGTCGAGATAGCTCAGCACGCGTGGATCATCGCTGCCGGGGAAATTCACTTGGCGCGGCTTGATGCCAGTGGCGACGATGACGTGGTCGTAGTTCGCCGCCTTGAGCGAATCCACATCCGCAATCTGCCCCAACTGCAGACGCACGCCGGCATCATCCAGGCGGTGCGTGAAATAGCGCAACGTCTCGTGAAACTCTTCCTTGCCCGGAATGCGCTTGGCGTAGTTGAACTGCCCGCCGATTTCATGGGCGCTTTCGATCAGCGTGACCTCATGGCCGCGTTCCGCCAGCGTGGCGGCGCAAGCCATGCCGGCAGGCCCGGCGCCAATGACGGCCATGCGTTGGCGCGTGGTGGTTGGAACGATGCGCAGCTCGGTTTCGAAACAGGCGCGTGGATTGACCATGCAGCTCGCGCGCTGGTTGAGGAATACGTGATCAAGGCAAGCCTGGTTGCAGGCGATGCAG
>DATNFU010000005.1:0-47319 GCA_035606235.1 Rhodanobacteraceae bacterium
CGGCGGAAGTCGCGGCGATGTTGACCGGGCCGATCCCGGATGGAAAATCCATCTGGTACCAGAAGCACATGACCCAGCACATGCTGCCGGACATGCCGCTGGACTGGCTGGACCAGGTCAGCAACTGCTTCCTGATCCGCGACCCGGAACAGGTGGTCGCCTCCTTCACCATCCAGCGCCCGGATGCCGCGGCCTGGGAACTCGGCTTCGAACAACAAGCGCGACTTTTTGATTACGTGAGCGACCGGCTCGGTCACGCGCCGCCGGTGATTGATGCCGCCGATGTATTGAAAAACCCGCGCGGCACTTTGAGCGCGCTGTGCGCGACGCTAAAGATTCCGTTTACCGACCGCATGTTGCACTGGCCGCCCGGCCCGCGCGCCTCCGACGGCGTGTGGGCGCCGCACTGGTACGCGGCGGTGGAACGCTCGACCGGCTTTGCGCCGTATCGGGAAAGCACGGCAATGCTCACCAATTTTCAACACAAACTTGTGGAGCCGTGCTGGCCGCATTACGAGAAACTTGCGGCACATCGCGTGGAAATGTAGGGCGGCGCCAATCCGCCTTCGCTTTTGCAAGTTGGGTTGAGCCCGGACTCGCTCCCGACGAAACCCAACCATGGCTGCGCAGCGGTGTTGGGGTTCGCGAGCTCACTCGAACTTACGGCTACATGCTATTTTTGTAGGGACTCTTTAAGTTTGACAAACAACCTACGCGCTGTTTCTTGTGCGCGTGCACGTTGTTCGCGAAGTTCTATCTTCATTCCTTCAATATCGACTTCCAAATCGAATTCTGACCTTAGCAGCCCTGATACAACAGCATGCAGATCAGAAAATTTTGCAAGCTTTTCGGTCGCGACTGCCCCATAGCCAATTAGAGCTTCATTGTACGCTTTCGAAAGCAAAACGTACTCAGCGGAGAGATCTTCAAGGGGCTTGACCGTATTTTGAAATGAACGTTCAAGCGTTTCGAATTTATAGTTTGAACTTGCGTCTTCATTTGTTTCACGCATAGCAGAAATTATACGCGTCCGTTCCGCACTGTAAGAGTCATAAGATTGGCGATTAATGTTTATGTCAATCTTCAGTTTTTGTGCAAAACCAGCGTCCCCCAGGAGCTCTATAAATAGCTCACCATAGGCGCTCGTAAGTTCAGCCACTCTTTTTCTCGTCTCTTCGCTCGCAACCAAGGAGACCCTGGCTGTAGCTTTCAGGAATGTCACCATTCCTTGGGTCAGGCCGGACCTATCCATCGGATCGGCAACTGCTAATTGACCGCCGGCTGGCGGATGAAACCCGGCGCGGAATTGACCATGCCGAACACGCGCACCCATTGCTTGATGCGATCGAGACTCCCGAGTTCGCGCTGCAGGCTGCCGAGCATGGATAGCGCGGTAAGCCGCGCCGCGACATAACCCTGCTCGACGTTGAGTTCGCGGCCAAGCTTGCCGAACGGCGGTGCCATCGAACCATCTTCCGCCTGCGGGCCGTGGCCGGAGATCAGCACGCGCTTGCCGATCACGTGCGCGAAGCGGAACGGCAACACGATACCGGGCGGCGGTTTCACTTCCGGCGGCAGCACCAGGCCGAGCGCCGCAAGGCGCGCTTCGATCTTCGCCATGCAAATCTCCTACAACAAAGCTGCGAGACGTAGGGCGGGTCTTGACCCGCCTTCGAACATTCTCGAACGATCGACGGGTTGAAACCCGCCCTACGCAATATGCCTCAGAGCAACGCTGCGAGCATCAGCACGATGCCCACCAGGCTGACGATCCAGATCGCGGTGCGCAGGTACGGGATGCCGATGAGGTAAACCGGCAGATACGCGACACGCGCCCAGAAATAGCTCTGCGCCGCCAGGATGGTCTGCGCGCCATTCTTGTGCGCGAGCACGACCGCCAGGGTGGCAGCGGCGAAGAAGGCGAACGTTTCCAGGAAATTCCTGCTGGCGCGATCCGCACGCGCGGTGAATTTGTTCGGCGTCACCGCGCTGTCACGGTTGCCCGCATGCCATGGCAGGCCGCTTTGCAGGACGCTGAAGCCGAATGCGACCAGCAGATAAACAAGGCCGAGCACCACCGACCATCCAAGCCACCACAGTTCGACCGTCATCGCGCAGCTCTCCTGATTGCCCGCGCGCAGCATGCGCGCGCGGAGCCCGGGAGAAAAGATGCCGGGAAGCCGCGAGGCGCTTACATCGTCGCGACGATCCGCCCCACTTGCGCCAGTACGGCCTTGCGCGCGGCGACATCGGTGGTGCGCGTCATGTAATACGCCGTGACCAGCAGCGGTTTGCGCCCCGGCGGCCAGATGATGGCGATGTCGTTGTTCGCGCCGGTTTTCTCGTCATCCCATTGCCCGGTCTTGTCGCCGATGCGCCATCCGGAGGGCAATCCTGCGCGCAACGACTGCAGGCCGGTCTGACAATCCAGCATCCATTTCGTCAGTCGCTCGCGCGATGACTGCGACAGCGCTTCTTCCAGCAGCAGCTTCTGCATGTCGCCGAGCATCGCATTGGGCGTGGTGGTGTCGTAGGGATTGAGCTCCGGTTCCATGCGGTCCAGCAGCGTGAAGCGGTCGCCCAACGTGCGCGCGTAGCGCGTGAGGCCGGCCGGGCCGCCGATGCTTTCCAGCAGAAGATTCGCCGCGGTGTTGTCGCTCAGGGTGACCGCCGCCTCGCACAGTTGCGCGACAGTCATGCCGGGCGGCCCAACGTGCTGCTTTGTCACCGGCGCGTAGGCGAGCAACGCGTCCTTGCCGAATACGATGCGACGATCCAGCTTCTCGGTGCCGTCTTCCACTTTTTTCAGCACCGCGGCGGTGAGCAGCAATTTGAAGGTGCTGCACATCAGGAAACGTTCGTCGCCCCGCCAGGCTATGCGCACGCCGCTGCCGGTGTCCAGAATGGCGACGCCGAGGCGACCGCCGTGGCGATGTTCCAATGCAGCGAGCCGCGCGGCGGCGCCACGCGCCTGCATGGCAAGCACACGCGGCGACGCGGCCAGCGCAATCGCGCCGAAGGCGGCGCCTTTCAACAACTCACGGCGGTTCATCGGGACTCTCCCTGTGGCGGTGATTCGCGGTGAAGCGTGATGGATGACGGAGGCGGCGTGCGGCAATGATTGTGGCGAAGCGGTGGCGAATGCGTAATGGCCGGATGGCATGGCGGGTCCAAGCTGTTGCAGGAGCTCCGGCAGGCGAGAACAACGATCTTGCTGGAGGGACGGCCTTTCGCGCGACAAGACGGCGCCACGCTCCGGTCGCCTGCAAGCAGGCGCCTACCAAGGGCAAAGTCGCCGGGTACCGGATTGCACCGGGATGACGAATGTGAGGGCTTGCGCGGGATGACAAACCTTGGAGTTCTCCCGTCAGTCCCCATCTTCTCCCGATCGCGCAAGCAACGGAGGCCGCCCATGCCCGATTACCGCAAGAACCCGGACGCCATCGCCCGCCTCACGCCCGAGCAGTACCGCGTCACCCAGGAAGCCGCGACCGAACGCCCGTTCCACAACGAGTTCAACGCGCACAAGGCGCCGGGTTTGTACGTGGACATCGTTTCCGGTGAACCGCTGTTCACCTCGATGGACAAGTTCGAGAGTGGCTGCGGCTGGCCGAGTTTCAGCAAGCCGGTCCAGTCGGCCAACGTCGTTGAAAAGCGCGATGCCAGCCACGGCATGCTCCGTACCGAAGTACGTTCGGCGCACGGCGACAGCCATCTCGGCCATGTCTTCGACGATGGCCCGCGCGATCGCGGGGGGCTGCGCTACTGCATCAACTCCGCATCGCTGCGCTTCGTGCCGCTCGCGGATCTGGAAAAGGAAGGCTACGGCGAGTACCGTAATTTGTTTGAGAACGCCTGATACGCGAAGCACGACCGAAGCAAAGGCACTGGATTCCGGATCGCGCCCGCTGCGCGGGCTTATCCGGAATGACGCTGGACATTTTGGAGGAACCGCAACAATGACAACCGAACGCGCCCTGCTCGCCGGCGGCTGCTTCTGGGGCATGCAGGACCTCATCCGCAAACAGCCGGGCGTGATTTCCACGCGCGTGGGTTACTCCGGCGGCGACGTGCCCAACGCCACCTATCGCAACCACGGCACGCACGCGGAATCCATCGAGATCGTTTTCGATCCGGCGAAAACCAGTTATCGCCGGCTGCTGGAATTTTTCTTCCAGATCCACGATCCGACCACGCGCGATCGCCAGGGCAATGATCTCGGAGCAAGTTACCGCTCGGCCATTTTCTACACGAACGACGAGCAGAAACGCGTCGCGCAAGACACCATTGCCGACGTGGAGGCGTCCGGCCTGTGGCCCGGCAAGGTGGTGACGGAAGTGACGCCGGCCGGCGATTTCTGGGAAGCCGAACCGGAACATCAGGATTATCTCGAACGCATTCCGGAAGGCTACACCTGCCACTTCGTGCGGCCTGATTGGGTGTTGCCGAAGCGGGAAAAGGTCGGCTGAGCTTTGCTCGGCCCTGACGCGCGGGGCCCGCGTGCAGGTCGAACTTGCAGCATTTGCGATTTGACTTGAATGGCACATCGCGCTGCATGTGAGGGTGAGGCATGGATGCCGAGCGGAAGACGCACAATGGACTTCCATGCGGCGCCGGTCGCTTGCAAGCAAGCTCCTACGACATCCGGCCAATCTGCTGCGCAGTTGCAACATTCAAGGAGATGAGCATGACCACCACACCCGCCTACGCCGCACCCGCCGCCGACAAACCGCTGCAACCGCACAGCATCGAGCGGCGCGCGCCCGGCGCGCACGACGTGCAGATCGAAATCCTCTATTGCGGCGTGTGCCATTCCGACCTGCACACCGCGCGCAACGAGTGGCACAACACGCAATATCCGAGCGTGCCCGGCCACGAGATCGTCGGCCGCGTCACCGCTGTCGGCCATGACGTGAAGCACTTCAAGCCCGGCGACACCGTGGGCGTGGGTTGCATGGTGGACAGTTGCGGGCATTGCCGGCCATGTCGCGAAGGCGAAGAAAACTATTGCGAGAACGGCTTTACCGCCACCTACAACGGTCCGATGTTCGGCGGCGAAAACACCTATGGCGGCTACTCGACGCAGATCGTCGTGGATGAAAAATTCGTGCTGCATATCCGCCACACCGGGGATCTCGCCGCGGTCGCGCCGCTGCTGTGCGCGGGCATCACAACCTATTCGCCGCTCAAGCACTGGAACGCCGGCCCCGGCAAGAAGGTCGGCATTGTCGGCCTCGGCGGCTTGGGTCACATGGGCGTCAAGCTGGCGCACGCGATGGGCGCGCACGTGGTGCTGTTCACCACCTCGCCAAACAAGATGGAAGACGGCAAGCGGCTCGGCGCCGATGAAGTGGTGATCTCGAAGGATCCGCAGCAGATGGGCAAGCATGCAGGCAGCTTTGACTTCATCCTCAATACCGTCGCCGCACCGCACGACCTGGATGCCTATCTCGCGCTGCTCAATCGCGATGGCACGATGTGCCTGGTCGGCGCTCCGGCCTCGCCGCATCCTTCGCCTGCGGTGTTCAATTTGATCTTCAAGCGCCGCGCGCTCGCCGGCTCACTGATCGGCGGCATCCGCGAAACGCAGGAAATGCTGGATTTCTGCGCCGAGCACGGCATCGTTTCCGACATCGAGATGATCGCAATGCGCGACATCAACGACGCCTACGAGCGCATGCTGAGGAGCGACGTGAAATACCGCTTTGTGATCGACATGCAGTCGCTGAAGCAGGAAGCACACGCCCGGTAAGACGTCGTTGCCGGGGGTGACCTGCGTGACTTGCGCACGACTGCGTGAATGGCGACCATCGGCCGCTGCGGCGTCCGCCGCGCGGAAGGGAGCGCATATGTCGGCGATCAAGGTTCCACCCCGGCTGCGCGCCCGTTGCGCGACGGCGCTGCTGTTCTGCATCGCCGCCACCCCACTCGCCGCGCCTGCGCAGGCAAAGGATCAGGGCACCGGCAACACCTATACCCTGCTCGCTACGCCGAAAACGGTTGCGTGGGGTCATTACGACGCAACCACGCCGCCGGTGTTGCGCATCCACTCCGGCGATACGGTGGTGTTCCACACCGTGCTCACCAACAGCCCGACCGGGCTGGAGAAGGCTGGCGTCAAACCGGCCGATGTCGAGCAGGATCTGCGCGACATCTACGCCGGCGTTGCGGCCAAGGATCGCGGCCCAGGCGGCCACATTCTGACGGGCCCGGTCTACATCGAAGATGCGCAGCCCGGCGACACGCTGGAGGTGCGCGTCAAAAAAATCGATCTCGCCATTCCTTATGCCTACAACGCGTTCCGTTACGGCGCGGGCTTCCAGACCGATGATTTCCCGTATTCACGCATCAAGATCATTCCGCTGGACCGCGCCACGCGCACTGCGCACTTCGCGCCGGGCATCGACATCCCGCTGCATCCGTTCTTCGGCAGCATGGGCGTGGCGCCGCCGCCCGCCTTCGGTCGCTATGACAGCGCGCCGCCGACCATCATTGGCGGCAACATGGATAACAAGGAACTGGTGGAGGGTTCGACCGTCTACTACCCGGTATTCGTGCCGGGCGCGCTGTTCCAGATCGGCGATGGTCACGCGGGACAAGGCAACGGCGAAGTGGATATCACCGCGATGGAAACTTCGCTGGTAGGCACGGTGCAATTCATCCTGCACAAGGGCATGAAGACCGGACCGTATCCGTATGCGGAAACGCCGACGCATTACATCAGCATGGGTTTCGACGACGATCTCACCGTCGCCGCGCACAAGGCGGTGGCCGGCATGATTGATTTTCTCGTCCAGCACAAACACCTGAGCCGCGACGATGCCTACATGCTGATCAGCGTGGCCGGCGACATCGACATCACCGAGCTGGTGGATCACAACAAGGGCGTGCACGTGATGTTGCCAAAATCCATTTTCACGCACGACAAGCAGGATTGAGCGCGTTGTCGCGGCGCGCTTCTCCACACTCGACAGACTCCACCACCTGCGGAATCCACATGCACTCCCTGCCGCCATTCCATCTCGCCTTTCCGGTTGCCTCGCTCGCTGACGCGCGCAAGTTCTACGGGGAGTTGCTCGGCTGCCCGGAAGGGCGCAGCAGCGATAGCTGGGTGGATTTCGATTTCCACGGCCACCAGATCGTCGCGCACGTCGCGCCGGAAGAACTGCGCACGGCGGCCGCACACGACGTCGACGGCGACGACGTGCCGGTGCGGCACTTCGGCGTGATCCTGGACATGGGCGAATGGCATGCGTTGGCCGAACGCTTGCGCGCAGCAAACACCCGCTTCGTGATCGAACCGCACGTGCGCTTCAAGGGCCAGCCCGGCGAACAGGCCACGATGTTCCTGCTCGATCCTTCCGGCAACGCGCTGGAGTTCAAGGCCTTCGCGGATCGCTCGAAGTTGTTCGCGAAGTGACTGCTGCGCACCGGGCCCGAGCGGGCGATCAATCCGCCTTGATGTTTTGCGGCGGCTTCGCCGCAAGCCGCGCTTCGGCCGCGGCCACCAGGGCTTGATAACGCGGGTCGTCGCGCAGGAACTCGAAATCCGGATCGGCCTTGGCGTACGGCAGGAAGGAAGCCGAGATCGTCGCGTACATGGAGCCAAGCATGTCCAGCGCGGCTTCCTTGTCTTTCAGATAGACGCTCAGCGCACAGGCGAAGTTGTAACGCATGTTCCAGTTGTCCGGGTCTATCAACATCGCGCGGTTCATGCGCGACTTGGCGCGCTCGCCTTCGCCCAGTGCGGCGAGCGCGTAGGCGCTGTAGGCCACCACGCTGGAATTGTTCTGGTCGCGGGCCAGCGTGGCTTCCGCGCGTTCGAGTGCCAGTTGCGCGGCGCGGCGCATGCCGGCGACGTTGCCCAGCACGCTGTAACAACTGATCAACATCATCGCCGAGTTGAGATCGGCATCCATCAGTTTCACCGCTCTTTCGTAGAAGCAAATGGCATCTTCATACCGCTTGAGCTGATAGCTCAGGCGGCCCGCCGAACGGTTCACCTCGTAGGATTCCGGATTCTGCTCAAGCGCGGTGGCGACCTCCGTGCCAGCCGCATCGGCCTGGCCGTTCGCCAGCAGGATCAGCGCCTTGATGGCGTGTGCCTCGGCCAGATCGGGATCGAGCGCCATGGCCCGCTCTGCCGCTGCAATTCCTTCTTCGCATTTTCCGCCGCGAAGGGTGAGCAGCTTCTCGTAGCCCACCGCCATCAGCGCCCAAGCCTGCGCGTAGCGGGGATCGATTTCCGTCGCACGGCTGGAGAGGCGGACAATGGCTTCGGCGGAACGGGCATCCGATTCCTGGCCGGTGATGTAGGTCTGCCGCGCCATCAGGTACAGATTGTGCGCTTCGGCGTTGTCGGTGCCGCGCCGTTCGATAGCCTTCTTCTCCTCGGGCAACAGTCGCAGCCTCAACGCCTTGACGATCGCCTCGGAAATCTCGTCCTGCAACGCGAAGATGTCGCTGGAATCGCGGTCGTAACGCTCGGCCCAGACATGGTTGTTGGTTTCCCCATCCACCAATTGCGCGCTGATCCGCACCCGGCCGCCGGCCTTGCGCACGCTGCCCTCGAGCACGTGGCTGACTTTCAGCTCACGCGCGACTTTGGGAATGTCTACATTCCTGCCCTTGTACATGAAGGCGCTGTTGCGCGAGATGATCCCGAGCGCCGAGACCTTGCTCAGGTCGGTGATGATGTCCTCGGTGATGCCGTCGCTGAAATATTCCTGCTCCGGATCGCCGCTCATGTTGGTGAAAGGCAGCACGCAGATGGTGAAGCGCGCGGTATCCCTGGCCGCCGAAGCTGCCGCAGCGCTGCCCGTCTTGCCGGGGCGCGCCGCTTGCGTGCGCGCGATCATCGCGCCGAGCGCGCGCAGGCAGTCCTGACACGATGCGCTGCTCGGGTCTTCGCGCCAGTCGTCCAGATCGGTGGTGTGGATGGCGCGCACGTCCATCGGCAATCGCGCCTGTTCGAATCGCACCGGCACGAGAATCCCGCGCTCGGCGGCTTCGCGCGCCTCGCCGCGCACCCAGCGTGATGTCACCGAATCGGGCGTCCAGACCACCAGCACCGCGCAGGCTGCGTCGATCTCAGCTTCGATCTGGTCGTCGAACTCCTGGCCCGGCGTGATCTCCGGATCCCACCACACGGACCAGCCCCGGGCCTCGATCGCGGCCACCAGGGGCGCAACGCGGGCCTTGTCGCTGCGGGCGTAGGAAACGAAAACGTCAGCCATGCCAGCCACACCTCCGTGGGGCTCGAGCTCAGCAACCCCAGGCTTTCAAGCATAACTGGGAGTGGCGATGAATGCGCAGCGCCTTCAATCTTCCGCCTCCGCCAGCTCGCGCCCGCGCTCGCGGATGATGGCTTCTTCGCGCGCATCCATGATGGACTGCATCACGCTGTCCACGTCCACCTCGCCTTCGTCGAACTCGAAGTGGCCGGTCAGTTCGCTGTCGGGCCGCAGTGTGCCCTGCTCGAACAGCGCCCACATTTCCTCGGCGAAATGGGTGTCGAGCAGCTCCGGCGCGAAGCGCGACAGCGTGATCGTGATGTTGCCCACGTCCCGCCGCAGCATGGTGCGCGCGGCATTGTTGCCCGCGGCGCTGACCACCTGCGGCAGGTCGATGATGACCGGGCCATCGGCCGCCGCGAGCACGTTGTATTCGGACAGGTCGCCGTGGATCATCCCCTCGCACAACATGCATGCGATCTGGCGCACCAGCACGCGATGGTATTCGCGCGCCGTCTGCGCCGAGAGCTCCACTTTTCCGAGCTGCGGTGCCGGACCGCCGTCGGCATCGGTGACCAGTTCCATCACCAGCACGCCACCGAAATAGCCGTAGGGCTGCGGCACCCGCACGCCGGCGCCGACCAGTTGATACAGCGCATCCACCTCGGCATTTTTCCAGGCGGCCTCGGCTTCCCTGCGCCCGAACTTGCTGGCCTTGCCCATCGCGCGCGCCTGGCGGCTGCCGCGCACCTTGCGGCCTTCCTGGTACTGGGCGCGCTGCTGGAAACTGCGCTGGGTCATGTCCTTGTAGACCTTGGCGCAACGCACCTCGTTGCCCGAGCGCACGACGTAGACCGCCGCTTCCTTGCCGCTTTTCAGCGGGCGCAGGACCTCGTCGATCACACCGTCGTCAATCAGCGCCTGCAGGCCGGCCGGGGGCATCATGGGTTGGAAAGCTCGCGAATCACAAGAACAGCCGGCCATTATGACCGGTTCGTTCTTACCGCGCCCAGCGGATCATTCACCCTGCCAGCGAATTTCGGCGGCGTTGAAATCCAGCGCGCCCCACCAGTAGCTGCCCAGGCGCAGATAGCCTTCGCGGATGCGCTGCGTCGCCGGATCGAGCACCTTGATGTGCACGATGGATTGCTCCCGGCTGGTGGTCAGCAGCATGCCGACCGGCGGAAACGCCAAGTACCAGCGATGCACTTCCAGGAGCTTGTAGCCATTGGACTGCGCCCACGCTGCGACCATCGCGTTGATGCGCCGGTAATGCCACCACGTGTAAACCGCGACGAATACCAGGACAGCGAACACGATGGCGAAGTGCATGGTGTCCTCTCTCGCTGGGCTTGTCAGCCCAGCCTACGCGGGTCAAAGAAAGCTCGCGGTCAAGCAGTTTCGTAGGGCGGGTCAGCGCCACAGGCGCGTAACCCCCCGTCAATTTCACGAAAGGCATCCGCGGGTTACGCCGCTACGCGGCTAACCCGCCCTACGCGGGCTGGGTTCGTCAGCCCAGCTTACGCGTGCTTTGCAGGCTTCTTAGCGAGCTTCAGCGTCCAATCGCGCGCAAGAGCAGGAATCCGTTGTACGACTTCGCGACCAAATACGATTTCTGACACCATGCCCATGTTCAACATATCGATCATGCGGCAAAGATAAGATTTTCCACAGATCCACCATGTAAAGTGGGAGTCAATAATTAGTACATGCTCCGCCCGGACCTTCTCATTTTGCTCAAGCTCTTCGAACTCCATTCCATCAAGAAGTGTCTCGTACACACCGTCCGCGACACGACTGCCGAACGTAGTAGTGTAGTAATACTCCTTAATTTCCCATACCGCGACGGGGTTCACTGGAGACGGGAAGGCGCCATCGAATCGGCGCGACAAGGTGCGCAATGGGGTTCGATTCCGTGTGAAGGTCGTCAGCTGCATTGGCCCGTAGTCGCACGCCTGTCCGGGACCAATGGCCTCATATACCAACATATTCACCATCCCGGTGAGATAGGCAGGCGCCTTCATAGCACCTTTTTGTTTGTTCTCAGGCACAAAACAAGCAGCTGGCGGATCAACTCGTGCCCTGATTTCCTCATATAAGGCCCGCGCAGCCTGTGCATCCATTAGGTTGGGACGCACTACATCGTTTAAGGTGTTGGCGCGATACTCGAAATAGTCGCGCAGCTGCTGGCCCAACTCGGAAGCTTGCCCTTTCCGCCACACGAGGTCCGGATTGAGCCTCAGTCTGGTGAGAGCGGCTGCCATTTCTTCTACTTCGTGAATTTTGACTGTTCCCGAACCTTTGGGTGAGCCGTTTGGAGCACGCTTTGTGTAGTTCAGTTCTTCCGACAAGGTGCGTACGAGCGCCCAGAACCCACCTGGCTGATGCATGAATTTAGGGTTGCCTCTCATGTCCGCCCCTTCTCAAAGTGTGAGACAAGCTCGACTAAACTAATGCTCAGCACGTTGCACAGGTCTGAGAGCTCAACTAGGTCTAAGCGCCGTTCTCCGCTCTCGTACTTGCTCACATATGATTGAGGCTTACCGAGCGCTGCAGCTACGTCGGTTTGCGTCAACTCGGCACGGGTTCGCAAGTCGCGGAGCAACCGCGCAAGCAGATCGTGACGATCAATGTTCGTAGTCATTCCTCGAACTGTAAATGGCACTTGAGCTCTATCCCAATTCGGGATATCATGTATCTATGAATGCTGCTACTGAACTCCTCTTTCCTCTGCCAGCCTGTGAGCCCCGGATTTCTGGGCAGTTGCTCAAATGGATAGGCAATAAACAGCGATTCGCACATGAAGTACTTTCGTACTTTCCTGCGCGGTTTGGCACCTACTTTGAGCCGTTCATCGGCAGTGGTGCAGTTCTCGGGACTCTTGCACCTGAAAAGGCTCAAGCAGGTGACGCGTTCCGCCCGCTCATTGAAATATGGTCAACGCTCAAAGAGAATCCTGAACTGGTCTCCCACTGGTATGCGGAGCGGCATGCCTTAATTGCTCGCATGGGCAAAGTAAGCGCGTACGCGCATGTATTGGCGTCCTACAACCGTTCTGCCAACGGTGCGGATTTATTATTCTTGTCACGCACGTGTTACGGGGGCGTCGTGCGGTTCCGCAAATCAGACGGCTGTATGTCAACGCCTTGTGGCCCTCATAATCCAATCCTTCCAGAAAAGTTCACACGACGTGCTTATGAGTGGCATCGCCGCATCGCCGGAACAACATTCACGCATTGTGACTATCGCGAGCTGCTGGAGCAGGCCCAGAGCGGGGATGTTGTTTATTGTGATCCACCCTATTTCGACTCTCAGTCCATTCTTTATGGAGCGCAGACATTTCGTCTAAACGACCTTTATGAGTCTATTGCACAGTGCAAGGAACGCGGTGTTTTCGTCGCCCTAAGCATTGATGGCATCAAGAAATCCGGCAAAAATATCGTAAGCATTGAGCCACCGGTGGGACTCTTTGAGGAAGAAATTCTCATTCAGTGCGGGCGTTCGATGCTTAAACGCTTCCAAATGGGAGGGCAGACACTGGAGTCTGAAGTTGTTGCCGATCGCCTTTTCTTGACACATTCGCGGTCGGCATCCTAGTAAGGGCGGTATACCGGCTGTTCAAAGACTGCAGGTCTCTAAACCTTTATCACACCATCGGCAGCTTCAATCCCTGCTCTTTCGCACATGCGATTGCCTCCGGATACCCCGCGTCCGCGTGGCGCATGACGCCGGTGCCGGAATCGTTCCACAGTACGCGGGCGATGCGCTTGTCGGCGGCTTCGGAGCCGTCGCAGACGATCACCAGGCCGGCGTGTTGCGAGTAGCCCATGCCGACGCCGCCGCCGTGATGGAACGACACCCAGCTCGCGCCGCTTGCGGTGTTGAGCAGCGCGTTCAGCAGCGGCCAGTCGGACACGGCGTCCGAGCCGTCGCGCATGGATTCGGTTTCGCGATTGGGTGAGGCGACCGAGCCGGAATCCAGATGATCGCGGCCGATCACGATCGGCGCCTTAAGCTCTCCCTTGCGCACCATTTCGTTGAAGGCGAGCCCGAGCTTGTCGCGCTGACCCAGGCCCACCCAGCAGATGCGCGCGGGCAGGCCCTGGAACGAAATGCGCTGCTCGGCCATGTCCAGCCAGTTGTGCAGGTGCTTGTCGTCCGGGATCAGTTCCTTGACCTTGGCGTCGGTCTTCAGGATGTCTTCCGGATCGCCGCTCAATGCGACCCAGCGGAACGGGCCGACGCCGCGGCAGAACAGCGGCCGCACGAACGCCGGCACGAAGCCGGGGAAGTCGAACGCGTTCTCGCAGCCTTCGTCGAACGCCATCTGGCGGATGTTGTTGCCGTAGTCGAAAGTCGGGATGCCCTGCGCGTGGAACGCGAGCATCGCCTCGACGTGCTTCTTCATGGATTGCTTGGCCGCATCGCGCACCGCATCCGGCGAGCTCTTGCGGCGCTCGAACCAGTCTTCCAGCGTCCAGCCCTGCGGCAGGTAGCCGTTGACCGGATCGTGCGCGGAGGTCTGGTCGGTCACCGCATCCGGGCGCACGCCACGCTTCACCAGCTCGGGCAGCACGTCGGCGGCATTGCCGAGCAGCGCGATGGATTTCGCTTCGCCGGATGTGGTGTATTTCGCGATGCGCGCCAGCGCGTCGTCGAGATCCTTCGCCTGCTCGTCCACGTAGCGCGTCTTCAGGCGGAAGTCTATGCGCGACTGCTGGCACTCGATCGTCAACGAGCTCGCACCGGCCAGCGATGCGGCCAGCGGCTGCGCGCCGCCCATGCCGCCCAGACCCGCGGTCAGGATCCACTTGCCCTTGAGCGAACCGCCGTAATGCTGGCGGCCCATCTCGACGAAGGTTTCGTAGGTGCCCTGCACGATGCCCTGGCTGCCGATGTAGATCCACGAGCCGGCGGTCATCTGGCCGAACATCATCAGGCCCTTGCGATCCAGCTCGTTGAAGTGCTCCCAGGTCGCCCAGTGCGGCACCAGGTTGGAATTGGCGATCAGCACGCGCGGCGCATCCGCGTGCGTGCGGAACACGCCGACCGGCTTGCCCGACTGCACCAGCAGCGTCTCGTCGTCGTTCAATTCACGCAGGGAACGCAGGATCGCATCGAAGCATTCCCAGTTGCGCGCGGCACGGCCGATGCCGCCGTACACCACCAGTTCCGCCGGGTTCTCCGCCACTTCCGGATCGAGATTGTTCTGGATCATCCGGAACGGCGCCTCGGTCAGCCAGCTCTTGCACGTCAGTTGCGTGCCACGCGGCGCGCGCACGACGCGCGCGGTGTCGATGAGGGTGGGTGCGTTCATGGCGAAAGTATTCCTGCAAGAGCGGTCGATCAGCGATTATAGTCATCACGGCAAGCGATCACCGAGGTGTACCATGGATGCCGAGTTCTGGCTGCAACGCTGGCAGGAGGGCCGCACCGGCTGGCATCGCGATGCGGTGATGCCATTGCTGGAACAGCATTGGCGTGCACTCGAACTGCCGCGCGGCACGCGCGTGCTGGTGCCGTTGTGCGGCAAGTCGCTGGACATGCCGTGGCTGGCATCGCAGGGCTTGCATGTGCGCGGCGTGGAGCTGGCCCCCACGGCGATTGATCAATTCTTTGCCGAGCACATGCTGCAGCCGCACGCGCGCGAAGCAACTTACGGCACGCATTACCGCGCCGGCGAGATCGAGATCATACAGGCCGATATCTTCGAAGTGGATCCAGCGCAATTCGCCGAATGCGCGGCGGTCTACGACCGCGCGGCACTGATCGCTTTGCCGCCGCCGCTGCGCGAACGCTACGCGCGCGAGGTTTACGATTCCCTGCCCGCCGGCTGCCGCGGCCTGCTGATCACGCTGGAATATCCTCAAGCCGAAATGCAGGCACCGCCGTTTTCGGTGGAGGAACCCGAAGTACGTCGGCTGTTCGGCGAGCACTGGGACATCGACCTGCTGGAACGCCGCGACATCCTCGATTCGCAGCCGTCGTTCTCCGAACAGGGCGTCACCACGCTGCACACGGCGGTGTACCGACTTCGGAAGCGTTGATGGATCGGAGCAGTCCGATGTGAATCACCCGGCGATTGAACCTTGTTCGTCACTCCGGGGTTCCGTCGCCGGATTCACCCGTGATGGAACCCGGCGTGACGAGAATGGATTGGCTGGGGAAACATGACTCGGCGGAAGCCAAGCCAAGGCTCAGTAACCGATCACCTCGCCGTCCTTGCGCATTTCGGTGGCGCCCCAGTACACGTGGTTCTTCGCGTCGTACTGGATCGCCTCGTAGCCGCCGAAATTGCCGGTGCCGCCGACGATCTTGTAGCCGCGTCTGGTCAGCGCGGCTTTCACCGCCGGATCGAAACCCGATTCCATTTCGACCCAGCCGATGCCCTGCGAGGCCTCGCCGGTGGGCTCGGCGTTGCCGTAATGCCGCCAGCGCGCGGCATCGCCGGCTTCCTGCACATTCATGCCGAAATCGATCATGTTGACCAGCACCTGCACGTGCCCCTGCGGCTGCATGTCGCCGCCCATCACGCCGAACGCCATCCACGGTTTTCCATCCTTCATCACGAACGCCGGAATGATGGTATGGAACGGCCGCTTGCCGGGCGCGTACACGTTTGCATCCTTCGGATTCAGCGAGTACAGCTCACCGCGATCCTGGAACATGAAACCCAGGCCGTCGGCGACCAGGCCCGAACCCATGCCGCGATAGTTCGATTGGATCATCGATACCATCATGCCGTCGGAATCGGCGGTTTCGAAATCGGTGGTGTCGCCCTGGAACAGGCGCGGATCGCCGGGGCCGATGTGCGGGTTGGCGTGTGACAGACTGATCAGCTTGCGGCGCGTGTCCGCATATTTTTCGGACAACAAGCCTTTCATCGGCACGTTGACGAAACGCGGATCGGCGTAGAACTTGGCGAGGTCCTCGTAAGCCAGCCGTTTGGCTTCGATCTCGGCGGTCAGCGCATCGGCACTGCCCGCGCCCATCTTCTTCAGGTCGAAACCCTTCAAGATATTGAGCATCTCCAGCGTCGCGAATCCCTGCCCGTTCGGCGGCAATTCGTACACGTCATAACCGTGGTAATCCACCGATTGCGGCGTCACCCATTCGCCGTGGAAGTTCGCAAAGTCCGTATAGCGCAGGTCGCCGCCGATGCGCTTGAAATAGGCATCAATGGTGTGAGCGATCGCGCCCTTGTAGAACGCATCGCGCCCGCCTTGGGCGAGCAACGTGAGCGTGTGCGCCAGATCGGGATTGCGGAACACCTCGCCCTCGGCCGGCGCGTGGCCATCGATCAGATATGTTTTACGCGCGTTATCGAGTTCCTCGATCAGCTTGGCATTTTTGTCGAACGACTCGAAATTGCCCTTCCAGTATTCGGCAACGAGTTGGGTGACCGGAAAGCCGTTGTTCGCCAGCGCGATCGCGGGCGCGAGATCTTCCGCCATCGGCAGCTTGCCGAATTTTTCATGCAGCGCGAACCAGGTATCCACCGTGCCCGGCACGGTGATAGGCAGCGAACCCACGGCCGGAATGTGCGGCTTGTACGGCAGGCCGGCTTTTTGATACGCCGCCTTGACCTCCGCCTGCAGCTTTGCCAGATCACGGCCTTTCGCCGACGGACCGGAGCCGTTGTAGCCGTAGAGCTTATGCGTCTTCGGATCCCACACGATCGCAAACGCATCGCCGCCGATGCCGTTCAATACCGGCTGGGTCAGGCCGAGCACCGCGTTGGCCGCGATCGCGGCATCCACCGCGCTGCCGCCCTTCTTCAGGATTTCGACGGCAGCGAGTGACGCCAGCGGTTGCTCGGTCGCGGCCATTCCGTGCTGCGCCAATACCGGCGAGCGCGACGCCCACGGTTGCCCGGAATAGCGATCGCCACGCCCGACCGCGGCATTGGTGCTACCCGAGGCCAGCAAAGCCAGCGCGCAGACCAGCGAAAATGTCATGCAGCGATGTCGAGGCGAGATCACGCGCCGCGCGAAACCGACCGAGGCGATATCCATGATGACGCTCCCACGCATGGAGGTAACCGTTGCGTAGTAGCACGATCATCGCGTACCTGCCAGTGCGGTTCGACGCAACGCGTGATTTCGGCAACCGCGCCCTTACGGCCTGCAGTGCGCCGGCACCCAGTAACCGTGCGCGTTGTAATGACCCGGCACCCACCAGCATGCCGGCGGCGGAGGTGGCGGCGGCCGTCTGCGCGGCACCACCACACAACCGCTCACCGCCAAGGCGCTGCTGAAAACCAGCACGCCCAGCAAACATCTTCCGATGCGCCGCATGTTGTTCTCCACCGATGAATCCCGATGAAGAAAACGGCTGCACGCGTGCGCGGTTGACGGCGCGACACGCGCCGCGGCGGCGGCATTCAGCGTACAGCCGGCGACGCGGGCGTCATGCGGGCGCCAGTTGTTTCACCACGTGCCGATAGCGCTCGGCGATCGCCGCTTCGCCGCGGTGACGGAAATCCCGCACCACCCATTCGCCATTGACCATCACGTCGCGCACCAGCGGCGTGTTGCCGGCGAACACAAAGCTGTCGAGCGCGTTGCGCTCGTCACGCGCGGCGAGCGAGGGCGATTGTTCGTCCAGCACCAACAGGTCCGCGCGCGCGCCGATGCCGAATGGCGCGAGACCGGAAGCCTGTGCACCGCCGTGTAATGCGGCCTTCCACAATGTCTCGGCCACGCTCACGCCGGCCGCGCGTGCTGCGATGTTGCGCTGGTGCGCGACGAGACGCTGGCCGTATTCCAGCCAGCGCAATTCCTCGACCGGCGATACCGAGATGTGCGAATCCGAACCGATGCCGAGCGTGCCGCGCGCCTCCATGAAATTGGCGAGCGGAAACAGGCCATCGCCGAGATTGGCCTCCGTCGTCGGACACAGACCGGCGACCGCGCCGGACGCCGCGAGAGTTCGAATTTCATTCGCGTCCAGGTGCGTGGCGTGCACCAGGCACCAGTTGGCATTCACCTCGGCGTGATCGAGCAGCCATTGCACCGGCCGCGCGCCGCGCAGCGCCAGGCATTCCTCCACTTCGACAAGTTGCTCGGCGACATGGATGTGGATGGGTCGAAGTTGCTGCGCTTGCGCGATGCCTTGAATGGCATCGTGCGCAGCAACCGGGGAAGAAGCAGGATGCCGGCTGGAAGCGGCTCCGCCGATGGATGCTTGCGACGAAGCCCATCCCAGCACTTCCCGCATCGCGGCTTCCGGCACCGCGCGCAACGAATGCAGCGCGATGCCGACGCGCAGCATCGGCGACTCCAGCGCGCGCGCGCGTTCCAGCAGACGCAAATACGATTCCACATCCGTGCCAAAGCGGCGCTGGCGTTCACTCAACGGCCGCCCGTCGAAACCGCCGCTCATGTACAGCACCGGCAGCAAGGTCAAGCCGATTCCGGCCTCGCGTGCGGCTTCAATGATCGCCAGCGACATCTCCGCCGGATCGGGATAGGGCTTCCCGTTCGGCGCATGATGCAGGTAATGGAATTCGCAGACATGCGTGTAGCCGGCTTTCAGCATCTCGACATACAGTTGCGCGGCGATCGCGCGCAGGTCACCCGGCGCGATCCGCGAAGCGAACGCGTACATCGTTTCGCGCCATGTCCAGAAGCTGTCGACCTTTTGCGATCGGCCGCGGTCGCGAGAATCAGCAAGCGGCGATCCGCGCCCGCACGCTTCAACGGAGTCGCCACTCCTTTCCGCCAAGCCGGCCATCGCGCGCTGAAACGCATGCGAGTGCAGGTTCGGCATGCCGGGCAATATCAAACGGGCGGTCGGCGCGTCCGTCGCGCGCGCGGAAGTTGCGAGCGCCGCGATGCGGCCATCCTCGATGCGCAATTGCGCATCGGCGCGCCAGCCATCGGGCGTGAACAAGTTCCCGGCGTACACAGTGTTCGCATCCATGGCCGGGCAGGCTAGCAGAATACTAGCGACTTTCGGCCGACCGGCACGCCAGAAGCGGGAGCTTTGTCGCCAATGGAGCCGCTCCTCACGCGCCACCGTTCTTTTGCACGTCGGAGCGCAACGCTTCACCCCGGCCCGCGAACAATCGCCACGCTGCCGCAGCGCCCGCATAATGCGCCGATGCCGGAACCCGCCAAGCCCGCCACGCCGCTGCATCGCCTGCTCAGCCACGAGTGGTTGTCGCCCTTGCAATGGCGGCGGCGACTGCTGTTCTGGTGCGGCGCGGTGGGCGTCGCGCTGGCGGCAATTGCTTTCGCGAAGCTGAGCACGCTGGCCTATCAGGCTTTTGTGCGCATCATCGCCCATCGCTCATGGCTGCCGCTGCTGATGACACCGGCGGTGTTCGCGCTGCTTGCATGGCTGACTTCAGGCGCGTTGCGCGCCACGCGCGGTTCCGGCATCCCGCAAGCGATCGCGGCGTTGCAGGTTGAAGACGATGTGTTCCGGCATCGGCTGCTGTCGTTGCGGGTCGCCGCAGGCAAGATGGGGTTGACCCTGGCCGCGCTGCTGGCCGGCGCATCGGTCGGCCGCGAAGGCCCGACCGTGCATGTCGGCGCCGGCTTGCTGTATTCGCTGGGACGCCGTTTCGGCTTCGCCGAGCCGGCCGCAGCAGGCCGCTTCGTGCTGGCCGGCGCCGCCGCCGGCCTGGCCGCCGCGTTCAACACGCCGCTCGCCGGCGTGGTGTTCGCGATCGAGGAAATGGCCGGTGCATTCGAACATCGCATGAGCGGCATCATTCTCACTGCGGTGATCATCGCCGGCATCGTCTCGCTCGGGCTACTCGGCAACTATGCCTACTTCGGCACGGTCACCATCGCGCTGCCACTGGGCCAGAGCTGGCTTGCGGTTCTGCTTTGCGGCGTGCTGTGCGGTATGGCAGGCGGCCTGTTCGCGCGAATCATCCTGTTGAGCGGCGGCGTTTTGTCGCAGATCGCAAAATTGCGCGCGCGCTTTCCGATTCCGTTCGCCGCGGCATGCGGGTTGGCGCTTGCGCTGATCGGCATGGCCAGCGCGGATACCGTGTATGGCACGGGTTACGACCAGGCGCGCGCCATCCTGCAGCACGTAACTGTGGCGCCGGGCGCGGGCTTCGGTGGTTTCAAGTTTCTCGCCAACATCGCGTCGTACTGGGCTGGCATTCCCGGCGGCATCTTTTCTCCGGCGCTGGCGGTCGGCGCCGGTTTGGGGCAGAACATCGCGCATCTGTTGCCGGGCTCGCCGCCCGCGGCGGTGGTGCTGCTCGGCATGGCGGCCTATCTCGCCGGCGTGACGCAATCGCCGCTGACCTCGGCGATCATCTCGATGGAACTCACCAACAACCAGGCGATGATCATTCCTATCCTCGCCGTGTGCCTGATCGCGCGCGGCAGTTCCGCGCTGTTCTGCCACACGCCTGTATACCGCGCGTTTGCGCAGAGGCTGGTGCTCGAATACGAGGACCAACGCCTGGCCGGACGCGCCCCCGATGACTCCGAACCGCGACCCCGGCCAGGACTGGAACGCTCATGACCGAATGCTGGGATCACCTGCTGCTCGACTGCAATCTGGTCACGCTCGCGGGCGAGTCCGGTTTCGCCATGATCGAGCAAGCCGCGCTCGGCTGGCGCGACGGCATCATCACTTTCGTCGGCCACGTCAGTAAATTGCCGGGCGAACCCGAAGCGCTCGCGAGCCGCGTCGAGTCGCTGCACGGCGCGTGGATTACCCCCGGACTGGTTGACTGCCATACCCATCTGGTATTTGCCGGCGTGCGTGCGGACGAGTTCCGGCGCCGCTTGCATGGCGAGGACTACGAAGCGATCGCGCGCACCGGCGGCGGCATTCTCTCCACCGTGCGCGCGACGCGCGCGGCGTCGGAAGACGAACTATTCGCGCAATCGCTACCGCGCGCACGCGGCCTCGTTGCCGATGGCGTCACCACGGTCGAGATCAAATCCGGCTACGGGCTGGATTTGCAAACCGAATTGAAGATGCTGCGCGTGGCCAGACGCATCGGCGCCGAACTCGGCATCACGGTGCGCACCACCCTGCTGGCGCTGCACGCACTGCCTTCCGAATACGCCAACCGGCGCGCCGATTACGTCGCGATCGTGTGCGGCGAGTGGCTGCCCGCAGCAAAGGAAGCCGGGCTTGCCGACGCGGTGGATGCCTTCTGCGAGGGCATCGGCTTCACGCCGGAGGAAGTGCAACGCGTGTTCGAGTGTGCACGCGCACTGGAGTTGCCGGTGAAGTTGCATGCGGATCAACTGTCGGATCTCGCCGGCGGCGGATTGGCGGCCGCGAACGCGGCGCTATCCGCAGATCATCTGGAATGTACCAGCCGCCAAGGCGTGGCCGCGATGGCGCGCGCCGGTACGCTCGCCGTGTTGTTGCCGGGCAGTTATTACGCGCTGCGCGAAACACGCATGCCGCCGATCGAAGCGCTGCGCGAAGACGGCGTGCCCATCGCCGTGGCGACCGATCTCAATCCAGGTACCTCGCCGTTGTGCTCGCTGCGCCTGGCGATGTCGATGGCATGCACGTTGTTTCGCCTGACGCCGGAAGAAGCGCTGCGCGGCACCACGGTGAATGCCGCGCGCGCCCTGGGTTTGCTCGATCGCGGCACGCTCGCCATCGGCAAGCGCGCGGATCTGGCCGCCTGGAACATCCGCGATCCGGCCGAACTTGCCTACTGGATCGGCGGCTCGCTGATGCAACGCGTGTTTGCGGGCGGCCGGGAAGTGGATACGGCCCTCTTCGCGCGTGGTGACGACGCACAATGTCACGGAATGTGACCGTGAAAGCCAACCAGCTCACATTTTGCCACTATTTGGACGTCTAAACGCCTATTCATAGTCGTGACTTCCTGTCACAGGATCATCACAGAGTGTGACCACTGCGGCGAGCGCCGACTGCGTCACATTCGTTGCACGTCAATGCGACGACGATCATGGACACCGATGTTCGCTCAACAGGGGAGCGATCATGTCCACCATCGTAAAAATCATTTTCCTCACGGCGGCGTTGTCCATTGCCGCGCTTGCCGACGCCGGCGAAACCAGCGGGCAATTGCGCGTCTCGGTCAACATCGTGGCTTCTTGCCGGTTCAGCGTCGACACCGCCACGCTGTCATTCGGCGACGTGGACCAGAGCGCCGGCAGCGCCGAGGCGCATACGGATCTTGGTGTTCGTTGCTCCAGCCAGCAGCCGTACGCAATCGGTTTTGATTACGGCCAGCACGCACAGGGCGGACAGCGGCGCATGAGCAACGGCAACGGCGGCGTGGCCTATCAACTTTACGCGGATGCCTCGCATCGCCAGCCGCTGGGGCCGCACGGCTCGGATGGCGAAGTGCGCGGCCTGGGCAATGGCGACGAACAGACGATCCCCGTGTACGGCAAGCTCGATCTGGATCGCAATACACCGACCGGCATGTACAGCGACGTCGTGCGAATGACGGTTACCTGGTAGCTCGGCGCTCTTGCAGGCGCCAGGGCGAGAGAATATTCAACCCGCCATCCATGGCGCTCCCTGCCCGGCCGCGATACCTGCCATCTTCAAGCCATCGAGGCTGTGTGCAATGCATGCGTCACGCAAACGCGACGGCTTCGACCCCGCATCGCGGGGTTTTAGTTGAACGCGATCGCGGTCAGCCGGATTTCTTGACTGCCTTCTTCACCGCGGCTTTCTTGACTGCCGGACGCGCGGCCGGCTTCGATGCGGTCGTCGCCTTCTTCACTGCCGCCTTGGATTTTGGCGAATGCGGGCGTGTGTTGCCGTGGCTGCCCGCATAAATCTTGCCTTTGCGCGTTTTCTTGTCGCCCTTGCCCATGTTCGTTCCTCTGCCGCGGTTGTGGTGCGCGGATGGTAGCAGCACGCCACCACCGCGCAAGCCGCGTCAGTCCGGGTGATCGGCGCAATCGTCCGGGTGATCCGGGCATTCCGACGATTCCATCTGGACGGTGGCATGATCGATCGAAAACCTCTCGCTGAGCACGCGCTTGATCGTGCGCAGGCCCGCCTGCGCATCCGCGCCCTCGCGCATGCGCGCGTGCAGCGTGGCCATGCGCGAGCCGGAGGCGATCTGCCAGACATGCAGATGGTGCACCTCGACGATACGCGGATCGGCGGCGGTCAGTGCGCCACGGATTTCCTCGATGCGCAGCCCCTCCGGCACGCCTTCCAGCAGGATGTGCGAGGAGCGCCGCAACAACAGCCATGCGCCGCGCAGGATCAACAGCGAAACCAGCAGCGACAACGCGGGATCAGCCCACATCCAGTGCAGATAGCGCACCAGCAACGCGGCGGCGACCGTCGCGAGCGAACCCAGCAGATCGCCGAACACGTGCAGGCTGGCGGCGGCGATGTTGAGGTCGTCCGATTCGCGCGCGTGCAGCAGGCGCAGCACGATCAGGTTCACCGCCAGTCCGGCCAGCGCAACGCCCAGCATCACGCCGGAACGTATTTCCATCGCGTTGAGGCTGAGCAGTCGCCGCGCCGCCTCGTACACGATCCAGGCCACCAGCAGCACCTGCACCAGCGCGTTGACGAAACCGGCCAGCACTTCCAGCCGCGCGTAGCCGAAACTGCGTCGCGCATCGGCCGGGCGCGCGGCGAAATGCGCGGCGGCCCAGGCCAGCAGCAGGGATGCTGCATCCACCAGCATATGGCCGGCGTCGGCGAGCAGCGCCAGCGAATGGGACCACCAGCCGCCGCCCGCCTCGACCACCAGCATCAGGCAGGTCAGCGCAAACGCGATGCCCAGCGCGCCTCCGCGAGTGCCGTTTACCGAAGCGGAATGGTGGTCGTGCGCATGCGCCATGCGGTGATGCTAGGCAGCGCGAGGGCGTTACACAATTTCAGGCGCACTGGCTGCACCTGATCGCTCGGGATCAACCCGCTCTGGCGTGCACGCAATCGGTCGAATGCACGTGGCGGTGCGACAGCACCAGATTGACGATGTGCGCGCTGGCGACCAGCACACCGCCGCACACCACCAGCCCGGTGTGCAGCCACTCGTGACGGCTGATATCGATGACGATGCCGGCCAGCAGCAGCGCGATGCCGGGGACCAGCAGGAACAACGCGTGCAAGCGACGGTGCCGACGCCACGCGGTAACGATGGTCACCGAGGCGAGGGCCGCGGCGCAGGCCACGAACACGCGCTCGAAACGATGATCGGCCAGGAAGCCCAACCCGATCAGCGGCAGCAATGCCAGCACGAACGGCAGCAACGCGCAGTGCACCGCACACAGCAGTGACGCGGTCGCGCCAAGGCGATCCGCCACGACCGCGATGGGGCTGATGCGAACGGCTGCGAGTGCGCCCGGGGTCGGTTCAATTGTGGGTTGCGCCATATCCATGCTGATGTTCCCTGCCTGGCTCCGTTTTCCACCTTGTAATAATATAACATTTTATTCCGGCCGGGTACACACAAGGTGACGAGCGAGTGGCGCCCCGGCCTGGAATAGCGGAAATCGGGAAACTTCGGCAGTCCGGCGCAAGCCGGAACCCGGCGACTTGCCCAAACGCTAGGCACGCGGTTCCGGGGCGTCGCCGCGCGATGCCGGGAACGACGACAAGTAGTCACGAGTCAGGAACCCGAATCGCAGCGTTCGTTCAACCCGCCCTGCAGCCTTTGCAGATGCCGTGCACTTCCAGCGTCTGCGCCTTGGCGCGAAACCCCAGCGTGCCCGCGCGTTGCGCGATCAGCCCGGCAACCGCACCGTCATCGCACAATTCGGTGGCGCCCTCGCAGATATCGCAGATCAGGAACGGCACCTGGTGCGCCTCGCTCGGGTGCTCGCAGGAGACGAACGCGTTGATGGATTCCAGCTTGTGGATGAAGCCGTGTTCGAGCAGAAAATCCAGCGCGCGATATACGGTCGGAGGCGCGGCGCCGGCGTGCTTGTCGCGCAGCGATTCCAGCAGATCGTAGGCCTTCACCGGCTTGCGCGCGCGCGCGATCAGGTTCAGCACTTCATGACGCAGAGGGGTCAGCCGCAGCCCGCGCTCGCGACTGGCGGTCTCGACTTCGCGCACGAAGCCATTGGCGTCGTGATGATGGTGATGAGGTTTGCCGCGGTTCGTGGTCACGGCCGCATTTTAGCGCGTGCGCGCCGCCGACGTTTTTCTCGCGCGCGGCGTACCGGGCGGAAACACCCACAACGTGAACCAGCCGATCGGTCCGAGCAGCAAGGCCAGCCCGATGCCCAGCCAGATCCGCCGCCGCCACCAGCCCAGGGCCGCACCGACCACCACGCACGCAACGGTGAACCAGAACAACGGCCACCACGGCATCAGCGCCATGAGATTGGCAAAAATGCGCAGCGCGGCATCCGGCGCATCCGGATCGACACCGCTGGTGGCTTTGGCGAGAAGGTCGTGCATGGGGGCTCGGGACTCGGCTAAAGCGCAACAAACCTGTCGTCATTCCGGAATCGCGCAGCGGTGAGTGTCTTGCCCTCAAATTGCCGAAAGCAAAGGCACTGGATTCCGGACTTCGCCGAGGCAATCCCGGAATGACGAAAGTCAGCAGGACATTTTTGCCATTGCATCCTCAATGCGGCGCAATGCCTGATCGCGCCCGACAAGATACACAGTATGTTCAATCGACGGCGACACCTGCGTGCCGGTGATCGCCACGCGCAGCGGTTGCGCGACCTTGCCCATGCCTATGTTGCACTCGGCGGCCAGTTGCTCGATCGCCAGATGGATCGACTGCGGTGACCACTGCGGCATGGCGGCGAATTTCATTTGCGCCGCGCGCAGCACATCGGCTGCGCCTTCCGCGCGCAGATGTTTGGCAACCGCCTGCTCGTCCCACTGGTCGATCGGCGCGTACCAGATGCGCGCGCGCATCGCCATTTCCTTCAGCGTCTGCACGCGGTCGCGCAAGGCCACGATCACCTCGGCAGGATCGGGGCCGCCGGCCGGATCGAGCCCGATCCGTTGCAGATGCCAGACGAGCTCCGGCGCGATGTCGTTCGGGTCGTCGTTTTTCAGGTACTGCTGATTGAGCCAGCCGAGCTTGGCCAGATCGAAGCGCGAAGCGGATTGATTGACATCGCCGATGTCGAACAATTCGACCATTTGCGCAATCGAAAAAATCTCCTCGTCTCCATGCGACCAGCCCAGCCGCACCAGGTAATTCAGCAACGCGTGCGGCAGGTAACCATCCTCGCGATATTGCGTCACGCTGACCGCGCCGTGGCGCTTGGACAATTTCTGCCCGTCCGGCCCCAGTATCATCGGCAGGTGCGCAAATGCCGGCACATCGGCATGGAGCGCGTGATAGAGATTGATCTGGCGCGGTGTGTTGTTGACATGGTCGTCGCCGCGAATCACTTCGGTGATCGCCATGTCGATGTCATCCACGACCACCGCGAAGTTGTAGGTCGGGAAACCGTCCGAGCGGATCAGCACCAGGTCATCGAGCTCCGCATTGTTCCACTCGATCCGGCCCTTGACCTTGTCCTCGAACACCACGCTGCCGGTTTGCGGGTTCTTGAAGCGCAGCACGCGATTGGGATCTTCGCGACACGGTTCATTGCGATCGCGATATGCGCCGCTGTAACGCGGCTTGTCGCCGCGCGCCATCGCCGCCGCGCGCATCGCCTCGATTTCCGCCTTCGATTCGTAGGCGTAGTAGGCCTTGCCCGCATCCAGCAAAGCTTGCGCGACCGTGCGGTAGCGATCCATCCTTTGCGTCTGGAAAAACGGGCCCTCATCGGGTTGCAGGCCGAGCCACGCCATGCCGTCGAGAATGGCCCGCACCGCGGCGTCTGTTGAGCGCTCGCGATCGGTATCCTCCACGCGCAGGATGAATTGCCCGCCGCGGTGGCGTGCCTCCAGCCAGCAGTACAGCGCGGTGCGCGCACCGCCGATATGCAGATAGCCGGTGGGACTGGGCGCAAAGCGGGTGCGAAGGGTCATCTGCCGGAAATCCACGCGAAATCAATCCGCAAGTTTAATGCAGCGCGTTGCGCGGCGGATCGGCCCTGCCACTGGAAGCATTGCCCCGCCGCCCCCATGATCTTCCGATGACTTCCGCATCGAAGCCGCCGAGTACCGGTCCCGACGACAAGCCCGAGGGCGCGGTGACTCCGCACGCGATCGCGGCCCCGCGCAGCGAAGACGAGACCGCCACCGTCTCGGAAACAGCCGACACCGCGGAAGCGCCGCTGCAATCACCATCGTCGGCGACGCGAACACCTGGCTCTCCCGCGGCACCGCCTCGCAGCGGCGAGCGCCGCGTACTGCGCATGCTGTGGCCGTATATCCGCGGGTTTCCGGTGCGCATTTCTATTTCCGCGGCGTTGCTGATCATCGCCAAGGTGGCCACCATCGGCGTGCCGCTGTCGCTGAAGGCGATCGTGGACCATCTCGATCCGCGCATCGCATTGCTGAGCGTGCCGATTGCGCTGATCGCCGGTTATGGCGCGCTGCGCCTGATCGGCACCTTGTTCGGACAATTGCGCGACACGGTGTTCGAGCGCGTCAGCCAGCGTGCGATGCGCGCCTCGGGCCTGGATGCGTTCCGGCATCTGCACAAACTTTCGCTGCGTTTCCATCTGGATCGCCACACCGGCGGCGTCGGCCGCGACATCTCGCGCGGCACCCGCGGTGTGTACAACTTGCTGGGCTGGGTGGTGTTCAACATCGTGCCGACCCTGGTCGAGATCGCCATGGTCACCGCGTTGCTGTTGCGCGAACTCGACTGGCGTTACGCCGTGGTCACGTTGGTGACGATGGCGGTGTACATCGCCGCGACCATCTGGATCAGCGAATGGCGCACCGCCGGCGTGCGCGCGATGAACGAGGTCGAGAGCCTGTCCAACGCGCGCGCGGTGGACAGCCTGCTCAACTACGAAACGGTCAAGTATTTCGGCAACGAGGAGTTCGAGGCGCGCCGCTACGACGCCGAGCTGCGCCGCTACGAAGACGCAGCCGTCAAGACCGAATCGTCGCTGGCGGTGCTCAATGGCGCACAGGCGCTGATCATCGCCGCCGGTTTGACCATCCTCATGGCGATGGCCGCGGCAGGCGTGGTGTCGGGCAAGTTGTCGGTCGGCGATCTGGTGCTGGTCAACACTTTGCTGATCCAGTTGTCGGTGCCGCTGAACATGCTCGGCTTCACCTATCGCCAGATCAAGCAGGGTGTGATCGACATGGAACGCATGTTCGCGCTGCTGGACGAGCACGCCGAGATCAGCGATGCGCCGGGCGCGCCGGCACTGCACGTGCGCGGCGGCGAGGTGCGCTTCGAGCACGTGTCGTTCCACTACGATCCGCAGCGCGCGATCCTGCACGACGTGGATTTCACCATTCCGCCCGGCCGGACCTTGGCCGTGGTCGGTGCCACCGGCGCCGGCAAGTCCACGCTGTCGCGGTTGCTGTTCCGCTTCTACGACGTGAGCGCAGGCAGGATCACGATCGACGGCCAGGACATCCGCAAGGTCACGCAGGCAAGCTTGCGCGCCGCGATCGGGATCGTGCCCCAGGATACCGTGCTGTTCAACGACAGCATCTACTACAACATCGCCTATGGCCGCACCGAAGCCACGCGCGGGGAAGTCGAGGCGGCCGCGAAAGCCGCGCACATCCATGACTTCGTTATGTCGCTGCCGCAGCGCTACGACTCGCAGGTCGGCGAGCGCGGCCTGAAACTTTCCGGCGGTGAAAAGCAGCGGGTGGCGATCGCGCGTGCGCTGCTGAAGCGTCCCGCGATCCTGGTGTTCGACGAGGCCACTTCGGCGCTCGATACCCGCACGGAGAAAGTGATCCAGGCGGAGTTGGCCGAAATCGCGCGCGGCCGCACCACCCTGATCGTGGCGCATCGGCTGTCTACCATCGTGGATGCCGATGAGATCCTGGTGCTGGATCACGGCCGCATCGTCGAGCGCGGCACCCACGCGGGACTGCTGGGCCTGGAAGGCCGTTATGCGGCGCTGTGGGCGATGCAGGCCAAGGCGCCGCAAGGCGCGGAAGCCTGACTCATCGTGGATCGCGGATGACCGCATCGTCACTCGCGATGCCGCATCTGTTCACGTTTGTTCACGCCTCGCGGGAAAGCGGTCACGGCATGGCCGGCATGATTGCTGCACGTAATAGGGCACGCAACCAAACCATCTTTGTTAGTCATTCCGGGACCATCTTCGGCTGGAATCCGGCCGTTGCAGGCGCCCGCGAACCGTCGGCCAACCTGCTTCTGGTCAACCCGCAAGGAACGATAGACAATGCCCGCGCCCATGCCAGTGTTCAAGAAGAAGGAAGCGCCCGCGATGAGTCGTTTGAAAATCGCCCTGTCCGAACTCGAGACCAGCGACGCCGACCTGTTTCGCGCGGCGCTCGGACGCCTGACCGGCCGGTTGTCGCATTACTGGGAATGGGCCGATCTGGCGCATGCGGATCTGGTGATCGTGGACATGGACAGCCTGTTCGGCCATATGGCCTGGCTGAAAGCGCACGGCTCCGGCAAGCATGTCATCACCTTTGCCCGCTCCGGCGAGGTGCATGGCTCCGATCTGGTCCTGGGCAAACCGCTGGACGACGACGCATTCGCCGCGGTGCTGGAGCAGGCCGCCGGCATCATCGATAACAGCGACGACGCACTGCGCGGCGCGCAGACGGCGCCGGTGCAATCCGTGGTGGTCGAGACCGCACCGAAACCGGCGCCGACGCCTGCGAAAGCCGCGTCTTCCAAGCGGGTCAGTGAAATGCATATGGCCGCGGCAGCGGATGCGCCGCCGGTGGAGATCGCCGCCGCTGCGGCGGAGCCCGCCGCTGCAGTCGAACCCGAACCCGCGCCGATGGAACCGCCGCCGGAGCCGGAACCCGACCCGGTCAATGTCGCTGAAATCCTGGTGCGTCGCCCACCGACCATGGCCATGGGAGTGACCGGCTTCAATGTGGTGATCGATCCCGAGCGCGACGTCTATTACGCCGACGATGCACTCAAGCCGCTGAAGCAGCCGCTGGAACGCGAGCCTTCGGCGCTGCACGCGCTCGATGCCACCGCGCTCGCGGCGGCGCGGACGCGCAAGCCGCACCCGCTGGCCCGGTTGCGCTGGTTCGCAGGCCTGGTCGCCACGCCCGGCACACTGGCGCATGGACTGCGCGACGACGAACGCTACAAATTGTCGCGCTGGCCGCAGACCGAGCGCGAGTTCCCGCGCCATTTCCGCATCGCCACCGCGATGATGAAGGAAGCCGCCACGCCGGCGGAGCTCGCGACCGCCAGCGGCGTGCCGGTTGCCGAAGTCGTGGACTACATCAACGCCAGCCGCGCGGCGGGCTGGCTCAGCATCGAGCGTGATGAGCCGGCACCGGCCGAGGAAGAATCCTCTCAACGCGGCAAGGGGTTGTCGCGTTTCCGCAAACCGTTCGGGCGGTGAATCCCGGGGCGCTATTCCAGCGACCAGAAACCACTCTCGAGCGCGAGCAGAACAAATCATCGTCATTCCCCGGGCCGCCGACCCGGAATCCAGTTTTCTCTCCCATCATCAAAGCTGGATCCCTGCTTTCGCCGGGATGACGGCAATTGACGCCATGGCAATTTATGCACTGCCGACATTTCCGCACTGCCGGCGTGCCTTCATGGAACACGCTTTGCGCGTGGCCGCGCGCGCGTCACCGAGTGAGAGACGCGGGAGCCCCCGGGGTTTTCAAGCTTGCGCTTAGATACTGCTCTCCTGATAAAACCTGCGTGATCGCGTTTTCGATTTCGGAAGGCTCGCCTTTGAGCAGATAACCTTGCGCCCCGGCCGCAAGCGCGCGCTCCACGTAAGTCTTTTCGTTGTGGCCGGACAGGATCAGGCAGCGCGTCTGCGGCTGCCGTTCGCGCAGCGCCGCGACCAGTTCGATGCCGCCCATGCCGGGCAGCGACATGTCTATGACCGCCAGATCGGCGTGCACCTGCGGCAATTCCCGAAGCGCGTCCTCGGCATTGGCGGCCGCGCCGCACACATCCAGTCCGGGCAGTTCATCGATCCAGTCGTGCAGCAGTGCACGCATGCGATCGTTGTCCTCGACGATGTAGATGTTGCTCATGCGGTTGACCTCGATGTATCGAAGGGCGCTCCTGAGAGCGGTTGATAGTTCGATACCTCACACGCGAAGGCTGCCTGCGGTTCGATCGCCTCAAACACGTTTCAATGAAACAGATCGCCGCTGCTGGAATCCGTGTCCGCCGGCGCCGTCATCTGCGATGCTTCATCGTAGGCATGGTGAATCGGCACATGCAGCACGATCGAGGTGCCGATGCCGGGCGCGGAATCCACCTCGATACCGCCGCCCAGCAGGTTCAACCGCTCATATGCACTGGTCAGGCCGAAGCCGCCGCCGCTGCGCGGCTTCGGATGGCGCAGCGTGGCCGGATCGAAACCGCTGCCCTCGTCGAGCACGCACACATCCAGCATGTCGTCGTGCCGGCGCAGTTCGATGCGCGCTTCGTCGATGCCGGCATGCTTGACGATATTGAACAGCAGTTCGCGCACGATCTGGTAGATCAGCACGCGCTTGGCGTCGTCGTGCATTTGCAGGTCGCGGTCGCCGCCGACGCTGACCTTGAGGCCGTGCATCTCGCGCATCTGCGTGACCAGCCAGTCCAGCGCCTCGGCCAGGCCCTCGCTTTTCAGGATCGGCGGGCTGAGGTCAACGGTCAGCCGGCGCGCGGTTTCCACGCCCTCGCCGCTCCATTGCTCGGCATCGCACAGATGCCGTAACGTCCTGGCATCGTCACCGCGCCCCAGCGCATTGCGCGCGGACGCGAGCTTCATCTGGATGCTGTGCAACTGCTGCTGCAAATCGTCATGCAGGATCTGGCTGATGCGGCGACGCTCGGCATGTTCGGCCATCGTCAACTGCGAAGCCATGCGCCGCACGTCGCGTTCGCTGGCGGCGAGTTCCTGGGTACGCTCGACCACGCGGCGCTCAAGGAAATTGTTGAGTTCCACCAGCTTCTGTTCGGCGCGGCGGCCCTCGATCAGGTCCGCGGCCTGGCGACCCAGCACTTCCAGCAGGCCCAGCCTGCGCGGTGAAGGCTCCCGCGGCTCGCGCCAGTGCGTGGACAGCATGCCGACCAGCTTGCCATTGCGCGCGTACAGCGGCGTGGTCTGCACGGCACGGATGTCGGCGCGCTCGTACGCCGCCAGGCCGTGCGCGCCCAGCATCGTTTCGCACTCGCGTACATCCTTGATGATGACGCGTTTGCCCTGGCGCAGCGCGATATCGCAGGCGGTTCCGCAACCCACACTCACCCACGCCCACTGCGCCGCCGCTTCCTCGCTGAAGCCGCGATGCGCCAGCAGCCGCAGTTCACCGCCCGCGCCGCGTTCGGGATAAACCATCTGCAAACTCGCCATGTCCGAACGCATCAGGCTGGCGGCGGCATCCACGATGCGCGAGTAAAGCGCATCCGGATCGGTCTCGCTGACGAGCTCCGTGCTGACCCGCTGCAACAGGCGCGTGTCGGCCAATTCCTTGGCGAGGTCGGCTTCGCCCTGGCGCACCGCGCGTTCGGCCAGATGACGTTCCATCACCAGGGTGGCGATGCGCGCGCCAAACTCGGCAAGGCGCCGATGCCATGTGCCGGGGCGGCCGACCCGGTTGAGCGAAAGGAAAAACGAGCCGATCGGCTTGCCTTGCGAATCAAAGATCGGCGTGGCGTGGCAGGCCCGCACGCCATCCGCCAGACATTTCTCGCGCCATGCCTGCGGCCAGCGCGGGTCGCTCGCGATGTCCTCGCAATCCAGCGGCTGACCGCTGCTGATCGCGGCTTCGGAAATCCCGGCTGCCAACTCGCAGACGTGCGCGCCGCTGCTGTCCTCGAAGCAGGGCGGCAGAAACGCGGCTTGCGAATCGCGCAATTGCGCGAGCGCGCCGTCGGCGAGTACCACGCAGCCGCGCGCGCCCGCATCGAAGCGCGATACCGAATCGCTCAGCTCCTGCAGGCACAGCGACAACTCGCAGCCGGCGGCGACATGCTCCAGCACCTGCTTCTGTTCCGACAGCAGCAGTTCGTCGCGCTTGCGATCGCCAATGTCACGCGCGATTTTCGAGGCGCCGACAATCTGGCCGCGCGTATCCCGGATCGGCGCGATCATCAGCGAGACATCCAGCAGCCGGCCGTCCTTGTGCCGACGCACCGTCTCGAAACTGTCCACGCTATCGCCGGCGCGGATGCGCGCCAGGATGCCGGGCTCCTCGCTGACCCGCTCGGGCGGCATCAGTATGGTGATGGGATGGCCCACGGCCTCTTCGGTGGTGTAGCCGAACAACCGCTCCGCGCCCTGGTTCCAGCTGGTGATGATGCCGCCCAGATCCTTGCTGACGATCGCATCATGCGAAGAGGTGACGATTGCGGCGAGATGGCCGGCAGCCTTGTTGCTGCGGCTGCGCTCGACCGCTTCCCAGGTGCGTTCGGCCACCTCCGTCAAGAGCGCGACCTGCGCGGTGCGCCACTCGCGCGGCTGGGCATCGGCGGCCACCAGCGCCCACGCCAACTTGCCCTGCTTGACCAGCAGCGTCGCCGCCAGCGCACCAATCTTCAGCGCGGCGAGCAGTTCGCGGGCTGCCGCCGGCAGCGACGCCTGCGCAACGTCGTCCAGCACCAGCGGCTGGTCGTCGCGCAGGCCGGCAAGGAAATCCCGCATGCCGGCAAGATCATGGGTACCGGCGATGCTGTCGATCCCGGGCCGGTGATAATCCGGCAGCACGATCGCGCGGCCTTCGTCTTGCAGGATCTCCACGAAATAGACGCGATCGCAGTCGAGGCGGTGGCCAAGCGCCTCGCAGGCAACCCGTTGCACGGCATCGGGATCGGCCACCGCACGCAGCTGGTCGCCGAGCGCCAACAGAAAACTCTGGCGTTCCTCTTGCGCACGCAGGGCGCGCTCGACCTCTTTCTGTTCGGTGATGTCGCGGGTGGTGCCGGCGACGGCTTCGACCTCGCCATGCGGCCCCAGCACCGGCACGAAGATGTACTCGTAAATGCGTTCGCCAAATGCCCCGGTGAACGGCACCTGCCCGCGAACCGGCAGCTTGCTTGCGATCACCTGCTCGATCTCGCGATCCTGCATCGCCGCGTGCCACTCGGGATAACCAAGCTCGCGGGCGGTCTTGCCGATCGTCTCGTCAGCGGTCTTGCCCCACATCTTCAGCAGGGCCTTGTTGGCATAGGTGAAGCGGTGATCCAGATCGAAGACATAGGCGATATCCGGCGTGTTGTCGAGAATCGCCTCGTACAGGCGACGCTGCGCCTGCGTCTGCGTGTGCGCATCCTGCAGCGCCTGCTCGTCGTGCTTGCGCTGGGTGATGTCCACCAGCATGTTGATGCCGCCGATCAGCTTGCCTTGCGCATCATGCAGCGGAGTCGGATACGGCATGAACCAGCGGCGCGAGCCATCCGGCCGCTCGGCAATCGCCTCGATGCCGCCGTAGATCGCGCGATCCTGCTTCAGCGCGATCGCCATCGGGCACTGGTCATGCGGCAACACCGAACCATCGGCGCGATAAAGCTTCCAGCTCACGCACCATTCGTCGCTGCCCAATTGCGGCACGCGCCCGGCGAACTCCACCGCGGCCGGGTTGAAATGCGTCACCCGGCCCCGCGCATCGGTGGTGTAGATGGCGGTGGGCAACGCATCGATCATCTGGCGCAGATGCGCCTCGGAGGCCGCCAGCGCCGCTTGCGCGCGCGCGCGTTCGATGCGCGGCAGGATCCGGTTGGCGACTTCGCAGACCAGTTCGATTTCGTCCTCGCGCCAATCGCGTGGCGCGTCATCGCAAAAGGCCAGCAGGCCGCGCCAGACACCGGCGATATGCCAGGGAATCGTGATGAAGGAGCCGACCTCGTAACGCGCGTACGCATCGCCGTCGGTGCGCGCATCGGTGTGGCAGTCGCGCACCACCAGCGGTTTGCCCTCGTGCGCCTCTTCACTGAAGGCCGGGACCACGAAACTCGACAACGGCGCGCTGCGCGGCAATTTCGGTATCGCGCCCTCGTACCAGACCTGATCGGTACGCGCGCTGTCGCTCGCCTCGTCGATGCTGATCAGGCAGCAGCAATGCAGGTTGAGATAAGCGCCGATGCGCGACGACACCGTTTGCATGATCTGCGCTTCGTCATCGCAACGGCCGGTGACCTCGGCGATATCGGCAAGCAGCGCGAGGTGGGCTTCGCGGCGCTTGCGCTCACTGACGTCGCTGAAGGAGATGATCGCGCCGGTGATTTCGCCGCGTGGATTCCGGAGCGGCGAGATGTTCATCTGCACCGGCACGCGCGCGCCATCCGGCCGGCCGATCGTGATGTCGAGGTCGTGTTGCGCGGGAGCACCTTGCAGCACCTCGATGGCCGGGCTTTGCCCCAGCGGCAGTTCGTCGCCGCCGTGCCACAGTCGCGTGGCGCCGCGCCTGTCGATGCCGCGGATCGGCGCGCGTCCCCAGATCTCGACCGCACGCGCGTTGAAATGCTGGATCACCCCGTCGCGGTCGCAGACCAGCACCGCCGAGGGCACCGCCTCGAACAGCGCGCGGAAGCGCGCCTCGTTTTCGCGCAATGCAGCTTCGGCGCGAGCCCGCTCGACCGCTTCCCAGATGCGCGCGGCCATTTCCTCGATCAGCGCGACCTCGTCGGGCGACCACGTGCGCGGCCGCGCATCGGCAACATACAACAAGGCGACCCAGCGCCCGTTGTGGATCAGCGGTGCGGCGACCACCGCGCGCGCGCCCCAGGCCAGGTATTTCGCCGCGCGCCCGCGCACGGTTTCCCGCGCATCATTGTCGGCGTCGTTCACGACAAAGGTTTTGCCGGCCAGAAAAGTGGCGCGCACCGCCTCGCTGGAGTCGGCCATCGACTGCACGCCCAGCCCGCTGGCCTGCGCCGCGTCGGTCCATTCGGCGCGGACATCCAGCGCCTGCATGTTGGAACCGATGTCGGCATAGCCGCAGCGCGCGGCTTCCAGTTGCCCGCCCAGCGCCGTTACCGCTTCCGACATCACGGCCTGCGGATCGGCAAGGTTGCGCACGCGATCGGTGAAGGCGAGCACGAAGCGCTGGCGCGCTTCCCTGGTGCGCAAATTCGCTTCCAGTTTTTCGCGATGCGCCTGCGCCTCGATTTGCGCGGTGGTTTCGCTCACCACTTGCAGCATGCCGCGGGGGTGGCCGTGTTCATCCAGGATCGGCGAGCAATCCAGGTCGAACCAGGCCTGTTCGCGCATGCCGCTGCGGCGCGTTTCCAGCCGCTGGTCGTGCAGCGAAAGCGATTGGCCAGCGAGCACCTGGCGCAGCAAGCCCTCCATCCATTTCGAATGAGCGGGCCACGCCTCCAGCGAACTGACCCCGAGCACGTGCGGGTGGTGCACGCCCAGCATCGGTACCATCGCATCGTTGTAGAGCAGGATGCCGCGCTCGCCCCAACTGATGTTCATCGGCACCGGCGAGCGCAGGATCAGATCCAGCGCATTGCGCAGACACGCGGGCCATTGCTCGATCGGACCGAGCGGGGTCGCCGCCCAGTCGTACGCGCGGATGCGCCCGCCCATCTCGCCGCCTTGACTCACCCACTCGGCGTCATCGGCACGGGTGCGTTCGTGACGCGCGTGCGCGGCCGGTCGCTCGGGATGCGCCGTCTCCAGCGCAAGCTCGAGGCCGCCCGACGCGCGCTCGGATACGTCGACGCCCGCATGGGAATAGTGAGCGCGCAGCTCGGCCAAGCCGTTGCGGCGCTGTTCGGGATCAGACATCGCGATCCGTACCTTCCGTAGCTCTCTCCGGCACGCCCCGGCGGGGCCGTGGAAACCGGCGATTCTAGAGGTGCGGCGTCAGCCGGTTGTTATGGGCGCGTGCAGACGGGTCGGTAATCCAGGACACACGTCACAGAGTTCCGGCCTTGGCCGGCGCGACAGCGCCGGAAGACGGCATCGCCATGCCCTGCATCAGGCGCATATGCTCCTCGGCGGCGTTGGCGGTGAGTTTGCGGTACTCCGCCGCGGTCATCTTCGGCTGCTTCTGCAGGTAGGCCACTATCGCCCAGATCATCTGGTCGTTGTGGGTCGGTCCCCATGCCGGCATCGCGGTGAACTTGATCCCGTGCTTGATGATCCAGAACGATTCGGCGGGCTCGGGAGCGAAGCGGGTGAGGTTGGGCGGCTTGGGATACAGGCCGTGGCGGATTTCCGAATCATCCATGCCTGGCGCGAGATGGCACATCGCGCAGTTCTCGGCGTAATGCTGCGCGCCTTGCGCCACCATCGCGGGGTCATCCAGCTTGGGCGGCGTGATGTCGGCGGCGTGATGCTCGGTCGAACGGTCGCGCAGCGCCCCGATTGCCTGGCTGACAACCGGCCAGTGTGGCGAATCGGTGCCGATGTCGTAGACGCCGCTCCAGATGAAGATCGCGGCCGCCACGATGAAGATGATGATCCAGAGGATGAATGCGCCGATGAATCGCATGATCTGCCCTCCTTTCGGGGCCGCGCACGCCGGGCACGCGCGCGGCATGACGCACACAGCATAATGTGCCGCCCTCCCCGTCGCCATTCACATGAATTATCGTCACGCCTTCCATGCCGGCAATTTCGCCGATGTCTTCAAGCACGCCGTGTTGCTGGCGCTCTTGGACGCGTTGACCGCGAAGGACAAACCGCTGTGTTATCTCGATACGCACGCGGGCCGCGGCCGTTATGCACTGGATGACGCTCAGGCGGACAAGACCGGCGAATGGCGCGAAGGCATCGGGCGTGTGTTCGCCGCCGCCCCGTCGTTGCCGGCACCGCTGCACGATTACGCGCGGGCGATCCACGCGTTCAATCCCGACGGTCGGCTGCGCGTGTATCCGGGTTCACCGGCGCTGGCCGCGCGCGCGCTGCGCGAGCGCGATCGACTCTTGCTGTGCGAAACGCAGGAAGAAGAAGCGGCCGGCCTGCGCGAGGTGTTTCGCGCCGATCTGCGCGCACATGTGCACAACCGCGACGGTTACGCCGCGATGAACGCGTTGTTGCCGCCGCCGGAAAAGCGCGGACTGGTCCTGGTGGATCCGCCGTTCGAGGCGCAAGCCGAGGAGTTCCGCGTGATCGAGAACGCGCTCGCCGCCGCGCACGCGCGCTGGCCGACCGGCGTGTACGCGGTGTGGTATCCGATCAAGCGGCGCGCGCTGGTGATGCCGTTCCAGCGCTGGCTGGGTTCGCGTGGCTGGCGCGACGTGTTGCTGGCCGAATTGCTGGTGCGCCCGGACGATTCGCCGCTGCGCTTGAATGGCGCGGGTTTCGCGATCATCAACACGCCGTGGCAGTTCGAGGCGAAGCTGGCGACGATGTTGCCTGCGTTGAAATCCGTGCTGGCGCAAGCGCCCGGCGCATCGCATCGGCTGCAGGTGCTGGCCTAGCGCAGCGCTGCTACAAAACCTGGTCCGCTGCCGGCTGCTTGCGCGCCACCCGCAACACACCGATGTAATAGCAGGCGTAATAGCCGACCAGCAAACCGAACAGCGCCAGCGTCAACGGGCTGCGCGGATATGGCGGCGCCTGTGCGCCGGCTTGCGCGGCCTGCATCGCCGGCCACAGCACCGTGAAGCGATAGGCCAGCCGGCCCAGCAGCAGCGCGGCGATCGCGATGCCGAACCAGCTGTGCGGGATGTAGTGCACGCCATCGGGCTCGCGTTCGAAGCGCGTCAGCCGCAAACCCCACCAGCCGAGCGCGATGCCGGCGATCAGGCCGCCCGCATCGGCGGCGAACAGCATCGGGTTTGCCGCCGAGCCCGCCAGCAGCAAGGCCCCTATCACGCACAGGATCACCACCCGCGTGATCATGCGCGCGGGTTGCACCGGCTGGCGACCGAAGCTGCGCCTGAAACGTCGGTAGTACAACAGCACGATCAGTGGCAGCGAGACGGCGAGTGAAAGCGCTTGCGGCGAAAAGGTCATGGCAGGAGAGAAGCCCTGGATGGGTCGCGATCATCCATGTCGCAGGATCAGGGCGCGGACGTTCCGTCCACGCTTCCTGAAGAATGCGCGCATTCTAGCCGCAAGAGGCAAAGCGCTGGAGTTACATCTGTCATCTGCAGCACCTTCGCCTCGCGCGGTGTATAAACCACTCAGGCCACCGCAGGAACCGCATCATGCGCAGCCCCGCAATAATTGCATCGCGCACATCGCTTGGCCTCGCCGCATTGGCGCTGGCCGCGACGCTCGCGGCTTGTTCGCCGCCACCGATCTACAAACCGGATGCTTCCCTCAACGGCGCCGCGCCCGCGCAGGTCGCGGCCGCGCCGGAGCGCTATCGCGATGTCGAGGTGATCTGGGGCGGGCGCATCGTCGCGGTGCGCAATTTTCCTGACCACAGCGAAGTCGAGATGCTCGACTATCCACTGGATTCCTCGCAACGCCCGCGCGTGGATCAGGCCGAAGGCGGACGCTTCATCGCACTGATGCCGGGCTACGTGGAAGGCATGGACTATCCCGCCGGCACACTGATGACCTTGCGCGGGCGCGTGGATGGCACGCGCGCCGGCAAGGTCGGCCAAGCCGATTACATGTTCCCGCTGGTGCGCGTCGAGCAGTCACACCGTTGGACGCCCGAGGAGATGCGCCGGGGGCATCCAGATATCCATTTCGGTATTGGCGTGGGCGTGATTGGCGGAGTGCATTGATTTTTATCCCGCCCTCGGTGCCGCTTACTCCGGAAATGACTCCTCTCCCGCCGCGTTGCGTGCATCGACCCACCCACAAGGTGCAACGCGGAGCCAGGATGCCCTTTCGAGCCCACCTCAATCCGCATCATCCGCCTCGAAGAAACTCCAGCGGATTTGCGTAAAGCGTTGTCTCAAATCCCGCTCGACGCGGTTCACCGCATCGACCAAGGCGTGCGCGTCGCCGCCGGCATCCATCACCTTCATTCGCGCCTTGGTCGCCAGCACGATGTCGGGCCCGAGTTGCAGCGTGATCATGTGGTAGAGCTTGCTGACCTCGGCATGGCTCTCGATGAAGGTGCGGATCTCCGTGCGCATGGCGGGTTCGGCGCTGGAGCCCACCAGCAGCGCCTTCACTTCGATGGCCACCAGCACCGCCACGATTACCAGCAGACCGCCGATCGCCAGCGAACCGATCGCGTCGAATAGCGGGTTGCCGGTGAGCACGGTCACGCTCACCGCAATCAGCGCGAAACTCAATCCGGTGAGCGCGGCAATATCTTCGCCGAAAATCACCAGCAGTTCGCTGGAGCGGCTGACCCGGAACCAGCGCCACAGCGGCATGTTGCCGCGCGTCTTGTTGATCGCATGCAGTGCGCCGTGCATGGAAATCGATTCCGCGCCGATCGCGAACACCAGGACCAGGATCGCCAGCCACGGCTGGTGCAGTGGTTCCGGGTGGCGCAGTTTGCTGAAGCCCTCGTACAGCGACACCACGCCGCCAACGGAGAACAACAGCATCGCCACCAGGAACGACCAGAAGTACAGCGCCGCGCCCTCGCCCAACGGATGCTCGATCGAGGCCGGCCGCCGCGCCTGCCGCAAGCCCAGCAGCACCAGCCCCTGGTTGCCGCAGTCGGCAAGCGAATGCACCGCTTCCGAAAGCATCGAACCGGAACCGGTGAACAGCGCGGCCCCGAGCTTGCACACGAAAATCGCGAAATTCGCACCTAGCGCCAGCAACACCGCGCGCAGGGAAGAAGATTTGTTCTCGCCGTGGTGGGACATTCGTATTCGTCCTTTGCCGGCGCCCAGTCTATCCAATGTGTCATGACCGGTCGCCGGCGGGCCGGCTCCCGCGGAAGCCGCTTGGCAGAAGCGCGTCTGCGCGCGACGCGCGCAATGCGCCGTCTCTTGCAAACACGCGTTAAACTTCACGCTTGTCGTTTTCTGCTGGCCGCATCTCGCGTCCGGCAGTGCTTTTCATTGTCTTTGGCCCATCATGACACCCAGCGAATTCCCGCTTCCTCCGCTGCCGCGCAGCGCCAACCAGCGCAAAACCTGGGCACCGCCCGTCGGCTCCTCGCTCGCGCTGCTGCTGTGCGAAACGGCACGCGCCCATGCCGGCATGGTGGTGGCGATCGCGCGCGACACGCATTCCGCGCGCGCGCTGGAAGACGAATTGCAGGTGTTCGCCGGCGACTTGCCGGTGCTGCATTTTCCGGATTGGGAAACCCTGCCCTACGACCTGTTCGGCCCACATCCGGAAATCGTGTCGCAGCGCATCAGCACCTTGTATCGCCTGCCGAGCGTGCGCCGCGGCGTACTGGTCGTGCCGGTCGCGACGCTGATGCAGCGACTCGCGCCACGCACGCACATCGCAGGCTCCGGGTTGTCCATCGCGCGCAAGCAGCATTTCGATCTCGCCGACGAACAGCGACGGCTGGAAGCCTGCGGCTATCGGCACGTGCCGCAAGTCAACGAGCCGGGCGACTTCGCGGTACGCGGTGCGCTGATCGACATCTTTCCGATGGGCACGCGCGAACCCTATCGCATCGAATTGTTCGACGAGGAGATCGATTCGATCCGCAGCTTCGATCCGGAAACGCAACGCTCGTTGCAACAGGTGGACGCGGTCGAGCTGCTGCCCGCGCGCGAATTTCCCTTGACGGATGAAGCAACCAAGGTCTTCCGGGAGCGGCTGCGCGAGCGCTTTCCAATCGACGTGCGGCGCTGCCCGATCTATCAGGACATGAAGGCGGGCGTGTCGCCGGCAGGCATCGAGTATTACCTCCCGCTGTTTTTCGAGCACACCGAAACGCTGTTTGATTATCTCTCCGGTGATGCGCTGTTCGTGCTTGGTGAAGGCGCGCTGGATGCATCGGAACATTTCTGGAAGCAGACCGGCGAGCGCTACGAGCAGCGCGCGCACGACATCGAACGGCCGATCCTTCCCGCCACGGAGTTGTACCTGCCGCCGCAATCGCTGCGCGAGCGGTTGAACGGGGTTCTGCGCGTGGACATGGATGCAAATGATCCGCGCGCGACGGATACCGGTACCCGCGCGGTGCCGGAACTGCGCGGCGATCATCGACACGGGTCGTTCGCGCAGAAGCTGCGCGAGTATCTCGGCGCGCACCGCGATCAACGCGTGTTGATCGCGGCCGACTCGGCCGGGCGTCGGGAAGCGCTGCTGGAGCAGCTCGCTGCCGCGGAACTGCGACCGGAAGCGGTGGCGGGCTGGCAGGGGTTTGCCAATTTCCCGTCCCCACCAACTGCTTCGTCATCCGTGCCGGCGAGTGACGGGTGTCCAGGCGCATGGATGCAGAACTCGCAAGTGGATTCCGGCCTGCGCCCGAATGACGAGCAACCGCACGGCATGCCCGGGAATGCGTCGCGCTTTTGCATCACCGTCGCCCCGCTGGAACGCGGCTTCATCCTCGAACAACCATGCATCGCGGTCTTCACCGAGCGCGAACTGATCGGAGAGCGGGCGCGTTCCGAGCGACGGCGGCGCGTCAGCGAACGCGACCCGGAAGCAATCGTGCGCGATCTTTCGGAACTGGCGATCGGCGCGCCGATCGTGCACGTGGACCATGGCGTCGGTCGCTATCTGGGGCTGGTCGTGCTGGATGTCGGCGACATGCCCGGTGAATTTCTGGCCATCGAATACGCCAGGGGCGACAAGCTGTACGTTCCGGTCGCGCAGCTGGCGCTCGTCAGTCGCTACTCGGGCGCGGCGCCGGAACTGGCACCGCTGCATTCACTGGGCGGCGAAGCCTGGGAGCGCGCCAAGAAGAAAGCCGCGGAAAAAGTGCGCGACGCAGCCGCCGAATTGCTGGCGATCCACGCACAACGCGCGTCGCGGCCCGGCATGGCCTTCAACTTCGATCGCGCGATGCTGGCGCAATTCGCCGACGGCTTTCCGTTCGAGGAAACCCCCGACCAGCAGGCCGCGATCGACGCAGTGCTGGAAGACCTCTCGGCACCGCGCGCCATGGATCGCGTCGTCTGCGGCGACGTCGGTTTCGGCAAGACCGAGGTCGCTCTGCGTGCGGCATTCGCCGCCGCGACCGCCGGCAAGCAGGTCGCGTTATTGGTGCCGACCACCTTGCTCGCGCAGCAGCATTACGACGTGTTCCGCGACCGGCTCGCGGATTTCCCGGTGCGTGTGGAATTGCTTTCCCGCTTTCGCTCGAAGAAAGACACCACCGAAGCACTGAAGAAACTGGCGGACGGGAAAGTGGACGTGGTGATCGGCACCCACAAGCTGCTGCAGCCGGATGTGAAATTCAAGGATCTGGGGCTGGTGATCGTGGACGAGGAGCACCGCTTCGGCGTGCGCCACAAGGAACAGTTGAAAAAGCTGCGCGCGGAAGTGGATCTGCTTACGCTCACTGCCACGCCGATCCCGCGCACACTGAACATGGCGATGAGCGGGTTGCGCGACCTGTCCATCATCGCCACGCCGCCGGCACATCGCATGGCGGTGAAAACGCTGGTGGCGCAATACGATCCGGCGCTGGTGCGCGAAGCCTTCCAGCGCGAACTTTCGCGCGGCGGCCAGGTGTATTTCCTGCACAACAGCGTGGATACGATCGAGCGCACCGCGCGCGAGCTGGAAGCGCTGGTGCCGGATGCACGGATCCGCATCGCGCACGGCCAGATGCACGAGCGCGAACTGGAACAGGCGATGCTGGATTTCCACCGGCAGCGCTTCAACGTGCTGGTGTGCACCACCATCATCGAGTCCGGCATCGACGTACCGACCGCCAACACGATCGTGATCGACCGCGCCGATCACTTCGGCCTGGCGCAATTGCATCAGTTGCGCGGTCGCGTCGGCCGCTCGCATCACCGCGCGTATGCCTACCTGATCGTTCCGGACCGCAAGGCGATGACCGCGGATGCGGAGAAACGCCTGGAAGCCCTCGCCGCGCTGGAAGAGCTCGGCGCCGGTTTCACCCTGGCCACCCATGACCTGGAAATCCGCGGCGCGGGCGAGCTGCTGGGCGAAGAGCAATCCGGGCAAATCCAGGAGATCGGCTTTTCGCTCTATACAGAATTATTGGATCGCGCGGTGCGCGCCCTGAAGAGCGGCAAGGTGCCGGATTTCGAACTCACCAGCGAGCACGAAACAGAAATCGAGCTGCACCTGTCGGCGCTGATCCCGGACGATTACCTGCCCGACGTGCACGCGCGCCTGACCTTGTACAAGCGTATCGCCAGCGCGCGCGATGATTTCGCGCTGCGCGAATTGCAGGTCGAAATGATCGACCGCTTCGGCCTGCTGCCACAGCCGGCCAAGAACCTGTTCGCGCTCGCGGCGCTGAAGCTGCGCGCCACGCCAATGGGTATCCGCAAACTGGAATTGGGGCCGAACGGCGGCCGCGTGATCTTCCGCGACAAGCCCGATGTCGAGCCGATGACGATCCTGCGCCTGATCCAGCGGCAGCCGCGCGTCTACAAGCTGGACGGCCAGGACAAGCTGCGCATCACGCTGGACCTGCCCGGCGCGACCGAACGCCTGCGCGTCGCCGAAGAGCTGCTGCAAGCGCTGGCGGTGAAGGCGAAGGCAGCGTAGCGGCGGTCGGCAAGGCTGTTGTAGGCTGGCAACAAAGCCCAGCCCGCCGCAAAAGGCCGAGGCGCGAATCGCGATTGTTTCAGAAGCGCATTGGCAATCTTTTCTGAAATAGCTGACTCATGATCCCTCGCTTCCGCGACCACGCCGCCAACGAACGCACCTATCTGGCCTGGGTGCGCACGGCTGTCGCGATCATGGCATTCGGATTTCTGGTCGAGCGTTTCGACCTGTTCCTGGCGTATCTCGGGCGATCCGGCTCCGCGAGCCCCCCGGCAAGTTCCGGAGTGTTTTCTCCGGTAGCCGCCCATCATCATCTTCACGCCGCACAAGTCGTCGGGCTGGCACTGATCGCGCTTGGTGTGGTGATCATCATTGGCGCGACCGTACGCTTCGTGCACCACCGCAAGACGATCGCATGCGAGGAAGAAGTCGGCTACGGAACCGTCGTGGGGGACGGCCTGCTGGCGCTGCTACTGGTCTGCTTCGCGGCATTTCTCGGCATATATGTCTATCACCAACTGATGACACTCGGATAAAGCCCAAGGGACGAACATGGCCGACCGCGCGCACCTGATCCTCGCCGAAGCATTGAAGACGCTGGAAGCTCTGCACGGTGCCGATTTCGCCGCGCTGTTCGAGCATGGCAGCTTGAGTTTGGGCATCTTCTGCCCGCGCGACCTGGACATCCAGAAGCCCCACGAGCGCGATGAGGTCTACGTCGTAATCGCGGGGCACGGATTTTTTCACAACGGTGATGGTTATCAGGCCTGCTCGGCGGGTGACGTATTGTTCGTGGCGGCTGGCGTGGAACATCGTTTCGAGGAATTCTCCAATGATTTCGCCACCTGGGTAATGTTCTACGGACCACAAGGGGGGGAGCGCAATGGCAAATGACTGCTGTGCGATCACCCGCGCAACACTCGCCGATCTCGATGTCCTGGCGTCCTTGTTCAGCGCCTATCGCATGTTCTACGGCAAGCCGTCCGACCCGGCCGCGGCGCACGCCTTCCTGCACGAACGGCTGGCCAACAATGAATCGGTGATCTTCCTGGCGCGCGACGACAATGGAAACGCGCTCGGCTTCACCCAGTTGTATCCATGCTTCTCGTCCGTTTCCGCACGGCGGCTGTGGATCTTGAATGACCTGTTCGTCACGCAAGCGACGCGGCGGCGCGGGGTGGCGCGCGCGTTGTTGCAGCGGGCGCGCGAACACGCGCTGGAAACCCGCGTGACCCGGCTTACCCTGCAAACCGCGCAGGACAACGCGCAGGCGCAAGCCCTTTACGAATCGCTCGGTTGGGCGCGCCAGGACGGAATGGTCGAGTACGCGCTGGAATTGCCCTTGTGAAGAGTGCGGCCACGATCGGCCGCTTCGCACGCAGGGATAGGCGCTAGGGACGGCGGGCGTGAATACCGCGCGATGTGCGGCGCCGATACACGAACACGTTCGCCGGTGGCATGTTGCGCCACGCGGTACCCGCGCGCAGCGCCTTCAGATCGAGTTCGTCCAGCAGCTCGCGCGACACCGGGCTGAGCGGACCATAGGTGAACTGGATGAAGCGCCCCTGCGGCGACAACACTTCGAATGCGCTGCGCAGGATCTCGCGCTGGGTGGTGCGTGACATGGACAGCAACCCCAGCCCGCTGATCACCGCATCCACCGAGCCGGACTCCTCCAGCACGCCGCAGCGCTGGGCAATCTCGTGCACGTGCCGGGCATCGCCGCACTCCACGTGCACGCCCGGAAAGCGCTCGCGCAAATAATGATGCAGCGCCTCGTTCAACTCGACTACCAGCAGATGATGCGGTTCGATGCCGTGATCCAGCAGTGCACGGGTGAACGCGCCGGTGCCGCCACCAAGTTCGATGACCCGGCACGCCTCCGGCGGAAGCTGCTCCATCATCAGCGAGGCCAATTGACGACCCGACGGGGAAACCGCCGCCATCGCAAAAGGATTGCGCAACCACTCGCGAAAAAAAGTCAACGCCGGATTGCCATCCACGGCAATACCGGCGGAGCCGTTACTGGGTTCGGGCTGGGTCATGTCCCGAGCTTTTTATCACAGTCCTTGTTAGAAACGCTGTAACCAGCTCTGTAAACAAGTCGGGCGGCCCATTGGCCGCCCGACTTCAACCCCATGGACATCAGTGGTGCCAGCCGCCGTCGTGATCGTGATCGTGGTCATGCCAGCGGTGATCCCGGTCGCGCCCGCGCCAGTCGTCGCGGTCGCCCCAGCGATGGTGGTAGTAACCGCCGTAATACGCGCTGCCGTAATAAACGGTGCCGTACGCGGGATAGGGATCGTAGTAAACCGGCGCCGCATCGTAGTAATAAGCCGGGGCCGGCGCGTAGTAGCCGGAGTAATACGCCGGATATGCCGGCGGGTAATAGCAGTTGACGCAGTTGTTGTAACCGACGCTGTAGCCCGGGCCATAGAAGCCCAGGCCGATGCTGACATGGCTGCGCGCAAATGCGGCCGGGGCCGCGACGACGCCGGCCAGCAGCAAGCCCGCGGCGATCAGACTACGACGGAAAATTCGGGTGTTCATGTTCGCCTCCGAAGCGTGAGTGCTTCAGGCGCATATTCGCGCGCAGGCGATGAATCGGTACTGAGCGCCGGGCGTCGTTTCCA
>DATNFU010000006.1:0-66084 GCA_035606235.1 Rhodanobacteraceae bacterium
CACCTTGCGCGCCTCATTGCAAGTGGCCACCGCTGCCGGCTTCGGCTGGCTGAAGCTGAAATAATTCAAGGTGTCCGCGTACAATTGCCGAACCCGGCGCGACCCATTCGGCGCGTAGACCAGCGGCCGCAACAAATCCGCCGCTTGCTGCAACTGCGCTGCGGTGCCGCGTCCGCCAAAGGCGTAATTATTGCCTTCGCTGGACAAGGCCAATGCCAGCCCGTAGGTGACAGCCTCACTGCGATCGCCGGAAGCGCGCAGCTTTTCGAATACGGCCTGCGCTTCGCCGAAGTTTTTGTAGGCGGCATCTGTCTTGCCACTTGCATTCTCGGCCGCGCCTTCGCGGACCAGTGCCATCGCGCGATTGATTTGCGTCTGTGGCGTCACCAGTTGCGGCGGCAAGCCGTCGTAGTAATTCACGGTCATGTGCGCGAGCTTGCCGAGTGTATCGAGCCGGCCGGTGGGTGCGAGCTCGGCATAAAAATCCTCGATCAGAAAGCTGACGAGCTTTTCGGCGTTGCTGCGCGAGTTCTGCGCTTCGGCTTGCGCGATGCGCGCGCGTCGCATATTGACCAGGCCGAAGATCGCGCCGGCGACGGCGAGCAGCATCAGCACCACGCACACGGTCGCGGTCGTGCGCGCACGCAGCAGTGCGCGATGGATGGCTGCTTCGCGCTCGCGCTGCGCGGCGAGCTGACGCTCGGCTTGCTCGCGTGCTTCGCGCGCGTGACGCTGGTTGCGGCTGGCGAGCACCACGCTGCACAGCACGTCGTGGGTGAGTTCCACCCGCCGCATGTCGAGGCGTTCCTCGATGCGCAGCAGCCGCCGGTTGACCAGCGTCGCCAGCGCGTCGACCGTCGCGCCGGCCGCCGCGAGCGCCTTGATCACCCGTTCCTCGGCAAGGCTTTCGCGATAGCCGGATTCGGTCAGCAACTCGTCTTCGATGACGCGGCGCACGCCGGGCGGCTGGTCGCCGAGCGCGCGTTCGTAGAATTCGGAGAGGATCGTGTCGCGCGAACCTGCCAGCAGGTCGGCGGAAATTTCGCTGCGTCCCTGGCCCTGGCGCACCGTGTTGAGTTCGCGACAGACCAGGCTCAGCAATGAGGGTTCGATTTCGGCATTGCCCAGTTCCGAACCTCCGGCGACGAAGCGCACGATGGATTCGGCCACTTCCTGCGAGACCAGTTTCCCGCCGGGTTTCAGCACCGCGCTCAATGCCTGCGCGCCGTCCATGCGCGCGAGGCGCATGCGGTTCTGGGTGATCGAGGGCATGATGCCCTTGACGCTTTCCAGATGCGCCAGATAGTCCTCGCGCAACGCGATCAGGATGCGGTAATCGGCGCGGGCGAAATCGAACGCTTCCGCCGCGTTGTCGTCGGTTTCCAGCCGCCGCTCCAATGCGACCGGCGGACGGTTTTCGACCAGATCGGCGAGATCTTCCAGAAACTGTTTGGCGCGCAGCCGGCCCGCATCATCGGCTTGTCCGAGCGTGAAGATCTCCTCGAATTGATCGAAGATCAGCAGCGGCATCAGCACCTGGCCGTTCGCGTCGCGCAGCAGGTCGCCGCGGTGATGCAGGAATTCCCACAGCGATTCGCCTTCGATCGAACTGCCCGGCCGGGTCCAGTGGCCGGCCGCCGAGGTGGCGCGGAAAATCGCCTGCTTGATCTGTTCGGAGGGCGCGGGTGATTCCGGCGCGTAGTCGATGCGCACGTAGACCGGGCAATAGCCGTCGTCGCGCAGGCGCGGCACCAGGCCGGCGCGCAGCAGCGAAGTCTTGCCCAGGCCCGATTGTCCGAACAGCACGGTCAGCAATTTGCGCTGCACGCGCCGCGCGAGTTCCGCGGCTTCCTCGTCGCGGCCGTGGAAGTACGCGCGGGTTTCCTCGGAGTAGGAGAACAACCCCAGCCACGGGTTTTCCGGATCGATCGCGACCGAATCGGGATCGGCATTGACTGTGTTCATGGGGTTCTCCCGCTGAACAGGTCTTGCAACCGGCGCAGGAATTCGGGCGTCGGTTCACCACCGGCGAGCCGCAGCATGTGCACCGCCTTGAATTGTTCCGGCACCAGCGCCGCGGATTCGGGCGTGTCGTCGATGCACACCGGCAGGATGAACACCGCGCCGCCGGCCATGTTGCGGATGCGATCCACCGCGTAACTCCATTCGCGACGGAAGTAGGCTTCGTGACGGTGCTGGGTCGTGGTGGAAATCACCGGCACGAAGTAACTGCAACGCGCGATATTGGCGCGGATCTTGCGGTCGTAATCGTCGCCGCCTTCCAGCCGGTCGAGGTCGAACCAGGTGGTCAGCCCGGCAGCATCCATGCCGGCTTTCAGCCGCTGCACCGCAGGCAGGTCTTCGCGCGCGTAGCTGATGAAGATCGCGTTCTCCGGCATTTCCCGCGCCGGTGGGAGAAACCGTTGCGGGGAAACCGCGCTGCCGCCGCTCGCCGGGGATGCGCTGCGTTGGCGCGCGCTCCACCGCTGGTGCAATTCGGCCACGAACGCTTCGGCGCCGGCATACACGCGGGTGCGCACGCTGACCTGCTGCAGGAATGCCACCAGCCGCCCGTCCTGCAAGGTATGGTCGTCGGCGAACACTTCGGTGACGTCGCGCGGATCGGACAGACGCTTGCGCTTGGCCATGCGCAGGAACAGACGAGCAAGCCAGTTGGAAAAATCGCTGCCGATCAGCAGCAGATGATTGTGTTCGAGTTCATGGAAAAGTTTTTCCGGCGTCAGATGCTCGGACTGCAACGCGCAGATGAACTCCAGCATGTCCTCGTCCGACAATACGTATGTGGGCGAAGCGGACAAGCGGCCGAGCAGGTGATAGACGACGGTGCGCCGCAATTGACTGCGTTCGCTGGGCAGGTCCGCAATGCGGCTGGGCGTGTAGGCAATGACCTCGGCGCCTGGCTGGCCGCCATGCCGTTCCAGGTTGATCGCGTTTTCCAGCAACGGATCGAACGTAGTGGTGACGAACAAGTCGAAGTCGGTGATCTGCGCCAGTTGCCGCAACGCCAGCGGCGGCTCGAACTGCACTTCGCGCATGATCGAGCGCAACCGCGTGTAGGCTTCCTCGCGGCGTCCGCGCTGGCCGAGGTAGCTGCACATCACGTCATTCAGCGTCAGCGGTTGAGGTAACGCCGCGGTATCCACGGACAAACGCGCCGCCAGCTTTTCGGCGAGCCACAGATAGAGCGGCCGCAAGCCGCTGTCGGTTTGCACGCGCAGCAGATCGGGCCCGATGATCGGGATGACGCGATGCTCCTCGATGTAATTGAGGAGATCGTCCCAGGCATCCTCGTCAAAAGTCTGCTGGGTGTCGGTAGCGGCGGAAGCGGTGATCATGCCGGAGCCCCTGTTTGACCCGGCGGAGCTTACTCCGAATGTGATGCCGCGCACGTTTTTCCGGGGGTCCGGCGCCTCATGCAGGCGCCCCCGGCGGGCGACCTATAATTGCGAGATGGATGACCACACTTTGCAACGCAGCGACGAACCGTTCCGGCTGGTCGCGCCGTACCAGCCAGCGGGCGACCAGCCGCAGGCGATCGCGAAATTGATCGAGGGTTTCGATTCCGGGCTGGCGGCGCAGACGCTGCTGGGCGTCACCGGTTCAGGCAAGACCTTCACCATCGCCAACGTGGTGCAGGCGATCCAGAAACCCACCCTGGTGCTGGCGCCGAACAAGACCCTGGCCGCGCAGTTGTATGGCGAATTCCGCCAGTTCTTTCCGGACAACGCGGTCGAGTATTTCGTCAGCTACTACGACTACTATCAGCCGGAAGCCTATATTCCCTCCAGCGACACCTACATCGAAAAAGATTCCTCGCTCAACGAACACATCGAGCAGATGCGCCTCGCCGCGACCAAGGCGTTGCTGTCGCGCCGCGATTCGCTGATCGTGGCCACGGTGTCGGCGATCTACGGCCTGGGCAACCCGGAAGACTATCTTTCGCTGCGTCTGATCCTGTCGGTTGGCGAACGCATCGGCCAGCGCGAACTGATCCGTCATCTCACCGAATTGCAATACACGCGCAACGAAGTCGAACTGCATCGCGGCACCTGGCGCGCGCGCGGCGAAGTAGTCGACGTGTTCCCCGCAGAGAACGAGACCGAAGCGTTGCGCATCGAATTGTTCGACGGCGTGGTGGAGGGTATGGCGCTGTTCGATCCGCTCACCGGCGAGACCATTCGCAAGGTGCCGCGTTACACCGTGTATCCGCGTACGCATTACGCCAGCACCCGCGCCAGTGTGTTGAACGCGATCGAGACGATCAAGCTGGAAATGACCGACTGGCTGGAACGCCTGCGCAACCAGAACAAGCTGGTCGAGGCGCAACGGCTGGAGCAGCGCACCCGCTACGACCTGGAGATGCTGACCGAAATCGGTTACTGCCAGGGCATCGAGAATTATTCGCGGCACCTGACGCGCCGCTCACCTGGCGAACCGCCGCCGACGCTGTTCGACTATCTGCCGGCGGACGCGTTGCTGGTGGTGGACGAATCGCACGTCACCGTGCCGCAGCTCGGCGGCATGTACAAGGGCGACCGCTCGCGCAAGGAAACCCTGGTCGAGTTCGGCTTCCGCATGCCGAGCGCGCTGGACAACCGGCCGCTGCGTTTCGAGGAATGGGAAGCGCGCGAGCCGCGCACCGTCTTCGTTTCCGCCACGCCGGGCAAATACGAAATGCAGAAATCCGGCAACAGCGTGATCGAGCTGGTGGTGCGGCCGACGGGCCTCGTCGACCCGGAAGTGGAAGTACGCCCGGCGCGCAGCCAGGTGGACGATCTGCTCGGTGAAGCCAAGCTGCGCATCGCGCTGGGCGACCGGGTGCTGGTCACCACGCTGACCAAGCGCATGGCCGAGAACCTCACCGACTTCCTGCACGAGCACGGCATCAAGGTGCGTTATCTGCACTCCGATATCGAAACCGTCGAGCGCGTGGAGATCATCCGCGACCTGCGCCTTGGCAAGTTCGATGTGCTGGTCGGCATCAATCTCCTGCGCGAAGGCCTGGACATGCCCGAGGTCTCGCTGGTCGCGATCCTGGATGCCGACAAGGAAGGATTTTTGCGTTCGGCGGGTTCCTTGATCCAGACCATCGGCCGCGCCGCGCGCAACCTGCGCGGCAAGGCGATCCTCTATGCCGATACGATCACCAGGTCGATGCAGGCCGCTCTCGACGAAACCGATCGCCGTCGCGCCAGGCAAGTTGAATACAACCTCGAACACGGCATCACGCCGCGATCGATCGTCAGAAACATCGCCGATGTCATGGAGGGCGCACGCGAACCCGCGGCCGGTCGCGCGCGCAGCAAGCAGCGCGGCATGACCACGCAGATGGTTGCGGAAGATCCCCACGACTACGCCAGCCTCGACGCTCACGCCGCCGCCGCGCTGATCCGCAAACTCGAAGCGCAGATGTACAAACACGCGCAGAATCTCGAGTTCGAGGACGCGGCGAAACTGCGCGACGAGATCAAGCAGGTGCGGGAAAGGGCGTTGATGCAGTGAGTTGTCGAGCGGGATGGCGAATTCCCCCCGGTCACGCAAACAGCGCCGCCTCGAAGACCAGCCCCGGCCCGAATCCAAGTGCGACGGTCGGCCCGGCAGCGGCGCTTGCGCGCATCCGCTGCAGGATGAACAGCACGGTCGGTGAAGACATATTGCCGTGCGCGGCGAGCACCGCGCGCGATGCGTCGCCTGCATTGTCCGGCAAGCCGAGCGCGTCGAGCGCGGCTTGAATGATGTCCGGGCCGCCGGGGTGGATCGCCCACTGCGCGACGTCATTTATCGTCAACCCACGCGACGCGAGCCATGGTTCCAGCCAGCCGCGCAGTGAGGCGCGGATGCAGCGCGGCACTTCTTGCGTCAGGCCCATTTCAAAGCCGTGGTCGCCGATGCGCCAGGTCATCGCGTCGCCCGAATCGCTGGTCAGCAGACTCGCGCAATCGGTCAATCTGAACGTCGAGTTGCCGATCGCCTGGGTGACAATCGCGGCGGCAGCGCCATCCGCGAACAGCGCGTTGGCGACCACCTGTTGCGGATTCCAGCCGTAACAGAAGTGCAGGCTGCACAACTCGACGCAACACAGCAGCACGCGCGCATCGGGTGCCGCCTGCGCGAACGCGGCCGCCGCGCGCAATCCATTCAGCGCACCGTGACAGCCCATGAAGCCCAGATTGGCGCGACCCACATCGCGCGGCACTCCCAGTCGTTCGATCAGCTCAGCATCCAGCCCCGGCGAGAACAGGCCCGTGCATGACACCGTGACCAGATGCGTGATGCTCGTCGGATCGATAGCGGCATCCACGAATGCATCGGCACACGCACGTGCCGCAAGGTTCCCCGCTTCCTGCGCGTAACGCGCCAGTCGCATGGCCGTGCCGGGGCCGCGATCACCGGGACTTGTCGGCGACGGATAGAAAGCCTCGACCGATGCGGCATCGTCATCGCGAGCGAGCAATACACTGCCGCGGCGCCGCACACCACTGGCGCGATAGATGCGCTCCAGCCAGGCGCGTTCGCGTTCGTTGTTGCAGCAGCGCGCGGCCGCCAGCGGGATCGCGGTTTCCTGGGCGAACGATGCCCGCGGCAGCGCCGTGCCGATGCCGGGAATCCTGACTGGACTCACTTGCGCACCGTTGCGATGAACCCGAAATCCCGATTCAACCGTGCTGACAACGGCGAGACCAGCGTGGGTGCGGCGTTGATGATCGGCAACACCGCACCGAGCAGGCGCGGGCGCCGCAGCAGCCTCGATACATTCCGGCACACGCGTTGCCGAGCTCGCGCGGTGCGCGCGTGAAGTGTGCTCCAGCGTGTCACGACGGAGTTGTCCCAATGCATGACTGCTGCGCGCGCGAGCGGTGTCACGGCCGCCGCATCCGCGAGCGCCCAAGCCATGCCCTCGCCGGTAAACGGTTCCATGTAGCCGGCGGCATCACCGAGGATCAGCACGCGTTCGGCGCCCAGTGCACGGCGCCTGCGCGTGAGGCGCGGTGTACCAAGCCAATGGAGGTCATGCAGATTCCCGATGACCGGAAAGCCGGCGGTCTCCAGAATCTGCGCGACCGCTCGCGCGGGTCCGCCGGTTTCGCTGCACCATGCTGGATCCAGCGCGGCGGCAACATTGGCAGTCCCGCTTTCTGCGCGTACCAGTCCGACGTAACCGTGACGCGCGCAAGCCATGTGGATCGTGCCGGCCCGATACCACGCTGGTACCTCGGCAACGCTCGCGCCCACGCCGATGCGCGCGCCAGGTTCGATCCGCCAATCGACTTCGGGAAGCAAACGGCTGGCGAGTCCACCGCAATCGAGCACCACGCGGGCGGAAAAGGTTCGCTGCTGCGAACCTTGTCGCAACACGACTGCGCGCGCCTGCGGCGCAGCTGCACCAAGGCTCGCGCGGGCTTCCGATACAAAGTGCGCACCGGCGCGGAGCGCGTGCTCGACCAGGATCGCATCCAGACACTTTCGCGAAATCGCCAAGCCTGCCGGCAACGGAAAATCCGCCATGCGGGCGCGAGATGCAAGCCGCATGCGCGCGTAGCCGCGTCCCTGGCTCAAGCACACGCCGGCATCGGCGAGTGCGCGCAACGCCGCCGCATTGAGGCAGCCGCCGCAGACTTTCTCGCGCGGCCAACGCGATTTCTCAACCAGCAGCACGCGCAGCTTTGAACGCGCGAGATGCAGCGCGCTCATCGCGCCGGCGACGCCTGCGCCGACCACGATCGCATCCCATTCGCCTGGCAGCTCATCCAGCCGCATCGGGATTTCCGTTCGATGCGCGCGACCAGGTCATCAGGAATCGCCGTGGCCAGCGGCGCTCGAAACGCGCATTGCGCAACCCGGCTTCGCCCGCGAGTGCGCGCGCTTCGGAGAGCGTGAGCGCGGCGCGCACCGAACGCAGGCCATCCTCGTGAACAATGGGGGAGCGTGACAGCAGCCGCGTGCCGAACCAGGCCAGCAGGTAACCGAATCGCCCGCGGATGAGATCGCTGATCACAAGATGATCGGTGTGCGCGGCAAGCCTGCGCAGCACCAACACGATCTGCGCGTCACTCAGGTGATGCAGGAACAGCGTGCTGATGATGATCGTGTACCGCTGCGGCAGAGGATCGGACAGGATGTTTGCGCGGAAGAGCGTCACCGGCACGCGCGCGTGCGCCGCAAGCGCGGAAGCGTGATGCAGCGCCGTGTCGCTGAGGTCGCACCCGTGCACCGCGAGTTCGAAGCCGTGTTTCTGCGCATGCTGCGCAATCGCTATCGCGACATCGCCGCCGCCGCAGGCGACATCCAGCAAGGACGCGCGCGCGCCGCGTTGCGCCGCGAGGATGCCCGCGAGCGTCGGCCAGAGGCTTGCGACCGTGCGGCTGATGAGGTTGATGCGTCGCAAACCGTGCAACGCCGCATCATGCGCGTGCGCGGCAAGCGATGGGTCGTCCATCAATTCGCCTTCGAGTTGGCGTCGCGCAAGGTTCATGCCGCTCCTTTATACGCCGTCATCCGCAAACAAAATGCATGGAAGCTTGCCGCCCGCTGCAAATGCGGGGCTGCTATGCGGAGTTTCGCAATGCCACCGCGGCGCCCAGGAGGCCCGGATTGGCGTGCGTGATGACCTGCACCGCGATGCGCTGCATGTAGTCGCGATAGCGGCCCTTGTCGCTGAAGCGCCGCATGAATTCGCTGGCAAGAAAATAATCCAGGAAATGCAGAACCACGCCGCCGGCGATCATCACCGTGCGCGCGCCATGCAGCAGCGCCGCGTCGCCGGCCACGCCGCCGAACACGCGGCAGAACAGATCCAGCGCGCGCTTCGCGTCCGCATCGTTGTCCTGCAAGGCGGCCGCGACGATTTCCTTTGCCGTGCGTGTGCCAGGCTGCGGCGCGGAGAGTGCCGCTGGAACCACGCCGCGCAGCGCGGCATCAATATGGCTGAGTCCGTCGCCGCTCAGCAGGCGCTCGTTGGAAACGCGTCCGCAACGCGCCGCGATCCAGCGCGCGACCTGATGTTCTTCCTTATCCTGTGGCGCAAACGAGGCATGGCCGCCTTCAGTTTCCACCACGCGCCAGCCCTGCGCCCGCGGGCCGACCAGCAACGCAACGCCAAGCCCCGTGCCGGGGCCGATCAAGGTGATCGGCGGCTGCAGCGAAGCGGCGAGTTGGCCATGCATCACCACGCGCACGGAGGCATCCAGTTGCGGCGCCGCCCACGCGATCGCGCCGAAGTCGTTGATCACCTGCAGCTCATCCAGGGCCAGCGCGCGCTGCACCGCTCCGCGGCTGAACGACCACGCGCGATTGGTGAACACGACTTCGTCGCCATGGATGGGCGAGGCGACCGCCAGCGCGGCCCGCTTCGGCTTTACTGCCACATCGGATAGATAGTGCAGCGCGGCATCCTGGAGGCTGGCAAATTCGCCATCGCCAAAAGTGCGCTCATGCAGGATCTCCGGCGAAGGCGCAGACAGATCGGTCAACGCGAAGCGCGCATTGGTGCCGCCGATGTCGCCGATCAGGCCGGGCTGTTCCATGCGCGCGTGTCCGCCAAAGCGCGAAGGATACTCAAAAACAAAAACGGCGAGCATGGGTTCGCCGTTTTCATCACGCGAAGTGGTGGGCGCAACAGGGATCGAACCTGTGACCCCTACCATGTCAAGGTAGTGCTCTACCGCTGAGCTATGCGCCCCCGCAGGGCTGCGAACTATAGCGTGATCGCGGGCCGCGCTCAAACCGGCTGCCCGCAGTGGGCAGCGCTGGCGTACAAACAAGACGCGTCCTTCATACGCTGGATTCCAGACTGGGCAACGCCCGGTGGAATCGCCGGCCACGTTCAACTCGCCACCGATTGCAAGAGGATTCTAGGATGGCCATTCGACTCAAACCGATCCGGGAACAAACCATTGTCATCACCGGCGCTTCCAGCGGCATCGGGCTTGCGGCCGCGAAAGCCGCGGCGAAAAAAGGTGCGAAGCTGGTGCTGGCCGCGCGCGACGAAAGCAGCCTGAAAGAGATCGCCCGCGAACTGGAATCGCTGGGTGGCGAAGCCATCCATGTGGTCGCCGATGTCGCCGACCGCGGACAGGTGCAGCGAATTGCCGATCGCGCGATCGAGCGCTTCGGCGGTTTCGATACCTGGGTGAACGACGCCGGCGTCACCATCTACGGCCGCATTGAGGAAATAAGCGACGAGGATCACCACCGCCTTTTCGACACCAACTTCTGGGGCCTGGTGTACGGCTCGCAGATCGCGGTGAAGCATCTGCGCCAGCGCGGCGGCGCACTGATCAATCTTGGCAGCATCGCGTCGGACATGTCGATCCCGTTGCAGGGCATGTATTGCGCCAGCAAGCACGCGATCAAGGGCTTCACCGATGCGTTGCGGCTGGAGCTGGAGGAGCAGGACACGCCCGTGTCGGTGACGCTCATAAAGCCGAGCGCGATCGCCACCCCGTTCGCGCAGCACGCACGCAATTACATGCCGAAAGAACCGACGCTGCCGCCGCCGCTGTACAAACCCGAAGACGTGGCTCAGGCGATTCTGCATGCAGCCAGCCATCCGGTGCGCGACATCTACATCGGCGGCGCCGGCAAGGTTATGACCACCTTGAACAAGAACTTCCCTTCCGCGATGGATTGGGTCAGCGGCAAGATGATGACGGACATGCAACTGCGCGACGAGCCCGCGCGCGAACGCGAGGACAGTCTCGCGCATGCCGGCCACGACGGGCGCATCGAAGGCGATTATCCCGATCGGCATCCGCGCCGCAGCCTGTACACGCCGGCGGCGCGTCATCCGCTGGTGTCGGGTGTGATCGCCGCGGCCGCGGGTGCGGCGGCCGCAGCGGCGCTGATGCAGGGACGCCATCGGCATCTTTGACAGGCAGGTGGGCATCGCCCGTCGTTGCGGACGGGGTCCGCCCATGCGCTGTTTTGAATTTCGCCATCATGGGCGATCTTGAAAAATAGGAGACACGTCATGCTTCAACAATCGACCGTTTCTCTCGATGATGCGCGTCGCATGGTTGCCGCCGGCGAAGCCAAGGCGCGCGAGCTCGGCCAGCCGATGAACATCGCGGTGGTGGACAACGGCGGCAACATGGTTGCGTTCGCGCACATGGACGGTGCGTGGAAGGGCAGCGTGGATATCGCGATAGACAAGGCGTTTACTTCCGCCATGTTCGTGCTGCCGACCAAGGGTCTCGCTGAAAAGGCGCAGCCGGGCGAACCGTTCTACGGTATCCAGGTTTCCAATCAGGGCCGCGTCATGATTTTCCCCGGCGGCATTCCACTGAAACAAGATGGCCAATGTCTTGGTGCGATCGGTGTGAGCGGCGGCGACAACGCGCAGGATCAGGCGGTGGCGGAAGCTACCGTGGCCGCGCTGTAATCCGGTTTCACCAGCGGTTTGTCATCCGTCGTGGTGAGCGATGCGTGAAAATCCGAAGGGAGTTTGACGCTGCCCGAATCAAAGTTTATGTTGCGAGCGTAAGTCGCTTTTCCACTGGCAAGGATGCCGGATGCATGAAATCGATTGCTCCCGCTGCGGTTCTGCTGGCCCTCTGGTTCGCGCCCGCCGTGGTTCTTTCGCAAGCGTCGCCGCAGGATCAGAAGTGGCTGCAACAGGCGCACCAGATCAATCTCGCTGAAATCGCCGCAGGCTCGCTGGCCGCGCAAAGCGGTCATGCCGATTCGATCCGGACGACGGGGCACACGCTGGCTTCTGATCACGCCGCATTGGATGCCAGGCTTCAACCGGTTGCCAAGCAGCTCGGCGTGAAGCTGCCGGATGCGCCGAACGCGCAGCAAAAGTCGGACATGCAGGTCTTCCGGAACAAGCACGGCATGGATTTCGACCAGGCCTGGGCGCACATGGAAGCCGACGGGCATATCCAGGCGATCGAACTGACCACTTTCGAGGCGAACAAGGGCACCGCGCCGCAGGTGAAGCAGCTTGCGGTGCAGGCGCTGCCGGTGCTGAAGAAGCACTATCAATTGCTGACGCACGCCGCGGTGGAGATCCACGGCGGGCCGTAATCGCGGAACAACAAAACTGCGCGCGACGGCGAGAGCCGGTCGCGGGGAACACGGAGGTTCCATGCACATGAAGAAACTCGCCCTCGCCGTTGCGGTGTGCGCAGCGTTGCCCATGCTGCTCTCCAACGCGCAAGCCGCACAGCAGAAAAAGCCGCCGGCGGTGGCCAGGCCCGCGAATAATCAGGCTTCCCGCAACAGCGGCGGCTCGCAGAATCCTCAGCAGATGGAAACCGACCCGTCGCAATGGGTGATGCCGGGCAAGAACTATTACGGCCAGCGCTTCAGCAAGCTCGACCAGATCAACGCGAACAACGTAAAGAACCTGAGCGTCGCATGGACCTTCTCCACGGGCGTGCTGCATGGGCATGAAGCCGCGCCGATCGTGGTCGGGGACACCCTGTATGTGGTCACGCCGTGGCCCAACATTCTCTATGCGCTGGATCTCAAGAACGACGGCGCGATCAAGTGGGTATTCAAGCCGCATCCGGAGCGGGCCGCACAAGGCGTGGCCTGTTGCGATGTGGTCAACCGCGGCGAGGCGTATTCGGACGGCAAGATTTTCTTCAATACGCTGGACGACCACACCATCGCGGTGGACGCCAAAACCGGCAAGCAGATTTGGAACACCAAGGTGGGCGAGATCAACCACGGCGAAACGATGACCATGGCTCCGCTGGTGGTGAAGAACCACGTGCTGGTCGGCGTGAGTGGCGGCGAACTCGGCGTGCGCGGCTGGATGAAGTCGCTCGACACCGGCGACGGTCATGTGCAATGGACGGCGTATTCCACCGGCCCCGACAAGGACGTGTTGATCGGCCCCGATTTCAATCCGCCATATCCCGAGGACAAAGGCAAGGATCTGGGCGTGAGCAGTTGGCCCAACAAGGCCGCGTGGGAAATCGGCGGCGGCCCGGTATGGGGCTGGATTACTTACGATCCCAAATTGAATCTCATCTATTACGGCACTGGCAATCCGGGGCCGTGGAATCCGTACCAGCGCCCGGGCTTGAATTTCTGGACTTGCACACTGTTCGCACGCGATCCCGATACCGGCATGGCGAAATGGGCGGTGCAGTGGAACCCGCACGACACCCATGATTACGACGGTATCAACGAAAGCGTGCTGTTCGATGCCAACATCAATGGGCAGCCGCGTGAACTGCTGGCGCATCCGGATCGCAATGGCTATCTGTACGTGCAGGATCGCACCACCGGCAAGATCATTTCCGCGGAAAAGTTCATGCCCGGCGCCAATACGGTAGAACGCGTCAGCCTGCAAACCGGCGCGCCGGTCGTCAACCCGGCCGAAGAACCCAGGCTCAACGAAACCGTCAGCAATATGTGTCCGGCCGCGACCGGCGGCAAGGATTGGCAGCCTTCCGCGTATTCGCCGATGACAGGGATGCTGTACATCCCGCACAACAATGTCTGCCAGGACGAGGAAGTCTCCAAGGTCAGCTACATCGAAGGCACGCCGTATGTGGGCGCCAAGGTGGCGATGAAAGCCGGTCCGGGCGGCTATCGCGGCGCGTTCACCGCCTACGACCCGGTGCACGCGCGGATCGTCTGGTCGGATCACGAAAACTTCCCGGTTTGGAGCGGTGCGCTGGTCACCGCCGGCGGCATCGCCTTCTACGGGACGATGGATCGCTGGTTCAAAGCGGTGGATGCGAAGACCGGAAAACTGCTGTGGAAGATCCGGCTCGGCTCCGGCATCAACGGGCAGCCGATCGCCTACCGGGGGCCGGATGGACGCGAGTATGTCGCGGTGCTGGCGGGCGTCGGCGGTTGGTCGGGCGCGGTGGTATCGGGCGACCTGGACGCTCGCAATCCCTACGGCGCGCTGGGTTTCGTCGGCGCCACCCAGGATTTGCCGGACTACACGGCCAAAGGCGGTGAGTTGTACGTGTTCGCATTGCCGACGGCGGGAGGTTCGCCGTGATGGGTTTGTGCGCATCCCTGCGCGTGAAAGCAGCCATTTCCGGCCACGCTTCTCCGTGGCTCCGTTTGATTTCTTGCGCAGGACAAGCGCTGGTGCTTGCGCTGATCGTGCCGGCATCCGCTTTTGCGCAAACCACGCCTACGCAATATCCGGGCGCGGCGCCCGCGCAGACGAGTAGCGCGCTGCGCGTGCGCCGATCCCAACAATCTGCCGTTCTCCAACCGGGCCGGCCAGGGTTTCGAGAACAAGCTGGCGCAGATGCTCGGGAGTTGGATGGGCAAGCCCGTCGAATACACCTGGGCGATGCAGCAGAAGCAGTTCCTGCGCGACACGCTCGACGCAAACCGCTGCGATGTGGTGATGTCGCTGCCCACCGAAGACAAGGAAGCGCTCACCACCGATCCGTATTACCGCTCGACCTATGCACTGGTGTATCGCGCGAATGCGCGGTACCGATTGAAGTCGCTGGACGATCCGCGTCTGCACAAACTGGTAATCGGTGTGCACGCGATCGGCGACGACTGGGCCGATTTGCCCAGCGGCTCGGTGCTCGCGCATCGCGGCATCGTCAGCAACGTGCACCTCTACAAATTGTTCTCCGATTTTGGACGGCCCAACCCTGCTGCCGATCTGATGGAAGCGGTGGCGAAAGGCGACGTGGATGTCGCGATCGCGTGGGGGCCGCTGGCCGGCTATTTCGCCACGCGCGAGCCGGTGAAGCTGACGGTGGTGCCGATCACCGACGTGCACACCGTTTTGCCCTTTGAATTTTCGATTTCGATGGCGGTGCGGCATGGCGATACCGCCCTGCGCGACAAGTTGAACGCGTTCCTGCGCCAAAAGCATGGTGCGATCGAGGCATTGCTCACCGGGTACGGCGTGCCGCAATTGAAGATGGAAGCCATGCCGACGGCAGGCCAGGACACCGCGCAGATCACGTCAACCGAATAGCAGGAGAGCGAGGGTGTTCGCGAAGGGAAGCATGAGCAGGCAACCATCCATGGCGCGGCTCCTGACCGGCATCTTTGCCTCGGAAATCATCGCAGCCGATGCCGTTCAAGGCATCGCGCACGCGCGCTGGTTTCGACCATGGAGGGCACGATGAAAAATCTGATGATGTCGTTTGCCATCGCAGCGTGCGGCCTGTCCGTAGCCGCGCTGGCCGTCGCGCAGGCTGTCGCCTTGCCGCCCGTCGAATCCCCGGACGTGCAACTCCAGCGCGTGCCGGTTTCCGGGTTGCATATCGGCCAGCCGGGCCAGGTCAAAAATCCTTATGAAGGCAACAAGAACGCCTGGATGGAAGGCAAGAAGCTGTTCAACTCATTGAACTGCGCCGGCTGCCACGCGCCGGGCGGCGGCGGCGGCATGGGCCCGGCGCTGTCGGACAAGGTCTGGATTTACGGCAACGATCCGGCCGACATTTATCTGACGATCGAGCATGGCCGCCCCAATGGCATGCCGCAGTGGGGCACCACGCTCCCGCCGCAGGCGATCTGGGCGCTGGTGACTTACGTTGAGACCTTGTCGCAACCCAATCCCGAGTTCGAGCCCGTCACCAAGCTGGGTTCGACTTCCGCACCCGGCAACACTCCGCATCCGCCGGGCAAGCTGGAGCCACCACCGATGCCGAAACAGGAGAAGCCCGCGCCGCAGACGCCGAAGTCGCCGCATCCCGCACCGCCCACGCATCCGAAGCCGCCGAGCACGTCGGGTGGGCGTCCATGAAAGTGCTTATTTCAGCCGTCCTCCCTGACGGCAAGGAACAAGCCCGGCGTCCCTGCCGGACGCTTCTTGCGAGTCTGGCTCTTGCGTTGCTGCTCGCGCCGGGCGCAGCCGGCGCATGGCCGATGACGTATCTGGTTTCGCACGGCTGGCCGGCCGGACCGATCAAGGAACTGGGCTGGGGATTGCTCGCGCTGTCCTCGTTCGTGGTGCTGTTCATCGTGCTCGCGGTGTTGATCGGCATCTGGTGGAAGCGCGACCACGGTGCCTACGACGAAAAAGGCTGGCCGGTGGTGACGCGCGGTCCCAACGGCATGCCGTGGCTGATGATCGGCGTGCCGGTTTCAATCGTGTTGTTGCTGTTGTCGGCGATCTGGACCTTCTTCGTGCTGGGCGCCACTGCCGCGCCGCCGGGACATCCGCAGATCACGTTGGAGATCACCGGCCATCAATGGTGGTGGGAAGTGCGCTATCTCGAATACGGCAAACCCGCGCGCACCTTCGACACCGCCAATGAGATCCACGTGCCGGTCGGCATTCCGGTGCGTCTGAGATTGATGAGCGCGGACGTGATCCATTCGTTCTGGGTGCCGCAGCTTGCCGGCAAGACCGACACCATTCCCGGCCAGACCAACGTCGCATGGCTGGAAGCGGGCAAGGCAGGTCTGTATCGCGGGCAGTGCACCGAGTTCTGCGGACTGCAGCACGCGCACATGGGCGTGTACGTCGTCGCGCAGGATCCCAAGGACTTCGACGCATGGTGGACGCATCAGTTGCAGGATGCGTCCGGTCCGCCGGCCGGACTCGCGCTGCAGGGGCAATCCGTATTCGAGGCGCGCTGCGCAATGTGCCATACCGTGCGAGGCGTGGCCGGCAGCCAGGGCGGCATGGGTCCGGATCTTACGCATCTCATGAGCCGCAGCACGATCGCCGCCGGCACGCTGCCGGACAACACCGCGAACCTTGCCGCCTGGATCGAGAACACGCAGGCAATCAAGCCTGGCAACGACATGCCAACCGAAAACCTCAGCGGCCCGCAGTTGCAGGCGCTGCTGGCTTATTTGCAGACGTTGAAATGAAACCTCGGCCCGCCATCGCAGGTAGGAGCGCGCCTGCGCGCGACGGCGGTTCAAGGAGCGCCGTCCATGGCCGAAGAGCTCCGTGGTCGCGCGCAGGCGCGCTCCTGCAACAGCAGCTTCGTAGGAGCCTGCGCGCAGGCGACCGTTGAATCGGCGGTCAGGAAAGATTGCAAAAGGAATTGAAGCAATGGCCGTAAACCCCACTTTTCGCACCCCGGTGATCGCCCGGCCCACACCGGAACTGCGCGACAAACTGGAGCAGATGTGGAAAGACAAACCCGGCCTGCTCGGCTGGCTTTCCACCGTGGATCACAAAAAGATCGGTCATCGTTACATCTTCACCGCTTTCATCTTCCTGATCGTGGGTGGACTGGAAGCGCTCGGCATGCGCTTGCAATTGGCGCAACCCGACGAGCATCTGCTGACGCCGGCGCTCTACAACGAGTTCTTCAGCATGCACGGGATGACGATGATCTTCCTGTACTCGCTGCCGATCCTCTCGGGCTTCAGCAATTACCTGTGGCCGCTGATCCTCGGCACGCGCGACATGGCGTTCCCGCGCATCAACATGTTCACCTACTGGGTGTTCCTGCTGGCCGGCATTTTTCTTTACATCGGTTTCTGGGAAGGCAAGGGCACCAATGTCGGCTGGTTCAACTACGTGCCGCTGGCTTCGCGCGCGTATGACCCGGATTGGAACGTGGACATTTACTCGCTGGGGATGATTTTCCTCGGCATTTCCACCACCGCCGGCGCAATCAACTTCATTGCCACCGCGTTCCGCACGCGTGCGCCGGGCATGACCATCAGCCGCGTGCCGATCATGATCTGGGGCACGCTGACCGCCAACGTCGGCCTGCTGTTCGCGGTGCCCGCCGTGAGCCTGGATTTCTTCCTGCTGTGGTGCGACCGTCAATTCGGCACGCACTTTTTCGATCCCGCCGTCGGCGGTCGGCCGCTGCTATGGCAACACTTGTTCTGGATCTTCGGCCATCCCTGGGTGTACGCGATCGTGCTACCGGCGATGAGCATCGTCTCGCAGGCGCTGCCCGTTTACTGCCGGCGACCGTTGGTGGCGCAGTCGGCGGTGGTGCTGGCGACGATCCTGACGATGGTGCTCGGCTTCGGCGTGTGGGTGCACCACATGTTCTCGACCGGCTTGCCGGCGGTGGCGATGGGCTTCTTCAGCGCCGCGAGTTTCGTGATCGTCATTCCCTCGGCGGTCTCGGTGTTCGCGTGGGTGGCGACGATCTGGACCGGACGGCCGGTGTTCACCACCGCGTTCAAGTTCTTCGCCGCCGAAGTGGTGCTGTTCGTGATCGGCGGCGTGTCGGGTTTCATGACCGCTGCGGTGCCGCTCGACTGGCAACTCACCGATACCTACTTCGTGGTGGCGCACCTCCACTACGTGCTGATCGGCATCAACGTGTTCCCGGTGATCGGCGGAATCTATCACTGGTTCCCGAAGATGAGCGGCAAGATGCTGAGCGAGAAACTCGGCTGGTGGAATTTCTGGCTGATGTTCATCGGATTCAACGTCGGCTTCTTCCCGATGCACATCTCGGGACTCGCCGGCATGCCCCGGCGCATCTACACCTATCCCGCCTCGATGGGCTGGGGCGATCTCAACCTGGTCACGACTATCGGTGCCTTCATCTTCGCGCTTGGCGTACTGCTGTTCGTGATCAACGTGGTGATGAGTCTGTTCGCCGGCCGCAAGGCGCCGCCGAATCCGTGGGATGCCGATTCGCTGGAGTGGGCCACGGAATCACCGCCGCCCAGCTACAACTTCGCGGTGATCCCGCAGGTGGGCAGTCTGCATCCGCTGTGGGAAGGCCGGCTGGAAGAGAAGGGCGGCCGCAGCATCCTGGAAGAGGGCGCGGTGCTCGACCACGAGCACGAGATTCCCGGCACCACCGTGCTCGACGCCGAGCCCGACGTGATCCTGAAGCAACCGCATCCGACGCTCGCGCCGCTGATCATGGCGCTGCTGATCGCGGGCACCTTCGTCGGCATGTTGCTGACGATGTGGTGGGTCGCGTTTGGTTGCATGCTCGCGATGATCCCGGCGTTGTTCTACTGGTTCTGGCCCAATGCCGAAACCGGCTGGGAGATCCGCGCATGAGTACGATCTACGAAGAAGGCACGCTGCCGCGGCCGCTGCCGGTGGGCAAGGCGGGATTCCGCACCTCCGGTTGGTGGGGCATGTTGGCGCTGATCGGCACCGAGACTTCCTTGTTCGCGTATCTGATCTTCAGCTACTTCTATCTGCAATCGCAGAATTCGCAGCCGTGGCCGCCGAGCGGACTGCCGCCGCTGCGCTATGCAATTCCCACTACGGTGGCGCTGCTGATCAGCGCAGGCACGATGTGGTGGGCGGAGCACAGCATCCGACTTGCGAAGCCGCCGCGGCTGGTGATCGGAATACTTGTCACGCTGCTGCTGGGCGTGTTGTACGTGATCCTGCAATTCCTCGACTGGAAGATCGAGCCGTTCGTGCTCAATGCGGATGCTTACAGCTCGCTGTTCTACGTCATCACGGCCGCGCACGTGCTGCACGCGATCGTCGGCGTGCTCATTCTGGCCGGGATGGTGCTGTGGAGCGCGATGGGGCACGTCAGCCCGCAACGTTACGTGCCGATCAGCGTCGCCGCCATGTACTGGTACTTCGTGGTGCTGGTGTGGATCGCCATCTTCGTCACGCTGTACCTGCTTCCCTACATTTCCCCGCATTGAGGTATCGCCCGCCGTGCCTGCCATGACCAATCCCAATGTGCCGCCGGATGCGCGCCTGGCCGTCGGCTTCGCCCTGAACTATGCGGTCTTCGCCGCGCCGCTGGCGTGGATGACCCAGCTTGTTTTCAATTACGCTCTGGCCAGCCACGCCTGTTTTCCGCACGAGATTCCGCTGGAGGTGCCGGTCTGGGGCGGTCTGTCCTGGATCCTGATCGGCATCGACCTGTTCGCGATCGCGGTCTGCCTGCTCGCGCTCATCACCGCGTTCGGACAATGGGCCGCTTGGCGCGGCGCGGATTTGCGCCACGTCGGCCAGCGCCGCAACCGCTACATCGCGCAATGGGCGGTGCTCACCAGCACGCTGTTCACCATCGCAGTGATCTTCACCATCCTGATGGTGTTCATCGAGCCGGTTTGCAATTATTGATGCGCTGTAACCGTTGATGCGGCGCCGGGCGGGCCTCGACTCGCCGTTCGCAAGCGATAAGGCCGGCGGTTGAAGCCGCGCTGCGAAATGGATTTCGTATGTGGCAACTCCTCACACAATGGAACTGGGAACCCTGGCTGCTGGCGTGCATCGCCGTCACCACGATCCCCTATCTGATCGGAATGTGGAGGATGGGTCGTGAGCAGCGCAGCCGCATTCTCGGCCGCTGGCGCGCGCTTTCTTTCCTGACGGGCATCGCGGTGCTGCTGCTCGCCCTTGAATCGCCGCTGGATGCTGCGGCGGATGACCTGTTCTCCGCGCACATGCTGCAACACATGCTGTTGCTGCTGGTCATTCCGCCGCTGCTGGTGGCGGGCAGGCCGGTGATCACCTGGCTGTGGGCATTCGATCTGGATGCGCGGCGCTGGATTGTGCGCAGTTGGTCGCGTGCCGGGTTGCAGACCACCTTTCATGGACTGATGCGGCCTATGGTCGTATGGATGCTGCTGACGATCGCGCTGTGCTTCTGGCATCTGCCGGGGCCGTACGTCTGGGCGCTGCAGCACGAGTGGATACACGATCTGGAACACCTGAGTTTTCTCGCATTCTCGTTGGCGTTCTGGACCATCGTGATCGAGCCCTACGGTCAGCGCCGGAGTCTGAGTTACGGCGCAACCATCCTGTTCGTGGTGTCGTCCGGTTTTGTGATGAGCCTGATCGGCGCGGTACTCACACTGGCGCCGCATCCGATTTACGCGGTGCATCTGGACACCGCGCGCTACGGCATGAGCACGCTGGCCGACCAGCAGCTCGCGGGCATCATCATGTGGATTCCCTCAAACCTCATCCACGTTGCCGCGCTGTGCGTGGTGTTCTTCGCCTGGTTCCGCGCCGACGAACGGCGTGCGCCGCCTTTCTACACATCGCATTGACCGCACGCCGACCGTTTGTTTCCGCGCACGCGGTCATGCTGTCGCTCGCATCGTGCGTTTGCGCAAGCCGTCCCAGGGAAGGTTCTCGTGAAAGCCGTTACATTCCATGGCAAGCAGGATTTCCGGGTAGACAACGTGCCCGACCCGAAAATCATCGAGCCCACCGATGCGGTCATCCGCATCACTTCGGCCGCGATCTGCGGCTCGGATTTGCATCTTTATTCCGTGTTGACGATGTTTCTCGAAGAGGGCGACATCATCGGTCACGAACCGATGGGCATCGTCGAGGAGGTCGGTTCCGAGGTGAAGAACATCAAGCGCGGCGATCGCGTGGTGGTGCCGTTCAATATTTCCTGCGGGCATTGCTGGATGTGCAACCACGGCCTGTTCGCGCAGTGCGAAACCACGCAGGTGACCGAGCAGGGCAACGGCGCGGCATTGTTCGGCTACACCAAGTTGTACGGTGAAGTGCCGGGCGCGCAGGCCGAGTACCTGCGCGTGCCACAGGCGCAGTTCGGCCCGATCGTGGTGCCGGAAGGACCGGCCGATGAGCGCTTTCTTTATCTCTCCGACGTGCTCCCGACCGCGTGGCAGGCGGTCGAATACGCCAACGTTGCGAAAGGCGGTTCGCTTGCGGTGTTCGGTCTCGGGCCGATCGGCCAGATGTGCTGCCGCATCGCCAAGGTCAAAGGTGTCGAGCGCGTGTTCGGCATCGACAGCGTGCCCGAGCGCCTGCAGATGGCGCGACGCCACGGCGTGGAAACCATCGACATGAGCCAGGTGGACGACGTGCCCGGCTACCTCCGCGAGCAGACCGATGGGCGCGGGCCGGACGGCGTGATCGACGCGGTCGGCATGGAGGCGCACGGCGCGCCGGTGCAGGAGATGATGCAGAAGTCCGCGGGCCTGATGCCGGATGCGGTGTCGGAAAAGATCATCCCGAAGATGGGCGTGGATCGCCTGGCCGCGCTGGATGCGGCGATCGAGACGGTGCGCCGCGGCGGCACGGTGTCGGTCATCGGTGTCTATGGCGGCCAGACCGATCCGATGCCGATGATGAAGATGTTCGACAAGGGCATCCAGTTCCGCATGGGCCAGGCGCACGTCAAGCGCTGGGTGCCGGAGATCATGCCGCTGCTTCTGGACGACAACGATCCGCTGGGCGCGGAAGATCTCGCCACCCATCATCTTCCGCTGGACCAGGCGCCATATGGCTACGAGATCTTCCAGAAGAAGCAGGATGGGGCGATCAAGGTGGTGCTTCATCCGTAGCCGAGAAGCGAGGCGACCTGTTCATGAGATTGAAACCCCTCCACCGGCAAACCATCGTGATCGAAGCCTGACGCTGCGTGCTCTGGTGGTGGCACCGGTGATTTGGCTCTCATTCTTTTCCGCTCGGGAGAGGATTGGAGTGCACGCGTCAGTGTCGATCTCCGCGACACACCGTAATCCGCGCGTTTCCAGCGCCGCGCGCGCGGCCGGGTTCTTTGCGGCAAACCGGCACATAGCGACCGTGACGCCGGCGCAATCGCTCGGCGCCGAGGTTTGATTTCAATCCGGGAATATCGACGAATTCTGGATAGACTGCGACGGCAGCTTCTTGCTTGCCCGCCTCAAACCGACGAGGAGCGTCGCATGTCACACGCGCAGGTTCGCGAGCACTTCTTCGAAGCCCGGCCGGCAATGGCGAGGACCGCATTGCGGGTCGCTTTCGGCCTCATCTGGGTGGCCAACGCCGCGTTCACCTGGACCTCGGGCTTTGCGGTCCATTACGTTGGCTACCTGCACAATGCCGCGCAGGGGCAGCCCGGCTGGTCGGCATGGTGGTTCAATTTCTGGATCTGGCTCGTCACGCCCAATGCCGGGGTTTTCGTGTGGCTCACCCGCGCGATCGAAACCGGGCTCGCGGCGGCGCTGGTGCTGGGGTTCGCGCGCAAGACGATCTATGCGCTGGGTGCGCTGTTCAGCCTGCTGATCTGGAGCACTGCAGAAGGCTTCGGCGGGCCGTACACGGTCGGCGCGACCAACATGGGCGCCGGCATCATTTACGTGCTGGTGTTCGTCGCGCTGATCGTCATCAGCCGCGCGGGCCCGAGCCCCTACAGTATTGATTACTACATCGAGCAAGCCTGGTCGCGTTGGCGGCTGATTTCCGACTGGCGCGCCGACACGCTGCCGGTCGCGGTGCATCCTATGTCCTGGCGCGTGCAGGCGCCGGCGTTGATCGGCATCGCCTTGCTGGTTTTTTTCCTCGTCGCCGGACTGCACAGCAGCTTGAACGTGCGGCCGCCGACGCCTACTGCTGCCGCGGCTGCGGTGTCGCCGCTGTCGCTGGCATCCAGCGAGCCCATCCCGCAGGCGCGCGATGCGCGTCTGCCGCCGCTGACGCCGGGCAATAGTGTGGACGTCAACATCGAGGCCACCGACAAGAACGTTGCGATCGCCAGCGGCGTGCGATACCAGGCCTGGACTTTCGGGGGCGGCGTGCCAGGCCCGGTCATCCACGTTCGCCAGGGACAGACGATCAACGTCACCTTCACCAATCGCGGCACGATGCAGCATTCGCTGGACTTCCATGCCGCCATGACGCCGCCGAGTTTGCATTACGTGGACATCATGCCCGGCAAATCCATGACGTATTCGTTTGTTGCGCGCGTGCCCGGTGCATTCGTCTATCACTGCGGCACGCCCCCGGTGTTGCTGCACATGGCAAACGGCATGTATGGCGCGCTGATCGTGGACCCCGCGACGCCCTTGCCGCCTGCGGAAGAAAGTTACGTGCTGGTGCAGGGCGAGTGGTACACCCAGCAGGTTTCCGGAAAACTGATGGGAGCCGATTATCAGAAGATGACCGAGGAGCGACCGGATGAGGTCGTTTTCAACGGCGCCGCATTCCAGTATCGCGATCATCCGCTGCCGGTCACGCCGGGCAGGCGCGTGCGCATCTATTTCGTGGACGCCGGTCCGAATCTGTCGAGTTCTTTCCACGTGATCGGCGCGATCTTCGACAAGGTTTATCCCGACGAGGATCCGGCGCACGCGTTGAGCGGCGTTTCCACTTACCTGGTTTCACCGGGTGCGGGTGCGGTGTTCGATTTGATGATTCCTGATGCGGGCAAATATGCGTTCGTGGATCACGATATGGCGCACATGTCCATCGGCGCGCAGGGCATCTTCGCCGTCGGCACCAACGCGGAACCGCCGCCGGGAACCCCGGTTGCGACCCCTGCGGCGATGGCGAGTGCCGCGCCCGCCACCAGTGCGGCGCCGGCAGCAAACGCGCCCGCGCCTGCCGCACCGACCCGCCCTTACAAGTTCGACGCAGCGCACGGTGCATCGCTGTTCACCACCACTTGCTCGGCGTGCCATCAGGCCACCGGCATGGGACTGCCCGGTGCGTTTCCACCGCTCAAGGCCGATCCGGTGGTGCTGAATCCGGATCCCACCAGGCAGATCGAAACCATCCTGCACGGACTGCAAGGCCAGAACATCGGTGGCACCCTCTACCAGACGCCGATGCCGCCCTTCGGCGGCACGTTGAATGACGTCGATATCGCGGACATCGCCAACCACGAGCGATCCTCGTGGGGCAATCAGGCAAGATTGATCACGGCCGAGCAAGTGAAAGCGGCGCGCGCGGCTGCGCCGTCGAAGTAGCGGTTCTGTCACGCGCAACGCACGGCTTGGCCGACCCGCGCGTTGACGGGCCGTCGAGGCTGCGGTAATTTCCGAAGTCCGATCATTTGCCGAAGGGTGGCGCACGGAAACGTGCAGCCGAGCGTGCGACATGGCAACTACGACCCTCTGATTGAGCTTATCGCGCGGCCCTCCGAAAGGACGCCTCGCGCGTCTTTTTTTGTATTCGCCCTTCGGTTTTGTTTCCGTCACCCTTGTGTACGAGCTTGCTGCAAGCGACCGGCGCGCACTGTTTTTGGTCGCGGCAAGCAGGCTCCTGCATGCAAAGTCACTGGGTTCCGGCTCGGGCGAAGCCCGGCCTGCCCCGGACTTGATCCGGGGCAGGAATGACGAACCCCAAAAAACTCGCTTCCATTCCGGTTCCAGTTCCCATGATCACCATCACGCTCCCCGATAACAGCACCAAGTCATTCGACAATCCGCCCAGCGTGCGTGATGTCGCCGCCTCCATTGGCGCGGGTCTTGCCAAGGCCGCCATTGCCGGCAAGATCGATGGAAAGCTCGTGGATCTCTCGCGCAACGTGGATGACGACGCACGCGTGGAGATCGTTACCGAGAAATCACCCGAGGCGTTGGACGTGATCCGTCATTCCACCGCGCACCTGCTGGCGCAAGCGGTGCAGCGGCTGTATCCGGGCACGCAGGTCACCATCGGCCCGGTGATCGAGAACGGCTTTTATTACGACTTCGCGCGCAAGGAACCCTTCAAGCCCGAGGACCTGCCGGCAATCGAAGCGGAGATGAAAAAGATCGCGGCGGAATCGCTGCCGGTTTCGCGCAGCGTGAAATCGCGCGACGAGGCGACGAAATTCTTCCGCGGCATCGGCGAGGAATACAAGGCGCGCATCATCGAATCCATTCCTTCCAATGAGGAGCTGTCGCTCTACACGCAGGGGGAGTTCACGGATCTCTGTCGCGGCCCCCACGTGCCCGATACCGGCAAGCTGAAAGCGTTCAAGCTGATGAAGACCGCTGGCGCCTACTGGCGCGGCGATGCCAACAACGAAATGTTGAGCCGCATCTACGGCACGGCGTGGTTGAACGAGAAGGACCTCAAGGCGTACCTCACTCAACTGGAGGAAGCCGAAAAGCGCGATCACCGGAGAATCGGCAAGCAGCTCGACCTGTTCCACCAGCAGGAAGAGGCGCCGGGCATGGTGTTCTGGCATCCCAACGGCTGGACGCTGTGGCAGCAGGTCGAGCAGCACATGCGTAAGGTGTATCGAGAATCGGGTTATCAGGAAGTGCGTTGCCCCTCGATCCTGGATGTCTCGTTGTGGAAGAAATCCGGACATTGGGACAACTACAAGGACAACATGTTCTTCACCGAGTCGGAGAAGCGCACCTACGCGGTCAAGCCGATGAATTGTCCGGGTCACGTGCAGATCTACAACGACGGCCTGCACAGCTACCGCGACCTGCCGATCCGCTACGGGGAGTTCGGGTCCTGCACCCGCAATGAGCCTTCCGGCGCGCTGCACGGGATCATGCGCGTGCGCGCCTTCACGCAGGACGACGGCCATATCTTCTGCACCGAGGCGCAGATCGAGTCGGAGGTCACCGCCTTCCATAGCCAGGCGCTGGCGGTGTATCGCGATTTCGGATTCACCGATGTCGCGATCAAGCTGGCGCTGCGGCCCGAGCAGCGGATCGGTTCAGATGAAATCTGGGACAAGGCCGAAGCCGCCTTGCGCGACGCGCTGCGGGCCTGTGGCGCCGAATGGCAGGAACTCGCCGGCGAAGGCGCCTTTTACGGCCCGAAGATCGAGTATCACTTGAAGGATGCCATCGGCCGCACCTGGCAGCTCGGCACCATGCAGGTGGATTTCATGATGCCCCAGCGTCTGGGCGCCGAATATATTGACGAGCACAGCCAGCGCCGCCATCCTGTGATGCTGCACCGGGCCATCGTCGGCTCGATGGAGCGGTTCATCGGCATCCTGATTGAACACCATGCCGGCAATTTCCCGGCCTGGCTGGCCCCCACCCAGGCGGTGATGCTGAATATCACCGATGCCCAGGCCGATTTTGCCGCGCAATTGGCCGAAACCCTCGTTCAGCAGGGCTTCCGCGCCCGGGCCGATTTGCGCAACGAGAAAATAGGCTATAAAATTCGCGAGCATACCTTGCACAAGGTGCCCTACCTGCTCGTGGTCGGAGACCGCGAGAAAGAGTCGGGTGCCGTTTCCGTGCGCGCACGTTCCGGTGAGGATCTTGGCAGCATGTCGCTGCCGGCCTTCATCGAACGCTTGCAGAGCGAGTCCGCTCCGCGCTGACGGATGGTTGCCAGACATGCTGGCATGAGGTTCAGGAGATAAAAGTATCGCTACTGAAAACAAGAGCAATCGGCGCAATCAGGACATCCGCGTACCGCGTGTACGTGTGATCGGCGCCGATGGGGAACAGGTCGGCATCCTGGATCGCGACGACGCGCTGAGCATGGCCGAGGAGGCCGGGCTCGATCTGGTCGAAATCCAGCCGAACGCTGATCCGCCGGTCTGCCGCGTGATGGACTTCGGCAAGTTCAAGTTCGAGCAGCAGAAGAAGGCGCACGCGGCCAAGCGCAAGACCCGGCAGGTCGAGATCAAGGAATTGAAGTTCCGCCCGACCACGGACGTGGGCGACTACAACATCAAGCTGCGCAACATGCAGCGGTTTCTGGCCGAGGGCGACAAGGTCAAGGTCAACATCCGCTTCCGTGGCCGCGAGATGTCGCATCAGGAGTTGGGCATCGCGTTGGCACGGCGCATCCAGACCGATATCGGCGAGGAAGGGGTGGTCGAGCAGTTTCCGCGCCTGGAAGGGCGGCAGATGACGATGATGATCGGACCCAAGAAGAAGTAATCAGCAATTCGCGCTTCGTTGTTCAAGGCGCACACGACCAGCCGCGGACGGCTGGCGGAAGCGGCAGCAGCAACGCCGCATAAGCCGACAAGGGCATGGACGGAAAGTGTGATCGCAAGATCACCGCCCTCGTCAGTAATCAAAAACCAAACGGAGTTTCACATGCCCAAGATCAAGACCAATCGGGCCGCTGCCAAGCGGTTCCGCAAGACCGCCTCCGGCAAGTTCAAGGCCGGGCACGCTTTCAAGTCGCACATCCTGACCAAGAAGTCGACCAAGCGTAAGCGCGGCCTGCGCGCCCCCAATCACGTGCGCGCCTGCGACGCTGGCCGCGTCGCACGCATGCTTCCCTACGCGTAAGAGGACACCACCATGGCACGAGTCAAACGTGGCGTCACCGCGCGTGCGCGTCACAAGAAAACCCTCAAGGCCGCCAAGGGCTATTACAACGCCCGGCGCAAGGTCTACCGCGTTGCCAAGCAGGCGGTCACCAAGGCCCAGCAGTACGCCTACATCGGCCGCAAGCAGAAGAAGCGCCAGTTCCGCGCATTGTGGATCGTGCGCATCAACGCTGCCGCGCGTCAGTTCGGCTTGTCATATAGCCGCCTGATCGATGGCCTGGCCAAGGCGCAGATCACGGTGGACCGCAAGGTACTGGCCGATCTCGCCGTGCACGACATCGCGGCGTTCGGCGCGTTGGCGGAAAAGGCCAAGGCCAACCTGGCTGCTTGAACCGTTTCGGCGCTTGGCGCCAAACGGCTATCATGAAGCAAGCGGGGAGAAGGCCCAGCCTTCTTCCCGTTTTGCTTTTGGGGGATCGCGTTGATGGATGATCTGGAGTCCCGCATCACGCAGGCGCTCGCCGAAATCGAGGCGGCCGCCTCGCTGGATGCGCTGGAAACGCTGCGCGTGGCGCTGCTCGGCAAGAGCGGCGCGGTCACCGCCGAATTGAAATCCCTCGGCGCATTGCCGCCGGATGCGCGCAAGGTACGCGGTGCGGCGGTGAATGCGGCGCGCGACCAACTGACCTCGGCCATCGCATCGCGCCGGCAACAACTGGAGCAATCCGCGTTGGCACAACGGCTGGCATCTGAAAGTGTGGATGTCACGCTGCCCGGCCGCGACGGCGAACGCGGCACGATCCACCCGGTTACGCGCACGCTCGAGCGCATCGTTTCGATTTTCGCGCAACTCGGATACTCGGTCGCGGAAGGCCCGGAGATCGAGGACGACTGGCACACCTTCGTGGCGTTGAATTTTCCGGCGCACCATCCTGCGCGCGCGATGCACGACACATTTTACTTTCCCGATGGCCGGCTGTTGCGCACGCATACCTCGCCGGTGCAGATCCGTGCGATGAAGGGCAGGCAGCCGCCGATCCGCGTCATCGCCCCCGGCAAGGTCTACCGCAGCGATTCGGATCAGACGCACTCGCCCATGTTCCATCAGATCGAAGGTTTGCTGATCGATGAATCGGCCAGCCTAGCCGACCTCAAAGGTACGCTGGCCGCGTTCGTGCGCGCTTTTTTCGGGCGCGATTTCGCGATGCGGTTTCGCCCCAGCTATTTTCCATTCACCGAGCCATCGGCGGAAGTGGATATCCGCTGGGAGGCACCGGTGGAAAGCGGCATCGACGGCGCGGAGCGCTGGCTGGAAGTGCTGGGTGCGGGCATGGTGCATCCGAAAGTGCTGGAGAACTGCGGCATTGATCCGGAGCGCTACACCGGATTCGCATTCGGGCTGGGCGTGGAGCGCTTCGCGATGTTGCGCTATGGCGTCACCGACCTGCGCGCGTTCTTCGAGAACGACGTGCGGTTCCTGAAACAATTTACGTAGGGCGGGTTTCAACCCGCCGATTACGAATCGAAAGCATGGCGGGTCAAGACCCGCCCTACAGATGGCGGACGGCAACGATGAGGTTCTCCGAAAACTGGCTGCGTTCGTTCGTTGACATTCCCGCCGATCGCGCGGGACTGGTCGAGCGTCTGACCCTGAGCGGCCTGGAAGTCGAGTCGGTCGAGGCGCTTGGTGCGCGCCTTGAAGGCGTGATCGTCGCGCGCATCGCCGAATGCGTGCGGCACCCGGATGCGGACAAGCTGCATGTCTGTCGTGTGGATATCGGGTCCGGTGAGGTGCAGATCGTGTGCGGCGCGCCGAATGCGCGCGCAGGGTTGAAGGCGCCGCTGGCGATGGTCGGCGCTACTCTGCCCGATGGCGTGGCGATCAAGGCGGCGAAACTGCGAGGGGTCGAATCCGTTGGCATGTTGTGCTCGGCGAAAGAGCTGGGCGTGGATGCCGATGCATCGGGCTTGCTGGAATTGCCGGATGACGCGCCGGTTGGCACGCCGCTCGCGACATATCTCGGCCTGCCGGATGCTTCGATCGAATTGAAGCTGACGCCGAACCGTTCGGATTGCCTTGGGATGCATGGTCTTGCCAGCGAGGCCGCGGCGGAATTCGGAACGCGCATCGCCATGCCAGGCGCAAAAGGAGTAGCTCCGCAAATCGAGGGGACACGGGAAATCAGGCTGGAAGCCGGCGCCGACTGCCCGCGTTATCTTGCTCGCAGCGTACGTGGCCTCGATCGATCCGCAATAACACCGATCTGGATGACGCAGCGGTTGCGCGCGGCCGGCATCAATCCGATCAGCGCGGTGGTGGATATCACCAACTACGTGATGCTGGAATTCGGTCAGCCGTTGCATGCCTTCGATGAGACAAGGCTTGAAGGCGCCGTCAGCGTGCGCCGCGCGCGCGCGGGCGAGTCGCTGAAATTGCTGGACGGCAACGAGGTCAGGCTCGATCCGGAATTCCTGCTTGTCACCGATGAAATGAAACCGCTGGCGCTGGCGGGCGTAATGGGCGGCTTCGATTCGCGCGTCACCGATGCCACGTGCGATGTGTTCCTGGAAGCGGCGCATTTCGCGCCGGCCGCGATCATGGGCCGCGCGCGCAAGCTCGGTTTGAATACGGATGCCGCGCATCGCTTCGAGCGCGGGGTGGATCCGGAATTGCCGCGGCTTGCGATCGAACGCGCGACCGCGCTGCTGATGGAGATCGCGGGCGGCCTGCCGGGCCATGTGATGGAAGCCGCATTGCCGGATCATTTGCCGCAACTCGCTGCCATCCCGCTGCGCCGCGCGCGTATCGCGCGCGTGCTGGGCGTCGCGCTCGCAGACGATCAGGTCCAGCGCATTCTTTCCGCGCTGGGCATGCATCTCGACGGCACGGAAGAAGGCTGGCGTGTCACCCCGCCGACCCGGCGTTTCGACATCGAACGCGAAGAAGACCTGATCGAGGAACTGGCGCGCATCCACGGCTACGCGACGATTCCGGCAACACTGCCGGCGGGTGTGCCGCCGCCGCCGACCGACGATGAAGCCTTGCTGCCCGAGAGCGTCTTGCGCGCGCAGCTCGCGTCGCGGGATTTCAACGAGGCGGTCTGCTACGCCTTTGTCGAAGCGGAGAAATTGCGGACTTGGGGGATTGAAAAAAATGCGGTCGCGCTGGCCAATCCGCTGTCGGCGGAAATGGCGGTGATGCGCACTTCGTTGTTGCCGGGACTCCTGGATGCGCTGCGCGCTAACCGCCGCCGGCAACAGCCGCGGGTGCGCTTGTTCGAGATGGGAAAGGTATTCGGCAATGGTCGCCGGCCTGCTGGCGAGCGGCGCGAAGCGCCATCTCCGGGCGAAATGGTCGCGAGCAAACTGGTTCCAACCGATGCAGGCGCACCGCGGGAAACCTACATGATCGCCGCCGCCGCCTGCGGCAGCGCGCAGCCCGAACAATGGAGCGGGCGCACACGCGCGCTGGATTTCTTCGATGTGAAGGGCGATCTGCAGTCGCTGCTGGCATTGACGGGCGCGGCGGACGTGTGGCGATTCGATCGGGAAGCATTACCACCCTGGTTGCATCCGGGTCGCGGCGCTCGCGTGCTGCGCGAGGGCAGCCCGGTGGGCGCGATCGGCGCATTGCATCCGCGACTGTTGCGCGAGCTGGATTTGGACCAGGACGTCTACGTGTTCGAGCTGGAAAGCCTGCCGGCGCGCGCGCGCGCGTTGCCCGATGCGCGCGCGCTGCCGCGGTTCCCGTCGGTGCGACGCGATCTCGCGGTTGAGCTGCCGCGCACGGTCGCTTGGGCGGATATTGAGGAAACCTTGCGCAAGGCGCTCGGCCCGCTGCTGATCGATACCTTTGTTTTCGACGTCTACACAGGCCCGGGCTTGACTTTGGATCGAAAGAGTGTCGCTATGGGCTTGATTTTGCAGGACACATCGCGCACGCTTACGGACCAGGACGCCGACCGCTGCACGGCAGCCGCGCTGGCGTCGCTGGAAGCTGCATTCGGGGCGAAGCTGAGGAGCTGACGTGACGACGCTGACCAAAGCAGAGATGGCCGAGCGTCTGTTTCTCGACGTGGGGCTCAACAAGCGCGAGGCGAAGGAATTCGTCGATGCGTTTTTTGAGGTGGTACGCGAGGCGCTCGAAAAAGGGGAGCAGGTGAAGTTGTCGGGGTTCGGCAATTTCGACCTGCGGCAGAAGAACCAGCGTCCGGGACGCAATCCCAAGACCGGCGAGGAGATTCCGATTTCCGCGCGCAGGGTGGTGACCTTCCGTCCCGGCCAGAAGCTGAAGGTGCGAGTGGAAAGCTATGCTGGACCCACGCAGTAACAACGAACTTCCCGCGATCCCGGCCAAGCGTTATTTCACGATTGGCGAGGTCAGCGACTTGTGCGCTGTAAAGCCGCACGTGCTGCGCTATTGGGAGCAGGAATTTCCTGCGCTCAAGCCGGTAAAGCGCCGCGGCAATCGCCGCTACTATCAGCGCCACGATGTGCTGATGATCCGGCAGATTCGCGCGTTGCTGTACGAGCAGGGTTTCACCATCACCGGTGCACGCGCGCGGCTGGAAGGTCATCAGGCGAAAATGGAAGCCAGCATCTCCAACCAGATCGTCCGTCAGGTGCGAATGGAGCTGGAGCAGTTGCTGGTGATCCTGAAGTAAGACGACACCGTCGCCTATCTGTCGCGCGCAGGCGCGCTCCTACCCAGGACTTCCGTAGGAGCCTTGCGCGCGACGCTGTTACAATCGCAATCTTGTCGGGGCGTGGCGCAGCCTGGTAGCGCATCTGCCTGGGGGGCAGAGGGTCGCCGGTTCAAATCCGGCCGTCCCGATATCTATTTAAGCCATCGTCCGTGATGGCGGAAGCGGATCAAAAAGCGCACATCCGTGTGCGCACTTCCCAACGGCTCCGATGGCGTTACCCCCATTTGCCATCCATGGCCATTGCCAAGCTCGGGCGTCCAGCGCTCGCCAAGCAACCCGGCCCTCGGCATCCTGCCCCGTGCGCTCGCCAGCGCATCCAATGCCATTCAAGGCATCGGCTGAACGCGCTGGCTCATCCAGATGCCGGAATGACGGCTCGCTTTCCCGCCAGCGCGCAAACCGTTTAGGCTTGGCGGATGAACGACACCCTCCGCCGCACGCTCTATCCCGAGATCGAGCCCTACGATCACGGCCACTTGGCGGTGTCGCCGCTGCACACGCTGTATTACGAGCAGTGCGGCGACCCGCACGGCAAGCCGGTGGTGTTCCTGCACGGCGGCCCGGGTGCGGGGTGCAATGCGAAGTGCCGGCGCTTCTTCGATCCGCATGCCTACCGGATCATTCTGTTCGATCAGCGTGGCTGCGGACGTTCGACACCGCATGCGGAGTTGCGCGACAACACCACCTGGGATCTGGTCGCCGACATCGAGCGGTTGCGAGAACATCTGGGCATCAATCGGTGGCAGGTGTTCGGCGGCTCATGGGGTTCGACACTGGCACTGGCCTATGCGGAGACGCACCCCGAGCGTGTCACCGAACTGGTGCTGCGCGGCATATTCATGTTGCGCCAGTGGGAACTGCAGTGGTTCTACCAGAAGGGTTGTGACGCGCTGTTCCCGGATGCCTGGGAAAATTATCTCGCCGCGATTCCGGAAAGCGAGCGCGGCGATTTGATCCAGGCCTACCATCGGCGCCTGACCTCCGATGATCAGGCGGTGCGACTGGCCGCGGCGCAGGCGTGGTCGATATGGGAAGCCTCGACCAGTTTCCTCTTGCAGGATCCGGCTTACGTTGCGTCAAGCGCGAGCGACCGCTTCGCATTGGCGTTTGCGCGCATCGAGAACCATTACTTCGTCAATCGCGGCTTCCTCGAATGCGACGATCAACTGCTTCGCGACGCGCATCGGTTGAAGGGCATCCCCGCGGTGATCGTGCAGGGCCGCTACGACGTGGTCTGTCCGCTGCGCAGCGCCTGGGATTTGCACCGCGCTTGGCCGCAGGCAAAACTGGAAATCGTGCCGGATGCCGGACACTCCGCGTTCGAGCCCGGTAATGTGGATGCGCTCGTGCGCGGGACGGACGGGTTCCGCGTCTAGCGCACGACTCCCTCGAATTTTCTTTGAGCGGCTCTTGCGAAAAATCCTGCGCAAGGATGTGCAGGGCGGTGCCAGGGTCGGCAATTATGCCGCGGCGCGCGCAGCGGTTGGCACGCCTTCCGCCTGCACACGCGGCCCTTGCAACAATGCCTGACGCACGTGCTCGACCAGCAGGTCGGCCTCCGCCTCGCTGATCGCGAAATGCGGCGTGAAGCGCAGCGAGTTGGCGCCGCCGTGGATCACGTTGACGCCGCGCTCGCGCATGTATTCCTCGGTGGAACCTGCGCCATAGCACTTGAACTGCGGGGCGAGTTCGCAGGAAAACAGCAAACCGGTTCCCTGCACCTTGGTGATCAGGCCAGGCAGCTCGTTCTTCAGCGCATTGAATTTCGTGACCAGCTCGGCGCCGCGCGCGCGAATATTGGCGCGCAATTGCGGCGTCAATTCTTCCAATACCGCACAGGCAATTTCCAGCGCGCGCGGGTTGGCGGTCATGGTGTTGCCGTAGATGCCTTTGCGGTACAAGCCCGCGGCGCGTTCGTTCACCGCCAGCACCGACAGCGGGAACTGGCCTGCATTGAGCGCCTTGGAATAGGTTTCCATGTCCGGCGCGGGCAGCTTTTCGAAGCCCGGGTAATCCACAATCGACAGCACGCCATGCGCACGCAGGCCGGCCTGAATCGAATCCACCAGCAGCAGCGAACCATGCGCCTGCGTGAGTTCGCACGCGGCGGCGTAGAACTCCGGTGTCACCGCGCGGCCCGGATCGCCTTCGCCCATCACCGGTTCCAGGAACATCGCCTCGTAGAACCAGCCGTGCTTGTCGGCTTCGGCAAACGCATGGCGCAATCCCTCGACGTCGTATGGCGTAACCGTGACCAGTGAATGCTCGCCGCGGAAGCTGGCAAGATTCGCCTCGTACGCCTTGCGCGAGGAGTCCGAGTAGATCGCCGGCCGTTCGGTGCGGCCGTGGAACGCGCCCTTGACAGCCAGCCGTTTGATGGTGTGACCGGCGTGACGTGCGCCGGCTTCGGTCATCGCGCGCGCATTGACGTCGGCGATGCGGCCAGCCAGCGTCACCGACTCCGAACCGGAATTGAGACACATGAATCGTTCGAACGGATGCGTGCCGCGCGCCTGTCCAATCTCGCGACGCAACGCCTCGATGAAACGCAACTGCACGGCGTTCGGCGTCATCACATTGGCCATGACCTGCGGTTTGGCCAGCGCCTTCAATACCGCTTCGTGATTGTGCCCGAAGCCCAACATGCCGTAGCCGCCGCAGTCGTACAGCACCGCGCCCTTGGTGGTGACGACCCACGGTCCGCGTGCGGCCAGTGCGACGAACGGACATACCGCGTCGTCGGCATAGAAATTGACGAAACCCGCCTGCGCGCGATCGATCTGCGCCTGCTCGTCCAGGTCAGGAAAATCCGGCAGCGCAGCGCGCAACTCCGCGAGCGCGGCATGCGCGTCCTGGATGGCACCGAGCAGCGCGGTGTCGGAGGCGAAGCGTTCCAGCGTGGCATCGTCCAGCCCGCGGGTGCGGATCTGGCCGCCGTGGGCGCGTAATTCGCGCAACAGACGCATCGGAACCATGGGACACCTCCAGCGCCGCAGCGCCCGGGGCGTTGCGCGTAAGTGGTTCAGGGAGAAAAGAAAATGTTCAAGGATTTTAGCAGTTAGCGCCTTCGCGCGTAACCCCCACGTGGCCGGGCCAGCGATTCCAGCGCGCGCCGCACCCTGTGCTCGGGCATCCCACGCGCCCGGCGGCGAGCGCAGCCTACCCGGGCAACCACGCACGGCCTCACTGCCGCCTGCATGACGCCTGTCAGACGCGAAGCCTGACGCGGGCGACTGCCGCGCCTGCGCGCCGGAACCGAACATGTGCGAAAGGGAAGAGGAAGGAACGCCGATGCACGCTTCGATCGCGCAACTGGAAAACGTCGTCAAGCGCTATGGTGCCATTACCGCACTGGATGGCGTGAACCTGCGACTGCATCCGGGCGAACTGCTGGCGCTGCTGGGGCCCAATGGGGCCGGCAAGAGCACCGCGGTCTCGCTGCTGCTCGGCCTGCAGCGCGTCGATGCCGGGCGCGCGACCCTGTTCGGGCTTGATCCGCAATCGCTGGACGCTCGTCGGCGCATTGGCGTGATGCTGCAGGAGGCCGCGCTGCAGCAGTCGTTGCGCGTGGACGAACTGATCCGGCTGACGATGAGCTATTACCCGCGCCCGCGCGAATTCGGCAGCGTCGCACTGATGGCCGGCATCGAGGAACTGTTGCCGCGTCGTTACGGCAAATTGTCCGGCGGCCAGAAGCGACGCGTGCAGTTCGCACTGGCCATCTGCGGTGATCCGCGAATCCTGTTCCTGGACGAGCCCACGGTGGGGCTCGACCTCGGCGCGCGCACCGCGATGTGGAAAACGCTCCGCGCGCTGGTCGCGAGCGGCTGCGCGATCGTGTTGACCACGCATTATCTGGAAGAGGCCGAAGCGTTGGCCGACCGCGTCGCGGTGATGGCGCGCGGGCGCATCATCGCGGAGGGCAGTGTGGATGAAATCCGCGCGCATGTCTCGCAGCGGCGCATCCGCTGCATCAGTGCGTTGCCCGCGGAGACATTGCGCGCATGGCCCGATGTTTCGCAAGCGGAGCGCGAAGGCGAGCATCTGCATATCGTCTGCGGCGCCGCCGAAGCGGTGCTGCGCAGGTTGCTGGCCGCCGACCCGGAACTGCGCGAATTGGAAGTGCGCCGCGCGGGGCTGGCCGAGGCGTTCGTCGAAATTACCAATGATGCCGGCGCCGGGTCGGTCGAGCAGAAGGAGGCGGCGTGATGGACACCGCGATTGCAATGAGTCCCGCGCGTATCGCGCGCGCGTGGCTGGTCGAAGCGAAATACGAATTCCTGCGCCTGCTGCGCACGCCTTCGTTCGCGCTGCCGACCATCCTGTTTCCGTCGCTGTTCTATCTGCTGTTCGGGGTGCTGTTGAACGGCGGTGCGCATCACGGCGGCATGGACATGGCAAGCTACATGCTGGCCGGCTACAGCGCGTTCGGCGTGATGGCGCCTGGACTGTTCGGTTTCGGCGTGGTGGTTGCCATGGAACGCGAGCACGGTCTGCTGACCTTGAAACGCGCGCTGCCCATGCCTCCGGGCGCGTACCTGTTCGCGAAGATGCTGATGGCGATGCTGTTCGCCGCAATCGTGGTGTGTTTGCTGATGTTGCTGGCTGTCACGCTCGGTCACGTCCGCATGCCGCTTGGCAATTGGAGCGCATTGTTGATTACTGATGTGCTGGGCGTGCTGCCGTTCTGCGCGATCGGGCTGTTCGTCGGCACGTTGGTCGGGGGGCAGGGCGCGCCGGCAGTCGTGAATCTGATCTATCTGCCAATGTCGTTTCTGTCTGGATTGTGGATTCCGCTGCCGTTATTGCCGAAGTTCCTGCAACAGCTCGCGCCGTTGTGGCCGGCCACCCATCTTGGGCAGATTGCGTTCAGCGCAAGCGGCGCAGGCGGCGACCATCGCGTGGCTATGCATGCCATGGTGCTGGCCGGATTCACCCTATTCTTTTTCGCGATCGCGCGGCGGCGGCTGAGGCGCGCGGGCTGAGGCGCGCGTATCATCGTGGTTCGCGACAGGAAAAATTTGGAGCGCGTCATGCTCTTCAAGATCGCACCCGATTCGATCATCGGCAAGCGCTGCGCATCGGCGTCGTTTCCGCGCGCGCGCTGGATACCCTTCGCAATGCTGATATGGACGTTCTGGATCTTCATGGATCCAGCTTTCAGCAATCAGCAGCACTGGCTGTGGCCGACGCTGGCGACGTTCGCGGTTTTTCTGCCACTGTATTTTCTCGCCTATTACGGGCCTGACCGGTTTTTGCTGTGGTGCGCGTTGGGCATCGCCATGCTCGGTGGGGTGCTCACGCCGGTCAATGTCGGCGGGTTGGGTTATCTGATTTACGCCAGCGCTTTCCTTGCTTCCACCGGCGCCGATCTGCGGGCCGCGTTGCAACGCATGGCGCTGTTGAACCTGCTGTACGCGCTGGAATGCCATCTGCTCGGACTTCCCTGGGTGTACATCGCCAGCGGGGTGATGATGGGAATGGCAATCGGCGTGATGAATGTGCTGTTCCGCCGCAACCAGCAGCATGATGCCGAGCTGCGCCTGAGCCATGATGAAGTGCGCCGGCTTGCGGCCACCGCCGAACGCGAACGCATCAGTCGCGATCTGCACGACCTGCTCGGTCATACACTTTCATTGGTGGCGGTGAAATCCGAGCTGGCCGGGCGCTTGCTGGAGCTGGAGCGTGACCCGGTGCGTGCGCGGCGGGAGATCGCGGAAGTGGAGCGCGTGGCGCGCGAGGCGCTGTCGCAAGTGCGCAGCGCGGTCACCGGTATTCGCGCTGCCGCGCTGACCTCGGAACTTGCGTCCGCACGTCTGCTGCTGGAGTCGGCGGGGATCGTGTTCGACTATCGCCCGCCCGCGCAGGCATTGCCGGCGGAAGTTGAGACCACGCTCGCGCTGGTGCTGCGCGAAGCGGTCACCAACATCCAGCGCCACGCGCGCGCCGCCCATGCCGAAGTGGACGTTGCGAGCGAAAATGGCCGCGTTATCCTGCGCGTGCGCGACGACGGTCGCGGCGGCATCGGCGCGCACGGCAACGGGCTCACCGGCATGCGCGAACGCATCGAAGCGCTGGGCGGCAGCATCGCGATCCGCTCCGAGCGTGGACAGGGGACCGAGTTGAACATCGCCTTGCCGCTGCCGGCTGCGGAAGCCGTGCTCGCCACGAAGCCGGCACAGCTCGCGCCTGCGCTGGTCGCGACAACGCTGAGACACGCATGATCCGTGTTCTGCTCGCGGAGGATCAGGCGATGCTGCGCGGCGCACTGGCCGCGCTGCTCGCACTGGAATCCGACATCGATGTGCTGGGTAGCGCGCCGGATGGCGAAACCGCCTGGCGCGAACTTCAGCGGCTGAAGCCGGACGTGCTGATCTCCGACATCGAAATGCCCGGCCTCACCGGGCTGGAACTGGCACAGCGCATCCAGCGCCACGAATTGCCGATGAAGGTGATCATCGTCACCACCTTCGCGCGCCCGGGCTATTTGCGCCGCGCGCTGGAAGCGGGGGTCGGCGGTTATCTGTTGAAAGATGCGCCGGCCGAGCAACTGGCCGAAGCGGTGCGCACGGTGCATCGTGGCGGCCGCGCGATCGATCCGCACCTTGCGTTGGAAGCCTGGGGGCAAGCCGATCCTCTCAACGACCGCGAACGTCAGGTGTTGCGTCTGGCCGGAGAAGGACAGAGCGCCGGCGACATCGCGCAGAAATTGAGCCTGTCGCACGGTACGGTGCGCAATTACCTGTCCGAAGCAATCGGCAAACTTGGCGTCGGCAACCGCATCGAGGCGTACCGGCTGGCCAGACAGAAGGGGTGGTTGTAGACAGGTGCGCTTACGCGATGCCTTGAATGGCATCGCGTGTTCATGCGGGCCAGCGTTCTCAAAGTTGCGAGGACGTCAACGACGACAGCCAATCCTCGGCCTTGCGCAACCAGGGCCGGTTGCGCCATTCCTCGATGTCGGTCTCGCGCGAGTGGCTCAGATCCTGCTCGAAGATCTGCGTCATGTGCACGGCGAAATTGCGGTCGTACACGTTGAGATTGGCTTCGTCGTTGAGCTTGAACGAACGCTCATCGAAATTGGCCGAGCCGATCATCGTGAGATAGCCGTCCACGATCATCATTTTGCAGTGGAACAGGCTCGGCTGGTAGCGATAGATATGTGCGCCCGCGGCCATCATCGTGCCCCATTCCGCCTGCGAGGCGTCGTGGACGATATGGCTGTCCACATGCGGACCCGGCACGATGATGCGCACCCGCACGCCGCGCCGCAGCGCCGCCTTCAGCGCCTTGCCGATCAGTGATCCGGGGATGAAGTAGGCCGCTTCCAGATCAATCGACCGGTTCGCCGCCGAGATCGCCAATAGATACATCAGCTGCATGTTCTCGCTGCCATTGTCCGGCGAACTCGCGAACACCTGCGCCGCGGCGGTGCCGACCGCCGGCAGCTTCGGAAAATAATCAGGACCGAGCAGCACGTGCCCGGTAGTGACGATCCAGTTGCTCTCGAACACCGCCTGCATCTGCGCGACTACCGGCCCTTGCACCTGGAACTGCATGTCGCGCCAGTGATCCGCGCGCTGCGCATCGCCCGACCACTCGTCGGCGATACCGATGCCGCCCGTGAAGCCCACCCGGCCATCGACGATCAGCAACTTGCGGTGATCGCGGTTGTTGAGCCGATCCAGCGTGTACCAGTGCAGCGGATGGAAATAGTGGAACTGCACGCCGGCATTGCGCAGTTCGGCGACGCTGTCGTCTGCCATCCTGGCACCTCCGACCGCGTCCACCATGACATGCACCGGAACGCCGGTGCGCGCGCGGTCAGACAAGGCGCGCACGAACTCGCGGCTGACGAAACCGGACCATTCCACATAGGTTTCGAAATCCACCGATTTCCTGGCCGAACGGATCGCCGCCAGCATCGCCGGGAAGGATTCCGCGCCGTTCTGCAATTCGGTAATGCGGTTGCCGTCCAGCACGGTTGGCCCCGGCAGGTTCGAAACTTCATAGTGGAACTGCGCGCTGACTACCGGGCTGGCGTGGTGGATATCGCGGTCGAGCAGCACTTCCCGCGGTGCGAGATTCACCACCGCCAGCACCACCGCGATCGTGGCGATGATGCTCATGACGCAGATGGCGGCCCGGATCAGCCACCTCTTCCCGGTAGAGCGCATGCCAGCCTCCGTGCTGCATGATCGAGAAAACATCATACGTTCTTCTCTGACCGCGGCGCGAATCGGCGATAATCGCGGATCGCGATTGCCGCAACCCGCATGAAGGCGCCGCCATTCCCGTGCTCCGGAATGGCGTAGCGGATCGCCATGCCCACGAATTCCGGAAATCGACTCACCACCTTGAAAAAATCCGACTTCCACTACGACCTGCCGAGTGAACTGATTGCGCAGGCGCCGCTGCCGGAACGCAGCGCCAGCCGGCTGCTGGTGCTCGATGTCGCGCGCGCCAGCCGGGAAGACCGCGATTTTCGTGCGCTGCCGCAACTGCTGCACGCGGGCGACCTGCTGGTGTTCAACGATACCCGTGTGCTGCCGGCGCGCCTGTTCGGACGCAAGGAATCCGGCGGCGCGGTGGAAATCCTGCTGGAGCGGATCACCGGTGCGCACACCGCGAGCGCGCAATTGGGCGTCAGCAAGAAGCCACGCGAGGGCGCGCACATTCTGCTGGACGACGGCACGCGCGTGCGTGTGCTCGGGCGCGATGGCGCATTTTTCGAGCTGGCCTTTGAGAGCGCCGAGCCGCTGGAGAAATTGCTGGCGCGGCTGGGCCGCATGCCGCTGCCGCCGTACATCGCGCGCGAAGCGGAGCCCGCCGACAGCGAACGTTATCAGACGGTGTACGCGCGCGAGCCCGGCGCGGTCGCCGCGCCCACCGCAGGATTGCACTTCGATCAGCCTTTGCTGGACCAATTGCGCCACCGCGGCGTGGAATTCGGTTACGTCACCCTGCACGTGGGCGCCGGCACCTTCCAGCCGCTGCGCAGCGAACGCGTGGAGGACCACGTGATGCACCGCGAGTGGTTGAATGTCGGCGCCGAACTGGTCGAGAAGATTCGCGCAACGCGCGCGCGCGGAGGGCGCGTGATCGCGGTCGGCACCACGGTGGTGCGCGCGCTGGAAGCCGCGCGGGCCGGTGGTGAATTGAAGCCGTTCGCCGGCGAGACGCGCATCTTCATCGTGCCCGGTTACCGAATCGAAAGCGTGGACGCGCTGATCACCAATTTCCATCTGCCCGAATCCACGCTGCTGATGCTGGTCTCGGCGTTGGCCGGCCGCGAATTGATCCTCGATGCTTATCGACATGCAGTCGCGCAACGCTACAGATTCTTCTCATATGGAGATGCGATGCTGATCCTGGCAAGGCGAAAGACCGCATGAGCGCACTGCAGTTCGAACTGCTGGCAAGCGACGGCGCCGCGCGACGCGCACGCATCACGCTGCCGCGCGGCACGATCGACACGCCATGTTTCATGCCGGTCGGCACCTACGGGTCGGTCAAGGCGATGACACCGCGCGACCTGCGCGATGTCGGCGCGCAGATCATCCTCGGCAATACCTTTCACCTGTGGCTGCGGCCGGGACTGGACGTGATCGCACGCTTCGGCGGCCTGCATCGCTTCATCGGCTGGAGCGGGCTGATCCTCACCGATTCCGGAGGATTCCAGGTGTTCTCGCTCAGCACGATGCGCAAACTGAGCGAGGAGGGCGTGGCCTTTGCTTCGCCGGTGGATGGTGCGCGCGTGTTCCTCTCGCCGGAGGAATCCATGCGCATCCAGCATGTGCTGGATTCCGACATCGTGATGGTGTTCGACGAATGCCCGCCGGTGCTGGGCGACGGCGAGCCGGTGCCGGTCGCACGCGTGCGGGATTCGATGGAATTATCGCTGCGCTGGGCGGCACGTTCACGACGAACGCATGACGATCTGCACAACCGCAACGCCCTGTTCGGGATCGTGCAGGGCGGCGTGCATCCGGAGTTGCGCGAACATTCCGCGCGCGGACTGCTGGAGATCGGCTTCGATGGCTACGCGATCGGCGGGCTGGCGGTCGGTGAATCGGAAAGCCAGCGCAACGCCACGCTGGATGCGACCGTGCCGGTGTTGCCAGCGGATCGCCCGCGTTATCTGATGGGGGTGGGCCGGCCGCAGGATATCGTCGAGGCGGTGCGGCGCGGCGTCGACATGTTCGATTGCGTGATGCCTACCCGCAACGCACGCAACGGTTTTCTGTTCACGCGCACCGGCACGTTGCGCATCCGCAATGCCAAATACGCGCAGGACACCCGCGTGATCGAGCAAGGCTGCGAGTGCTACGCGTGCGCGAATGGATTTTCGCGCGCGTACCTGCGGCACCTGGATCGCTGCAACGAGATACTTGGTTGCCAGCTCGCGACCCTCCACAACCTGCATTTCTATCTGCGCCTGATGCGCGAATTGCGCGAGGCGATCGCGGCGCGCACGCTCGATGATTACATCGCGGCGTTTTATGCGCGGCTCCACGTTGGCACGGTCGAAGCCCGGTAGCAGTTGCGCGCAGCAAACGGGGGTTTACGCGTACAAATCCGTCGCCAGCGCACGCGCGTCGGTCTGCGCGCCGGCCTGCAGGCGGACGAGCCCATGCGCACAGAATCGCCGCAACGCTGCCAGCGGACGCGGGTCGGCCTGCGCGCGCAGCGACCAGTCGGCGTGTCGCGCCAGCAAGGCGGCGGCGAACGCGCGCACATAGGTGAGCGCCAGGCCACGTGCGCCGGCCTCGCCGTTGCCCTGCGCGGTATGCGAGCGCAGGCGCGCATCGGCGGTCGCGACGGCTTCCTGAGCCAGCTTGGCTGCGGCCGCGAAGTCCTCGCCATGCACTTGCGCCAGCAACGCGCGTTGCGCGTTGCGCAGCGGCGTGCTGCCATGTTTCGCCAGCGCTTGCAGCGCATCCAGCGCCTGCACGTTGCTGGCGCCTTCCCAGATCGGAAACACCTGCGCGTCGCGCAGCAGTTGGGGGATTCCGCTGTCCTCCAGATAACCCATGCCCCCAAAGGCTTCCACGGTTTCCGAGGCGATCCGCACGCTGAGTTTGCCGGTCCACAGTTTCGCCAGCGGTGTCAACACGCGAAACAACTGCTGCTGGTGTTCGTCGGCCTGATTGGCCTGGATGCGGCCCAGCAATTCGGCGACATGAAAAACCAGATGGAACGCCGCCTCGAACTCCGCCTGCAGTGAGGCCAGCATGTCCGCGTACAGCGGCTGCTCGATCAGCGGGCGTCCGAACGCAATGCGCCGCTGCGAGTAGTCGCGGGTCAGCGCGATGCAGCGGCGCATGGTCGCCAGTGCGCCGATCGAATTCCACAGCCGTGTGATTTGCAGCACCGGCACCACCGCGCGCACGCCGTGCGCGGGTTCGCCGACCAGCGACGCGACCGCGCCGTGCAGATGGATCTCCGCGGTGGGCAATTCGCGCGTGCCGAGCTTGTCCTTGAGCCGGTCAATATGGATGCCGTTCCAGCGGCCTTCCGCATCGCGCGTTTCGACATAGAACAGTGCCAGTCCCTCGCTGCCGGGCGGATTTCCCTCCGGACGCGCCAGGGCGAGCGCGGCATCGGCATTGATCGCCGAGGTGAACCATTTGCGCCCGGACAGTCGCCAGCCGCCGTGCTCGTCGCGATGCGCGATGGTCTCGGTATTACCGACATCCGAGCCGCCGACGGTTTCCGTCATCCACTGCCCGGCGATCCAGAATTTTGCCGGATCGCGCGACAGGAAATGCGGCAGGGCGCGCTCGTTCAAGCCGCGATCATTGGCCGCTTTCAGCGCGGTGGCGACGCCGTCGGTCATCGCCAGCGGGCAGCTGTAGAACTCGCTGGCAACGTGATACAGATATGCCAGCGCAAACTGTTGCACGCGCGCGTGCGCGCTCAACGCGGAGTCGTGGCCGGTGGCGATCAAGCCGTGCCGCGCGGCGATGCCGGGGCCTTCGCGCCAGACGCGGGTCAACTCGATGCGGTCCACGCGTTTGCCCCAGGCATCCCAGCGCGTGAGCGCGGGCTCCTCGCGCGAGCTGCGGGTGCGCCGCTGCCACGCGTGCGCGGCGTGCTCGCCCAACGCATCCAGCCCGCCTTCGGCCGCGTGCAACTGCGGCGGCGGCAGCACCCGGCGCAGGTACGAACGCAGCACGCGATCCTCGCGGTACTGGTTGCCGAGTTGCGGCGCGGATTGGATGAAGGACATGGCTGCCCCGCCTTTGAGTTCACCCCCGCTCGCGAGGGGCTGGGGTGAGGGTTCGGAATCCTGAAGCACACACTCTCCGACGGATGGAGAAGGTGCGCAAGTCCGGAGCCTCACCCGTTGCCATGTGCATCCGTCGTTGGCTCGCGGGGCCGGCGCTCAGGCCAACCGGGCTCTTGGCATCCCGCTTCACCGGAGCCGCGAGGGCTTTTCAGGCGGATACCTGATGTTTTTTCCGCGGCTTGCGCGCCAGGGATCCGATCAGCAGCAGCGCCAGCGCGATCTCGATCAGTGCCGGCGCACGTTCGAGCGGCGCGCTCCACGCCTCGGCCACGCCATGGCAGAAATAGAACAGCGCGACCATGCCGGCGGCGAGCAGTGCGCGTTGCGGTACACGCCAGTAGAACAGCGGCAGCGCCAGCGGCAACAGCGCGATCAGCAGCGCGATCGCGGTCGGCATGCGCTGCGGCGGCAGCCACCACGCGTGCCAGACAACCTGCAATGCAGCCAGTGCGACCCACGCGCCGCAACCGATCCGCTGCGCCAGCTTGATGTTCATGGGCAAACCGCCAACCGCCGCGCGAGCTTCGCCACCCGCGCCCCCAGCACGCGCGCCAGTTCGCGTTCGTGTTCGCTGACCGGGTTCTCTCCGTTCAAGCCGGCGACGTGGCTCAAACCGTAGGGCGTGCCGCCGCTGCGCGTGTTGTTCAAGGCGGGTTCGGTGTAGGGAATGCCGAGAGCGATCATGCCGTGATGCAGCAGCGGCAGCAGCATCGAGACCAATGTGGTCTCCTGGCCGCCGTGCATCGTCGCGGTGGAGGTGAATACCGCGCACGGTTTGTCGACCAGCGCGCCGGACGCCCATTCGGCAATGGTTGAATCGATGAAGTGTTTCAGCGGCGCGGCCATGTTGCCGAAGCGGGTGGGGCTGCCGAGGATCAGGCCCGCGCATTCGGACAGGTCGCGCAGCTCCACGTAGGGCGCGCCTTCGTCGGGCACGGGCAACTGGGCGGTCTGCGTTACCGGCGCCACCGGCGGCACCTGCCGCAGCCGCGCGCGCACCCCGTCCACTTCCTCGACGCCGCGTGCGATCAGCCGCGCCAATTGCGCGGTGTGCCCGCCGCGGCTGTAGTACAGCACCAGGATTTCCGTGCTCATGGCGGCGCAGTGTAGCGGGCGCCTTCACTTCAGTCGCGCCATCGCTTGGGCTACTCTCTTCGCGTGGCGCCACTGACTCTTCTCCATCAGCGCATCGACCGCGAACGCCTGCGCGCCTTCGCGGGTTTCCTGTGGCAGCGGTTTCTGGATGACAAGTGCTTCGAGACCGCCGGCGCTCTGTCCTACACCACGCTGTTTGCGATCGTGCCGCTGCTCACCGCGGTGATCGCCATCGTGTCCGCGTTTCCGGTGTTTGCGAACTGGCGCGATCGCCTCACCGATTTCATCTTCAGCAATTTCGTGCCCGCGGCCGGCAGCACGGTCCAGAGTTATCTTCTGCAATTCGCCGACAATGCCAGCAAGCTGACCGCGCTGGGCCTGCTGTTCCTGCTGGTCAGCGCACTGATGATGATGGCCAGCATCGAGGATCGCTTCAACCGCATCTGGCGCGTGCAGACCCGACGCAGCCGTGGCTCGCGGCTGTTGTTGTACTGGGCCGCATTGACAATCGGTCCGTTGCTGGTGATCGCCGCGCTGGTGCTGGTATCGCGTTTCGCCACGACCGGGCCGGATGCCGCGCAACCCTCGGGGCTGGCGGGCTATCTGCTGGCGGCTTTGCCATTCGTGTTGACCTGGCTGGTCCTGCTGGGAATGTACATGCTGGTGCCCAATCGCACCGTCGCGTTTCGCCACGCCGGGATCGCCGCCGTGATTGCCGCGATACTGTTCCAGATTGCGCGCGTACTGTTCGCGATTTACGTCAGCAACGTGCCTTCGTATCAGCAGATATATGGTGCGCTGGCGGCGGCGCCGCTGTTCCTGATGTGGCTGTATTTTTCCTGGGTGATCGTATTGCTGGGCGCATCGCTGGCAGCGGCAATGGCCGCATTCGAATATCGCCCGCTGCACGATCGCCTGCCGGCGGGTTGCGAGTTCATCGGCCTGCTGCGCGTACTGCAGCATTTCGCCGCCGCGCAACGCGAGGGCAAGGGGTTGCATAGCGAGGATCTGTGCAAGCGCGAGCGGTTTCTCGCCGACGATCTGTTGCAGCGCTATCTCGGCGATCTGCATGCCGCCGGTTTGCTGACCCGCGCCGAAGCGGGCGAATGGGTGCTCTCGCGCGATTTGGCGACCGCCGATATCGCCGACCTGTATCGCGCCGGTCGCTACCGCTTGCCGCTGAATGAGGCCGCGATGCAACACGCATTGATCGGGCTGGCCGAGCCGGCGCGACTGGCGATCGTGGCGGCAAGCGAGGCCTTGCGCGAAAACCTGGCAGTGCCGCTGGCGGCCTTGTTCACCGCGCGGGGAGAGCAATGATGGCTTGCGCGCGCTTCGTCATTCGCGGCCGCGTGCAGGGCGTGTTCTTCCGCGCCTCCGCGCGCGAGCAGGCGCTGAAGCTGGGCGTCAGCGGCCATGCGAAGAACTTGAGCGATGGAAGCGTCGAGGTATTGGCATGCGGCTCGAGGGATTCGCTCGACGAGCTGGAACGCTGGCTGCAGCGGGGGCCGTCGGCGGCGCGGGTGGAGCGCGTCACGCGCGAGATAATGCCGGAGCAAAACTTGCGCGGGTTCACAACCGCTTGAAGAACCGCTGGATGCATGCGTGGCAGGAGCGCGTCACGCGAGATAATGCCGGAGCAAACCAAGCGCGGCTTCACAGCCGCTTGATGCCTGCTTGGCAGGAGCGCGCCCTGCGCGCGACCGGCCCGAAGCGCCGTCTAGTCGAAATTGTCGCCGGCAACAGACGAGTTGGCGCAGCGCGCCAGCCCCTCAACGTTCGGACAATCGCGGCAGCAGCCCCGCCAAATTGCACGGTCTTGTGCGCGCGTCCAGTTGCGCCCGCAGCAGTTTTTCCCACGCCGTTTTGCAGGCCGAGGTTGAACCCGGCAAACAGAACACGAAGGTGTGATTGGACAGTCCGGCGAACGCGCGCGACTGCAACGTGGCCGTGCCGATCTCGTCGAAACTCAACACCCGGAACATCTCGCCGAAACCCGGCATCTCCTTGTCGAGCAATGGCCGCACGGCTTCGGGCGTGGAATCGCGGCCGGTGAAACCGGTGCCGCCGGTGATCAGCACGCCGTGAATATCCGCGTCCGCGATCCACGCCGCGACGATCGCGCGGATCGTGTAGCGATCGTCGCGCACGAGCTTGCGTTCGTGCAGATGATGCCCGGCTTCAATCAGGGCGCCGCAAAGATAATCACCAGAAGTATCGTTGTCGCGCGTGCGCGTATCCGACACCGTCAGCACGCACAGATTCAGGGGCACGAATTCGGCTTTCGCGCTCATGACATCAACTCGACGAGGCGGCATGGAGGTCAGTGCCATCCATGTCTTCCGGCCCCAGCCCCGCCCGTCTGCGTTGCGCCATCGCATGCAGCAGGGCGGCGAAATCGCGCGCGTAGCGGCGCATGTCGAACAAATCCGTTTCGCGCTTGCGCCGCTGGATGCGGATCCGCAACGCTGCCAGCGCGCCGGGGTCGCGTGCGAGCTGGATCGCCTGCCGGATGAAGGCAGCATCGTCGTGCATGTTCAAGCTTTGCATGTGCAGGAAGTGATTGAGACTGCCGGCCACGCGTGAGGCGAAGGTGTCGCCGGGACGGGTCAGCACCGGACACCCCGCCCATAGCGCGTCGGACGCGGTGGTGTGCGCGTTGTAAGGATGCGTGTCGAGGAACAGATCGGCCAATGCGTGTCGCGCCAGATGCTGCACGTGCGGCAGCTTGGGCGAGAACACCAGCCGTTGCGGATCCACGCCGAAGCCCTGCGCGGCCACGCGCAAGCGCGCATCGGCGTCGCGCCCGGCATCCAGCAGCCACAGCACGCTGCCGGGCACTTCGCGCAACACCGCGCACATGCGCGCCAGGCTCGTCGCGTTCAACTTCCAGCTGTTGTTGAAACTTGCGAACACCACGCCATGTTCCGGCAAATGGAACGCGCTGCGCGGCGGCGGTTCGTGCAGTTCGCGGGTGGGGTCGGTGGGTTGATAGCAGCGCGGCAGCCAGGCCACTTTCTCGGAGAAATGCGGACGCAAACCTTCCGGCAGCACGAAGTGGTCGGCGATGATGTAGTCGTAGAACTCCGCACCCGAACTGCCGGGATAGCCCAGCCAGTTGACCTGGATTGGGGCCGGCCGCAACGCGAAAGTCGCCGGCACACCACCGCCGCACCAGACGTCCAGGTCGATCAGGACGTCGATCCCGGCCGAGCGCACTCGGTGCGCAATCTCGAACGGTGTCTGCGTGGAGACATCCTGGAAATCCTTGGCCAGGGCGCGCAGGCGGCGGCGCACCGGACTTTTGTCTTCCGGGCTGGTGGCGAACAAATGTATTTCCAGATCGAGCTTGGCGAGTTCCTCGAACATCGCCACCACCAGCAACGCGGTGGCGTGCGCATGGAAACCGGCGCTGACAAAGCCCACCCGCAATGGTGCACCCGCGGTTTTGGGTGGCGGCGGCGACATGCGTGCACCACCGGTGCGCGCGATCGTGCGTTGTGCTTGCGCGCGTCCGCAGGCCAGTTGCTCGGCCGCGCTGACGTTTTCGGCCAGCAGCGAGAACGGCGCGACGTCCGGATTGCCGCGCGCGACTTCCTCGCGCAATCGCGCGGCCAGTGCATCCAGCCCTCGCCAGTCGTGCGCGCGTCGCTTCACGAAAGCCAGTTGCGCGATGGAAGGAACCAGATCGGGGTTGAGCTTCAGTGCGCGCGTGTATTCGACGATCGCGGCTTCGTAGCGGTGCTGATCTTCATCCACCAGCCCGCAGTGATGCGGGAACATCGCATCGTTCGGCGCCAGCGCCGCACCGCGCGTGTAGGCATCGTGCGCTTTGGCAAACTCGCGCCTGGTCTTGAAGATATGGCCGAGCAGCAGCCACGCCTGCGGCGCCTGCGCGCGCGCCAGCACCAGCCGCGCCAGATGCTCCGCTTCGGCCAGTTCACCCAGTGTCATTTCGGTGGCGGCCAGGTTCAGCAGCAGGCCGATATCGCCGGGCGCATCGCTCAGTGCCGCGCGATAGACATTGCGTGCGCGCAAGTGGTCGCCACTGGCGCGGCACGCATTGGCCAGCGCGTTCCACAACATCGGGTTGGCCGGCATCGCGCCCAGCGCGCGCTCGACCGCACGCACCGCTGCCGGCGCGTCGTTCAGTGCCAGCAATGCGCTGGAGAGATTGCAGTACGCGGGAAAGGCATGCGGCGCCAGTTCGATCGCGCGTTCAAACGCGGCACGCGCGTCCCGCGGGCGACCGAGCATCAGCAATGCCACACCGTGCAGGCGCGCGGTTTCCCCATCGCCGGGCTTGGCCTCGCGCGCGGCGCGCGCGTGTGCCTCCGCGCCGGCCAGATCGCCGCGTTGGATAAGCGCTGCAATATCCTCGATATCGTTTGCGACAGCGTTCATGCGGAACCTGCCAGCGCGGCCAGCGCTTCGGCTTGGGCTTCTCGTTGCAACGCGGCGATCAGTTCCTCCAGATCGCCGTCCAGAATTTGCGGCAACTGATGCAGGGTGACGTTGATGCGGTGATCGGTGACGCGTCCCTGCGGGAAATTGTAGGTGCGGATGCGCTGGCTGCGGTCGCCGGAGCCGACCTGCAACTTGCGCGATTCGGCCTGTGCGCGGGTCTGCTCGCTGCGGCGCTGGTCCAGCAGTCGCGCCTTCAGCAGGCTCATCGCGCGCGCGCGATTCTTGTGCTGGCTGCGTTCTTCCTGGCATTCGACCACGATGCCCGATGGCAGGTGGGTGATGCGGATCGCGGAATCGGTCTTGTTGACGTGCTGGCCGCCGGCGCCGGAGGCGCGATAGGTATCCACTTTCAGGTCGGCGGGGTTGATCTCCATATCCTCGATTTCGTCCAGCTCCGGCAGGATCGCCACGGTCGCGGCGGAAGTATGGATGCGCCCGGACGCTTCCGTCACCGGCACGCGCTGCACGCGGTGGGTGCCGGATTCGAATTTCAGCCTGGAATAGGCGCCGCGACCTTCGACCCGCGCGACCGCTTCCTTGTAGCCGCCGTGCTCGCCTTGGTGTTCGGACAATAGTTCGGTCCGCCAGCCTTGTCGTTCCGCGTAGCGCAGATACATGCGCAACAGATCGCCCGCGAACAGCGCGGCTTCATCGCCGCCGGTGCCGGCGCGCACTTCCAGATAAAGGTTGGCCTCGTCTCGCGGGTCGGGCGGAATCAGCAGGCGCTGCAGTTCCGCATCCAGATCCCGCGCGGTCGATTCCAGCCCGGCGACTTCTTCGCGCGCCAGCTCGCGCATGTCCGGGTCGTTCAACATCGCGCGCGCATGCTCCAGCTCGCGCGCGGCGCGTTCGCTGCGTTTCAGCGTGGAAGCCACCGGTTGCAGTTGGGCGTATTCGCGCGAAAGTTCGCGGAAGCGCGCGGGGTCTACCGCGATCTCCGGCTGATTCAGCAGGACGCCGATTTCCTCGTGGCGTTCGAGCAGCCGCTCCAATCGGCGGCGCAGGGCGGGATTCATGCGCTTGCCATCATGGATTGGAGCCGCCGTCGCCGAACAAGCGCGCGGCGGCGTCGAGCAGCGCGCTGTCGCCGGATTGCGCGGCTTCGCGCAGGCGCACGCTGGGCGCGTGCAGCAGCTTGCCGGTGAGTGTGTGCGCCAGATATTCCAGCGCCTCCTGCGGCGGCCGGCCGGCCGCGAGCATTTCCCGCGCGCGCGCAAGTACCGCATCGCGCTGGGCTTCGGCATCCGCGCGCAGTGTCCGCAATGGCTGGTCCAGCGCGATGGCGCGCCGCCAGGCGAGGTAGCGTTCCACCTGCAATTCGATGATCGCCTCGGCGTCGTGCGCCGCGTTCTCGCGCGAGCGTTGGCTGCTGTCGATCACCTGCTTGAGATCATCGATGGTGTACAGGAACACATCCGGCAATTGCACCGCGCTGGCTTCGATGTCGCGCGGCACAGCGAGATCCAGCAGGAACATCGGCCGGCGGCGGCGCGCCTTGAGCGCGGTTTCCAGCATGGCGCGGGTCAGCACCGGTTCGCGGCTGGCGGTGGCCGCGAGCACGATATCGGCTTCGGCCAGGTGCTGCGGCAGATCGGCCAGCGCGATCGCATAACCGCCGAAGCGCTTGGCGAGCGCCTGCGCGTTTTCGGCGGTGCGGTTGGCGACGATCAACCGGCGCACGCTTCGTTCGATAAGATGCCGCGCCGCAAGCTCGATGGTTTCGCCAGCGCCGATCAGCAGCACGCAGGCTTGTTGCAGGTCGGTGAACGCGCGCTCGACCAGCCGCACCGCAGTGTAGGCCACCGATACCGGCGCGGCTCCGATGCGTGTATCGGTACGCACGCGCTTGGCCACCGCGAACGCGTTCTGCAGCAGGCGATCCATCGGCGCGTGCAGCGTGCCGGCTTCGTGCGCCACGCGCCAGGCATCCTTCACCTGACCGAGAATCTGCGGTTCGCCCAGCACCATGGAATCCAGTCCGGTCGCGACGCGGAACATGTGGCGCACCGCCGCGTCCTCATCATGCCGGTAGAGAAACTCGTCCAGGCGCCCGGGTGTCAATCGATGATGCCGATGCAACCATTGCAGCGGCGCATCCTCCGCGCCTTCACTGACATTGCAGTACAACTCGGTGCGGTTGCAGGTTGACAGGATCAGCGCCTCGTCCACGCCGTTCTGTGCGGCGAGATCGGCCAGCGCAGGCGCGGTGTTCCCTTCGTCGAACGCCACCTGCTCGCGCAGGGCAACGGGCGCGGTCAGATGATTCAAGCCGAGGGCGATCAGGGGCATGGGAGGGTTCGACGCGACGCGTTAAGCTGTCGCCTCAGGAAACGCAAATGGAAGGGCATAGTGTGCGTATGCGTCAGGCCAAGTTCAAGCTGAAACACCGGCTTAGCGCTTTGCTGCTGGCTGTCGGCACACTCGTGCTGAGCGCCTGCGCCTCGGCGCCGCGACACAATGAGGCCGCCGCGCGGCTGCAGCAACCTCTGGCCACGCTGGAGCTTCCCGCGCAACCCGGCCAGGATGCCGCTGCGCTGGTATTGGCCGCAGAGTTCGCCCTGCAGCACGACGATCCGAAAACCGCCGCGGCGGACTACGCGCAGGCGGCTTCTGCTTCGAATGATCCCAAGATCGTGCAACGCGCCGTCGAGCTGAATCTCGCCCTGCAGAACGAAAAAGTCGCCCCGGCGCTGATCCAGCGCTGGCAGGCGCTCGGTGCTCGGCCTCGCGAATTGGCCGGCGCGCGCGGGCAACTGGCGATGCTGCAAGGACATCGCGACGAAGCGCAGAAGCAGTTCGCGATTTTGCTTGCGGCGAACAATCTCGATGATTGGCGTGCGTTCGGGCGCGCGTTGGTCGAGGCGCGCGATCCGGCGCTCGCCGGCATATTGCTTGAGACGCTGGCCCCCCCATCCCGATTGCCGGTTGACGAAAAATTGTGGGTCGCTTTCAGCCAGCTCGGCGAAAAACTGGGTCGGCACGCCTACGCGCAGCAACTGGCGGATGCGGCGGTCAAGCGCTTCGGCGGCGAAGCCAGTCTGCTGTGGGCGGCGCAGATGAAGCTGTCCGCGGGCGATCGCGTCGGCGCGAAAAGACTGTTCGCGCAGGCCCTGGGCAAGAACCCCGGTGACACGCAGTTGCGCATCGCCTATGCGGGCCTGCTCGATCAGGATGGCGACAAGGCCGGCGCGGAACGCGTGCTGACGCTGGGGCCGCAGGATGCGCAAACCTGGGCGGCGCGCGTTGCCTACGCCGCGCGCGCCAAGGACAAGGCGCTGCTTGCCAAACTGTACGCGCAATTGAGGCAGGCACCGGCGCAGGTGCGCGACGACAGTGTGTTCCTGCTTGGCCAGCTGGCCGAATTGCTGGACAAGGACAGCGAGGCGCTGAAGTGGTACAGCCAGGTTTCCGATGACGACGAGCATGCGTTCGAAGCGCAGGCGCGCAGCGCGGTACTGATCGACAAAAGTGGCGATCATGACCGCGCGCATCAGATCGCCCGGCAATTGCAGCAGGATTACGCGGATGATCCGGATCACCTGCGCGCGGCTTACCAGCTCGATGCCGAGTTGTATGCGAAGAATGGAAACGACGAGCAGGCGATCGCCGCCTTCAGTCGCGGGCTGCATGCCTTGCCCGACGATCCGGAAATGCTCTACGGCCGGGCGCTGAGCGAGGCCGAAGCCGGCAATACCAATACCGCGGTGGCGGATCTGCGCCATCTGCTGACATTGAAGCCCGGCGACGTGGAAGCGATGAACGCACTCGGCTACACGCTGGCGGATTCCAATCAGCATCTGGACGAGGCCACGCAGCTGCTGCGCAAGGCGCTGGCGGCAAAGCCCGATGAGCCGGCGATCATGGATTCCTGGGGCTGGCTGCAATACCGGCTCGGCCATTTCGATGACGCGGAGAAAATCCTGCGCCGCGCCTGGGACAAGAGCAAGGATGCCGACATCGGCGTCCATCTGGGCGAGGTGCTGTGGAAGCGCGGCAATGCGGCTGCGGCGCGGACGGTGTTCGCCGAGGTACGCAAGCTCGATCCCGACAACAAGGATCTGCGCGCCGCGATGGAGCGCCTGCATCCGTGATCCACGACTTGCGTTTCGCACTGCGGCTGCTTGTCGCTTCGGCATTGCTCGCACTGGCCGCATGCGCGCCGGTGCGCACGCGCGGCACCGCTGCGCAACTGGCCGCGCAAACCGCGCGCGAACAGCGGCTTGGGGTGCAAACACACTGGAGCCTGCAAGGTCGCTTCGCGGTTTCGGACGGGCACGATGGCGGCAGCGGCAATCTTTCATGGCAACAGAACGGCGATCGCTATTCACTGATCCTGCGCGCACCGGTGACCGGCAAGACGGCGCGCCTGCAGGGCGGCCCCGAAGGCGCGGTGCTGACCGGCGTGCATCAATCTCCCATCCAGGGCGTCGATGCGCAGGCGCTGTTGGCCGATCAGTTCGGCTGGCAGATGCCGGTCGCGCAATTGACCTGGTGGGTGCGCGGCTTGCGCGCGCCGGATTCATCCGCCCAATTGAGCTACGGCGAAAACGGGCTGCCCTCGCTGCTGCAGCAGGATGGCTGGAAGGTCGAATACCGCGACTGGTATGCCGATCGCAATCCGCCGCTGCCGCGCAAGGTGTACGCGAGCAAGCCACCGTACTCGGTGCGGTTGTTGATCGAAACGTGGCAGATGCCGTGAGAGCCTGCAAATCTGCCGTGCTTGAGTGATTCAAAACAATTGCGGGCGCCGGCCCGGCCATCCTGGTCGGTCGCTCGGCCGGGCACGCGACGCGATTCAACGCATCGCGCAACGCTCCGCTTCGTCCTCATGTACTGACGTGTACACTCCAGTTCCTGCGCTCCGGCGCTGCCACGCTCCGGCCGCGCGCAACCTGCCTTCGCTCGCGACGCTTTGCAAACCGCTCTGCCCTCGATGATCAAGCCCAATAGCTGGAGCACCTGGCCCGCGCCGGCCAAGTTGAACCTGTTCCTGCGCATCGTCGGCCTGCGCGCGGATGGATATCACCTTTTGCAGACTGTGTTTCGCCTGCTGGATTGGGGCGACGAGATTCGCTTGCGGGTGCGTGATGATGGTGCGATCGTCCGCGTTGCCGGTGCCAATGTCATCGGCGCTGATGATGATCTCGCGGTGCGCGCCGCACACGCGTTGCGACATGCAACCGGAACCCGCCTTGGCGCCGACATTGTGGTGGAGAAAAAAATCCCCATCGGCGCAGGCTTGGGTGGCGGCAGTTCGGACGCGGCGAGTGTGCTGCTCGCCTTGAACGAGTTATGGCACACACGATGCTCGCGCGAACAACTGGCCGGGCTGGGATTGATGTTGGGCGCCGACGTGCCGGTATTCGTGCGCGGGCATAGCGCCTGGGCTGAAGGGATAGGCGAGAAATTGACGCAAATGGAGCTGCCGCGATGCTGGTATGTGATGCTCGATGCGGGTATCCATGTCTCCACCGGCGCGCTGTTCCAAGCTCCTGAATTGACACGCAATGCCGTCCCGGCGACAATTCCGGGCTTCGTTTCCGGGATAATCCGCGACAACGCCTTCGAACCGGTGGTGCGGGCGCGTTGCCCGCAAGTGGCCGTGGCGCTGGATTGGCTCGGCCAATTTGGCGCGGCGCGGCTGTCCGGCACTGGCGGCGCGGTATTTCTGGAAGTCGAAACCGAACGGGAAGCGCGCGCGATCGCGGAGAAATGCCCGCGGGAGTTCATCGCCTGGGTGGCGCGTGGTGTGGATGTTTCGCCATTGGAAGAGGCGCTTACCCGAAGCAGGAGCCGCGAAGGAGCGCCACTGGATTGCCGCTTGCGCGGGAATGACTGTTGAGGTTTGCATTCGATCATTGGTGGGGCGTCGCCAAGTGGTAAGGCACCGGGTTTTGATCCCGGCATTCGCAGGTTCGAATCCTGCCGCCCCAGCCACGATCCGCTTTTTCAAGGATGGATGAGCGATATCAAGATGGATTCCGGGTTCTGCGCTCGGCGCGACTGGAATGACGGCAAATTTGTAGATTTCCCAAGATCTTGGTCCCGAGTCCCGCAGTGGCAACCCACAACCGGCATTATTCAAGATGAACACGGCTTCCGGCCTGATGCTGTTCAGCGGCAATGCTTCCCGCAAACTGGCGGGTGACGTCGCGCATTGCCTGGGCGAGCCGCTCGGCAAGGCGCTGGTGGGCAGGTTCTCCGACGGCGAGGTGCAGGTCGAAATCGAGGAGAACGTGCGCAAGCAGGACGTGTTCGTGATGCAGTCCACTTGCGCGCCGTCCGCGGAGAATCTGATGGAACTGCTGGTGCTGGTGGATGCGCTCAAGCGCGCCTCGGCGGCCAGTGTCACCGCGGTGATTCCGTATTTCGGTTATGCGCGGCAGGATCGCCGCTTGCGCGCAGGGCGGGTGCCGATTACCGCCAAAGTTGCCGCGCAGATGATCGGCGTCGTCGGCACCGATCGCGTGCTGACCGTGGATATACACGCTGACCAGATTCAGGGTTTCTTCGATATCCCGCTGGACAACGTGTACGCCTCACCGGTGCTGCTGGCCGACATCTGGCGTTCGCAGGGCATGGATAATTTGATCGTGGTCAGCCCCGACGTGGGCGGCGTGGTGCGCGCACGCGCGGTGGCGAAACGACTGGATGATGCGGATCTGGCGATCATCGACAAACGCCGTCCGCGCGCCAACGAAGCCACGGTGATGAACATCATCGGCGACGTGGACGGCAAGGTTTGCGTGCTGGTGGACGACATCGTGGATACCGCGGGCACCTTGTGCGCGGCGGCCGCGGCGCTGAAGGACCGCGGCGCGCAAAAAGTGGTCGCCTACTGCACGCATCCGGTGCTGTCCGGTCCGGCGGTGGCGAACATCACCAAATCGCAGATGGACGAGCTGGTAGTCACCGATACCATTCCGCTGAGCGAGGCTGCAGGGGGATGCGGCAAGATCCGCCAGCTTTCGGTCGCGCAACTGCTGGCCGAAACCGTGCGTCGCATGGCTTTCGGCGAGTCGGTGAGTAGTTTGTACGTGGATTGAATAAAGAGCGAGCAATGGGGATTTCGCTTATTGGGTGAGGTTCGTGGCTCGCATTCCGTTTCACTACTTCCCTGGTCGCGGGGAAGTTTCCAGGTCACCGTGAGGTGACATCATGCAAACCTGAGGTAACAAGCAATGGCAAAGACCCATGAAATTGCGGCACAGGGCCGCACGGACCAGGGCAAGGGTGCGAGCCGCCGCCTGCGTCGTGCCGGGCACGTGCCCGCAATCGTCTACGGAGCGGGCGCGCCTCCGCAGAACATCCAGTTCGAGCACAACACGCTCGCGCTGGCCGCGCGCAACGAGTGGTTCACCTCCTCGATCCTCGATCTGCTGATCGACGGCAATCGCCAGAAGGTGTTGCTGCGCGACGTGCAGAAGCATCCGTTCAAACCGCAACTGCTGCACCTGGACTTCCTGCGCATCAATGAGAATCAGGCGATCCGCGTGCGGGTGCCGCTGCACTTCGTCAATCAGGACAAGTCGCCGGCCGGCAAGGCTTCGGGGGTGGTGGTATCGCACGCCATGACCGAGGTCGAAGTGTCGTGCCTGCCGAGGGATCTGCCGGAGCATCTGGAAGTCGACCTGATCGCCCTGCAGCTCGGCGATATCGTGCACATGTCCGACATCAGCCTGCCGGCAGGCGTCGAGATTCCGGAATTGAAGCTCGGCAAGGAGCACGACCATCCGGTGGTCACCGCGCAGGAAATTCGCGAGGAAGCCGAACCGGTGGCAGAGGCCGCCGAAGGCGCGGTACCGGCGGAAGGTGTGGTTGCGCCAACGGCGGCTGCGCCGGCGCCTGCCGCGAAGAAGGAAGAGAAGTAGGGCGGATCTTGGCAAGTAACAGGAGTTCGTCATTCCGGCGCAAGCAGGAACCCAGCGACTTTGCTGTGTTGTAACAAAGGCACCGGGTTCCGGGTTCCGTTCCCAATGAATCGGGAACGGCCCCGGAATGACGATACTGATGATTGCTCGCTTCCGAGCCCGTTCGCCCTATGTCACAAATTCGCCTGATCGTCGGTTTGGGCAACCCCGGAACCGAACACCTGCGCACCCGGCACAATGCCGGGTTCTGGTTCGTGGATGCGCTGGCATCGGGCGACAACGCGCGCTTCGGTTTCGAGAACAAGTTGCACGCCGAAACCAGCCGCGTGCGCATCGGCCAGGCGCAGGTATATCTGCTGAAGCCGACCACCTTCATGAACAAGAGTGGCATCGCAGTGGCTTCGGCTTTGCGCTACTGGAAGATCGAGCCCGAGGAAATGCTGGTCGTGCACGATGATCTGGATCTGCCGCCGGGCGCCGCGCGCTTGAAGTTTGACGGCGGACACGGCGGTCAGAATGGCTTGCGTGATCTGTTCGAGCACCTCGGGCACGGTCGGTTTCATCGTCTGCGCATCGGCATTGGTCATCCCGGACACAAGGATCGCGTCACGCCATGGGTGTTGGGCAAACCGTCGCAATCCGACGAGGAAGCGATGCTGGATGCGGTCGCGCGCGGCTTGAACCAATTGCCGCGCATTGTTGCCGGTGATTTCAATGAGGCGATGAAGAACCTGCATACGACGCGGGATTCGGAACCCGGGACTCGGGACTCCGACTGAGCCGCTTTGCTCGTCATTCCGGCGCAGGCCGGGATCCCGTTTCATCTGTCCCGAACGGAAGCAAAATGGATTCCGGCTTTCGCCGGAATGACGAATTCGTTAACGCCACTGCGTATTCCACAATGCGCATTTCTCAAACCGGTTCCCGGAGCTTCAATGGCAATCCAATGCGGCATCGTCGGTCTGCCCAATGTCGGCAAGTCCACGCTCTTCAACGCGCTGACCAATGCGGGTATCGCCGCGGCGAATTTTCCGTTCTGCACCATCGACCCGAACGTCGGCGTGGTGCCGGTGCCTGATCCGCGTCTGCAGCAACTCGCGGAGATCGTGCATCCGCAGAAGATCATCCCGACCGCTGTGGAGTTCGTGGACATCGCGGGGCTGGTTGCGGGCGCGTCGAAAGGCGAAGGCCTGGGCAACAAATTTCTCGCGCATATCCGCGAGGTGGACGCGATCGCGCACGTAGTGCGTTGTTTCGAGCACGGCGACATCGTGCATGTCGCCGGCAAGATCGATCCGATCGCCGACATCGAAACCATCGATACCGAACTCGCATTGGCCGATCTGGAATCGGTGGACAAGGCGCTCAACCGCGCCGAGCGCGCAGCCAAGGCCAACGACAAGGAAGCGCAGGCGAAGAAGCCGGTGTTGCAGAAACTCTCCGCGGCGCTGGACCAAGGCACGCCCGCGCGCTCCGCTGGCCTGGACGCCGATGAGCAGGCGCTGGTGCGCGACCTGTTCCTGCTGACGATGAAACCGCTGATGTACATCGCCAACGTCCGCGAGGACGGTTTCGAAAACAATCCGCATCTGGATGCCGTGCGCAAGCGCGCACAGGCCGAAGGCGCGGAAGTGGTGCCGGTGTGTGCGGCGATCGAGGAAGAACTCGCGCAGCTGGACGCAGCCGATCGCGAGGTGTTTCTGCACGACATGGGCCTTGCCGAACCCGGTTTGAATCGAGTGATCAATGCAGCCTACAAACTGCTTGGGCTGCAGACTTATTTCACCGCGGGCGAAAAGGAAGTGCGCGCCTGGACGGTGAAGAAGGGCGCGACTGCGCCGCAGGCCGCCGGTGTCATCCACACCGATTTTGAGCGCGGATTCATTCGCGCCGAAACCGTTGGCTTCGACGACTACATCAGGTATCGCGGCGAATCAGGTGCGAAAGAAGTCGGCAAGCTGCGGCTGGAAGGCAAGGACTACATCGTCAAGGAAGGCGATGTGCTGCACTTCCGGTTCAACGTGTGAGGCGAAGCAGCGCGTACTCGGCGCGCGATCCGCTTGATCGTGCACGCTTACACCCGCCCAGCACAGGCGCGCGGATCAATACGTCACGCTGACGATCACGGTGTCCTGGTAGGTTCCCGCGGGCGGCGTGGTTTGCGCCGGAACATTTCCGTAGACCGTGAAGGGCTGCGCGCTGCCGGTTCCGGTGCCCGCGACGGTGTTGGTGGCCACCGTATTCCCCCACACCTGCGTTCGACCGGAATCCCGGTAAAGCTGGTACGCAACGGAATTGGCGCCCAGCACCATCTTGCGCGCATTGATGTTGCCGCCGCTGTTCTGGCCGCCGTCCAACCCGACGTTGTAGGCAATGCCTGTCGCGCATTGCACGCTGACGGTCGAACTTTGGCCAATCGCTGCCGTCAGCAGGCCGACTGGCCCAAAATCAAGCGTGCTTGCGTTGACGGTGCACTGCGCGGTTACGTTCGCGGTTACGGTGAAGCCGTTGAAAGTGCCAGGCGTCCCGGAGGCTGCGCAAGAAGGAGGCGGTGTGCCACCGCCATTATGAGTCGTGAAGGTAAACGTCGTCTGCCCGGCCGGAAAGGTGTCGATGTAGTTGCCCGTCACGGCAGCAGTCTGGCCGCCGAGCACCCGTGCGTAAATCGTCGTCGTGCCTTGGGCATTTCCTCCGGACGGGATTTGCAGCAGGAATCCTTGTGCCTGCGTTCCGAAACCGGAATTTCCCCATACCTGTGTGCGCGCGGTATCGGTGTACAACTGGAACTTCAGCGTGTCGCCATTGCCGTCGTTCATCAGCCGCGGATCGGTGTTCTGCCCCAGCAGGTTGAAACACAACGAAACGGTTTGCGGATTGTTGTCGATGTCCGTGCAGGAATAGTTCAATGTGCCGGTTATGTCGGTCTGGCTGGACTGCGGGTCGACACCGTTGAAGTTGACGTTGCTCATCGTTGCCGTGCAAGTGACCACCGCCGCCTGCGCCGGCTTGTGCCAGAACAGCCCGAAGCCGATCAGCAGCAGCGCCGCACAGCAACGCAGAAGTGTGTGGTTCATGGTTGCTCCTCGCGGCAGACCAGCGGCCCGATGATCGGCACTGTCTTGCCCTTGGGGTGATAGTCGAAACTGGCGGTGCAAGTCCCGTGCGAGGTCTGCACCTTCAGCACGTTGTGTCCGCTCAAGCCTTCCAGATAGACGATGCCGTCATAGCCGACCACCATCGGCGGCGCGTCGCTGCCGCCGAGCGTCACAGCGCTGCCGACGTTGATGACCTTGCCGGCCGAGTCATGCAGGATCACCGATGCCGCATGGATCGGCTGGATGCCGAACTTCACCAAGGTGCCGGCGCGATCCGACGGGACTACATCGGCGTCGATTCGATCGATATGCACGTCGGCTGGCAACAGCATTGGATCGATCGACAGCTTGTTGCGTTGGTAGGCATTGATCGGCGTGACCAGCAGATCGCCACCTGAATTGGTCGTGCCGATCGGGCGATTTTCCAGTTTGACCGGAACGCCGGCAACGCCATCGGTCGAAACAACCGCGAAGGCGTCGTCGATCCGTCGCGCGATGAAAACATGGTTGTCCATGAATACCAGTGCGCCGCTGAGGTCGGCATAGCCAAGCGTGCTACCGGCGAAAGATTGCACGCCGGCGAGAATCTGGCCTTGCTCGCCGCGGTAGCCGACTTCGGCTTGTCCGCCGTTTTCGTTTTCCCCGGTTTGCGCGCGCACGCGCCAGCCGAAACCACCGTCCGGGTTGACCGGTTTGCTGGCATCAGCGGTCAGCAAGTTGCCGTTGCGATCATGCTGTGCCGTGATGCTGCCGGAAATGTGATGGTCGAGCGCGATGGACACGCCGAGAAACACGCTGCGGTCGCTATGGTCGTCGATGTTCTGGTTGATGCTGAGATTGAATGACGCGCGACTGCCGAGCGATTTGAAATAGAAGGCGCTGGCGAAACGCGAGCGCGGTTGCTCGGGATATTGCAAATTCACATAGCTGACGCCGAGGCTTCCCAGAGTGCCCATGGTGAGGCCGGCCAGCGCGCGATCCGAGCGTTGCGGCGGCGGCGGGCCGAAGCGCGACGCGACGTCGCGAAAGCTGCCGAACGTACGCAGGCTGTCGAGCGAGAAATTGAAACGCTCGTTGCGCCAGTTGTAGCCGAGTTCGGCCTGGGAGCCCGTCGCACCGCGGTCGCGGCTCTCGGCGAAAGACCCGTTGACTATGCCGGCGCGGCCGATTTCGACTGTCGCGCCGACGCCGGCGTTGCTCAGTCCGGCGGTTGCTTCGGCGTGGCCCTCCACCGTCAGCCAGTCGCGCACGCCATAGCGATAGATGCCGCTCACGGCAGGGTCGCTGGCGTAAGAGAAGGAATTGATGCCGTAATCCTTGCGGACGAAGCCGGCATCGAGCGAATAATCGCTCAAGCCGCCGCGCAGCAACTGGTTGGCTGTGTAGAACGGAAAGGCGAGTGAACTTTGCCGTCCGAGCGCGTCGGTGATCACCACTTGCGCCTGACCGTTGCCGTTGACAATGGGCACGGTATTCAACTGGAACGGGCCGGCCGGAACCTCGCTGCTGTATTGCTTCAGCCCGTTGACGTACAAATCCACGGTTGAGGGCAGGTTGGCCTGGCCATAAAAAGCGGGCACCGGGAACGTCACCAGATCCGGTTGCAGCGCGAAGTTGCGTTGCAGCTGGATGCCGCCGAAGCGCGTCGCGCGGGTCCAGTCCAGGCTGCCGGTGATCACATCGCCCACGCGCAGCGTGAGCGCGGAATCCACGAATGAATGACTGAAAGTCGTATCGAGGCGCACACTGTCGGCCTGCGTGCCGGAATTGCGCGTATCGTTCACTCGCGACAGCGCCGTGTTCGACAGTACGCCCCACGCATTGAATGCGCGCAGCTCGGTGAATGCGGACAGGCTGTTGTCGCCGACATTGTCGCGGGTTGCGTACAGGTCGTAGTTCAGCAGCAACCCGGGCGAAGCTTGCGGATGCGGGATCGGATTGGCGCGCGTGTTGAGCACCGCGACGCTTTGGTTGAGCAGGTCGAAAGGCGCGGTGATTTGCAGACGTTGCGCAGCCTCGTCGTAATGCACGGCGACGCCGGCCAGCGAATCGAGTTCCAGCGTTTCCGGCGCGTCAGCAGGCAACCGAAAGCCCAGCTTGCGCAAGGTTTCGGCGCTGGCGCGAAAATGCTCGCCTTCGTGGACGAAATGGGCGATCTGGTGGCTGTCGTTGCCGTTCAGCTCGACTTCGAGATAAAGGTCTTCACCCGCGCTGTTGCCGCCGGTGTTCGTGGACGCGTCAGGGATGACCGCGATGCCTGACGAATCCATCGCCGCGCCGGAATCCGGCACGGAATCGGTCGCGGCAACGGCAACGGTCGGCGCCAGCAATGCGCTAGCGAGGCAAATCGTTGCCCGGAAGCGTTTGCTCGACCGGCTTTCCATTGACCATGACCTTCAGGAGTGTGCCGTTGCCGAGCTGCGCCGCGGGCACTTTCAGCGGCCAGCGCATGGTTGAACCGGGCAGCACATAGCCGAGCAGCCCGTTCGAGAGGGCGATCGCCTTGCCGCCCGGAGGTTGCAAGACCAGATCGCTGAGTTGTGCGTGTTTCGTTCCTGTATTGCGCGCTTCCAGCGCGAAACCATCACCAGTGCGAGACAATGACCAACTCAACGCAGGCGCCGCATCCATCGAGCCGGTTGTCTCCACGAAAGCCGGCACCGAGTAGCGCAGGATGTAGCGCACACTGGAGCTCTTCTCTTGCTCCGGCTGCGGCAGCTCATCTATGAGCAGACGAAACGCATCCTCGCTCGCGCCGTTCGCCGGCACTCCCGCCCGAATCACCCGCACCAGTTGTCGCCCGCCTGGCTGCAGGTTCAACATCGGCGGACTGGCAATCAGCGACTGTGTTGCCGACAAGACGTCCTTGCCATCGGCTTGCGTCCAGTGAAACACGCGTACCTGCGCACGCAGCACATCGTTGCCGGTGTTGGTCAACCACACGCCCTGCGCAGTGCTGCCCGGAGCGAACTCGAGACCTACGGGCGCCACCTGCAAACCTGATGCGCCAGCGGAGCCGCACGCGATCAGCAGCGCGGCCATCAGGCCGCGCAACGCGTTCTGCTTGGACATGATTGCCGTCTGCTCAGTACGTTACCGAGACCGTGACCGTGTCGTTGTAGACACCTGCCGCCGGCGTGGTCTGCGGCGGCACACGACCATAAACCGTAAGCGTCTGGGCCGAGCCGCTGCCCGTGCCTGCCAGCGTGTCGGTACCGACGGTATTACCCCAGTTCAAGGTGCGGCTGGCGTCGCGATACAGTGCATAGTTCACCGGGGTTGTGCCTTTGAGCATGGTGCGCGCGGTTACGCTGCCGCTGCTGCCGCCATCCAGGCCCACGTTATAAGGCGCGCTGGTGGTGCAAGTCACGGTGATGCTGGACGTGTTGTCGATGTTGGAAATCAGCGGGCCCTGCGTGCCGAAATCGAGCGTCGTCGGCGCGGTGGTGCTGACGTCGCAGGCGTTCTGGATCGTGATCTTCACCGGCATGCTGTTGGTGACGGTGGTGGTGGTTGCCGCGTTCGCGGTGTCGAACGATTGCGTGGCGAAGCCGGCGGTCGCGAGGGCGGCGGCCAGCAAAGCGGTCTTCAGTTGCATGTGATTCCCCAAGTGAGTGGACTCGATATGCCGAATCCACACGGGTTCGGCCGGGGCGGATTCTAGCAATCGGCGTGCCAACCGTGTTGGGGGATTTTTCTGAGTTGCAGATCACAGATTCGCAATCTGGCGCAAATGGCCCCCCGAATCGTGACTGGCCGCACAGAGCAACCGGGCGGGAGTTCGCAGTTCAATACGGGTGCGTAGCGTGCCCAGTGCGGTCACAAACCGTCACATGTCGTCCGACCGACGGTGCCGGGCGAGCAAACACCGGGCTTGTATTGACTTGCCGCCCGATTCTCGCGAAAATGTTCGGTCTTTGCAGAGGAATACCTCGGCGGCCCACCCGGGATGCGCGGAGTGTTCCTGTTTCCGTTTTTCAAGAATTTCGGAGGATACCCAAGCGGCCAGCGAGGGCAGACAGTGAACGCCATCTGCTGGTTTACGCTTTCCGGGTTTCCTTCATTGGTCACGGCTTTGAGTACAGAATTCGGAGGGGATACCCAAGCGGCCAGCGAGGGCAGACAGTGAACGTCATCTGCTGGCTTGCGCTTCGGGATTTCCTCCATCGGTCACGGCTTTGAGTACAGAATTCGGAGGGATACCCAAGCGGCCAACGGGGGCAGACTGTAAATCTGCTGGCTTACGCCTTCGGTGGTTCGAATCCACCTCCCTCCACCAGTAAACGCTGCAAGGCGGGAGTAGTTCAATGGTAGAACCTCAGCCTTCCAAGCTGATTGTGCGGGTTCGATTCCCGTCTCCCGCTCCATGAACTGCCCGCGGCAACCGTAGCAACGCTCACGTAGCTCAGTCGGTAGAGCACTTCCTTGGTAAGGAAGAGGTCACAGGTTCGATTCCTGTCGTGAGCACCACTTGCGAAAGAGCTTGCAGGGCAATTCGTCTGCAAGGGACGCCAAGCACGCAAAGAGAAGCAGAAGAAAATTTGATCGGTTTTTCGCGTCCTTGGCACTCTTTGGGACAGAGAAATTTGATGTTGCAGATCGTCGTCCAAGACTGAATCGGAAATTCAAAGGTAGCCAGCCATGTCGAAAGAAAAATTCGAGCGCAAGAAGCCGCACGTGAACGTGGGCACGATCGGTCACGTGGATCACGGCAAGACGACGTTGACGGCGGCGCTGACCAAGGTGGGCGCGGAGCGGTTTGGGGGCGAGTTCAAGGCCTACGATCAGATC
>DATNFU010000007.1:0-60563 GCA_035606235.1 Rhodanobacteraceae bacterium
TACATCGCCGCGACCGCGGTAGTCAGGAATCGTACGGTGCTTGCGGTCATCCATCTAGCTGACATGAAGGGCTTCACTCTGGAGCAACACGAGATAGCGGATGTCGTGGACTTCTGGTGGGTGTCGTCCACGCGCTTGCTGTACACGCAAGGCGTGCATGACAGCAATTACGATGTGCCGCTCGCGGATGGGCAGTTGTATGCGGTGAATGCGGATGGCAGTGGCAGAAACCTGCTTTATGGCTATGCCTCGGGCAATCCCTATTATGGCGCTGCGGAGTTGATCTCGGTCATCCCGGACGATCCCCGGCACGCGTTGATAGCGGTGGACAATGTCGATGCGGCCACCAGTGATGGCGTGCTGCCGCTCGCGGAAAAGATGGATGTAATAACGGGCAAACTGGAGAAAATAAGCAGCTCGCCCACCCGCAATGCAGGATTCGTGGCGGACCACAAAGGCAATCTACGTTTCGCATATGCGGACGACAACGACGACAACATTAAGGTTTACAGCCGCGCGGCTGATAGTGACGACTGGCAGTTAATGCCGGTTGCCGGATCCAACCGGGATCTGCCGATCGGGTTCAACGATGCGGACACGCTAGCCTACTTTTCCTGCAATGTTCCGGGCGGCTTCGGCATCTGCACATGGGATCCCGCTACGCGTCAGATGGCGACTGTGTGGAGCAATCCCAAAGTGACGGCCACGGGCCTGGCAAATGGTCCGACCGAGGACCGCTACATCGGCGTGAATTTTGATGACGGTCGGCCTGGCGTGGTTCTGTTCCACGCCAAGTCACAGGATGCACAATTGCTGATCGCGCTGATGCAACAATTCCCGGGTGAGAGTGTGCGGTTCGTTTCTGCCACCCGCGACGGTTCAAAATCCATAGTGAAGGTGGATGCCGACACCGACCCTGGTACCTTTTACCTGTTTGATCGTGCTACCCGGAAACTGACGCCTTTGCTGCGCAACGCGTCGTGGATCGAACCGCAAATGATGGCCGCCAAGCAGCCGTTCGAGTTTGCCGCGCGCGATGGTCTGAAATTGCAGGGCTACCTCAGCTACCCGCCGGGACGGGAGAACGCCAGGCACCTGCCGATGGTGGTGTATGTGCACGGCGGCCCGTATGGGGTACGCGACTGGTGGGACTACGATCCGGACGTGCAGGCTGTCGCCACCCGCGGCTATGTTGTGCTGCAGGTCAACTACCGCGGTTCCGGCGGCTACGGCTATGACTTCGAAAAAGCAGGCTGGCTGCAGTGGGGCGGCAAGATGCAGGATGACGTGACGGACGCCACGCGTTGGGCAATCGCGCAGGGCATAGCCGATCCAGGCCGCATCTGCATCTACGGCGGAAGTTATGGCGGCTACGCCGCGCTGGAAGGCGCGGTCAAAGAACCTGATCTGTACAAGTGTGCGGTTGGTTACGTTGGAATATATGACCTGAGCCTGATGTACAAACGCGGCGACATTCCGGAATCCACCTACGGCAAGAAATATCTGGAACGCGTTCTGGGCAAGGATGACAAGATTCTGGCGCAGCACTCGCCGATTGATCAGCTCGACCGTCTTAAAGCGAGGGTGATGTTGATCGTCGGCGGCGAAGACGGGCGGGTGCCGGCGATCCAAGGCCAGAACATGTACGGCGCATTGCACTCGAAGGGCATTCCCTGTGAATGGTTGTACAAGCCAAAGGAAACGCACGGGTTCTACAAGGAAGAGAATGTCACCGAGTTGTACACCAAGGTAGGCGCATTTCTGGACGCAAATATCGGCTCGGCCACAGGCAGCATAACCGCGGTATCCAGCACGGCGCATTGAAAGCTGCTGCATGCGCGCTTGCGCGCTCCGACCTCCGGGCTTACCGTTGCGATTCGCCCACATGGGGATGAGCCGATGAATCGTCTGACTTTCGTATCGATGCTGGCGCTTGCGCCGGCGCTCGCCTTTGCCGCGCCGCATCCATTCAATGCGCATGATCTGGTGATGATGGATCGCGTATCCGATCCACATCTCGCGCCGGACGGCGGACGGGTCGCCTTCGGCGTGCGCAGTACCGACTATGCCGCCAACAAGGGAGTGAACAGCGTGTGGGTTTTGTCGCTGGACAAACCCGACGCCAAGCCGCAACGGCTCACCGATCCGAAATGGAACGCGAGCAGCGGGCGCTTCTCGCCGGATGGCAAGACGCTTTATTTCCTGGCGACGCGCAACGACAGCACGCAACTGTGGGCGATCCCGACCGCCGGCGGCAAGCCGCACCAGGTCACGCGCCTGCCGGTGGACGTGGATAATTACCGCATCTCGCCGGACGGAGCTTCGCTGCTGTTTTCAGCGCAGGTGTTCGAGGATTGCAGCGATCTGGCCTGCACGAAAGAGCGGCTGGATGCGCAGAAAAAAGACAAAGCCACCGGGCGCATCTACCATCGCCTGTTCGTGCGGCACTGGGACACCTGGTCGGATCACCGCCGCTCGCAACTTTTCATCATGCCGCTGAAGGGCGCTGCGCAACCCGTGCGGCTGACGCGTGGAATTGACGGCGACGTGCCGAGCAAACCCTTTGGCGACGAAGGTGAGTACCACTTCTCGCCGGACGGCAAGACCGTTTACTTCGACGTACGCATCGCAGGTAGCACGGAACCCTGGTCCACCAATTTCGATATCTACTCCGTGCCGGCGGACGGCTCGTCGGCGCCGCGCGATCTCACCGCCGACAACAAGGCTTGGGATGCCGCGCCGTTGCCATCGAATGACGGCAAGACGCTCTATTACCTGGCCATGAAGACGCCGGGGTTCGAGGCCGACCGCTTCGCGATCATGTCGATGGATCTCGCCACCGGCGCAAAACACGAGATCGATCCGGAGTGGGATCGTTCGCCGGGCGGGCTCTCTTTGTCAGCCGATGGCAAGACGTTGTATGCGACCGCCGACGACGCGGGCACGCATCCGTTGTTCGCGATCGACATCGCCAGCGGCAAGGCGACGCAACTGTTCGGCGATGGCACCGTCGCCGGCTACGACGTTGCGGGTAATCGCGTCGTCGCCGCGCGCGAGGATTTCCAGCATCCGACCGATCTGTATGAAATGGACGCGCATGGTGGTGGTGTCTCACAGGTCACCCATTTCAATGCCGATCGCCTCGCCGACATCCAATTTGGCGATGCGCAATGGTTCACCTTCAAGGGTGCGCACGGCGACGAGGTGCAGGGCTATGTGATGAAGCCCGTGGGTTACAAGGCCGGCCGGAAGTATCCGGTTGCGTTCCTGATCCACGGCGGCCCGCAGGGCGAATGGCTGAATGAATTCCACTATCGCTGGAATCCGGAAACCTACGCCGGTGCGGGTTTCGCAGTCGTGGCAATCAACTTCCACGGTTCCACCGGCTACGGCCAGAAATTCACCGATGCGATTTCCGGTGACTGGGGCGGCGCGCCCCTCGAAGACCTGAAGAAGGGATGGGCCGCCGCGCTCGACAACTATTCTTTCCTCGACGGCTCGCAAGCCTGCGCGTTGGGGGCGAGTTACGGCGGCTACATGACCTACTGGATCGCAGGGGTGTGGAACCAGCCGTGGAAGTGCCTGGTGGATCACGATGGCGTCTTTGACACGCGCATGATGTATTACGCGACCGACGAGCTGTGGTTCGAAGAACACGAAAACGGCGGTACGCAATTCGAGCACCCGGAGAACTACGAGAAATTCAATCCGCTCGATCACGTCAAGGATTGGCGCGTGCCAATGCTGATCGTGCATTCCGGCCACGACTACCGCATTCCGGAAACCCAGGGGCTGGGCGCGTTCACCGCGTTGCAGCGGCGCGGCATCCCCAGCGAGTTGCTGTATTTCCCGGACGAGAGCCACTGGGTCGCCAAGCCGCAGAACAGCGTGCTCTGGCATGACACCGTGATCGGATGGTTGAAGCAGTGGACGGGCGAGGCATCGCCGGGCAAATAGAGGGCGGATGAAAAAAGCCGGCGCCTTGCGCCGGTCGCCTGCAAGCAGGCTCCTACGCAGCGGCTTTGTAGGAGCCTGCTTGCAGGCACCTGATCGATCCGCGCGGCGGGGGCCCGCGATCAGACCGCGCTGCGAAGCGCCGCCGCCCCAGGCGCAAACCGCGGGAATCGCTTCAAGATCGCAGCACGAATGCCGTCGACATCCAGCCCTGCGCTGGCGAGCAATTCCTCGCGGCTGCCGTGTTCGAGGAAGGCATCCGGCAAGCCGAGATGCAGCACGGGCACTTCGGTGCCATGTGACGCAAGCAGTTCGGCCACGCCGGAACCCGCGCCGCCGGCAACCGCGTTTTCCTCAAGCGTGACGATCGCCGCGTGCGCGCGCGCCATCTCCAGAATCAATGCTTCGTCCAGCGGTTTCACGAAGCGCATGTTGACGACGCTGGCATCCAGATCTGCACCGACCACCTCCGCAGGCGCGACCGTGCTTCCAAACGCAAGCAGCGCCAGCCCGCGTCCGCGCCGCCGCACTTGCGCCTTGCCGATCGGCAGCGCCGTCAATTCTTTTTCCACTGCGGCACCCGGGCCGCTGCCGCGCGGATAGCGCACCGCAGCGGGCCCGTCATAACGGAAGCCGGTGGTCAGCATCTGCCGGCATTCGTTCTCGTCGGCCGGCGCCATCACCAGCATGTGGGGAAGGCAGCGCAGAAAGGTGAGATCAAAACTGCCCGCGTGGGTGGGGCCGTCCGGGCCGACCACGCCGGCGCGGTCGATCGCGAACAGGACGGGAAGATTCTGCAATGCTACGTCGTGCACCAGTTGATCGTAGGCGCGCTGCAAAAAGGTCGAGTAGATCGCGACTACCGGATGCGCGCCTTCGCACGCCATGCCGGCTGCGAGCGTGACCGCGTGTTGCTCCGCGATCGCGACATCGAAATAGCGCTGCGGGAACTCCTTCGAGAAGCGCACCAGCCCAGAGCCTTCGCGCATCGCCGGGGTGATCCCGTACAGACGCGAATCCGCCGCGGCCATGTCACACAGCCAGTCGCCGAACACTTCCGTGTAGGTGATTTTCTTCGGCGCGGCGGAAGGCCTCTTGACCACGCCCTGTTGCGGATCAAATGGGCCCACCGCGTGGTATTCGATCTGCGCGGCTTCCGCCGGTGCGTAGCCTTTGCCCTTGGTGGTGATCACGTGCAGCAGTTGCGGGCCACGCAGTTGTTTCACCGTGCGCAATGAATGCAGCAGCGACGGCAGATCGTGGCCATCGATCGGGCCGGTGTAGTGAAAGCCGAGTTCCTCGAACAGCGTGCTCGGCACGAACATCCCTTTCGCGTGTTCTTCCCAGCGCCGGAAGAATCGCCACAACAAAGAGCGCGGCTTCAGCGCACGCTTGGTGCGCTCCCGCCACAAATTCAAGCGACGGCTCGCCATCAACCGCGCCAGCATCTTGGTGGTGGCACCGACGTTCTCGGAAATGGACATGCCGTTGTCGTTCAGGACCACCAGCAGGTCCGCTTCGATATCGCCACCGTGATTCAGCGCTTCAAACGCCATGCCGGCGGTCATTGCGCCATCGCCGATCACGGCGACGATCTTGCGGTCATCGCCCGAACGCTGCGCGGCGATCGCCATGCCCAGCGCAGCGGAAATCGAAGTCGAGGAATGCCCGACGCCGAATACGTCGTACTCGCTCTCGCCGCGCTTCAGGAAGGGCGCCAAGCCATCCTTCTGCTTGATGGTGGTGATCGCATCGCGACGCCCGGTGAGAATCTTGTGCGGATAACCCTGATGACCCACGTCCCAGACGATGCGATCGCGCGGCGTGTCGTAGAGATATTGCAGCGCGACGGTGAGTTCCACCACGCCCAGGCCCGCGCCGAAATGCCCGCCGACGCTTGCGACGGATTCGATCAGGTACGCGCGCAGTTCCTCCGCCAGCGCGGGCAACTGCCCTTCGCGCAGCCGCTTGAGATCGGCGGGCGAGTCAATCAGCGAGAGCAGGGGATAGCGGGTGGAATCGATCATTCGCGTATTGTTGGATGCGAAAGCGGGCAGGGCAAGGGCGAAAGCATGACAAGGACGCTGCACGGTAGTCGGAGAGCAAAGTACTTCCCATCAGGGTTTCGCGCCAAACCTGCGCTTCAATGTTTGCCGAATGCGGATATGCCGCCCGGCATCGCGCGCTTCGCGCAAACGCCGCGCGTGCGCGGAAAGCAGATCGCCGCGGGTAAGAATGCCGACCATGCGCGATTCATTGTCGCTCGCGACTACGATCAGCCTGCCGACGTTTTCCGCCACCATGTGGTCGGCCGCTTCACGTAGCGAGTGTTCCTCGCCGACGACGATCGGCGGCCGCTTCAGCATTTCACCGATGCGTTTCAAGCCGGGCAGGTCGGGATACAGCAGGTCGCGGCGGGTAATCACGCCGCGCACGCGACCGTTGTCGTCCAGTACCGGGAAGCCCTGATGCTGCGCTTCGATCTTGCCGGAATTGAGCCAGTGCCGCACTTCCCCCAGTTCATCGGAGGTGCGCAAGCTGCGCACGTCGCGGGTACAGGCCGCGCCGACCGAAATCTGCTCCAGGAAATCCGCCGCGTATTCGGTCGGCACGCGCACGCCGCGGCGCGCGATTTTCTCGGTCATGATGGTGTTGCGCATGATCAGCGCGGAAATCAGATACGCCGCAGTGCAGCCGCCGAGCAGTGGCAGCAGCCCGACCGGTTGGCGCGTGGTCTCGAACGCGAACACGATCGAAGTGAGCAACGCGCGCGACGCGCCGGCAAAAATCGAAGCCATGCCGACCAATGCGGCGATGCGCGGATCCACGCCAAAGCTCGGCGCGATCGCCGCAAGCCCCAGGCCGATCAGCGCGCCCAGCGCACCGCCGATGGTGAACAGCGGCGCCAAGGTGCCGCCCGAGGTGCCGCTGCCCAGCGCGATTACCCACGACAGGAATTTAAGCAGGCACAAGGCGATCAACACCTTGACGCCGAAGTGCCCCGCGACGATGTTTTCAATGTTGTCGTAGCCCACGCCCAGCGTGTGCGGCGCGAACCAGCCGATCAGGCCGACGAACAAGCCGCCGATCGCCGGCCACCACATCCAGTGGATCGGCAATTTCTCGAACGCATCCTCGACGTCGTACACCAGCCGCGTCACCCCGACGCTCAGCAAACCCACCAGTGCGCCAAGCGCGACATAGCAGGCGAGTGCGCGACCACCGGGTTCTGCCACATCCGGCATCGCAAACACCGCGGCCGATCCGTAGGCCGCGTAACGCACGCCGGTGGCGGTGAAGGTTGCCAGCGCGACGGGAATCAGCGAACGTGGCCGCAATTCGAACAACAGCAATTCCACCGCCAGCACCAACGCCGACACCGGCGCGCCGAACACCGCGGCCATGCCGGCCGCTGCGCCGGCGGACAGCAAAACCTTGCGCTCATGCGCGGTGACCCGCAGCAACTGGCCGAGGAACGAACCGAGCGCGCCGCCGGTTGCGATGATCGGGCCTTCCGCGCCGAACGGGCCGCCGGTGCCGATCGCGATCGCCGACGAAATCGGCTTCAGGAAGGTGATGCGCGGCGCGATCTTCGATTCGTTGAGCAGCACCTGCTCCATGGCCTCGGGAATCCCGTGGCCGCGGATCGCCGATGATCCCCAGCGCGCCATCACGCCGACCAGCACTCCGCCGATCGCAGGCACCACGATCACCCAGGCGCCGAGGTGATTGTCCGCCGGCGAAGAGAACGCCGCCGACCAGCGTCCGTAAAAAGAAATATTGGTGACCAGCCCGATCAGGCCGGTCAGCAATTGGGCCACCGCTGCGGCCGCGGCGCCGATCAGCACCGCCAGCGCGGTGATCAACAGGACGCGTCGATCCACCAGCGTCGATTTGCGCGGCATGCGCGCGGCATCCAGCGCCAGCCCCAAGGCCGGAGCGACCGGCAGCGCGTCGGTCGAACCTTCGGTGCGCACGCTCTCGTGCTCGGGCGGGCGGTCAGGCTGATTCACGGGCTCTCCCTGCGGCGCGCTAAAAGCGCAGCGGCAAAACGAAGCATGCTACAACGCGCGCGCGCGCAACCGAAGGGCGGCAGGTAGATGGCATGTGCTTGCGCATGATCGACGCGTGCGCGGAGCGCACGCCACAACATCAACTCACGCGCCGCTTCCTGGGCAAATGATGCACCAGAAACTCCATCTGGTCGGCGAGAATGTTGCGGTTTGAGAGGATCAGGTGTTCCACCCAACTGGGGCGATACGGCACCGCCAGCAACGGCATGGCGGCTTGCTGCGGCGTGCGGCCGCCCTTTTTGATGTTGCAGTGCAGGCAGGCGGTGACCACGTTCACCCAGATGTCACGACCACCGCGCGACAGCGGCACCACGTGATCGCGGGTCAATTCACCGCGACCGTAATGCGTGCCGCAGTAAAGGCAGATGTGACGATCGCGGGCGAACAGCGCGGCATTGGTGAGCGCCGGCGAGGGATCCACCGCGTGTGCGCGGCAGTGCCCGCGGCTGGCGACGATCGGATGCAGCGCCAGCGTGCTTTGCTCGCCGTCATTGCGAAAACCGCCATGAATGGTGAGACAGGGGTCACCCAGCGTCCAGGCCACTGCTTCGCGCACGTAGAGGCATGCGGCATCCTGCCAACTGATCCAGTCGAGGATGCGCCCGCCGGCATCCAGCGACAGCACGCGGGTGCTGTGGATGTTGGCGATGACGCCGGATGCGGGTGCGTCGTGCTCGGCGAGGGCTGTGTGCGAGTCCATGACCGGCCGAGCATAGAACAAATCGGTTCGGATGCGGTAGCCGAAGCCCGCTTCTCCTGGGCAAAGGGAAAAGCCACTCACATTCGCCCATGCTCCAGCGGCCGCTGGCGGTGCATCATCGCCCATTCGGCGTGCTCGGCCAGCGCGGCTTCGCCCAGGGCCCGCAGAATGTCACGCCGCTCGTCGGCATCCTGCGCGTGATCCAGCGCGGCGCGCGCATCGGCGAAGATCCGCTGCATGAAACGGTATTGCTTGATCAGTTCCTTGTCGGCCTTGCGGTAGGCGTATGCCTCGCGCACCGCGGCCGCAACGGAAAACACCGCCATGATCACGATCAGATCATTCTTGGCGTCGGCAGAGAGGCGATAAGCGAGCGCGGCCAGCACGACGCTGATGCCGATGCCCACGTACAGGCTGGTCGCGCCGATCGCCTCGGTGAGTCGGTGGGTGCGTTCGCGTTGCGCGGTCTTGCGTCGGTAATAACCGAGCTGGCCGTCTTGCGGGTTGTCACCTACCCACTCATGGATCACTTCGCGCAGCGTGCCGGCATTCTGCGGCGTGGTGTCGTCCAACCCCGCGCTGCGCATCACATTGCGCGTCCAGCCCAGTTCAATGTCCTGTTTCTGCAATAGGTTGTCGTGCGCGAATTCGAGATCGCCGGTCAACGAAATGCCGGCGCGATGCCAGTAACCCTGGACGCGCAAACCTTCCGCCAGCGCGCGGTAATCCAGATATTTGCGATGCCAGCCGCGCCGTTTCGCCAAGGTGCTGATGATGATGCCGGCCACGAACAGCAGCAGGAACGCGTAGATCATGCCGCCCTGCGCGGTCAGGTTGTCGTACACCGCGAAGGCAATGCCCATCAGCGCCGCCACGGTGTAGGTAATCCGCATCGCCAGCAACACGCGCTTCTGGAAATGCACCGCCAGCCAGTCGGCGGCGCGGAACAATAGCGCGATCGAGGGCAGGCGTTCTTCCGTGCGGCCTGTGGTTGTCGCGCCGGCATCCTGCCCATCCGCAGCCGCGATCTGCCCGTGGTATTTCGCGGCATCCGCATTGAATGCGTCCGCATGCGCAAACACCGCGCGAAACGGCGACGGCATCGCCGCATCCGGCGCGGATATTTCGTTGGCGGTGCGCCACAACACCTGGCCCACCTGCAAGGGCGGCTCCGGCGCGCGATCGGCCGCATCGCGCGAACAGACGATGTGGCACACCAGCCGCTCGTCGCCGCTGCCGAACAGATAGCGGCGCGCGCCGCGCCGGCGTTCGATCAGCCCCGGCATCGCACCGCTCAGGTAATACTGCACCACTTGCGCGGTGCCACCGAGCAGATCCGAACGCTTGCCATCCCAGATCGCCAGCAGCAGGTGACAGTGCCGCGCGATGAACACGCCCGCCTGCGCGTATTGGCGATCGCGCTCGACACCATGCCGCTCGATTCCCTGCGAGGTGTGGCCGGGCAGCAGCGGAAGTTGAATCACCTGCGCCCGTGCGCACAGCGCACTGAAATTTTCGCGCGTCGCCGCATCGGTGAAGTCGCGTTCGTAAAGATCGCGCGGCAACGGCAGCGGTGCGATCAGCCGCGCGCCGCTGCGCAAAGCTTCTTCCGCCACCAGTTGATCGCCGCCTTCGGCCAGCGCGGAAAGCACGATCAACGGCGAATGCGGAAACTCGTGTTGCAGCCGCGCAAACAAATCCCGCACGCGAGCGCGAATGGCTTCGATCTCGCGTGCGGGAATATTGCGATGGCTGGTGACGCCGATGACGAGAGGCGTCATGTGTCGGCTCGCATGGGATCAGGTGTTTTTGATCGATGGGTTTGTAGTTGTATCGGTAGAAGGGTTTGTCGTTTGTGCGGCTTCTTCGTCCGTATTTAGGTCGCTCTCGACTCTCTCGTTCCTCTCTTCACGGTCGCGAAGGGGCTCCTGTGGAGTGTTCTGGGTTCCGTGGCTTGTCATGGCGATCTCCTGAGTGAATGTGCGGCTAGTGCTGGCTGTCGTTCCGGGGCCATCGTCGTTTTTCTGCAATGGAATGCGGCGGAATTGCCACGGTGCAACAGCGGTGAAACGAGATTCGTTGTTGCATGCCGCGTTCCCGATTTCAGTTGTTTTTGATTGTTGGGTTGTCGGTTGTCCCCCGCGGCGACACCGACGCCGTCGTCGAATATGGTTGGCCGTTCACCGTTGCGCACAGCTTGTATCGCCACGATCCGCCCGAGTTGCTGTTGATGTGGTTGTCGGTGATTGTGATCTGGTTGCCATTGGCGCCGAGCGTAGGAGTGCCGAAAATCCCGCTCGGGGGAGTGTCCACCCAGGCAAAGCCGGGGTTCGTTGCATTCATGGCATTGAACGAGCCTTGCGCCGCTGTGCCGGTCAATTCCCAGATCAGATTGGTTGCATCGGTTTCGGCTGGCACCGGAATCGGTGCACCGTGATCATGCACGTCGAGGCCGCTGCTGCCGCTGAGAGTGACGCTGCTGGTGAGAGTGATGGAACTCATGGAGCTTCTCCTTGCTGATTGGATGGGTTTCCGGGAACTAATTTCGTGAAGCATCCTTGCGCTCATCTCCAGAAATGCCCGTCCGCGGACGCTGTCGGATCAGCGCGTTGGGCGAATAGGTGATGTGTGCCTCTTTCAGTTCCTGCACGAGTGCCGGGTCGAAGTAGCCGCTTTGCTGCAACGTGGCGAGGACGGGTTGCGCTTCGGCCTGCCTGCCGAGTCCGAGCAATGCCGAGACTCTCAATGCCAGCAGGCGCGGATCGCCTGCGCCGCTCTTCACCCCGGCGATGGCTGCCAGACAACCCTCGCGCAGCCGTTGCGCATCGGCACTACTGGCCATGGAAGCGAGCAACAATCGGGCACCCATGGTCGCGAGCAGCACCGCGCGATCCTCTGACTGCTTCGCCAAGGCGGGATCGAGAATGCTCAAGGCGCTGCGCACTTGGGCGAAGGCTGCGACGGGCTTGTCCGCGGCTAGCGATTGCGCCGCCTGTTCCGTTAATGCTTCCGCGAATTCACGCTGCAGGGAGCTATTGGACGGGTCCTGGTGGGTGAGTGTCGCGAATGTCGCCAGGGAATCGTCGGTCAGTTTGGTGGCGCCGGACAGGCTGCCTGTAAGCCGCAGAAGTCGGCTCAACTGCATCTTGTACAACGCCGAGTTTTCCCGAACTGACGCAACCGGAGGGGACTGCTGATTCAATTGCTCCGCAATTGCAATTGCCGCGCGAAAATCTTGAATTGCGTTACTAGTTTGCCCTGCCAAGGCAAGCGTCCTGCCAAGGATCGCCCGGACCCTGAAAACATTCTGGCGCTGGTCGTTGTTGCGCGGGTCGCGCGCGCTCAAGGCCGTCTCGATCCGATCGTCGGCCGCGTATTCCGCAATAGCCGTGGCCAGATCGCCGCGCGTAAGCGCCAGCTTGCCGAGGTTGTTGTGTGCTCCTCCGAGATTCTGAACCCATTCGGTGTTGTCCGGCTTGATCGCTACCAGTTCCTTTGCCAGAGCCAATGCCCGCTGATAGGCCACCAGCGCTCCACTGAAATTTCCGCGTGACTCGAGGATATGGCCGAGATTGTTCTCGATAATTTGTTTCTGGAACAGAAGCTCAGGATCAGCGGCGTGGATCGCTTGCGCGCGCGACAGAATGGATTCCGACGACTCGAAATCGCGTTCCGCCGCTTCAAGGTTGCCTTGGTACCAGTGCGTGGTTCCGATGAACGAAACATTTTCTGCATAGGCAAGCTGTATCTCCATGTCTTTGGGTGAAGCTTGTGCCTGAGCGGATATCAACTTGAGCGCGGCTTGGTAGGAATCCAGTGCGGCCGGCAGATGGCCTTGATCAAGCCGCACGCTGCCGATGCGTTCCAGCGCCTTGGCGCGCTGCACCAGCGCTTCGGTGGTGACATCGGACCCTGGTAGCGACTGGAAGTAGGCCATGGCCTTGTCGTCGACCGCTTCCAGGATGTCAAGGCGATTGACCTGCGAGAGTTTGTCGTTCAAATCGCCCAACATGAAACCGACCAGGCCCTCGGCCTGCTTCTGCCGGCGCTCGGCGGCCTGCTGCGCAACAACCGCCTGGCGTTGAGCGATCACGGCATCGTGACGCGAGATCAACGCATACACGGCGAGTACGCTGGTCACCAGCATCACGATCATCGCCAGCGCCGCGATCGCGGTCATGCGCCGGTTGCGACGTTGCAGTTCGCGTTGTTTCAGCGCGTCGAAGCCGACGTCCAGCATGCCGGCGATCAGTTTCAGCTTGCCGTTGTTTTTCCCGTCCTTGCCGGCGCGCGCGTCGGCGGCGATCGGCTCGGTGCGTTCGTGCGTGGGCTGCCCGTTGTCATCCAGTTGAAAACGCAAGGCGGGGCAGAAACATTCTTCCGCTTCGCGGCCGGCCAGCTCGCTGGCATTCGGTTCGCCGTCCACGATCAAGCAGAAGATGCGCTCGGCGCGGCCCAGCCGCTTGTACGCCAGCACTTCTTCGTTGACCCAACGCGACGCGGCCGAAGCCGGCGAGCAGATCACGATCAGGCTTTCCGATTGCGCGAGCGCCGCGGCGACCTTGTTGTTGAGATCGTGTGCGCTGGGCAGTTCGTCGCGGTCGCGGAAAATCGGCGCGAGCTTGCGCGGGATGATTCCATGGGCGGTTTGCTTGCCGACCAGGCGCGAGGGTACGTGCCAGGTTTCCAGCGCCTTGTGCAGCCAGTCGCACCAAGCGCTATCTGCGTGGCTGTAGCTCAGGAAGGCGCGGTAGGCGAACCCTGAAGGGGACGACGATTCCGGCATACGAAGCCTCACCGTTCAAAGGAGAACGGCCCGTCGCTGCCTTGGCGGGCGCCGCTGGATCGGCGGATGAATGTAACAGAATGTGAACGGAGTCACACTTCCACGGAATGACAACATGAAAGCAGGGTAGGTGATGCCTCGCCTGCATGCTTCCGGCAAGCAGGGGTTAATGCCCGCCTTACAGCGGTTTGGCCATCCGCAGCAGGTCGGGGCCGAAACCCGCGCGCTCGTACAGCGCGCGTGCGCGTGCGTTGCCGGGGAACACCGCCAGGGTGATCAAGCTGCAACGCTGCTTCTTCTTCTTCGCCCAGGCTTGCGCGTGGTTGAGCAGGGCGCGGCCGACGCCTTGCCCATCGTGTCCATGTGCCACGGCCAAATCGGAAATATGGCAATTGGACCTGCCGGAAAAGAAATCGCGGGTTTTCTGCAATCGCAAAAAGCCGACGCGCTCGCCGCTTTCGTCTTCGGCGATGAACAGCGCTTCGCCCGGCGGCGGTTCGTCCAGCGCGCGTTTGATGTCGCGACGAATACCGCTTGCACAATCCGATCGTTTGCGCCATTTCGGCAATTCGAAAGAGACAAAGCGTTCCACCAGCGAAAGGACGAACGCGTCATCGCCGGCGTGGGCGGGTCGGACTTTCGTTTCTCCCTTGCGCATGGTTGGCATGACATCCCCATTTTCTTCATTCCGGTGCGGCCCGTGGGGCCGAACCCGGAATCCATCTTCAATCGATCGAGGTAATCAATATCGGGATTCCATGTTCCATTGCCGATGAAATCCACGATGGCTCTGGAATGATGACGAGTGCCGAAGGTGCGCTGAATCAATCAAACAGCGCGTCCGCCATCGCGAACAGGCTTTCCGCGCTCGCCTCGACTGCCGCGCGATGTGCGCTTGCCCGCGGCAGGATGCGCGCGAAGTAAAAGCGCGCGGTCAACCGCTTTGCCTGTTTGAAATCTTGATTGTGCGATGAGGAATCGGCCGCTGCGACGCTGCGCGCCCAGAAATACGCGAGCGCGACGTAGCCGGAGTAGAACAGATAATCCACCGCCGCCGCGCCGATCTCGTCGGGGTTCGCCATCGCACGTTTGCCGATTGTTTGCGTGATATCGGCCCATTCCCCGGCGATTGCCGCCAGCGGCACCACAAACTCTTTCAACGACTCGTCGCTCGCGTGCCGCGAGCAGAACGCGGCGATCTCTTCCAGGAACAATTTCAGACCCGCGCCTTGTTGCTGGAAGATCTTGCGGCCGAGCAGGTCCAGCGCCTGGATCTGCGTGGTGCCTTCATAGATCGTGGTAATGCGCGCATCGCGCACGTACTGCTCCATGCCGTGTTCGGCGATGTAGCCGTGGCCACCATAGATCTGCAATGCGAGGTTGGTGCACTCGATAGCGTTTTCGGTCAGCATCGCCTTGACGATCGGCGTCAGGAACGAAAGCAGGGTTTCGGCCTGCACGCGCGCGTCGTCTTCTTTGCTGCGATGCTGGATATCCACCAGGGTGGCGGCGTACAGCCCGAGCGCGCGACCTCCTTCGATCAAGCTCTTTTGCGTCAGCAGCATGCGGCGCACGTCGCCGTGCACGATCAGCGGGTCGGCGGGTTTGTCGGGGAACTTCGCGCCCGAAAGCGCGCGCATCTGCAAGCGTTCGCGCGCGTAACCCAGCGCGTTCTGGTACGCGCGTTCGCTCAGGGCCAGGCCCTGCAAACCCACCGCCAGCCGCGCGGTATTCATCATCACGAACATCGCGTTCAAGCCGCGATTGGGTTCGCCGATCAGCCAGCCCTGCGCGCCATCGAAATTCATCACGCAGGTGGCCGAGCCCTTCAGCCCCATCTTGTGCTCGATCGCGCCGCAGCGCACTGCGTTGCGCTCGCCGACATGGCCTTCGCGATCCACCTTGAACTTCGGCACGATGAACAGCGAGATGCCTTTCACGCCGGCCGGTGCGCCGGGCAAGCGCGCCAGCACCAGGTGCACGATGTTGTCGGTGAAATCGTGTTCGCCGGCGGTAATGAAGATCTTGGTGCCGGTGATTGCGCAAGAGCCGTCCGCATTCGGCTCGGCGCGCGTCTTCAGCAGGCCGAGGTCGGAGCCGCAATGCGCTTCGGTCAGGCACATCGTGCCGGTCCAGGTGCCGGCGACGATGGGTTTCAGGAAAACCTCGCGCTGCCAGTCCTCGCCGATCACGCGCAACGCTTCGATCGCGCCATGCGAGAGCAGCGGATAAGTGCCCCAGGCGAGGTTGGCCGAATCGATGAACTCCTTGACCGGCGCGCCGATGGTTTCCGGCAGGCCTTGTCCGCCGGACGCTTCCGGCGCGGTCAATCCGGCCCAACCGCCTTCGACGAATTGCTGGTACGCGCGCTTGAAACCCTCCGGCGTGGTGACGCTCGCGGTGTTCTTGTCGAAACTGCAGCCTTGTTGATCGCCAGGCTGGTTGAGCGGCGCAAGCACGGCTTGCGAAAACTTCGCGGCTTCCTCCAGCACCGCGTCCACCAGTTCGCGATTGAGCGCTTCGCAACCGGGAAGGTGTGCGAACAGCTTCTCGATTTGCAGCACGTCGTAGAGTGCAAAACGAACGTCAGCGAGCGGGGCGGTGTAGTGGGTGGTCATGATTTGTGCTTATCTCCACGTGTTCGCCACGCCCGGCACCGGCGACAAATATCCCTTGCCATCCAGATCGAATGGCTGTGACTTGCCATTCTCGCCCTTGCCGATACTCAAGCTGCCTTTCAATTCGTAGGCGACCGCATTGCCTTTGGCGTGGGTCAGCGCGGTGCGCGCCTCGCTATTCGGCGCGATCGTCGCATTGGCGATATCGGCGCTCATCGCCGGGATGTCCAGCGCCGGCGAAACCGCGACATGTCCGGCACGCTTGCCCGCGAGGATGAAATCCGCATCCAGCGCGTACACGTGCATGCCGGTGTCGTAGCTGTAGTTCTGGATCCGCAGCGTGAGTTGCCACTGGCCGTTGGGCAGCACCTGCAATTGCTGGATGCTGGCGGCGGGCGGCTGCAGCTTGGTGCCCATGCCGCAGCCGGCCGACAGCAAAACTGCGATGAGCGAAAGAGCCAATCGCGAAGACTTTGCAAGTTTCATCGAATCACCTCTGCGCGTTCGACCCGTCATCCCGGCGCGGGCCGGGCCAAGCCTCACCTTGACGAGCAATGTCTGCTTCCCACTTTACCGCGACGCGACGCTCGCGCGCGCGTTTGAAGCGCCCTGCCCGCGCGCGAACTCTGCGATCGGGAGCACGGCACGCAGGCGCCCGTCGTCCAGCAATGCCACCGCATCCGCCAGCGCGCGCACCTCATCGGCCTGATGGCTGACCAGGATCGTGGTGAGCGCCAGCTCGCGCTTCAAGCCGCGCAGGTGCTCCAGCACCTCGGCGCGCGCTTCACGATGCAGGTTGGACAAGGGTTCGTCCAGCAACAAGGCCGTCGGTTCGCATAACAGTGCGCGGCCGATGGCCACGCGTCGCGCTTGCCCGCCGGAAAGCCGATCCGGCTTGCGTTTCAGCAGCGCGCTCAAGCCGAGCAATTGCACGGCGGCATCGAAATGCGCGGCATCCGCGCGCGCCGCGCCATAACGCAGGTTTTCGCGCACCGACAAATGCGGAAACAGTCGCACGTCCTGGAACACCACGCCCAGTCGTCGTTGCGCAACGGGCAAATCAACTTCCGCGTGCACATCGAAAAGGACGCGATCATCCAGCACGATCCGGCCGCGCGCGGGTTTCAGCAGTCCCGCGATCGCGTGCAGCGTGGATGTCTTGCCGCAACCGGAGTCGCCGAACAGCGCCAACGCACGCGCTTCACTACGCAGCGAAAGTTGCAGTGCGAATTCACCGCGTTGCAACGTGAAGTCGAGCTGGATCATGCGTCGAGCTCCGCGCGCGGCCCGCTGCGCAGCAGCAGTGCCGCACCCAGCGTGGCGATCAGCGCCACGCCCACCGCGACCCAGGTCAATCGCAGCGCGCCGCTTTCGCCGCCGGGGGTTTCAAGCAATTCGTATAGCGCGATCGGCAGCGTACGTGTCTGGCCGGGGATCGAGGAAACGAAAGTGATCGTCGCGCCGAATTCGCCGAATGCGCGCGCGAACGCGAGCGCCAAACCCGCGACCAGTCCCCGCAGCGAAAGCGGCAAGGTGATGCCGAAGAAAATCCGCCAGCCGCCCGCGCCCAGGGTCGCCGCGGCCTGTTCGAGGCGACGATCCACCGATTCGAACGCCGAGCGCAAGGCCACGACCAGCAACGGAAACGCCATCACGCCGGCGGCGAGCGCGGCGCCCGTCCAGCGGAACGCGATCGAAAGATGCAGCGCATCCAGCACGCGGCCGATCGCGCCTTGGTGGCCGAACCATTCCAGCAGCACGTAACCGGTCACCACCGGCGGCAGGATCAGCGGCAGCAGCAGCGCCGCCTCGAATACCGGCTTGCCGGGAAAGCGCCGACGCGCCAGCAGCCATGCGCACAACATCGCCGCCGGCAATGCGCAGGCGACCGCGACCGCGGCGACTTTCAGGCTCAGCAGCAGTGCAACGATTTCGTCGTGATTGAGCAGAGGCATTCGAATGGGCGCTTCAACGCAAGCTGGCAAAGCATACAGCCCGCGAATGACCGCCAAGAATTCAAATAAAAACAGATGCGGCCTGCCCGTGAGCCGCAACGTGGCCCGGCTGACTCGCGCTCATCCACGTCTCCTGGCGTCCTTTCTTTGTGGCCCTTGTCGGGGCGGCGGCGCGTCGAACCCGTAGCGTCTGAAGATCGCCTGCGCCTGCGGCGAGCGCAGCGCATCCAGCAGTGCGCGATTCGCCGCGTTGTCACGGCCGCGCACCATCGCCGTCGGATACGCGATCGGCGTGTGGCTCGATGGCGGGAAAATCGCGACCACGCGCACACGCGGATCGGAGGTGGCATCCGAACGATAGACGATGCCGAGCGGGCATTCGGCCATTGCGACCAGTTCCAATGCCGCCCTTACGTCGCGACTCAGCGCCAGTTTCGATTGCAGTGCGTCCCATAGCCGCAATGCATGCAGCGATTCACTTGCATAGCGCCCGGCCGGCACGGCTTTGGGCAATGCGATCGCTAGCCGCTCAGATCCCAATGCTTTCAGCAGCGATTGCACTTGCGCGAGATCAACGCGCACGTTCGAACCGCGCGGCGCGATCAACACCAGCGCGTTGCCAAGTAGATCGCGACGCGTGCCGGGTGCGATCGTACCGTGCGCGGCGACATCATCCATCCAGGCCTCGTCGGCGGAAATAAATACGTCCGCCGGCGCGCCTTGTTCGACCTGTCGCGCCAGCGCGGAGGAAGCCGCGTACACCAGGCGTGGCGCGGGTTGGCCGAGCATGCCGCGGGCGGCGAGATCGTCCAGCGCGGGTTTGAGGCTGGCAGCGGCGAAAATCGTGGGCGGTACTGCGGCGATCGCCTGGATCGGAAATGAGAGTACCCAAAGCAGCGCCAACATTCCCGCGATCCGAAAAAGGCGCACCAAATATCGGCAGCGGAAAGCTTCAATGCGAGCCTTCGCCTGCCGCGCGCCGCGCGCTTGTCGCGCTTCCGCCGGGGGCAGGCCCGGGGTCACGGTAACCAATGCTTCATCGCCCATACCGGGCCGTAAAGCTGGCCGTTGCGATCGCGTGCTTGCGGATCGCCTTGATCGCATCATTCGCACCGGCCGCCGCGCTGACCGGCAGCACCGGCACGTCCAGCGCATACGCGGTGAAAACGTAATGGTGCGGCTTGCCCGGCGGTGGACAGGGGCCGGAATATCCGTGCTGATCGAAACCGTTTTCCAGTTGCACCGTGTCGCCCGGCGCATTGCCGCTGTGCGGCGTGCCGGCGCCCGGATTGAGTCCATGCGCACCGACATCGATGTTGAACGCGACCCAGTGCCAGAAACCGCCCGGTGCGTCCGGGTCGAACACGCTCACCGCGAAACTTTTTGTTCCCGCCGGCGGATTGCGCCACTCCAGTTGCGGCGAGGTATTGCCGCCGCCGCATCGGGTATAGACCTGTTGCAATGGAACCGTGCCGTTCGGCTTGATCTGCGGGCTGGTCAATGTGAATGCCTGTGCGACACCGACAATGACTGACACCGCGACCAGCAGCAATCCTGATGCAATGTGTTTCATGGCGATCCCTCACCCAGTCGTACGTTTGCGCGGCATTCTCTTGCGCATATATTCGGATAGCGCCACCGCATTGTTGTAGTGTGCCTCGTGCGATCCGAACAGCACCGTCACCGTGCCATGTTCGCGCAGCAACTGCTGAAGTTGCGCGACCGCTTCCGGGTTGGCGTCAAGCTCCTGCGCATAACGCCCGCGAAAGCCATCCCATTTTCCCGGCGCATGATCGAACCACTTGCGGAGCGCGTCGGATGGCGCGATCTCCTTCAACCACGCATCCAGTTTCAGTTCCACTTTGGAATGTCCGCGTGGCCAGAGCCGGTCCACCAGCACGCGCGCGCCATCGGATTTGGCGGCCGGCGCGCCGACCCGTTTCACCTTCAATTCCATCGGAGCTTCCGAAAATGCTTTGCATTGGCGCCCACACTGGGCATCATGATGCGCTCATTCCCGGCTTTTCATCAAACATGACCCGCAGACTCATCGTTCGCCGCTCGCCGATTCACGGCAGGGGCGTCTATGCCGCCGTCGATCTTGCCGCCGATATCACGCTGATCCATTACCGGGGCCGCATCATCACCCACGCGCAAGCCGACCGCGATTATGGCGATGGCGCGGACACCGGCCACACTTTCCTGTTCACGCTCAATGACAAATACATCGTGGACGCCAACGTCGGCGGCAATGCCGCGCGCTGGATCAACCACAGTTGCGCGCCCAACTGCCGCGCCTACATCGAGGAAGTGGATGGCCGCCGCAAGGATCGGGTGATGATCGAGACGCTGCGCGCGATCCGTGCCGGCGAGGAACTCACCTATGACTATGGCATCACGCTGGATGTGCCGCACACGGCCAGGATGAAGAACATCTGGGCCTGCCGCTGCGGGGCGAAGCATTGCATCGGCACGATGTTGAAGCCCAAGCGCAAGAATTCATAGCGTGAATTGTTCTTGTCCGTCGCCCGTCATTAGGAAAGAGGCGAAGCGCTGAGCAGGATTCATTTTGCTTCGATATCGGTGCAGCAAAATGGATCCTCCCCGGGACGAGCGTTTACTTTTCCCCACGCATTCGCAGCTGATTCTTACGTCCCCCACACGTCGCGCTAACGCCGCGACGTGCATGATTTTGCCTTCCAACGGAGGTGCGTCATGAGCAAGGATTCGCTGAAGGGGCGCAAGGTCGCCATTCTTGCCACCAGTGGTTTCGAGCAATCGGAACTGCAGAAACCCAAGCAGTTGCTGGAAGAGGCGGGCGCCACCACGGTAGTGATCGCGCCGGATGACGCAAAATCCATCAAGGGTTGGCGCCACACCGACTGGGGTGATGACGTGAAGGTGGATTTGCCGCTGTCGAAGGCGCGTGCCACCGACTACGACGCGCTGGTGCTGCCCGGTGGCGTGATCAACCCCGACAAACTGCGCCTGCATGAAGAGGCGATCGAATTCATCCGCGACTTCGGCGACACCGGCCGCCCGCTCGCCGCGATCTGCCACGGGCCCTGGACGCTGATCGACGCGGGCCTGGTGGACGGCAAGCAGATGACGTCGTGGCCGTCATTGCGCACGGATCTGGAAAATGCCGGCGCGCAATGGGAAGACAGCGAGGTGGTCGAGGACGGCAACCTGATCACCAGCCGCAAGCCCGACGATATCCCGGTGTTCACCAACGCGCTGATCCATGCGCTGGAGCAGCGCAGGGCGGAAGCGGCCTAAGCAGGCGTCAATCCTCCTCCACCCTTGGCTTGTACGCCTCGCTCAGGTGCTTCTGCACCTGCGCGGGTACCGGATCGTAGTGCGAGAGTTCGATCGCGTAGCGTCCCTGGCCACCGGTGATCGCGCGCAGTTCGGTCTGGTAATCGACCACCTCGGCCAGCGGCACCTGCGCCTTGATCACCAGTTCGCCGCCGCGCAGGGAATCGGTGCCGTTGATGCGGGCGCGCTTGGAGGCGAGGCCGCCGGTGATATCGCCCATGTTGTGTTCCGGCACGGTCACATCGAGGTTGACGATGGGCTCCAGCACGATCGGCCGCGCTTTCGCCACCGCATCCAGGAATGCCTTCTTGCCGGCCGACACGAACGCGACCTCCTTGGAATCGACCGGATGGTACTTGCCGTCGAACACGATCACCCGCACGTCCTGCATCGGATAGCCGGCGATCGCGCCATGCTCCAGCACCTGGCGCACGCCTTTTTCGATCGCAGGAATGTATTGATTGGGAATCACGCCGCCCTTGCTGTCGTCGCGGAACTCGAAGCCGCCGCCGCGTGGCAGCGGTTCGACACGCAGGAACACTTCGCCGAACTGGCCCGCGCCGCCGGTCTGCTTCTTGTGACGATGATGGCCTTCGGCCTTGCCGCCGATGGTTTCGCGATAGGCGATGCGCGGCGGGCGGGTAACGACTTCCACGCCATAGCGTTCCTTCATGCGCTCCAGCGTCAATTTCAGATGCAGGTCGGAAAGTCCGCGCACCACGCTTTCGTTCAATTCCTTGTTGTGCTCCACGCGCAGGCAGGGGTCTTCCTCCGACAGTTTGTGCAGCGCGGTCGCGAGCTTCTGTTCCTGGCCCTTGTGCGCGGGTTCCACCGCCAGGCCGAACATCGGCTGCGGGAAATCCAGCGGCTTCAGATGAAACTGGTCTTCATCATGCGAATCATGCAGCACCGCGTCGAAGTGGATTTCCTCCACCTTGGCCACACCGGCAATGTCGCCGGGAATCGCGTGATCGATTTCGACGTGATCCTTGCCGTGCAGTTTGAACAGGTGCCCGACCTTGAATGGCTTCTTGCCGTCGTCGATGAACAATTGCGTATCGCGCCTGACCGTGCCCTGGTACACGCGGAACACCGCGAGCTTGCCGACAAACGGATCATTGATGATCTTGAACACATCCGCGATCACGTGCGCTTTCGGGTCGGGCTTCGCCTCGATCGGCTGCGCATTGGCGCCCGTGCCTTTGACGAACGGCGGCGCATTGCCTTCCGATGGATTCGGCAGCAGCCGCTGCGCGAGCTCCAGGAATTCCTTCACGCCTACGCCGCTGCGCGCGGAAACAAAACAGATCGGCACCAGATGGCCTTCGCGAAGACATTGCTCGAAGGCATCGTGCAGCTCCTGCGGCGACAGCGCCGCTTCGCCATCTTCCAGATAACGGCCCATCACGCGCTCGTTGATCTCGACCACCTGATCGATGATCCGCTGATGCGCGGTCGCCACATCGCCGAAATCACTTGTACCCTGCGGCGCAAAGAAACAATCGACCACGCGCGCACCTCGATCCGCCGGCAGGTTCACCGGCAGGCACTCGTTGCCGAATTCGCCGCGGATTTCCTCGATCAGCGATTCGAGATCCACGCCTTCCATGTCGATGCGGTTGATTACCAGCATGCGCGCCAGGCCGCGTTGCCTGGCGTAATGCATCAGCCGGCGCGTGCCATGTTCGATGCCATTGGTCGCATTCACCACTACCGCGCATGTTTCGACTGCGCTCAGCCCAGACAGCGTCGGCCCGCGGAAATCCGCATAGCCCGCGGTGTCGATCAGATTGATGTGGCAATCGCCGAAATCGATCGAGGCGATCGCGGTGTGGATGGAATGCTTGCGTTCCTTCTCCTGCGGGTCGAAATCGGAAACCGTGCTGCCGCGTTCCACCGTGCCTGCCGAGGAAATGGCGCCGCCGGCATGCAGCAGGGCTTCGAACAGGGTGGTTTTGCCGGCGCCGGCATGGCCCGCGAGGGCCACGTTGCGGATGTTTTCGGTGGACCAGGCCATGACATCCCCCACGGAAGCGAGCGAATGGCCTGTGACCTTGCGCCAAGGAGCCTTTCGCGTCAAGCATCGCGCGCCCGGCATTCCCTCGCGTTCGAATCGAAAGGTGCGGCGGCCCAGAATGGTCCGCTTTCACGCGCCAGGATGCACCAACCCCCGCCGGAACTCGCTCGCGTCAATGCGGTCTTAACGCCGCCCGCCTAAACTTCCCGCGCGCCTCTCCGGCGTACAGTTGCCGAGGCCCATGCCCGCGCTTCCCGAACGCGACATTCCGTCGGAACACCACATCTGGACGCCCGACCCCGGGCGCGCCGATGATGTGCCGTTCGACCGATTCGGCCATGCGCTCTTGCGTGAAATCCGCGGGCGCGAACCGCCGCGCGAGCGGTTGCGGCTCGGCATCGCGCTGCTGGCCGCGATCGCTTTTCAAATTGCGCTGGTCGTCGTGTTGCGGCAGGAAATGCACCCGCATTTCGCAGTGCCAACGCCGGGCGAGCACGCGAACGCCATCACGGTCACCTTCTTCGCGGCGCCGTCGCAACAGGCGCCCGCGCCGGCAGTGCCGGAAATAAATCTGCCGCCGTTGCTGCGCGCCGCACCGCGGCCACCCCTGCATAGGGAACCGCGTACTCCGCACAGCATGAGCGCCACCATCGGTGAATCGCCCACGCCACGTGTGTACGGCAGCATGGGCCAGGCGCTGTTGCCGCCGACGGGCGTCGCGGCGACGCCCGACTACGTGGCGCCGCAGCCGCAGGAACTGGGAATCATGAAACACTCGACGCCGTTGCCCTATCACCCGACGCGCTTCAACAAGGATTGGGCGCCGGAGAACGAGAGCCTCGGCGCCAAGGCTTTCCGCAAGGCGGTGGATGCGACCACGGCGGAAAAAACCATTCGTCTGCCGGGTGGCATGAAGGTCAAATGCATGGTCTCGCCACTGGTGCTCGCGCTTGGCTGTGGTCCGCAGCCGCCACCACCACCGCCGAAGAACGACAACGACATCCGCCTGTCGCTGCCGCCGCCGGTATCGCTGACCGGCAAGAAATTGGACGCCCCGGCGGCGCCTTCGACCGCCGGATTCCCGGCCAAGGCGCCCGCGGCTGGCAGTAGTCGTTAGCCGAAGACATCAGATCACCTCTCAGCAGGCCATGGATGGCCGTGTCGAAGTGAGCTTTACGGGCTGTCGCGCTGCCGCAGCGATGCCGCGGAGCGCGCGAGCAAGGCGCGACTGTTTGAGCACAAGGACGCGCGAGTTCGCGCCGGCGCGCGCCAGGCAAGGAGCAAGGGCAGTCGAGCCGACACGATGTCGGCGAGACCATCGCGTCCAGCGCGAATGGCTTTGATTACTTTCCCCGAAAGGAAAGTAATCCGCGCCGCGGGACGGCACGGAAAGAGACATGGACGTCGAATCCGGGGTTGCGAAGCTCTCGCAAGTATTCCCCTCATTCTGCCAAGTGCTGCCGCACTTGACTTCCCCTCCCGTAAACGGGAGAGGGGAGAAGATCCAAGACATGAGTCCTCACGCAAGCGCACTACGCAACGCGCATCAAAGCAATCGCATCAACTCCGGCAGAATCGGCAGTTGCCTCACGCGCACGGTCGTCGCGGCGAAAATCGCATTCGCCAGCGCCGGCGCGGCGCTCGGCAAACCCATTTCATACGCGCCGGTGGGCAATTCCTGCGAAGGCACCAGGATCACCTGCACGTCGCGCGGCAGTTGCGCCATCATCGCCAGCGGATAATCCTTGAAGCCCTTCTGCGCGATGCGGCCGTCCTTCACCGTGATCGCCAGATCGAGCGCGGTCGAAAGACCATCCAGCGTCGCGCCGACCAGCGCCGCGCGCGCGCCGAGCGGGTTCACCACGCGGCCCAGGTCCGCCGCGACCACCGCCTTGTGCATCAGCAGCTTCGCACCATCCATGGAGACTTCCAGCGCGTGCGCGACATAGCCGCCGTAGGTGAAGTGAAAGGCGAGCCCCAGCCCGTGGCCGTCGTTGCGTTTCTTGCTCCAGCCGACCGCATCGGCGGCGAGCTGCAACACGTAGGCAAGCCGGCCCGTATCGAGCACCGGGCCACCGTGGCCGCGATAAGGCAGTTGTCGCGGCGCACCCAGCAGATTCAGCCGCATCTGCAAGCCATCCTGTTTGGTCGCGTGCACGATCTCGTCCAGGAACACCTGCACGGCGAACGCATTGATGCCATGCGAGCCCGCACGCCAGTTGCCGCGCGGCAACGCGGAATCCAGCGCGTACCAATCCAGCTGCAGGTTGTCGATCAGCCCGGCCGGCGGATCGTCGGGATGCAATTCCGACAGCCACAGCCGATTTTGCGGCTCGCCGCGCTTGGCCAGGCGCGAGGTGCTCGCCACGCGCTGCCGCCAGGCGGTGATTTTGTTTTTTCGATCGAGACCGGCGGCGAGATCGATCAGTGCGAACGGGCGATACGGGTCGTGCGCGAAGGCGTCGCTTTGCGTCCATGAAAGCTTGATGGGCTTCTTTGCGGCCTTGGCCAGCAGCACGGCTTCCGCGATGTGGTCGTTGTCAATGCGCCGCCCGAAGCCGCCGCCAGAGCGTGGCAAGGAGATTTCGATCTGCGCCGGCGCAAGCCCGGTCAGGCGCTGCACCACTTCCAGCGCGCCGCGTGGGTTCTGCATCGGTGCCACGATTTCGGCGCTGTCGTCGCCCAGGCGCACCAGGCAATTCGGCGGCTCCAGTTCCGCGTGCGCCACGGTTGCGATCTGATAGCGTGCTTCGGCTGCGCGGTGCGCGAGCCTGCGCGCGTGGTCGTAATCGCCATCGCCGCGCACCGGCGTCGTCGGCGCAGCATCGAACAGCGCATCGGCCTGCGTCGCGAGTGCGTCATCGTCCCGCGCGGCGTGCGCGCCGGGCTGCCATTCGATATTCAACAAATCGCGCGCGCGCAGCGCGGTCCAGGTGTCCTCGGCGAGCACCGCCACGCCCGCGGCCAGCGGGCGCGAGCCGAGCGGCAGCGACAAATCGGGTTTTGGCATCACGAGGATCTTCGCGACGCCTTTCAACGCGCGCGCCTGCGTGTCATCCAGCTTGCGCAGGCTGCCGCCGGGATAGGGACAGCGCGCGATCACCGCGACCAGCGCGCCGCCGAACCATTGATCGATCGCGAACTGCTGACGGCCGGTGACGATGTCGCGCGCATCCACGTCGCCCGCATCCTGGCCGATCAGCCGATAGGCATCCGGTGCTTTCAATGCCGGCGGTGCGGCGGGCGGCGGCAACACCGAAGCGGCCGCGGCGAGTGCGCCGTAATCCAGTGTGCGTCCGTCCGGCGCGATCACCTTGCCGGACTGTGTGCGCAAGCCGCGCTGACCCACGTTCCACGTCTGCGCGGCGGCCGACAGCAGCAGCGCACGCGCGGTGGCGCCGACCGCGCGCAAGTCGCTCCACGCCGCCGGCACGCCGGTGCTGCCGCGCGCCTCCTGGTGGCCGAGCGTCCAGTGCGGTTCGCCGGCGCCGTCGTCCTCCACTCCGAGCGACATCGGCAGCACGATGACGCGGGGCCAATCCGCATCCAGCTCCTCGGCGATGATGCGCGCCTCGGCGGTGCGAATGCCTTGTCCCACTTCCGGATCGCGCGCGCCGATCACGATGGTGCCGTCCGGCTGGATGCGCAGGTACGGATTCAGGCGCAGCAGCATGTCGCCCAGCAGCGCATCCGGCGTGTCGGCCAGCGCGGGCAATTGCATGCCGACGATCAACGCGCCGGAAGCCGTGCCCAGCACCTTCAGGAAACGCCGGCGCGCGGCGTCGTGCGCGTTGCTCACTTGCGTGCGCCCTTGATGGCGGAAGCCGCGCGAACGATCGCGCGGCGCACGCGCGGATAACTGCCGCAGCGACACAGATTCTTGATGCCATCGATATCGGCATCGTCGGGATCGGGTTTGCGTGCCAGCAGATCGGCGGCGGCGATCAGCATGCCGGGCTGGCAGTAGCCGCACAGGATCGCATCTTCGTCCAGCCATGCCTGCTGCAACGGATGCAGACTGCCATCCGGGTGCGCCAAGCCTTCCACCGTGGTGATTTTCCTGCCTGACAGGTTTTGCATCTGCAGCTCGCAGGCCCGCGCCAGTTTGCCATCCAGCAGCACGCTGCATGCGCCGCAGCTCACGTCATCGCAGCCGTACTTGCTGCCGGTGAGGCGCAGTACATCGCGCAAATACCACAGCAGCGGCAGCGCCGGATCGCCGGTGTGCCGGTAGGTTTCGTTGTTGACTATGACGTCGATGCCGGCGCGAACCGGCTCGGGCGTGATGCCGGGATCTGTCTGGGGGAGGCGTGCCATCGCGGGATTGTCGCATCACCATTGATGTCGCGCTATTTGCCGCGCGCGATCAGGCTACGACAGCCGTTTTTGCGGGAGCGCGCCTACGGCGATCAGGCTTTGCGCCGACCCAGGACATACCGCCAGACGAAATAGATCGGCAAGCCGCCGATCGTGATGAGCGCGCCCATGCCGGCATCCGAGGGACTCTTCCATATTGTCGCCGCCAGCACCCACGCGACCGCGATCAGGAACAGCGCCGGCAGCAACGGGAACAGCGGCACCTTGAATCCCACCGGTTCATTGCGACGTGCGCTGCGATACCAGAACAGCGTCGCCACCACAGCGGCGTAACCCAGCCAGTCGCCGGTGGTGGAGTAATTCAACAATTGGTCGAAGGTACCGGTGAGCGCCAGCACGATCGCCCAGCCGGCGATCATCAGCAGCGCGATATTGGGCGTGCGCCAGCGCGGATGCAGTTTGCCGGCGACCCGGAAAAACACGCCGTCCGCGCCCATCGCCTGGAACACGCGCGCGGCGCCGATCAGCGAGATGTTGCAGAAGCCAAGCGTGGAGATCGCGATGCCGACCGCGATCGCGCGCGCGCCGACTTCGCCGAAGGCGTGTCGCATCAGGTCCGCGGCCGGCGCCTTGCTTGCCGCCAATCCGGCGTGACCGAGCACGGCGAGGTAGGCGACGTTGGCCAGCAGATAACATGCCGCGACCAGCAACATGCCGAACATCAGCGCGCGTGGCAGGTTGCGCTGCGGCTCGCGGATTTCGGCGGCGATGTTGTTGGCGTAAGCCCAGCCGCCGTAGGAAAACAGTACCGGCAGCAGCACCCCGCCCAGTGCGATCGGATTCAATGCCGGCGTCGGCGCCGTGATGGGCGGCGCACCGCGCACCAGCAGCCCGATCACGATCAGCGCGGCAAGCGCGGCGATCTTCAATACGGTCAGCAGGTTCTGCACAAAGGAGCCGGCGCGGATACCGAACCAGTTGATGCCGGCCAGGAACACGATCGCACCGACCGCGTAGGGGGCGGGGTTCTTCAAGGTGTAGCCGCAAGCTGCAGCGGCATAATTGACGAACACCGTGGCCACCGCCGCGAGGCTGCCGGAATAATTCACCGCCAGCATGTTCCAGCCGTACAGGAACGCGACGATCAGGCCGAACGCTTCGCGCAGGTTGACATAGCCGCCGCCGGCCTGTGGCCGCCGCGCGCCGAGTTCGCCGTAACACAGCGCGCCGATCAGCGCGAGCACGCCGCCGATGCCCCAGGCGATCAGTTGTTCCGCGCTGGATCCGGTTTGTCGCGCGATCGCCGCGGGCGTCAGGAAAATGCCCGATCCGATCACACCGCCGACCACCACCATCGCCGCCGACCACGCGCCCAGCCGGCGCGCGTAGGTGACCGGCTGATTCGGCTGCGCGCCTTCGGCAGCCGGGCCGCCGTCGATTTCGTTGCGGTTTTCAAGAGCGTTCATGCGCGCCGAATCGTTCGCTGCGATGCGGGCGAGCATGACCGCAACCGGAGGCGCTGTCGAGCGGCGACATGACCGTCGGCACATGCCGGCCGCCGTGCGGGAGAGGACGCTGCGCTGGCCAACGAAGAGAACGGTAATGCCTACGCGAAAACTGCTGGTCGTCGCGCTCGGGGTGTCGATGTTTTTGGCGCCCGTCGCCGATGCCGGTTCCGCTACGCCGCAGGTGCGCGATCATATTGTTTCGTTGTCGCAGCAACTGATGGATGCCATCGGCGATGGCAGGAAGGATGTGTGGCGACGCATCGCGGCGAATGACGCGATGATCGTCGACGAATTCGGCCGCAAGCAGACCAGCCAGGAAATCATCGACAGCCTGCGTCCGTTTCCCGCCGGGTTTTCCGGCAGCATCCAGATTCGCGATCCACAAGTGCACGTGTATGGCGAAACCGCGGTGATCAGGTGCGAGGAATATGAGCGAGAGAGCGTATTCGGGCAGAAACTCACCGTGCGTTACATCGCCATCAACACCTTCGTGCATCGCCGGGGCGAATGGAAACTGGTGGCAATGGAGGACGTCACCTTGCCGACGCCGCCGCCGAAACTCGAGGTGAGCGACCTGGATCTCGCCGATTACACGGGAACTTACGGCTACGGCCCGGGCCGCGCCTGGACCTTCGCTGTGCACAACGGCGTGCTGTCGTATACGACCAGGCCCGGGCGGCCCCCGATTGCAGCCGATCCGGTTGCCAAAGATGTCTTCATGGAAGGTGAGGGGAGCGATGAGCGAAATCTACTGATCTTCCGGCGCGACCGTTCCGGCAAGATCGACCGGTTGATCGAGCGTCGCAAGTTCAATGACCTCACGTTGACCCGTCAGCAGTCGGTGAGATCGAGCGGTGGTCCTGGGTAGGGAAATTACATCGTCACGGATCCGCTCAGCACCGTCGCGCACTCTCCTCCGATCCACACCTCCCCATCGGCATCCACTGAAACTTCGACAATGCCGTCGCGGCCCACTTCGCGGCCTTGAGAAACGCGATAGCGCGCGCCGGATGTGGCGAGGCCGGTCGCGTGCAGGTAGGCGGCAATCGCGGCGTTGGCGCTGCCTGTGACCGGGTCTTCCGGAATGCCGTCGGCCGGACAGAACGCGCGTACCGCCATTGCGAATCCCGGATCATGTGACTGGCCAAACACGCACACGCCGACCGCGCCGAGTTGGGTGGTCAGTGCGGCGATCGCATGCATGTCGGGATCCAGGCCGCGCACGCCCGCTTCCTCACCAAGGTCGGCGATGATCCACCACGGTCCGTTGCAGACATTGCGCGCCGCGCGTACCTCGGCGTCGAGTGCGTTGCGCAATGCCGGCGCGAGTGTCGCGTCGTGGTCGGCAAACCTTGCTGCCGGTGCACGCACATGGATGCGGCGACTGGAACCTTGTCCCTCGACACGTACCGGCAGCAGGCCGGCGGCACATTCCTGCACCAGCGCGGTCTTGTCTGCGGCGATCAGGCCGCTGTCGAGTGCGACAAAGGCGCTGCCGACGCTCGGGTGCCCTGCAAACGGCAACTCGCTGCGCGGGGTGAAGATGCGCACGCGATAATCGGCGTCGGCCCGCGTCGGCGGCAGCAGGAAGGTGGTTTCGGAAAGATTGGTCCAGGCGGCGAAGCGCTGCATCGCGCCGCCGTCCAGACCTTCGGCGTCAATCACCACCGCCAGCGGGTTGCCCAGCAGCGGCTTGGCGGTGAACACATCAACGACGGCATAACGGCGGGACATGATCATTTCTCCAACGGATGAGTTGCCGGGCATGCGTTCGCGCGGAGCGTAGCTCGCGACGCACGCGGAGTCGAAGCGCAGTCCTTCGACTTTGGCCCATCTTTTTCAAAGACGGGGCGCTCAGGACAAACGGCTATCTGGGGTATTTCCCGATTGCGTTTTGCTGCACTGCAGGCAACACTGGCGCGCGCTGTGAGCGGCCCGTCGGCCGTTCTCGCGCGTTGACTTTGCGAGCCCCTCCGTGATCGATTCCGTTTCTCCGCCATTGCCGCCTGACGCCCCCTGGATCGTGCTGAAATTCGGCGGCACCAGCGTCGCCACCGTCGAGCGTTGGCGCACCATCGTGGAGTTGACTGCCGCGCGTCGCGCGGAAGGCGCGCGCGTGCTGGTGGTGGTTTCTGCGCTGTCGGGCGTCACCGATGCGCTGAAGGCGTTGTGCGCCTGCAGGCCGGAACACCGATCAGTCCCGTTGCGGGCGCTGCATGAAAGGCACCGTGCGCTGGTCGGGCAGATGCAGTTGCCGCACGCCGAGGAGATGGAGCGGTGGCTTGCGTCTTTGAGCGCGGTCGTTGCGGGTGCGCAGGAGGATTATCACTGGCAAGCCTCGGTGCAGGCGCACGGCGAGCTGCTGTCCAGTTCCGTGGGGGCCGCATTCTTGAATGCCGGCGGTTTGCGCGCGCAGTGGCTGGATGCGCGTGAGGCTCTGCTGGCGCGCGAGGTGCCATTTCTCAACGAGCGCGCGCGCGCGCTGTCGGCGCAAGTGGAGGTGAATCCGGATCCGGCTTTCGCCGCGATGCTGGCTGCCCGTGGCGAAATATTCATTGCTCCAGGATTCATGGCGAGAGATCAGAACGGCAAAACGGTACTCCTCGGACGGGGCGGTACGGACACTTCGGCTGCCTATTTTGGCGCGCTGCTGCATGCGGCGCGCGTGGAGATCTGGACGGATGTCGCCGGCATGTTCAGCGCCGATCCGCGCCAGGTGCCGAGCGCACGCCTGCTGCGGTGGCTGGATTACGAAGAGGCGCAGGAGATCGCGACGACCGGCGCCAAGGTGTTGCATCCGCGCTGCCTGTCGCCATGCCGGCGCGCGCGCGTGCCGCTGTTGATCAAGGATACGCAGCACACGCAACTCGAAGGCACGGTGATCGGCCCGCAACGGCCGGAAGAGGCGCCGAGCATCAAGGCGATCAGCTCGCGCCGCGGCATCACGCTGATTTCGATGGAAACCGTCGGCATGTGGCAGCAGGTCGGTTTTCTCGCCGACGTGTTCGCGCTGTTCAAGCAGCACGGCTTGTCGGTGGACCTGATCGGTTCGGCGGAAACCAATGTCACCGTGTCGCTCGACCCCACCGAGAATCTGCTGGATTCGGATGCGGTCGCCGCGCTCGCGGCGGACCTCGAAAAGATCTGCCGGGTGAAGGTGATCGCGCCGTGCGCGGCGGTGACGCTGGTCGGGCGCGGCATGCGTTCGATGCTGCATCGATTGTCCAGCGTGCTGGCGGAGTTCGGCCGCGAACGCGTGCACCTGATTTCGCAGTCGTCCAACAATTTGAATCTCACCTTCGTCACCGACGAGGCCATGCTGGATGGGCTGCTGCCACGCCTGCACGAATTGCTGATCCGCGCCGGCGCGCTGCGCACCGATGATGCGGCGCTGTTCGGACCGAGCTGGCAGACGCTGTACGGCAAGAGCGCGATCGCGACGCGCGAGCCATGGTGGCGGCGGGAGCGCGAGCGGCTGCTGGAAATCGCGCACCGGGGAACACCGCGCTACGCCTATCACCTGTCGAGCGTGCGCGAACGCGCGCGCGCGTTACGTGCGCTGTCGTCGGTGGATCGCATCTATTACGCGATGAAGGCGAATGCGCATCCGGCGATCCTGCGCGCGATCGCGGAGGCGGGCATCGGTTTCGAATGCGTGTCGCCCGGCGAACTTGCCGCCGTGGATGCAATCCAGGAGGCGGGCGCTTTGCCACGCCTGTTTACGCCCAACTTCGCGCCGCGCGCCGATTACGCGCTCGCGTTCGAGCAAGGCGTGCCGACCACGCTGGATGCGTTGCATCCGTTGCAGCATTGGCCGGAGCTGTTCGCCAATCGCGAAATCATGTTGCGCGTGGATCTCGGCCGCGGGCTGGGTCACCACGACAAGGTGCGCACCGGTGGCGCGACCAGCAAGTTCGGCTTGCCGCTGGATCAGCTCGAAGCGTTCGTCGCGCTGGCATCGAAGAACCGCACGCGCATCGTCGGCCTGCATGCGCATCTCGGTTCCGGCATTCTCGAAGCCGCGCACTGGGCCGAGGTGTACGGCCAGCTTGCAAGCCTCGCGGAAAAAATCGGCAGCGTGGCCTATCTCAATCTCGGCGGCGGCCTGGGCGTACCGTCGCATCCGGGCGAGGCGGAGCTCGATTTGTCCGCGCTCGACGCGGGCTTGAGCGAAGTGCGTCAGGCTTATCCGCAATATCGGCTGTGGTTGGAACCGGGCCGTTATCTTGTCGCCGAAGCAGGCGTGCTGCTGGCGCGCGCGACGCAGGTAAAGCGCAAGGGCACCCTGAATTACCTCGGCTGCGACGCCGGCATGCACACGTTGATCAGACCCGCGCTCTACGATGCGTGGCACGAGATCGTGAACCTGTCGCGGCTGGACGAGAAGACAACCACGTTGTATCAAGTGGTCGGCCCGATCTGCGAATCCGGCGATGTGCTCGGCTCCGACAGGCGCCTGCCGGAATCGTGCGAAGGCGACGTGCTGCTGATCGCCCAGGGCGGCGCTTACGGCGAATCGATGTCGTCGCATTACAACTTGCGTGATCCCGCCGCCTCGGTGGTGATCGAATGACCGCACTCATCGATCCCCGTCAGGCGCAAACATTCCGCTTCGTGCGTTGCGATTATCGCGACGGCACCGCGGAGCTCGTGTATGCGTTCGATAACGGCGCGGAGCTGATCGAGCGCGTGCGTTTTGCGGGTGCGCCGCCGTTGCCTGGCGAACGCAGGCAGGCGTTCGATGCTGCGCTGCGCCTGCTGCACTTGATCGCCGGCGTGAGTTATTACAAGGCCGGCGTGCCGGCGCGCATCGAAATAGAGAATGGTGCGATCGACGCGGCGACCGCATCGTTGCTGGACGAGCTGTACCTGCACGGCCTGGCGGAGTTCGCCTATCGCAATGGACTGGACCTGCGCGGGAAGATTGAATTCCCGCGTGATGGCGCACGCACCTCAAACTCCGGCGATGAAACCTCGTCATTGCCATCCGGGCAGCCTGGATCCGGCGACTTTTCCGCCTCTGCATCTCCGCCAATCCGTGGCCGTCATGACGGCGGGATCGGATTGCCGCGTCGCACGCTGGTCCCCATCGGCGGTGGCAAGGATTCGCTGGTGGCGGTCGAGGCGTTGAAAGCAAACGGCATCGAGGCGACAGCCGTGTGGGTCGGGGCGTCGCCCTTGATTGCATCCGTCGCCGCGCGCACCGGCTTGCCGGTCCTGAATGTCGGACGCGAACTCGCGTCGGTGTTGTTCGACTACAACCGGCTCGGCGCTTACAACGGCCACATCCCGGTAACCGCGATCAATTCGGCGATCCTGGTGTGCGCGGCGGTACTGTACGGCTTCGATTCGATTGTCTTCGCCAACGAGCGTTCTGCTTCCAGTGCCACACTGGAATACGAAGGCCGTCAGGTGAATCACCAATGGAGCAAGGGTTGGGCATTCGAGCGCGCGTTCGCCGCCCACGTGCATTCGCATGTTGCCGCGGACCTCGATTGCTTCTCGCTGCTGCGGCCCTTCTCGGAGTTGGCGGTGACGCGCGCATTTGCCGGGCTCGGCGGCGCGTACTTCGATGCGTTTTCCAGTTGCAACCGCAATTTTCGCATTCTGGGGCCGAAGCCGGCCGATCGCTGGTGCGGGCAGTGTCCGAAATGTCATTTCGTTTTCCTGGCGCTGGCGCCGTTCCTGCCCAAGCCGCGGCTGCTCGCTATCTTCGGCCGCAACCTGCTGGATGATGAAGCCCAGGCGGGCGGCTTCGATGCGCTGATCGAATATCGCGATCACAAGCCGTTCGAATGCGTGGGCGAGGCGAGCGAAGCGCGCGCGGCTCTCGCGGCGCTCGCCGCCCGTCCCGAGTGGCGCGAAGATGCGCTGGTCGCACGCTTCCGCGAGGAAATCGCACCGCAACTGACTGCGGACTCGTTGCCAATTGAGCCGTGGCTGCGCGCATCGGATGAACACGGTGTGCCGGCGCGCTTCCATGGAGCTATCGATGTTATTCGCGGAGCTTGAATCGCGCGATGTGGCGATCTGGGGTTTCGGCCGCGAGAGCCGGGTCGCGCTGGATGCGTTGCGCAAGCGGTTCCCCACCAAGCCGCTGACGCTTTACTGCAACCATGAAGAGGCCGAATCCGCGCGCGCCGCGATCGATGACAAGGTGCGCGTGATCGAAGCGGCTCCCGATGCGAACGCGCTTGCCTCGCACGAGATCGTGGTCAAGTCTCCAGGCATCAGCGCCTACAAACCGGAAATGATCTCGGCGCAGCAGCGCGGAACGCGCTTCACTTCCGGCACCGCATTGTGGTTCGGCGAGAACCCGCATGCGCGCGTCGTTGCGGTCACCGGCACCAAAGGCAAGAGCACCACCACCGCAATGATCGCGCACTGCGCGCGCGCGCTGGGGGTGCGCACCGCGCTTGCCGGCAACATCGGTTTGCCATTGCTGGGGCTCGACGGACAGCGCGCGGATTTGTGGGCGATCGAATTGTCCAGCTTCCAGACCGGCGATGCGGGTGCGGTTGAACTGGGCGTGATCGTCAGCCTGGAAGAGGAGCATCTCGACTGGCACGGCACCCGCGAGCGCTATCTCGCCGACAAACTGAAGCTCGCGGATGTCTCCGGCAGCTTGCTGGTCAACGCGCATGCACCGTTGTTGATGCAGCGCACGGCCGCGCATCCGCAACGGCTGATTTTCGGCAATCCCGATGGCTGGCATGTCGCCGATGGTGTGATTCGGCATGGCAATTTGCGCGTGATCGAAGCCTCGGCGTTGCCCGTGCCGGGCGCCCACAACGCGGCCAATGCGTGCGCCGCGCTGGCCGCGATCGAGACGCTCGGATTCGATGCGCGTGCAGCGGCTGCTGCATTGCGGGCATTCAAGCCGCTGCCACATCGGTTGCAGAAACTCGGTGCGCGTGAAGACATCGACTGGGTGGATGATTCCATCGCGACTACGCCGACCGCCGGGCTGGCGGCGCTGCAAAGTCTGCATGGCCGGGTGGTCACGCTGATCCTTGGCGGCTTCGATCGCGGGCTGGAGTGGGAAGATTTCGCGCGCGAACTCAGCCTGCATCCGCCGCATGCGGTGATCGTGCAAGGTGCGAATGCGCCCCGCATCCTGGGCGCTTTGCGCACGGCGCAGGTCGCCTGCCAGATCGTGCAATGCGACGATCTGGTCGCGGCGGTGGATCGCGCACGCGCGCTCGGCGCAAAAGGTGGCGTGGTGCTGCTGTCGCCGGGGGCGCCCAGCTTCGATCAATTCCGCGATTACGCGCAACGCGGGCGAGCATTCGCCGCGCTGGCCGGGTTCGACGCGGCAGCGCTCGGCGAAATCGAAGGTTTGGGAATTGCCTGAGCCGGAGCGGCCATCCCTGGCCCGAAGTTCCGGAGGCGCATCGGCGCTGCCGATGCGCCTGGGTAATCAGCGCTTGCCGGTATTCGCGGCCGGAGCCGGCTGCTGCAAGGTGTAGCCGGAGACGCGCCAGACCTTGTCGCTGTCGAAGTGGTAGGAAACCAGTTCGCGGATCGGCTGTTTGTTGTTGCCGAACTGGCTGGCAAACACCACGTTGATGTAGTCGCCGGCCGGCAGCTTTTTGTCGCCCTTGGACACGCTGTGGGTGACCGCGGCCAGCTTGCGCGAAACCAATGTTCCGAGCTTGCTGCGCTGGCTCTGGATACCGGAGACGAATTCATTGCGCGAGACGACCTGCTTGGCCACGTTGGAAGCCTGGTCCCACACTTCGCCGGCCTTGCCCTGATCGACCAATTGCGCGATCGCTTCGGCCGAATTGGCCATCTGCTGGCGGAATTTCATGATCGCCTGCTGCTGCTCGGGGGTGAGCTTCTGCGCGGCGGGCTTGGCGGCCGTGGTGGCGGCAGCCTGGCTCGACTGCTGCGCGAACGCGGGGGTGACAGCCAGCAGCAGCGCCGCCGGCAGGATGAGTCGTTTCAACATGGGGTGCTCCCTGTAGGGTTGGTGGAATGCGGGATGCGCAACGTACCATGCGCATTATCCGAATGCAGCACCGCAGGCTGAACGGAAAAAGGACACGGGCGGTTCGCAAGGCGTGGCGAGCGAAGGTTCGGGTTGCGCAGGCAGCAGGATCCGGGAGCCGCCGCGATGATGCTGCGGCGGCCCGGAATGACGGTTTGTTGTGAGTCTCGGCTCCCGAGCCACGCTCCTACCAGATCTTCACCCGGTCCTTCGGCGCCAGATAAAGCTTCTGTCCGGGCTGTACGTTGTAGGCGCCGTACCACGCGTCGATATTGCGCACGGTTTCGGCACGGAAGGGCGCCGGCGCGTGGACGTCGGTGGCGAGCTGCTGGCGCATTGCCTGGTCGCGGGTCTTGGAGCGCCAGGCCTGGCCAAAGGCAAGGAAAAAACGCTGATCGCCGGTCAATTCATCCAGGCTCGGCGCGGGTTGTCCATCCAGCGACAGGTGATAGGCGCGGTACGCGGCGGTCAGCCCGGAGACATCGGCGATGTTCTCGCCCAGCGTTTGCTGGCCATCCACGTGCAGGCCGGGCAACGGTTGGTACTGATCGTATTGTTTGGCCAGCCGTTGCGTTGCCTGCTTGAAGTGCGCGAGATCCGCGCTGGTCCACCAGTTCACCAGCCGACCTTGCGCGTCGAAATCCGCGCCGGTGTTATCGAAGCTGTGGCTGATTTCGTGGCCGATGATCGCGCCGATCGCGCCGTAGTTGGCGGCCGGGTCCGCATGCGGGTCGAAGAACGGCGGCTCGAGAATCGCCGCTGGGAAATTCAGCGCGTTCTGGATCGGCAGGTTCACCGCGTTCACCGTCTGCGGCGTCATCCACCATTCGCCCTTGTCGATGGGCAAGCCGACCTTGGCCTTCTGGTATTCGTATTCGAACTTCACCGCACGCTCGTGGTTGCCGAGCGCGTCATCGGGCTTGATCACAAGCGACGCGTAATCGCGCCAGTGCTCCGGGTAACCGACGCTGACGCGCAGGGTGGTGAGTTTTTCCCTTGCCTTGGCCTTGGTGGCGGGTGACATCCAGTCCAGTTTGTCGATGCCCTGATTGAATGCGGCAAGCAGGTTCTTGACCATCGCTTCCGCCGCCGCCTTGGAAGATTCCGGGAAATATTTCCGCACATAAATCTGTCCGACCGCGTCGCCGAGATCGCTGCCGGTGGCCGACACCGCGCGCTTCCAGCGCTCGCGTTGTTGCGGTGTGCCGGTGAGGGTGCGGCCATAGAAATCGAAATTCAGATCGGCAAACGCCTTGGGCAGCAGCGGCGCGCTTTCGTCGAGCGTGTGGAAGATCAGCAAATCCTTCCACGACTCCAGCGGCTGGTTCGCCACCAGCGCCGACAACCCCGTGAAGGCAGACGGCTGCCACACGTCTACCCGCTTGAGGTGATCGAGACCGGCGGCCTGGAAGTAGGTCGGCCAATCCAGACCTGGCGCCTTCTTGCTGAAGTCATCCATGCTCCACAGATTGTTGGCCTTGTGTATGTCTTCGCTCATCACCAGGCTTTCCTGCGCCTGCGCGATCCTGGTTTCCAGATCGATGATCGCCTGCGCTTTCCTGTCGGCATCCGCGATGCCCGCCTGTTTCAACAATGCCGACACATAGGCCTTGTACTTGCCGCGATCCGCGACCATGTGCGGGTCGCTGGAAATGTAGTAATCCCGGCTAGGCATGCCCAGACCGCCTTGCAGCATGTAGGGAATCTGCAGCGAGGCTTCTTCCAGACCCTTGGTCACGAACAGGCCGAACAGGTGCTCGGTATGGAAGTGGGTGGCGTTGATCGGGTCCACATCCGCGCGCAGCCGGCTGCCGAGCACACGTGCCAGATCCTTGCGCGAAGCGATGCCGTTGATCAGGTCGAACTCGGGCTGCAAGGGCGTCAAGCCGCGTTGCTCGATGGTGGTCTCGTCCATGTACGCCTTGTAGTAATCGGCGACCTTGCGCTGGCTGCTGTTGGCCGGCGGATTGGCCGCGCCCGCGGCCTTGATGAGGTCGGCGGTGCGTGCTTCCGCTTTCTTGAACAACTGGAAGAAGGTGCCGGTGCTGGAACGATCCGGCGGAATGGTGGCCGTTTTCAACCACGTGCCATTGGCGTACAGGAAAAAGTCATCGCCGGGCTTTACCGCGTGATCCACACCGGACAGGTCCAGGCCAATATCGGGCGCGCTGCTCGCCGAAGCGGGCCTCGTGCCGCCGGCGTTGTCCACCGGCGCGGCGTTGCCCGTGTGCATTGGCGGCGTCGCCTTGGAGGCCGGGTTGTGCACCGCGGCCCCGGCCGGGATGTCGGCCTGCTGATCCAGCGACGACGAGCATCCGCCGCACGCGCAGGCGATCGCGGCGGCGAGCATCCAGTTCAAGCGTCTCATGTCGGCATTCCCTTGTAGTGGGAGAAAATGTAGTGGAGAGGAAATGATGCACCAGTTTGTCGGCCGGTGCAGGGTGGAGGGAAGGGAATCGCGGAATCGGGGAATCGGGCATCATCAACCAAAATGTCGTCATTCCGGGGCCGGTCCGGCTTCATCGGGCCGCAACCGGGAACCCAGCGCCTTCGCTTTCGAGTCCGAGAATCAAAGTCGCTGGGTTCCGGCTTTCGCCGGAATGACGAGAATGTAAGATCCTTTCGATAGCCGATAGCCGATAGCCGTGACGTCGAACATGCCTACCAAGGTTTGGGATATGCCCACCCGCGCGTTCCACTGGGCGCTGGCGGTCCTGATCCTGCTTCAATACGGCACCGCCGACTGGCATTGGTTGAACATGCAGTGGCACGTGCGGTTTGGCTACGCGACGCTGGCGCTGATCCTGTTTCGCATCATCTGGGGTTTCGCCGGTTCGCAAACCGCGCGCTTTCGTGATTTCGTGCGCGGCCCGCGGCGGGTGATCGGTTACGCGCGCGATCTGCTGGCCAAGCGCGCCGGCTTCAACATCGGTCATAACCCGCTCGGCGGCTGGTCGGTGTTGGCGATGCTCTCGTGTCTGCTGCTGCAAACCTTCACCGGTCTGTTCAGCAGCAATCGCCGGCACACCGAGTTCGGCCCGTGGGCCGCACATATTCCGGAAGCCTGGACGCGGCGAATGACGGAAATTCACCAGATCAACCAGAACGTGCTGCTGGTGCTGATCGGATTGCACATCGCAGTGGTGCTGGCTTACTGGATCGGCAAGGACGAGAACCTGATCGGGCCGATGCTGCACGGGCGCAAGCCGCTCGCGCCGATGGTACCGCTGCGTTTTGTCTCCTTGCGGCGCGCGCTGATGATGATTGCGCTGGCGGCAGTCGTGGTGTGGGCGATCGTGGCCTCGGCCGGTGTCGGCTAATACACGGGCGCGCTCCTGCAATGAACGACATGGAATCAGATTCAATTTTTCGGGTCGAACGTAAGCTGTAGTGGTGCCCGAAGAAAAAATGAACCGGATCCCTGTTCGCATTGATGAAGCACTGCCGATCGCGCAGCGCGCCGAAGAGATCATCGGGCTGATCGGCGCCCATCAGGTGCTGGTGATCGCCGGCGAAACCGGCTCGGGCAAGACCACGCAATTGCCGAAGTTGTGCCTTGCCGCCGGGCGCGGTACCCACGGCATGATCGGTTGCACCCAGCCGCGCCGGCTGGCCGCCCGGGCAATGGCGCGCCGCGTCGCCGCGGAACTCGGCAGCGAGATCGGCGGCAAGGTCGGCTTCCAGGTGCGGTTCACCGAGCAGGTCGGCGAATACACGCTGATCAAGTTCATGACCGACGGCATCCTGCTGGCCGAGATCGCGCGCGACCGGGCGCTCATGGCTTACGACACCATCATTCTCGATGAAGCGCACGAGCGCAGCCTCAACATCGATTTCCTGCTCGGTTATCTGAAAACCCTGCTGCGCAGACGGCCTGATCTGAAACTGATCGTCACCTCGGCCACGATCGACACCGCGCGCTTTGCCGCGCATTTCGAACGTGCGCCGGTGCTGCAAGTGGAAGGCCGCGCATTTCCGGTGGAAATCCGCTGGCGAAAATGGGGTCAGGTTCATTTTTCGGACAAGGCAGGAGCCGAACGCGATGACCGGAAAAAAAATGAAGCTGAGCCCATTGCCCTGTCCGAGCAGATCATCGCCGCGCTCGACGATGTGACGCATGAAGACCCGCGCGGCGACGCGCTGGTGTTCCTGCCGGGCGAGCGCGAAATCCGCGATCTGCATCTTGCGCTGAACCGCCGCAACTATCGGCATACCGAAGTGCTGCCGCTGTATGCGCGTCTTTCCACCGGCGAGCAGGATCGTGTGTTCAAGCCCGGTGCCGCGCGTCGTATCGTGCTTGCGACCAATATCGCGGAAACCTCGCTCACGGTGCCGCGCATCCGCTATGTGCTGGACAGCGGCAGCGCGCGCGTGAAGCGCTATTCGCAGCGCAGCCAGATCGAGCGCTTGCACATCGAACCGATCTCCCAGGCCGCGGCCGACCAGCGCGCCGGCCGTTGCGGTCGCGTCGGCCCGGGCATCTGTGTGCGCCTTTACGACGAAGCCGATTATGCATCGCGCCCGCGCTACACCGATCCGGAGATCAAGCGCTCGGCGCTGGCGAACGTGATCCTGACCATGCTTGCGCTCGGTCTGGGCGAAGTCGAGCGTTTCCCTTTCATCGAACCGCCCGAGCCACGCGCAATTGCCGACGGTTGGCGCAGGCTTTCGGAACTCGGCGCGATTGGCGAAGCGCGCAAGTTGACGCGCATCGGCCGTGAACTCGCGCGCATTCCGATCGACGTGCAACTGGCGCGCATGCTGATCGAAGCAGGGCGCCTGAACGTATTCGAGGAAGTGCTGCCCATCGTGGCGTTTTTGGGAATCCAGGATCCGCGCGAGCGTCCGCCGGACAAGCGCGGCGAAGCCGACGCCGCGCACAATGAGTTCGCCGATCCGAAATCCGACTTCATCGGAATTTTGAATTTGTGGAACGCCTGCCGCACGGCGCACGCGGAGCTGACCCAATCGAAACTGCGCGACTGGTGCGCGCGGCATTTTCTTTCCTATCTGCGCATGCGCGAGTGGCGCGAGTTGCACCGGCAGTTGTTGTTGGGAGCTCGGAAACCGGGCCAGGTCGATTTTTCCACACAGCCCGAGAAGGAACGCGACCCGCGCAATAAAAATGAATCTGACCCCTTTCCGCCGGGAAAATATGAAGCCATCCATCTCGCGCTGCTCGCCGGCTTGCCGACCAATGTCGCGCGCAAGGACGAGCGCGGGGAATACCGTGGCACGCGCGAGCGGCGCTTCCGCATCTTTCCCGGCTCCGCGCTGGCCAAGGGTTCGCCGCAATGGCTGTTCGCGGCGCAGATCATGGATCTTGACGGGCGCGTGTACGCGCTGCATTGCGCGCGCATCGAGCCGCGCTGGATCGAGCGACAGGCCGCGCACCTGGTGCGCAGGAGCTGGAGCGAACCGCATTGGTCGCGCGCGCGCGGCGCGGTGATCGCCTACGAACAGGTGACGCTGTTCGGATTGATCCTGGTCGAACGCCGTACGGTCACTTTCGCCAAACAGGATGCCGCGCTCGCGCACGCGATCTTCCTGCGTGAAGCGCTGGCGCGCTGCGAACTGGACGCGCGTGCGGATTTCGTGCGCGCCAATGTTCGTGTGTTGCGGCAGGCGCACGAGATCGAGGCGCAACAGCGTCGTGCGGACCTGCTGAAATCCGACGAGGAACTTGCCGCTTTTTTCGCCGCCAAATTGCCGCAGGACATCGCGAGCGTGGCCGCGCTGGACGCGTGGTATGGCAACGCCGCCCCTGCGCAACGCGCGGGCTTGCGCTGGTCGCTTGCGGATGTGCTTGCCAATGTGGCCGATCAGGATTCCGGTGCGTTTCCACCCTCGCTGAATATCGCGAGTCAACGGCTGCGATTGGAATATCGCTTTCTGCCGGGAGATGCCGCCGACGGCGTGACCTTGCACGTGCCGTTGGCGCTGTTGAACGCGATCCCCGGCGCGCGTTGCGAATGGCTGGTGCCGGGCATGCTGGCGGAAAAAGTGGCAACGCTGATCCGCGGGTTGCCGAAATCGCAGCGCCGCAATTACGTACCGGCGCCGGATTTCGCGCGCGCTTTCGCGGAGGCCGAAGCGCCGCGCGACGAACCGCTTGCACAGGCGCTGGCAAGCTTTCTGACCCGCGCAACCGGGGTGGCCATTGGCGCGGACGATTTCGCGAAAATCGAATTGCCGCAGCATCTCACCATGCGCTTCGTCGTGCATGAGGAACACGGCAAGGTTCTGGCGGAAGGGCGCGATCTGCGCGCGTTGCGCGACGCATGGCAGGCCCGCGCGCGCGAGGCGTTCGCGGAGCGGGCCGACGTCGAGCTGGCCCGTGAGGACGTGCAGGCGTGGGATTTCGAAACGATACCGCGGGTGTTGCGTTCGCAGGCGAATCTGCCGGCCTACCCGGCGCTGGTGGACCTCGGGTCGGCGGTGGCGCTGCGCGTATTCGAGGATGCGCGCGAAGCCGATGTCGCGCACCCGCGCGGCGTGCAGCGTTTGCTGCGATTGTCATTGGCCCAAGAAATCAAGCGCGCGCGCCGACAATTGCCGATCGCATCTCGGCTGGGTCTGCAATATGCACCGCTGGATAGCATCGAGGCACTGCGCGCCGATCTGGTCGAGGCCGGCATCGACGATCTGCTGGCGCAACATGATCTCGACGTGCGCGATCGCGCTGCCTTCGACGCCTTGCGCGAGCGGTTCGCGCGTGAGCTGTTCGCGGCGGCGATCCGGCGCCTGCAATTGGCCGAACCGGTGATCGCGGCACAGGCGGAATTGCGGCCATGGCTGGAACCGCCGCTGCTGGGTTTCGCACGCGCCAGTTACGACGATCTGCGCGAGCAATTGCAGGAACTGCTGGCGCCACATTTCCTGCGCGAGCTGTCGTCATCGCGATTGGCGCAGTTGCCGCGCTATCTGCGCGCGATGCGGTTGCGCGCGGAAAAATTGCGCCAGGATGCCGCACGCGATCAGTCGCGATTGCTGCAGGTGCTGCCGTACTGGCGCGCGTGGCTGGAGGCGAAGGCAGCCGGCGCTTCGGGCGAGGCGCTGGATGTGCTGCGCTGGTTGATCGAGGAATGGCGCGTGTCGCTGTTCGCCCAGGAGCTGGGCACCGCCGAAGCCGTATCGCCGAAGCGGCTGGTCAAAGCAGCGGAGAGGGTGAAGAACGGAAATGGGTAGCCCGTCGTCCCTGCGAGCCGGGTTCCATTTTGCTGGAGAAAGCAAAATCAAGCTGGATTAGCCGCGCCATCCCGGCGTCCTTCGGGTCGCCTTCAGCGTTCTGCTTCGGCATCCAGCTTCGCAGTGCCGGATCGGGCCCCGCTTCCCGAATGGTGAAGAAGGAACTACGCTTCTTCGAGTTCCGAGCCCCGAATTACTTCACCCGTTCCACGCGCACGCTGTCATTGCAGCCTTGCACGTACATCAACCAGCTGCCAAGCAGCATCGGTTTGATGGTGACGGTCGGATTCTGGATGGTCGGGCAGGAGTACGCGCCGGATTCCGCCTGTTTCCAGACCTGGCCGTTGTTCAAGGTGAATTCGCTGCTGCCGCTCCAACCGCTGAAGGTGCCGACCAGGTGCGTCTCGAATTTCTCGCGATCGGAATCGTCGGCGTAGAACACCGGCTTGCCGTTGCTGCCGACCATCTTCACCTGCTGATGGGTTTGCAGCCAGTTGTCCAGGTTCTTGAGCTCATCGGGCGAGAGCTTGTCGAGGCCGGCGGCCTTGAAATCGGCCGAGGACATGCGCTCTTCCAATGACGAGAACTGCTGCGCGAACGCGGGCAGGGTCGCCAGCAGCAGTAACAGGATGGACGGCAAAACGATTCGGGTACGCATGGGTGGCGATCATAGCAGCGGGCTATGCCGCTTCACAGAGGACATTTGACCGATACACTGCAACCCTTTCGCCAAGCTTTCCCGCACTGGCTGCCGACACTCCGGCCAACGTGAGCGCACCTGTTTCCAATCAGCAAACCGCCGAGCAGTTGCCACCTTTTGTGCGCGACCTGCCGGCGGCCGAACGTACCCTGGGCATTGCGGTTTGCGAGTTGCTGGATCAGCTCGGCTGCGACGAGGATACCCGCGCCGCGGCGTGGTGGTATGCGCTGGCGCGGACGCGTCCGCAAACCTGGGCCGAACAATCCGCGGCGCTGCCCGAAGCGGTGCGCCGGCTGGTGGAAGGCCAGCGCGAAGCCGAGCGGGTGTGGGCGCTGCATGCCGAGCGCGGCGGGCAGGGCGGAGCGGAAGGACTGCGCCGGTTGTTGCTGGCGATCATCCGCGACTTGCGTGTGGTCTATCTGTTGCTCGCGCGGCAACTGGCCACGTTGCGCGCGGCCGTGGGTTGGCCGGAAGCACAGCGGCGCGCGCTGGCGCAACTCACGGCCGACATCCACGCGCCGCTTGCCAATCGGCTGGGCATCTGGCAATGGAAATGGGAGCTGGAGGATCTCGCCTTCCGCTATCTGCACCCTGATACCTACAGGCGCATCGCCGGGCTGCTGGACGAGCGGCGTGCCGATCGCGAGGCTTATATCGCGCAATGCGTGGGCAGCTTGCGCGAGGCGTTGCAGAAGGAAGGCGTCGACGCCGAGGTCGCCGGGCGGCCCAAGCACATCCATTCGATCTGGAAAAAGATGCAGCGCAAGCACGTCGAGTTCGGCGAGCTCTACGACATCCGCGCGCTGCGCGTGCTGACCTGCAGCGTGGCCGATTGCTATGCCGCGCTCGGCGTGGCGCATTCGCTGTGGCCGAATGTGCCGGGGGAATTCGATGACTACATCGCGCGGCCCAAGGGCAACGATTACCGCTCGCTGCATACTGCGGTCATCGGCCCGCAAGGCAAGACGCTGGAAGTGCAGATACGCACGCGCGAAATGCACCGCGCGGCGGAACTGGGCGTGGCCGCGCACTGGCGTTACAAGGAAGGTGGCGGCGCGGACGCAGCGTATCAGGCGCGGGTGGCGTGGATGCGCAAACTGCTGGAGCCGCGCGAAGGCGAGGACGACGGCGCACTGCTGGCCGGCTTGCGCTCGGAACTGGCCGAGGAGCGCGTCTACCTGCTGACCCCCAGGGGCGAGGTGTTCGATCTGCCGCAAGGCGCAACCGTGCTGGACTTCGCCTACCACGTACACACGATGGTGGGACATCGCTGCCGCGGTGCCAAAGTCAACGGCCGCATCGTGCCGCTGACACATCAGCCGGTGAGCGGCGATCGGGTTGAAATTCTCACCGCGAAAGAACCTGCGCCCAGTCGCGACTGGCTGTCGCCGCACCAGGGATTTCTGCACACCGCCAGCGCCCGCGGCAAGGTGCGCGCGTGGTTTCGGCGTAGCGAAAACGCGGCCAACCTCGCCGCCGGAAAACAGATTCTCGAGCGTGAGGTGAAGCGACTTGCGTTAGCCGAGCGCCCGCTCGAGCGCTTGCACGCCAAACTCGGCCAGAAATCGCACGAGGAATTGCTGATCGCACTCGCGCTCGGTGAGGTCAGCGGCGGACAACTGGCGCGTGCCCTGGCCGAGAGCGAGGCGCCGACGCAAGCATTCGCGCCACCGCGTGCAGCGCGCCCCGCGCGACGCGAACCCGGCGCCTTGCAAATCCAGGGGGTCGGCAATCTTCTCACCGTACTGGCGCGCTGTTGCCAGCCATTGCCGGGCGATGCGGTGGCTGGCTTCATCACCCGCGGACGCGGTGTGACCGTGCACCGCGCTGACTGCGCCGCGCTCGCGCGGCTGCGCGCGCGTGCCCCCGAGCGCGTGATCGAGGTGCACTGGGGTGAAACAGGCGAGCGCGCCTACGACGTCGAGATCGCGGTGTCCGGGTACGAACGCAAGAACCTGCACCGCGACGTCACTACCACGATCGCCAATGCCGGCGCGCATATCATTGCCTCCGGCAGCCGCAGCGATCCGCGACAAGGCGAGGTGCAGATGCGCTTCACCTTGCGGGTGCGCGATTTTGGCGAGCTTGCGGCGCTGCTGGACAAACTGGCCGCGTTGCCGAATGTGATCGACGCGCGCCGACTTGCCGGAAGCTGATGCATGAGACTTTGCCTCGAAGCCAAACGCACCTGTCCGTGAAGAACGCGAAAAGAGAACTCAAACAGAGGCGCATTGGGCTTTGCCCTTCTTTGCGTCCTGCGTGCTGCGGATCCAGCGCGCCGGTTTGCAGGCGAGGCTGTTTTTCCACCCGGCTTGCCGGAGGCTGAACCGCACGCGGTCGTGTCCGATGTCGGCGTGGCCACGGTGCTAAGCTGATCGCGGTTCAAAGCCCCGAAACTGATGACTGGACGAAACGACCCACCACCGCGTGATCCGCGCGTGCGCACCGAGCCCAAGCTCGGCGATCTCGACCACCTCGATGTGCCGCCGCGTCGCGCAGGCAAGGACGATCTGCCTTCGTTCAAGGCCGATCCTCCGCTGCGCGATCCGCGTGCGTCCGCGCCGCCGCCCCGGCGCTCGACGTGGCCGTGGGCGCTGGCTGCCCTGATCGCAATCGTGGTGATCGGTGGCGCTTGGGTGTGGACGCATCAGAACGCCCTGCGCGCAGATTTGCCGCGCACCCAGTTGAATGCGGTTCTGGCGCGTGGTGACAACGCGCTCGCGCAGGGAAGATTGTCGGGTTCACCCGACAGCGCACGCGATCAATATGAAGCGGCGCTGGCGCTCGATCCCGACAGCGAGCACGCAATCGCCGGTTTGCGCAAGGTCGGCGCCGCGGAGCTCGGGGTCGCCGATGAAGACATCGCGCACGGCAATCTGGATGACGCACGCGCGGCGCTGGAAGAAGCGCGAGGCTTGCTGGGCAGCGGCGCGGTCGCTCCCACCGAAGCCGCGTTGAACAAGGCCGCCAATCGCGGCACCAGTGTGGACACGTTGCTCGATCAGGCGCGCGCTGCGCTCGCGGCCAACGATATCGAAGGTCGCAACGGCGCGGCGGAATTGTTCCATCGCGTGCTCACCAGTGACCCGGACAACGCGGTCGCTCGTCACGGGATGGATCAGGTCGGTCAGGCACTGGCGGGTCAAGTGCAGGACCAGTTGAAGAATAATGATCGCGCCGGTGCCCAGCGCACACTCGACAGGCTCGCCGCGCTGTCGCCCAATTTCGCGGCACTGCCCAGCCTGCGCGCGGGCGTCGCACAGGCGAACCAGGACGCGCAGGCACATCGTGATCAGGCGCTGGCGCAAGGGGAGGAAGATTTGCGCGCGGGCAAGATCACGGGTTCCGGCGACGACAACGCGCTGGCGCAATTCCAGGCCGTGCTTGCGGACGATCCTGGCAACGCGCGGGCCCGTGCGGGGCTGGGGCAGGTTGCGCAGGCACTGGTGGTGCAAGCCAATGCCGCGCTGGACGGGGGCCATCGGAACGACGCGCGGCAATTGCTCGATGCCGCCGCCAGGCTCGCACCGAAATCGGCCGATCTCGCCGCGGCGCGCTCGCGTCTGCACGCGAAATCCGCTGTGCAGAGCACCGACGACACGGCGGAACTGCCGCCGCCGTCCGTGCTCACGCCCGAGCAATCGGCCAAGGTTGCGCAGATGGTGCGGCAAGGCGATGCCGCCGCGCGCGCGGGCGAACTGATGTTGCCGCCGGGCGACAGCGCCTACGATTTGTACCGCGGCGCGCTCGCGATCGACGGCGACAATGCGGCGGCGCAGGCCGGGCTGCACGCGTTGCCGCAGATCGCGCGCGAGCTGTTCGCCAAATCCATGCGCAACGGCCGGCTTGCCCAGGCCAGTGATCTGATGTCCACGCTGGCCGAATTGAGTCCGGGCGACGCGGCGCTTGGCATCATGCAACGCAATCTCGGCGCCGCGTGGCTCGACCGCGCGCAACGGCTGGCCGGGCAGGGCCGCTACGATGACGCACGTCGCGCGCTCGACGAAGTGCGTAGGCTGACCCCGGATGATCCGCGCATCAATGAGGTGGATAACCAGATCGGTTATGGAAATTGAGTGCAGGATGCACTCGTCCCGTGCAGCATGGGACGTGCGATGACCCGGGATCAGGCGTTTCCATCGCTGCTCGTTTTCGGCGCCAGCAGCCAGATCGGATGTTTCCTGTTGCCGTTGCTGACCGGGCAAGGTATGCGCGTGCTGGCAGTGTCGCGCAACGCGCGCGGCGATGCGGAGGGCGTGACATGGCTGCGCGGGAGCCTGCCGGATCACGCCCCGACCAGCGAACTGGAGCGGATCGAAACGATTGTCAGCTTCGGGCCGCTGGATGCGCTGGCCGCATGGCTGCAGTGCGCATCACTGCCGAATCTGCGCCGCGTGATCGCCACCAGCTCGATGAGCGCGGAAAGCAAACGCAACTCGCCGGTGGCCGCCGAACGCGCGTTGGCGCAGCGGCTGCGCGATGCGGAAGCGGCGCTCGCCGCCATTTGCGAAAAGAGTGGCGCGGCCTGGACGATCCTGCGACCGACCCTGATCTACGGCGCGGGCATGGATTACAGCCTGACGCCGCTGGCGCGCCGCGCCGCACGCTGGCGCGTGTTCGCGTTGCCCGCGGGCAACGGCCTGCGCCAGCCGGTGCACGCGCAAGATATTGCGCGCGCGGTAATCGCCGGGCTGCAACGGCCGCAGAGCGCGGGCCATGTAATTCCGATCGGCGGTGGCGAACGCCTGCGCGCGGCGCAGATGTTCGCGCGGGTGCGCGCCAGCTTGTCGGTGCGCTCGTTGCCGCTGCCGGTGCCGCGCTTGGCGATTGCCATCGCGCAAAAAGTGCTGCCGGCGTTGCGCGGTCCGTTGTCGCGGCTGGAACAGGATCTGGTTGCCGACAACACCGAGCTGGAACGCCTGCTGGAGGTGCATCCACGCGGCTTCGCGCCGGACGCATGCATGTGGGAGAGCCGACGCGCCTGGCAGTCGCGTGAGTGATATTGGCCGTGTTGGCGAGCGCCCGAAACAGGATGCCGAGGGTGGGTTGCTTGGCGAGCGGCGTATGCGCGAGCCTGGCAAGACGAGGTTGCCACATCTACGCTTTACACTGTGCGCCAATGACACGGGGAACCGATGTCCGTTTCGATCGTGCTGTGCACCTACAACGGTGAGCGCTGGTTGTCGCAGCTCTGGGACAGCTTGCTCATGCAGACGCGCGCGCCCGATGAGATCGTGGTGCGCGACGATGCCTCCCTTGATGGCACGTTCGAACTGCTGACCAAACTGCGGGATGCCGCTGTTGCCCGTGGCATTCGCGTGACGCTGGCGCGCAACGAACGCAATCTCGGTTTTGTCGCCAATTTCGAAGCCGCGCTCGCCGATGCATCCGGCGAAATACTGTTCCTGTGCGATCAGGATGACATCTGGCACCCTGACAAGCTCGCGACGATGCTCGGCGAATTCGGGCGTCGCCCAAACCTGTTGTTGCTGCACTCCGATGCGCGGCTGGTGGATGAAAACGGCAGCGACATGGATTGCGGTCTGTTCGAGGCGCTGGAAGTCACCCGTCGTGAATGCATGCTGATCCATTCGGGTCGCGCTTTTGATGTGCTGCTGCGGCGCAATCTCGCCACCGGCGCCACGCTCGCGTTCCGGCGTTCGCTGTTGAACGAGGTGAAGCCATTCCCGCGCGAGTGGGTGCATGACGAATGGCTGGCGATCATCGCCGCCGCGATCGGTGAAGTGGATTGCCTGGAGCAGCCGCTGATCGATTACCGCCAGCACGGCGGCAACCAGATCGGTGCGCAAAGGCGTTCCGCATGGAGCAAGTTCGAGGACTTGTTTATGTCGCGCGCGCAGGCGCTACGCCGCGAGTTACAAAGAATGCGTGAGCTCCTCAGCCATTTTGCGAGACTTGACGCAGCCCGCACGCAACTGCCGCACGCGAAGCTGGTGGCTCGAGCCGCCCATTTCGATCTGCGCCTTGGCCTCGGTCGTGTTTCGAAGTGGAGGCGTTTGAAGCCGATCCTGCGCGAGGCGCGCAGCGGCAGTTATGCAGTCTGGGGCAACGGTAAACTGTCCATGTTGCGGGATCTGTTGCGTCGAGATTAGATCGACGAGTGATTAAGGCGGAGCGTCACGGTGACGTTTGGAGAAATAGCGCGCGAAGTGCCGTTGCCGACGCAATACGCCGATGAAATCCCCCGGCGCGCGATACAGCGAAGTGATCTTGCACACGCCGATCAATTCTGCCGCAGGGAAATAGCGCTTCCATAGATCCCAATCCTCCAACCAATCCAGCGATTCATCGAAGCCGCCAAGGGTTTCGTAGAGCCGTCGCGAGAACAACACACTTTGAATGGGAAACGGATTACGCCAGGCGACATGCTGTACTGCGTATAGGGGATGCGGTGCACGTACCGGCTTCAACGTGACCGCGAGATGGTGTCGATCAATCGGTACTTCCAACGAATCCGCATACGCCAAGCCATTCCCGCCGCAGCCTGCGAGTGCATCCATTAAAACCTCGACATGATCCGGAAACAGCAGATCGTCGTCGTCGAGAAACATCAGGTAATCGCCGCGCGCGGCGGCCATCCCCGCATTGCCGGCCGCGGCGCGTCCTTTTTTCGGCTGCGGCAAATACCGGATCCGGTCATCCCACGCGCCTATATCGGCGAACGAGCGTCCACTGCAACCATCCTCGATCAGCAGGATTTCCAGATTGCGCCAGGTCTGATGCAGACACGACACGATTGCCTGTTGCAGCAGTGGACGCCGCCCGGAATAGGTGCGCACGATGATGGAAACTACTTGCTGGGTGGCGGGTAACGCCGGAATGGCAAGCCAATCGCCAGCGCGCTCCAGTGCATAACGATTGCCCCGGATGCCGAACGTCGGGCGACTAATGCGACCGCAGAGCAGGCGCACCCAGTCGCGACCCGGCAAGCGCAGCAACTGATGCAGTACCCGCGCTCGTTGCATGGACGCCGGCGGTTTGCGCAGCACGTTGGCCAGAGCCATGGGCAGCGCGCAAAGGCGGCTCCAGATGCTGCCGTATCGGCAGCGAATCAGCAGATTGGCATACGCGGAGCCAAGATGTTGTAATGCTTTCGGCGTGCCAGGTTGCTGATGTGAATGGTGCACGACCACCGCATCCGGTACATAGCATAAGCGATAGCCCGCAGCACGCAACCGATACGACAGTTCCACGTCTTCGCCATACATGAAAATCGATTCATCGTACCCGCCCACCACTCGCAGCGCCGCGCGTCGCAGCAAGCAGCAGGCGTGCGAAGACCACGGCGTTTCTTTGCTCACCGGATCGCAATATTTGGGATGTTCGTACGGCTTTTGACGAAATTCCCAGCTTGCGATTTCTGGGACATCTCTGCTCGCTTGGCCGAGAGCGCATTGAATCGCATCGCGTTCAAATTCGAGATCCGGGTTGCTGACCAGGAAAAAATCCGATCGCGCATGCCGCAACGCCAGATTGTGGCCGGCGCCAAAGCCGTGGTTGGGCTGCTCCAGCAGATTTATACTTGCGAACGCCGCAGTGTTGCGCGAGCTGAATTTTGCGGACAATTCCTGCGTGTGGTCTGCGGAACCATGATCGATCAACCATACGTGAATTTTCTGAAGCGGGTAGCTTTGCGCGAGCAGGCTGTCGAAAAAACCGGGTAGCCACCGCGCACTGTTGTATGTGACCACTGACAAATCGAGTTCCGGGGACATGCCGTCATAGGCGTAGTCCCGAACGCGGAGCATGAAATGTTCGCGATTTGAATTGAGATGGTTGACGTCGCGGATGAGCGACTCGCCTAGGCGTTCGCGAGAAATCCGGATGTTGAGCCAGGTTCGGATTGCGCCTACCCAGGTGCGCACCCCAAGCGGCATTGCGCGTAGCACTCTGAGCAGGATTTTCCGCGGCAAGGAGAGCGAATCACCCCGTGCCGGCGGCGTTTGCGTGGCAGTGCGGTCGCGTTTGCTTTCCACTTCCCCGATTCGCCCCGTCCACGACGCAGTGATCGCGCATTGGTGACGGATTCTAGATGCAAAACATGTCGCGGGTCGGCTGAACGCCGGTTCGATGTGTGCATGGCTTCATCGTTGTGGCAGACCGGCATGCCTTACACTGCGCCCCTTTGAGTCTCCGGATGAACACGTTGTCGGCTTACCTCCAACGTCTGCGCGATCAATGGCTGCGTGCCTGGCCGGTCACCCGCTGGCCGTTGCTGATCGGCATCGGCTTCGCGATCGGTTTTCTGCTGCCCTACACGCTGGTGCTCGATGCGCGCGTGCGCGCGCGGGTCGGCGAAATCGCGTTCTCCCAACCCACCCGCGTGTTCGCGATGCCGGTGACGCTCGCCGCCGGCGTGGCGATGAACGCGGATGCGCTGACGCTTGAGCTCACCAGCGCCGGTTACACGCAGGAGCAGGGTGAAGCGCATGTGCCCGGCACCTTCAGCCGCGATGGCGATCGCTTCATCATCGCTTCGCGCGGTTATGCCGATCCTTCCGGCGGCGAACTGCCGCGGCGCGTGCGCGTCACGCTTTCGCACGGGCAGATTGATTCGGTGAAGGATCTCACTTCGGGCCGGGTGCTGCACGAGACGCATCTGGATCCGGCGCGCATCGCCACGCTGTACGGGGCGGAACAGGAAGAGCGCCAGGTGGTGCAGCTCGACGAGTTGCCGCCGCTGCTGGTCAATGGCTTGCAGGCGGTCGAGGATCGTGATTTCAAGCATCACTGGGGTGTTGATCTTTCCGCCATCCTGCGCGCGGCGTTCGCCAACCTGCGTGCGGGCCATGTGGTGCAGGGCGCGTCCACGCTGACCCAGCAACTGGTGCGAAATCTGTTCCTGGATCGCAATCGCAGTTTCATCCGCAAGTTCAATGAAGCGCTGCTGTCGGTGCTGATCGAGGCGCACTACACCAAGGCGCAGATACTGGATGCCTACTGCAACGAAGTGTTCCTGGGCCAGCAGGGCAATCAGGCGGTGCATGGCTTTGCCGCGGCCAGCCAGTTCTATTTCGCGCGCCCGGTGCAGACCCTGCGCCCGCAGGAAGACGCGCTGCTGGTCGGAATGATCCAGGGGCCAAGCATTTATGATCCGCGCCGTTATCCGCAACGCGCGCTGGTGCGCCGCAATGTCGCGCTGGACATGTTCCACGGCACCGGCCTGCTGAACGACGCGCAATGGGCGCAGGCCAAAGCCGCACCGCTGGGCGTCACCGCCACGCCGCAACTGGTGGCGGACCGCTTTCCCGCCTTCATGGAAACGGTGCGCGCGCAACTGCATCAGGATTTTTCCGACGCGCAACTGCGCGGCGGCGCATTATCGGTGTTCACCACGCTCGATCCGGCCGCGCAGATCTACGCCGAGAATGCGTTGAACGACACGCTCACCGCGCTGGGCAAGCGCGGCCGCCCGCTGGAGGGCGCGGTGGTGATCACCGACGCCGACGATGGCAGCGTGCTGGCGATGGTCGGCGGTCGCCAATCGGATCTGCACGGGTTCAACCGTGCCTACGATGCGCGCCGGCCGATCGGTTCGGCGATCAAGCCGTTCTATTATTTGATGGCGCTGGCGCAACCGCAGCGCTGGAACCTGGCCTCGATGCTGGATGACACGCCGATCGCGTTGCACCAGCCCAATGGCACCGTATGGTCGCCAAGCAACGACGATCACATTGCGCACGGCGAAGTGCCGATGGTCGAGGCGCTGGCGAAATCCTACAACCTGGCCAGCGTGCATTTGGGCATGCAACTAGGCGTGGAACGGGTGGCGAAATTCCTGCGCTCGTTCGGGCTGGACGATGTGCCGGCCAATCCGTCGCTGCTGCTGGGCGCGGTGGATCTGTCCCCGTTCCAGGTGACGCAGCTCTATCAATACTTCGCGGCCGACGGCCACGCGCTGCCGCTGGTTACCTTGCGCGGCGTGACCGATGCGCAAGGCAAGGCGATCAAGCGCTACACCGTGCAGCCGGGCGAAGGCGAATACCAACCCGCGGAACGCCTGACGCGCTGGGCGATGCAGCAGGTCGTCGAGTACGGCACCGCCGCGTCGCTTGGCGAGTCGTCATTGTCATGGCTGCATGTGGCCGGCAAGACCGGCACCTCGGACAGCCAGCGCGATTCGTGGTTCGCCGGGTTCACCGGCCAGCATCTGGGCGTGGTGTGGGTGGGGCGTGACGATAACAAGCCGACTGGCCTGTGGGGCGCCACCGGCGCGCTGCGTGTGTGGAAGGACATCTTCGAAAAACTGCCGACGCGGCCGCTGCCGGCCTCGCCCGGGCCGGGTATTGATTTCGCCTGGGTCGATCCGGGCACCGGCCAGGGCACGCAGCCCGAGTGCGAAGGCGCGCGCCAATATCCGTTCATCGCCGGCTACGCGCCCGCGGTGCAGGATCATTGCTTCCTGCAGCAGTTGAAGAACTTTTTCGGCGCGGGCGCCGGCAGTGATGGCAATGCGCCGCCGCCCTTGCCGGCCAATGCACCGCAGGTGCAGCATTGAAGAGGAGCGGGTGCCGGAACCGGTCATTGATAATTGCCGTCATTCCGGGGCGCCACGGGCTTCATCACGGCGCAACCCGGGATTCATTTGATCTTGCTGTCCCCACGAAGATCGCTGGATACCGGCTTGCGCCGGAATGACTGATCAGTAGCCATCCGCGTTGATCTGTGTCAAGAATTTCAGGAGTACGGGTTTTGTCGAAAGCTGCACTTTTGCGATTTGCGGTTTTTTGTTTTGCGACCGCTTTGCTCGCCGCCTGCTCGCAGCCGCCGGCGCCCAGCACGCAGAGCATGCGTGTGCCCGATCACGACATGGTCGCGGCGATTCGCGCCGCGGGTTCGCGCGACAGTTCGGTGGTCGAGATCGCGCCGCTGCGCAACCCGGCGATCGACGGGTTTCTCGATGCCGCACACGCTGCCGAACGCGCCGGCAACATCGCGCAGGCGATCGCCAAGACCGATGCGGCGTTGAGCCTGGCGCCGGATGCGCCGGACATCCTTCAGTATCGCGCGGAACTGGCGGTGCGCGCCAAGGATTACGCCAGCGCCGAAACCGACGCGCGTCGCTCGTACGAACTCGGTCCCAAACTCGGCGGCCTGTGCGCGCGCAACTGGCAAACCGTGCTGGAAATCGAACAGCTCAAGGGCAACGCCGCTGCCGCGCAGAACGCGCGCGTCTCGCGCGACAAGTGTCACGTGGACGGACCGGTTCGGATGTAGAGCTGCTGCCGTTCTAATGCCCAGGTCTGCTACCGGTAAACACCAGCAGCACCGCCAGCAACGCGATGCCGAACAGCGCCACCAGCACCGCGAAAGCGCAGGCTAGGTATGGCGCGTGCGCCGGCGGCCATGCGTGCACGCGCCGCCACGCGCGCGCGTAGACGAGGTAGCGGGCGCCGCAGGTCAGCACCACCAACACGCCCAGCGCAATCAGGATCACGCCGCCCAATGTGGACAGCGGATTCGGCAGCAGCGGATCGACCATGCGCGGCCGCCACGGCGCGTGGCGCAGCAGCAAGCCGAAACGATCAACCGCGATGCCGAAGATCATCAGCGACAGCGCGGTGCGCGTCCACACCGACAGGGTACGCTCGGCATTCATGTACGAGCGTTCTGCCGATTGTTCCGTGCGTTCGGCGGCCAGCCGCGTCTGCCGTTCGGCGAGCTCGACCATCCGCTGCATCAGCACGATGTGTTCCGGGTCGTGTTCGGACACGGCGAACCTCCGCGTTCACGATAACCCAAATCCGATGAAAGGTGCGCAAGCAGCAATGCGGTTGTCGCCGTGCGTTATCGCGAAATCACAACGCCCTGTGGCGCAAGTCCAGGCGCAATCCTCAGGGTTTCGCTTCCTTCAAAGTTTCGACCTGCCGAAACTATTGAGCGCGCGAGCGCTCCACGAACGAGCGACTTGAAAGCGCCGCGTCAACTCGTTTTCCCGCTTGGGTGTCGATCGCGACGCGCGTTCGGCGAGACGGCGTTGCCTTGAGCATTGGATTCCGTGACGCCTGAATTTAGCCGCGCCGCGCGAACATTGGACCGGCGTCCGCTCGACCGAGTAGTTGGTTGCATTTATTGGGCGAGATACGCACGCACCCGCGGATCATTGAGCAGTTTCATCACGCTCTCCGCAATGCAACCATTAAGATCCTGCGCAAGAACACCGCTGGAGTGCGGCACATCCATTGATACGACCGTGCCGTTTCCAAGCTTGGCGTCGAAGTGTAATTGGCTGTGATAGTAGAAGAATTTGTAGTTGCTCACGAGCGAATTGACTTTGAGCTCGATTGTTTTCGGAGCACCGGGTTCAGGCTGGGCTGCTTTTGTGAGTTCTTCGCGAGTCTGCCGCACCATCACTTCGGTGATAGCGTGCAGATTGGAGCTCAAGCTCGTACCGCCATAGGAGGAAACAATCACCGGCGCGGTCTGCGATTGTATGTTCGATACGTCGGTTTGCCCCTTTACAGGCATCGAGGCTATCAAGCCTGCACGAAGCGGATATTCTGTCGGCTTGAACTGTACGGTTCCGCAGCCGGCGAGACAAAAGAGAGCCAGAATTACTAACGCACGCATTGCACTCTCCCCATTGAACTGTGAAATTCCGTGATAGCAACCTAACGCCTGAATTTAGCGGCGCCGGCGGCGCCATAAGGCTTGTAGGGGCGTAAGCGGTGGACCAGCATCCGCTGGAATGAGTGGTTAGACTGCACCGACAGCCTGCGCAAGCAAAATACCAAGGTACAGCAAGCAACCCAGCGGTAGACACAGACGAATGCAGAAAGCGTAAGTTTTAGCGTGTGGCGAACGAAGTTGCGATACCCGTGAGCTAAATGCCACGCCGAGCAGCGCGACGCCAATGTTAGGGTCCATGGCGCGAGGCAAGCCAGAGTACATGAAGCTGAGCGACCCACGGCGAGCAACCCACGCAGCTTGCTCTGCGCTGACGATGCGATAGAACCTGAAGAAGGTGTACAAATAAACCAGTGTTGCCAACGATGCCACGCCAAATGCTACGTTGACGACAGTGCTCACATGTGCAGCCTAATGCCAGAAATAAGCCGCGTGGCGAAGCCACGTCGGCTTGGTCGAATTGTTAGGACTCACAGCGACAACCGTAGGAACATTGAGAGACCACCCGCGATTGCCTGCTGCGCGTGCGCGCGCAGCTGCACGATAAACGATGTTGCGTTTCCTTCAGCCCAGCCATCTCGTCGTAGCTCTTCTGTGGCTGCCCATTCCTTCGCCACGCTCGGGAGCCTGGCGTCGTCGATGCTCGCGATTGCGTGCAAGACCTCAGAGGGAAACTGAAAGACCCAAGGCCCCTCGTCCTTGTCGCCTCCAACGAGCGAAAACGATCGTTGGATTTGTTTGCCGTACGGAGTCCCGATCGCTACACAGTACAGTGATGCAAGCTTTACTGTCTCGACACCCTTGGCTTGAACAGTCGGCCATTGATCTGCGGGGCTCGCAGATTGTCCAATTGCTTCGGCATCGGAATCTAGCGCGATAACGAAGTCAGTGATGATTCCCATGTGAGTCCTAACGCTTGAATTTAGCGGCGCCGGCGTCGCATCGTTTGTAAGAGCGCAAGCGATGGACCGGCGTCCGCTGGAATGAGTTGTAGGGCTCAACCCGGCCCGAACAATGCACGGACTGCAACTTTAACCATCTCGATGGACAACTGTTTGCCAGAGTCGCCGAAGAATGTTTTTACTTTGCTCCAGTTGTTGTCATCGCGAATTGCCTGCAAGAAGTCGTGACCTTCCCAAATGACGTCTTGAACCATCTGCGGCCGGAATCTCGGTTGGGTGCGTATGTGCTTTTAGCGCCCTTGAGAAGACCGGCCTCAATGGCAAGCATTTTGTGGTACTTGATAGCGTCTTCGGTGTAGCCGTCGATGTTTGGGAATGGCGGGCCTGCTTCGGCCGAGAGTACGACCTGGCGAATTAGATCCATGTCTCTTTGCATGCGGCTGACCCCTGTTGAGCCGTAACGCCTGAATTTAGCAGCCCGCGCAGCGCGTCCGCTGGAATGAGTCGTTAGGCTGCACGCAACGCGAGCTTGGCCACCCGATCGAGGTTGACCGTCTTACGTGCCGCCCAGAGATCGTGGTTGCTCTGCATAGCCAGCCAACTTTCGGGGCTACGGCCAAGCGCCTTGGAAAGGAGCAGCGCCATCTCCGGAGTAATCCGGCTGGAACCGTTGAGCACGCGACTCAGCGTGGAGGATGCCACCCCGATGGTTGCAGCGAGCTCTCGACCACTGATGCCATTGGGCTCAAGATAGACGCCAGTGATGAACTCACCGGGATGTGGGGGGTTGTACATGGCCATTAGTGATAGTCCTCATAGTCCAGAACGTAGACGTTGCCATCCGTGAACTCGAAGGTCAGGCGCCAGTTGCCATTAACCGAAATTGACCACCGCCCCTTTAGTTTGCCTTTGAGTGGATGCAGGCGAAACCCCGGAACGTCGAGGTCATCGATGATCTGCGCGGTGTCCAAAGCTGCCAGCTGGTACCGAAGCCGCTTGGCGTGAGCCGGTTGGATGCCGGCAGTGCTACCGGCTGCGTAGAGCTTGGCGAGGCCCTTGTGCCGGATGGATTTGATCATGACCTAGCCTAACAGCGTGATGCGCGATGCGCAACACCGTGCAGCCTAACGCCTGAATTTAGCGGCGCCGACGCCGCAGAGCTTGGACGAAGCGCAAGCGATGGACCGGCGTCCGCTGGAATGAGTTGTTAGCTGACATGAAGTTTTTTGCGACGTTTGCGCAGAACGGTGAAGACAAGAGTTGCGACTAAACATAGAGGAATTGCGTATGTGGCCCATACCATTGCAGCGATGATGCCCCAACCAACCCAAGGATCTTGGCCCCACGGAAGCGGTTTGAACAGGGCAGGAAAGCGCGGAACAAAGAACCAAGAAAACGAAATGAGGATTGGTGCAATGACCGCCAAGACCCAACGAAGCCAAACGATGCGCAGCAAGGCGAGAAGCCACGCAACGATTGCGGTGAGAACCAAAACTGGAGCGTACCCGCCAGACAAGGAGTCGAACATGACAGCTAACGCCAAGTAGACCTCAGGTCCGAGGCCGTAGCACCGGATGTTCAGCTCCGTGCGGTGTGTTGTCAATCAGAAAATTCCTACGCTTATCAGAGAATTTGCCGCTGGTTGGGCCTCCAGTCCATCGCAACATCATCCCGAATGTCGCGCAGGACGAGGCACTATGTCTTATCACTCTGCAAACGGGGGCGTAAAGCCGGCAGTCGCGCAAAGTCGATCACCGCGTCTGGTGGACGAAATACGGGCAAGACTGCGGCTCAAACACTACAGTTTTCGCACCGAGCAGGCGTACATCGGCTGGGTACGGCGTTACATACTGGCCAGCGGGAAGCGCCATCCGCGGGATATGGGT
>DATNFU010000008.1:0-44453 GCA_035606235.1 Rhodanobacteraceae bacterium
ACCTCGGCAAAGGCGCGCTGGCGATGTCCAAGCGCAAGGTGGTGGTGAAACGCCTGAACGCGATCCAGAACTTCGGCGCGATGGACGTGTTGTGTACCGACAAGACCGGCACGCTGACCCTGGACCGGATCGTTCTGGAACGCCACCTCGATCTGCGTGGCGAGGAATCCGACGACGCACTCGAGTACGGTTATCTCAACAGCCATTTCCAGACCGGCCTCAAGAACCTGATGGACAAGGCGGTGCTGGCGCATCGCGACCTGGAAACCAGCCTTGCGCGCTGGAGTCTGGTGGATGAGATCCCGTTCGATTTCCAGCGCCGGCGCATGTCGGTGATCGTCGCGCGCGATCAACGCGAGCACCTTCTGATCTGCAAGGGCGCGGTCGAGGAGATGCTTGCGATTTGCGCGTTCGCGCGCGACGGCGATGCCATCGCGCCGCTCAGCGACGAACGTCGCGCTGAGATCCGCGCGATGACGCGCAAGCTCAACGACGACGGCCTGCGGGTCCTGATCGTGGCGGTGCGCACGGAACCCGCGCGTCGGCATGCCTACGGCGTTCACGACGAGCGCGAGCTGACCGCGATCGGCTGCCTGGCTTTTCTCGATCCGCCCAAGGATTCGGCCGCGACCGCGATCGCGGCACTCAACCAGCACGGCATCGCGGTGAAGGTGCTGACCGGCGACAACGAGGCGGTCACGCGCAAGATCGCGCGCGAGGTGGGGCTGGACATCGCGCATTCGGTGCAGGGCCGCGAGATAGAGTCACTGGACGATGCGGCGCTGGATGAACTCGTCGTGCGCACCACCGTATTCGCCAAGATGTCGCCGTTGCAAAAGGCGCGGGTGGTGAAGTCGCTGCAACGACGCGGGCACACGGTGGGATTTCTCGGCGACGGCATCAACGATGCGCCGGCGCTGCGCGAGGCCGATGTCGGCATCTCGGTGGATACCGCTACCGACATCGCCAAGGAATCGGCCGATATCATCCTGCTGGAGAAGAACCTGATGGTGCTGGAGGAGGGCGTGCTGGAAGGCCGCATCACCTTCGGCAACATCATGAAGTACATCAAGATGACCGCCAGCTCCAACTTCGGCAACGTGTTCAGCGTGCTGATCGCGAGCGCGTTCCTGCCGTTCCTGCCGATGCTGCCGTTGCAGATCCTGGTGCAGAACCTGCTCTACGACATTTCGCAATTGTCCATTCCGTTCGACCGCATGGACGAGGAATACCTGGCGCAACCGCGCAAGTGGGATGCCGGCGACATCGGCCGCTTCATGGTGCGCATCGGGCCGGTAAGTTCGATCTTCGATCTCACCACTTTCGCGCTGATGTGGTGGGTGTTCGGCGCCAACTCGGCCGCGCACCAGTCGCTGTTCCAGAGCGGCTGGTTCATCGAGGGATTGTTGTCGCAGACGCTGATCGTGCATCTGATCCGCACCCGCAAGATTCCGTTCCTGCAGAGCATCGCCTCCGCGCCGGTACTGGCCATGACCGCGGCGATCATCGTGCTGGGTGTGCTGATTCCCTACACCGTCCTCGGCGCCAAGCTCGGCATGACGCCGCTGCCGCTGCTGTATTTCGCCTGGCTCGCCGCCACGTTGGTTTGCTATTGGGTGCTGACGCAGGTGGTGAAGCGCATTTACATGCGGCGTTATGGAAGCTGGCTGTAGAAGCGAACGCGCTCGCGACAGCTTGATAATGAAAACGACGCTTCGCGCCGATCGCCTGCAAGCAGGCTCCCAAGGCCTTCCCTTTCAACGGCGGGGTTGGGCGGAGATGGTGCCGTTGTAGAAGCCTGCTTGCGGAGGCCATGATTTCCGGCGTGACGTCACGCGACGGCGTGGCCAAGGGCTCACTTCGATACGGCCATCCATGGCCTGCATCATCGAATGCACTACCATCATGCTTTCGGAGAATGCGCATGACCGACATCTACGACTTCGAAGCGAACACGCTGGAAGGCGAGCCGCGCAAACTGGATGCGTATCGCGGCCAGGCATTGCTGATCGTGAATGTCGCCAGCAAGTGCGGCTTCACGCCGCAGTACACGGGATTGGAAGCGCTGTATCGCGAACACAAGGATCGAGGTTTCACAGTGCTCGGTTTTCCCTGCGATCAGTTCGGCCATCAGGAGCCGGGCGACGAGAAAGCCATCCGCAATTTCTGTTCGCTCAATTACGACGTGAGCTTCCCGTTGCTCGCCAAAGTTGAGGTCAACGGCGGGAACGCGCACCCACTATACAAATACTTGAAGCACGCCGCGCCCGGCTTGCTCGGCAGCGAAGCGATCAAGTGGAACTTCACCAAGTTCCTGATTGACCGCGAAGGCAAGGTGGTACGCCGCTACGCGCCGACCGATACGCCGGAGAAGATCGGCAAGGATTTGGCGGGGCTCTTGTAGGGGCGTGCTTGCGCCGGACCTTCTCATTTGGCATTTTGCTGCCATCCCGCGACGGAGCTCTTGGATGGCGGCTGTTTGCCGGGGGCCCAGTGCCCCTTCATGCAGATTGCCGCACGACATCCATGTCTTTTCCGCGTCGTCCAACGATGCGGGTTACTTTCGTTCGGGGAAAGTAACCAAAGCCGTTGGCGCCGGGCATGACGGTCTCGTCAACGTCCGGTTGGCTCGACTCCGCTGCGCTTCTCGCGCCAAGCGGGCCGGCGCGAACTCGCACGTCCTTGTGCTCGAACAGTCGCGCCTTGCTCTCGGTTGGCGCTGCGATGCTTGCCGCCATACGACGGCGCCCTTAGCTCACTTCGACACGGCCATCCATGGCCTGCTATGTGGGCTCCGTGCGGGCGCTGGGTTTCCTCGCCAGCAACTCGCGCAATTCGTTTTTCTCCTCCGCATCCAGCGCGCCTTCGGACTGCTTGTGGATCAGCGCATCGAGTTTTTGCTGCATGGTCTGTTCGCCCAGTTTGCGCATCGCATCGGCGAATTCCTCGCGCATCACTTCTCCTTCGCCCGGAAATTGGATCATTGCGAGCTTCTGCAAAGCGGGCGATTCAGCGCGGCCGGCGAAATGCTCCAGCAATGCGGCGGTATTGATCTCCGGCCGCGCGCGCGCGACCTCCAGCAATTCGATCAGCAACGGTACGCCGGGCTTGTCCAGCGTGGTGAACGCGTAAGGCGCCTGTGCTTCGCTTGCCAGCGCGGGCTCGCTAAGCAGCATCGCGATCGCGCTGCGCACCAGTGTACGGCGCGGCGTGTTGTCGGCCGCCGATTGGCGCGACGACACGCGAGTCAGTGCACTCGGCGCCGCGGTGCCGCTGTTGAGGCCCGTGCGCCTTTCAAGCTCCGCGTACATCAGATCGCGGAAGGCGCCATCCGGCAGTTTCGCGAGCAGCGGCTTCGCGTGCTCGGCCAGCCGCGCGCGGCCATCCAGCGTGGCGGTGTTCACGTCGCGCGACAGTTCCGCGTAGAAATATTCCGAAAGCGGCATCGCCAATGCAATGCGCGCTTCGAATCCGACGCGGCCTTCCTTGCGAACCAGGCTGTCGGGATCTTCGCCTTCCGGAAGAAACAAGAAAAACGCCTGGCGGCCGTCGCGCATGCGCGGCAACACCGATTCCAGCGCGCGCCACGCCGCAGAGCGCCCGGCGCGATCGCCATCGAAACAAAACACCACATCCGGCGCGGCGCGGAACAACAGCTCCGCATGCTCGTGGGTGGTTGCGGTGCCGAGCGTGGCGACGGCCTGGGTGATGCCGGCCTGATGCAGCGCGATCACGTCCATGTAGCCTTCCACCACCAGCAGTCGCTCCAGCTTGGTGTTGGCCTGCCGCACCTGCCACAACGCGAACAGCTCGCGACCCTTGTGGAACAGCGGCGTTTCCGGTGAGTTGAGATATTTCGGGCTGTGTTGAGAAGTGTCGGCAGGGATGCCGGTTTTTTGATCCTCGCGTGCGGGATGCGCGCTGGGCTTTGATTCCAGCACCCGACCACCGAACGCAATCACCCGTCCGCGCCGGTCCAGGATCGGGAACATCAGCCGTTCACGGAAACGGTCGTATTTGTTGCCGCGATCGCCACTGGACAACATGCCGGCCTGGTCAAGCAATTGCAGGCGATGCTCGTTACTGCCCAGCGCGCGCTTCACGCCATCCCAGCCGCCCGGTGCCCAGCCGATACGGAAGCGCTGACAAGTTTCCGCATCCAGGCCACGTTGCTCGCAATATGCGCGAGCGGGTTGGCTGTTGCTGAGTTCCTTCTGATAGAAGCTCGCTGCGGCATCGAGAAGCGCGTAGAGATCGGTCTTGTCTTCGCGCGGGCGATCGGCGCCGCCTTCGTGCGGCACCTTCAGGCCGACCGATTGAGCGAGTTCCTCGACCGCGTCCGGAAATTCCAGCCGCTCGTAATCCATCAGGAACTTGATCGCGCTGCCGTGCGCGCCACAACCGAAGCAGTGGAAGAATTGTTTGGTGGGGCTGACGTAGAACGAGGGCGAGCGCTCATCGTGGAACGGGCAGCGCGCGGTCCATTCGCGCCCGGCCTTTTTCAGCGGCACGCGCCGCTCAACCACCTCGACGATGTCGACGCGGGCCAGCAGTTCGTCAATGAAGCGTTCGGGGATGCGGCCGGGCATGAGACGGGTAGGATGCCATGCGCGGGCATCGCGCGCGCATGAATGCCGAGGTCATTCCCGTGAAAGCGGGAATCCAGCGTTTTTGCTGTAGGCGCCCATGTCTTTTCCCGCTCGCGTCACGCGAGCGGGTTACTTTCGTTTCAGGGAAAGCAACCAGGCCATTAGTCCCGGCACGACGGTTTTCAGCAACGTCGCGTCGCTGAAACTTCCCTGCGCTTCGCGCAACGCGCGCCGGCGCGAACTCGCACATGCCTGTGCTCAAGCGATCGCGCCTTTCCCACGCGTAAGGCTGCGATGCTCGGCATCATGCGACGGCGCGGAAGCTCTCTCAATACGGCCGTCCATGGCCTGCATGGTTCGTGGTCGAGACCTAAAACGCCAGATGGAACACGCCCACGACGAAGAGGATCGCGATGATGAACAGGATCAGGAAGATCACAAACAGGATCTTCGCCAATGTCGCGGCCACACCCGAGATGCTGGTGAAGCCCAGGCCGCCCGCGATCAGGGCGATGATGGCGCAGATAATGGCCCACCACAGCAGATGACCCATGACACGTTCCTTGTAGGGTCGTCCGGATTGGACGTACTCCGATTGTGAGCTGCCCGGACTTCCAGGTAAAGCGTGCGTGAAAGGCCGGCGTTTCAGGCCGCGGGCCGCGTGTCGGGCAGCCGCGTGTGCGCTGGCGGCTGCCGGTCCAGAAACCCGAGCCCGTGGCAATACGGCATCACGTGCACGCCGCTGGCGCGTTGTTCATCGCGGATCGAATCCCGCAGCGCGCGCATCTGCGTCCAGTGCACCTTGGGCCGATAGTGGTGCTCGGCGTGGAAGCCGTTGTACAGCCAGGTCCAGTTGTAGAACCGGTTGTAGGTGCTCACGCCCCAGGCGATCGGCTGATCCGGGTTGCCCTTGTAGTGCTCGTAGTAGCCGTTCAACGACGACAACGAATGGCCGAGATAATAGAACGGCACCAGCATCAGGAACGCGCGCCAGTCATAGATCAGGCAGGCGAGATATACGATCACCACCGTGGCGATTTCGAGGCGGATCCAGCGTGCCAGTTCGGGATGTTTCGCTTTCAGCCGGGTATAGCACTCGCCGATGTCGTCGCGGAAATACGAATAGAAGGTATATGTCCACGGGCTTTCCGGCTTGCCGTTCTTGCCGTGGCGATAAATCGACAGCGGGTCGATCGTGGTGCCATTGGCACCGATCCGATCCATGTTGCCGACGTGATGGCGCAGGTGCACGTGATGGTAGAACTCTTGCGAGAAACCGTCGGTCAGCGACAGCAGAAAACTGTAGGCGCGGTTCAATGCGGGCGATACGAAGAAACGATTGTGGATGAAATTGTGGCTGGTGGAGTTGATGCTCCACGAGATCGAGATCGCATACAGCAACGCACAGGGAACCCACACCAGCCACGGCGTGCGGTGGAAGCCGAAGAACAGCCAAGCGACGAACGCGGCATGCGCCACGCCCATCAGCGCGGGAATCGCATCCCGGCCGGTGTAGGCGAAGAAGCGGTGTTGCGGTTTGGAAACGGCGGCGTTCATTGGAGGTACGGAGCGCGACGACGGCGCGGGGTGCGCATCATTTTACGCCGGCGAATGGACGCAGATGTAACGACGTGTCGGCATGCTCGCCATCGCGGCTTTCGGCAGGCTTTCTGGTCAAGAGTGCGGGCAGGATCTCCGCTTCGGGACTTTGGCGATCAAGGATGATCGCAAGATAAAGCCGCGATCAGCCGCTACACTCGCGCAACGATGAGCTTTCGGACGTTCCCCACACGCCACGGCCTGCGGCATCTGCCGCTGCTTGCGATCTGCGCGCTGCTGGCTGCCTGCGCCAGCGTGGCCGTGCCGCCGTTGCCACGCGGCGATCTGCCCGCGGCGTGGCGCAATGCGCCGGGTATCGCCGCGCCGGCGCCTGACCTGCGCGGCTGGTGGAAGGTATTCGACGACCCCGAATTGAACTCGCTGGTGGATCGAGCATTGCAAGACAATCTCGACGTGCGACAGGCGACGCTGCATCTGCGCGCGGCGCGTGCGCTGGGCCGGGCATCGGGCGCGGCCTACAAGCCGCAGCTTGCCTTCCAGACACTGTCCACGCCCACGCCGCAGGCGGATGCGGATTTTTTCCAGGCCGGCTTCGACGCAGAATGGGAGCTCGGTCTGTTCGGGCGCGCGCAGGCCAGCGCGCACGTGGCGCAAGCGGATGCGGATGCCGCGGCGGCGGATTTGCAGTCCGCGCGCGTGTCGCTGGTGGCGGAGGTCGCGCGCGCGTATTTGCAATTGCGCGGCGCGCAGGCGCGCGAGCAGTCATTGCAAGCCGTCGCCGATGCGGCGCGGCGCAAACTGACATTGATGCGGACGCGCCAACGCCTGCGGCTGGCCTCGCAACTGGAAGTAGAGCGCGCACGCGCGGAGGCCGCGCAGGCGCAAGGTGCGCTTGCCGAACCACGCGCGCAGAGCGCGCAATATGCGCAGACGCTTGCACTGTTGCTGGGCCGCAGCGCACCACCCGCGGAATTGCTCGATGCGAAGCCGCTGCCCGCGCTCCCGGAATCCGGTTTCGACAGCGTGCCCGCCGACCTGCTGCGCACGCGTCCGGAAATCGCGCGCGCACAGGCGCAGGCGCTCAAGGCCGTGGGCGAACTGGGCCTGGCGCACGCGGACCGGTTTCCCCGCATCGGCCTTGGTGGTGCCATTACCTGGGCCACTCGGGTCAGCGGCGTGAATCTCGGCGGCACCAACCACACTGCCGGGGTCGGTCCGGTGATCGATATCCCGCTGTTCGACTTCGGGCTGCGCGCGGCGACCGAACACGCGCGCAATGACGCATTGCAGGCCGCGTTGCTGGCCTATCGGCAAGCGGTGTTGCAGGGCGCGGCGGAAGTGGAAACCGCGCTGGCTGCATTGCATCAGGCGCGCCTCGCGACCGAACAGGCCAATGCAGCGGGCGAGGCGATGCAGCGCAGTGCGCGCATGAGCGCCACGTTGCGCAGGCTCGGGCAGGCGGATGATCTGGATGTCGCCGACGCGCAAATCGCGTTCGCGAAAACGCAACTGGCCGACGAGGCCGCGCGCGAACGCGAAGGGCTGGCTTTCATCACGCTGTACAAGGCGCTTGGTGGCGCGCCGCTGCCTGAGGGAATCTCTGAATAACCTGCTGCGCTCGGCCTGATTCAAAACGATGCTGGCGCGCCGGCGGCCTGGTGCTCGACTGGCCCGGTACATGGATGTGCCGCTTTGCGGGCCGAGGAAATCTTCATGTATTGACATACACTCCGGTTCCTGCGCTTTGCGACGCACCACCTGCCTTCGCTCGCGACGGTTCTTCAGAGGTTCCAAGGAATAGCCACGTGATCGCGCTCGCCCGCAAGACTCTGATTCACGAATGGCGGCGATTCCTGCCATCGGCGCTGGCGGTGGCGTTCTCGGGCCTGCTGCTGCTGATGCAGGCGGCGCTGGTGTTCGGCATCTTCGGTTCGGCGGCGGTGTACATCAACGCTTCCAGCGCCGATCTGTGGGCCGGTTATCCCGGTACCCAGAGCATCGAACTTGGCCGACCGATTCCGCCGCGCACGCAAGCCGATCTGCTCTCGGATCCCGCAGTGCAGCGCGTCGAGCCGTTCGCCTGGATCGACGGCGACTGGCGCGGCCCCGCCGACAAGGGTGGCGTGTCGGTGTTCGTCTCCGGCATCGATCCGCGCCCGGACGGGATGATGTTCGCGAAGGTGCTGACGCTGCAACAGCGCGCGTTGTTGCGTGAACCCGGCGGCGTGATCGTGGACGCCGCCGATCTTTCGAAACTCGGCGTGCAGGTTGGTGCGCAGGCGCTGATCAACGGACAGCTCGTGCGCATCGTCGGCGTTGGTCACGGACTGCGCGCATTGGGCGGAGTCAACGTGATCGCCTCGCTGGATACCGCGCGCGTGCTGGATACCGACACCGGCGGCGCGCAGGTCGCGTACTACGTCGCCCGGTTACGGCCGGGTGTCGACGCGAACGCCATTGCCGCGCGTCTGGACACGGCTGCGCCGCAACATCGTTACGCCGTGTGGACATCGCCGGATTTCGCACGCCGCGCGGTGCTGTACTGGATGTTCGAAACCGGCGCGGGTCTGGGCGTGATGTTCCTCGCCGCGGTGGTGTTCGCGGTCGGCGCGGTGATCACCAGCCAGAGCCTGATGGCCGCGGTGGCGGGTTCGGTGCGCGAATATGCCACCCTGCATGCGCTGGGCGTGAGCTTGGGCTCGTTGCGCAAGGTGGTGCTGGAGCAGGCCGCGTGGATCGGCCTGTTCGGCCTGCTGGTCGGTGGTGTATTCAGCGCGATCCTGATCGCGCTGGCGCGTGGACAGGATGTGCCGGTGCAGCTGGATCTCGCGATCGCGCTGGCCTGCGCGGGCCTGGTCATGAGCATCGCGCTGGTGTCGGGGATCGCGTCTTTGCGCGCCTTGCGCCAGGCCGATCCCGCGTTGTTGTTGCGGTGAGCGCCATGTCGCAGGCACTGGTCGCCGCCGATCTGCGCAAGGGTTACACCAGCGGCAAGCTGCGCACCGAAATCCTGCGCGGGTTGTCGATCAATATTGATACCGGTCAGCTCACCTTGATCGCGGGCCCTTCGGGTTGCGGCAAAAGCACGTTGCTCTCGATCCTGTCCGGCTTGCAGCGGCCGGATGCGGGCAGCGTGATCGCGCTGGGCGAGGATCTGTGGCGCGGCGATCGTCGCGCGCTTGATCTCTTCCGGTTGCGACACACCGGCTTCGTGTTCCAGGGGTTCAATCTGTTTCCCGCACTGACCGCGCTGGAACAGGTGATGCTGCCACTGGGCTATCTCGGCGTGGACAATGCGCACTCCGCGCAGCGCGCGCGCACCGCGCTGGAGGAAGTCGGCTTGGCCTCGCGCATGCATTTGCGGCCGGCGGAGTTGTCCGGTGGCGAAAAGCAGCGCGTGGCGATCGCGCGCGCGCTGGTCAAGCAGCCGCAATTGCTGTTCGCCGATGAGCCGACCAGCGCGCTGGACGCGGCCAACGGGCAGATCGTGATCGACACCCTGCGCCGCATCGCGCATACGCACGGCACCACGGTGTTGTGTGTCAGCCACGATCCGCGACTGGTCACCCACGCCGACCGCGTGCTTGAAATGGAAGACGGCGCGATACTCAGCGATCGACGCGCGCCCGCTGCAATACCCGACCTGGAGATGCGACCGTGAAACCGCTTTGCCGCGCCGGCGCCTTGCTTGCCACGATCCTGTCAGTTGCGACGCTCGCGGCTTGTTCCGGCGGCAACACGCCGGCGGCGCCGCAGCCGCCTCCGGCGGATTCGGCGCAATCCCAATTCATTGCCATTGCGCGCGGACGCGTGGATGTCGAAGGCGGGCTGGCGCGCGTGGTCGCTCAACGCGACGGGGTGATCAGTGCGGTGGATGCGCAGCAGGGCGATGCTGTGAAAGCCGGCCAGCCGCTGGCGCAACTGGATCCGCGCGCGGCGCAGATCGAATTGGAAGGCGCCAAAGCACAGGTCGAGCAGGCGCGCGCGCAACTCGCCGGATTGCAGGTGCAATGGCACGCCGCCAAACAGCGGGCACCGCGTCTGGCCGAGGCGGCCAGGGCAGGAGCCGCCAGCGAGGACGCGGCGACGCAGGCGCGCGACGAGATCGCCGGGTTGCAGGCGCAGCGGGATGCGGCGCAAGCCGCGCTGGATGTGGCACGCCAGCACGTCGCCGCGGCGCAACTGGACGTCGACGCGCGCAGCCTTCGCGCGCCGGTGGCGGGACGCATCGTGCAACGCGACGCGCAGATAGGGCAAAGTGTTTCGGCGCAGTCGGGCGCCGCGCTATTCGTGATCCTGCCGGATCGCCCGCGCATCGTGCGCGCGGAACTGGATGCCGATGACGCCGATCGGATCAGGTCGGGCATGGTGGCGCAGGTGGTGCGCGACAGCGGCGAAGGCGCGACCTACACGGCCACGGTGCTGCGGGTTGGAGAGGTGCTGGGGCCGGGCACGCTCAATGACGATCCGCTGGCGCGCGCGGCTTCGCGCGAGGTGGAGTGCGTGCTGCGGCTGGATTCGGCAGGTGCCGCGCAGCCGTTGCGGATCGGCCAGCGAGTGCTGGTGCGGTTTCCGCGCCGGTAGCGGCCGGTTTGTCGGCGAGCGTCACCGGCCCATATCGGGCGCTTCTGCACGGCCGGACAGGCCTCGTAAGCATCCCGAAAGCCTTTCGTCCTACACTGCACGGGCTTTTCCGAGCGGAACCCACGATGGGCAAATGGAACATTCTTTGCGACTTCGACGGCACCATTGCCATCGAGGACGCTACCGACGCCCTGCTGGAGCGCTTCGCGCATCCGGATTGGCAGCGGCTGGAACGCGACTGGCGCGAGGGCAGGATCGGCTCGGCCGAATGCATGGCGGGGCAGGTGGCGTTGCTGGATGCCTCGCGCGAAGAAATCGATGCACAGCTTGCGACGCTGCGGATCGACCCCGCGTTTGCGGCGTTCGTCGAAGCCACCCTCGCCGCCGGCCTGACCCTGTGCGTGGTCAGCGATGGCCTCGATTACGCGATCAAATCCATCCTGCGCCGCTATGGGTTGCACTGGCTGCCGGTGCAGGCCAATCATCTGGTGCAAACCGGTGAGCGTTCCTGGAAGCTGGAAACGCCGTTCGCGGATGCGCACTGCCGCATCAACAGCGGTCACTGCAAATGCGTCAGCGCGGTGCGCGCCCACAACAAGCATCGCCGCGTGCTGCTGATCGGCGATGGCGCTTCGGATTTTTGCGCGGCGGGCGAGGCGGATTTCGTATTCGCCAAACATCGTCTGATCGAACATTGCCGGCACGCCGACATCCCGCACGTGTCGATCGTCGGCTTCGCCGATGCGATCGGCCTGCTGCCGGCGCTGCTCGCGGGCAAATTGCACACGCCTCGGCGCGTGCTGATTCCCGAAACCGCCCTTTCCTGATTCCCGTCCGGATTTCAAACCATGAGCGCCTTGATCCGTCCGGCTGCCCAGGCCGACTCTCCCGTGTCCGACACGCAACTCATTGCCGGCATCAATACTGCCGGCAGCGCCAGGTTGTTCGACGCTGCATGCCGGTCCATTCCGGGCGGTGTCAACAGCACGGCGCGCGCGACGTGGGCGGGCTGGACGCCTTATCCGCTGTTCGTGGAGAGCGGCCAGGGCTCGCGGCTGCGGGATGTGGATGGAAACGACTACATAGATTATCTGCTGGGCCTCGGCCCGATGATCTTCGGTCACCGGCCGACGCGCGTGACCCAGGCCGTGGTGGATTTCATCCAGCAGCGCGGCACCGTCTTCGCACTACCGACCGCAGATGAGGCGCGACTGGCCGAAAAAATCATTGCTGCCGTGCCCAGCGTGGAGCAGGTGCGGTTGTGCAACACCGGCACCGAAGCGGTGCTGTACGCCACGCGTCTGGCGCGCGCTTTTACCGGGCGACACAAGGTCATCCGGTTCGAAGGCATGTATCACGGCTTTTCGGATGGCGTGTACTGGAGCAAGCACCCGGCCATCGACAAGGCCGGTCCCGACGATCATCCCGTAGCCGTGCCGCAGGGTCCGGGCATGCCGCGCGGTGTGGAAGAGAACCTGATCATCCTGCCGTGGAATGATGCGGACGCGCTGGCGGATGCGATCGGGCGCGAAGGCGACCAGATCGCCGCGGTGCTCACCGAGCCGGTGATGTGCAACACGGGCTGCATTCTCCCGAAGCCCGGTTATCTGCAAGCGATGCGCGAATTGACGCAGCAACACGGCATCGTGCTGATCTTCGACGAAGTCATCACCGGCTTTCGTCTTGGTCTGGCCGGTGCGCAAGGTCGCCTGGGCATCCAGCCGGATTTGTCCGTGTTCGCCAAGGGCATCGGCGGCGGCTTCCCGGTCGCGGCGCTGGGCGGTCGCGCCGACATCATGGGCTTGGTCGCCAACGGCACCGTGTCGATGGCGGGCACCTATACCGCGAATGGCATCGCCGTGGCAGCGGCCAATGCTGCGTTGGATGAACTGGCCACGCCTGGGTTGTACGAAAAGCTCGACGCAGTTTCTGACGCACTGCGGCTTGGGCTGGCTCAAGTGATGCGCGACGCGGGCTTGCCCGCCTACGTGGTGGGCGTGGGGCCGCTGATGCAGGTGTGGTTTGCCGAAGAGGCGATCCACAACTATCGCGACGCCGAGCGCCACGCGGATCAGAAAATCTTCCGGCGCTGGTGGGAAGGCATGCTGGCACAGGGCGTGCTGTTTCACCCGGGTGCCTACGAAAACCTGTTCGTCTCCACCGCGCACACGCACGCCGATGTGGCGGCGACGCTCGAGGCGGCAAGAGCCGTGGCTGCCGATCTCGCACGTACACTCTGAGCACTGAGCGGCGGAATACGGCCGTTCATGCTCTGCGCGGCATGAGCCCATGTCGCCATATCCTTTCCGTGGACCACGACGCGTGACGTAACGTGCAGGCTCGCATTCTTCGCCGAGCCGCCGATGTCCGTTGCCGCCGCCCTGCGCCGCACGCCGTTGTCCGACGGCAAGACTCAGGCGCTCGCCCGCCTTGCCGATGATCTCGACGCCGCCGGCTTGCTGTGGCTGTCGGGTTATGCGGCCGGGCTGGCACGGCATCGCGCATTCCCGAGTGCCGCGCCCGCGCTCGCGGATGCAGCCACTGCGCAAGTCGAAGCCACTGCGCGGCTCATCATCGTTTACGGCAGCCAGACCGGCAATGCGAAGCGCGTCGCAACCGAACTTGCCGAGCGCGCGCAAGCACAAGGCTTGAATGTGCGCCTGCTGCGCGCGGATGCGTATCCGTTGCGCGAGTTGAAGGACGAACGCCTGCTGTATGTGGTGATCAGCACCCAGGGCGATGGCGATCCGCCCGACGATGCGCGCGCGTTCATCGGATTCATCGCAAGCCGCCGCGCGCCGAAGCTGCCGCAGTTGCGATTTGCGGTGCTGGGCCTGGGCGATTCCAGCTATCCGCAGTTCTGCGCAGTGGCGCGCACGCTGGACGCGCGGCTCGCCGAACTCGGCGCCACCCGGCTGCTCGCGCGCGGCGATGCGGATATGGATATCGATGCCGTCGTCGCGCCCTGGTCGCAGCGCGCGCTGGAAGAAGCGAAAGAAGCGCTGAAAATCCGCGCCGCGCTGGCGACGGTGACCCCGCTGCGCGCCCCGCAAGCTGCAACGACCGAGCGCGAAGTCGAAGCGGAAGTGCTGGCAAACCAGCGCATCACCGCGCGCGATTCCGCAAAGGACGTGCGCCACCTCGAACTGGCGCTGGAGGGCGTCGAATACGAAGCCGGCGATGCGCTGGCGGTAATGCCGCGCAATGCTTCCGCGCTGGTGGACGAGGTGCTCGCGTCGCTGCATGCGAACGGTGACGAGTCGATCGCACATGGTGGCGTCGAGTTGCCGCTGCGCACGTGGTTGCGGGAAAAGCTGGAACTCACCCGTTTGTCGCGTCCGTTCGTCGGCGCGCATGCGCTGCGCGCGCACGATGCCGAGCTCGTTCGTCTGCTGGAACCCGCGCGGGCTGAAGCCTTCGCAAAATGGCTGCGCGCGCATCAGTTGATCGATCTGCTGCAAGCCACGCCCGTCGCATGGAATGCGCAGGAGCTGATCGCTGCGTTGCGGCCGTTGACTCCGCGCGCCTATTCGATCGCGTCCAGCCGTACCTCGGTCGGCGCTGAGGCGCATCTCACCGTGGCGCATCTTGAGTACGAACACGCCGGTGCCGCCCGCTGGGGCGCCGCGTCGCATTTTCTCTCCACCCGCGCGGAAGGCGAGTGCGTGCAAGTGCGCGTGCAACGCAACGATCGCTTCCGCCTGCCGCAGGACGGTGCTCGCGACATCGTGATGATCGGCGCCGGCACCGGCGTGGCGCCTTACCGCGGCTTCCTGCAGGAACGCGCGGCCACGGCTGCGCGTGGACGCAACTGGCTGCTGTTCGGCGCCGCACATTTCCACTCGGACTTTTTCTACCAGACCGAATGGCAGGCCGCGCTGAAGAACGGCTCGCTGCAGCGGCTGGATCTCGCGTTCTCCCGCGATCAGGCCGAGAAGATTTATGTGCAGCACCGCCTTCGCCAACACGGCCGCGAGCTGTACGCGTGGTTGCGCAGCGGCGCGCATCTGTATGTCTGCGGCGACACGCGCATGGCCAAGGATGTACATGCCGCGTTGATCGACGTGATCATCGAACACCACGGGCGTTCGCGTGAGGACGCAACCGAACATCTTGCCGAGTTGCACCGTGCGGGTCGCTATGCGCGGGACGTCTACTGATGGGCACGCTCTCGGCCATCGAGGCCATCAAACGCGACAGCGATGGCCTGCGCGGAAGGTTGCGCGACAGTCTGGCCGATCCGGTCACCGGCGCGTTGCATGACGACGATACGCAAGTGCTGAAATTCCATGGCGGCTATCAGCAGGATGACCGCGATCTGCGCGAGGAGCGCCGATTGGCGAAACTGGAACCGGCCTACACTTTCATGATTCGTCTGCGCGCTCCCGGTGGCGTGCTCACGCCCGCGCAGTGGCTGGCCCTGGATGCCATCGCACGCACGTATGCCGAACGCGGACTGCGCATCACCACCCGCCAGACCCTCCAGCTGCACGGCGTGATCAAACGTGAGTTGAAAGCCACGCTGCAGGCAATCGATGCCGCATTGCTGGATACCATCGCGGCGTGCGGTGATGTCAACCGCAACGTGGTGGTCGCGGTCAATCCGCGGCAATCCTTCCTGCACGCGCAGGTATATGCACAGGCCGCCGCGCTTTCCGAAAACCTGTTGCCGCGCACCCATGCCTATCACGAGATATGGCTGGACAAAGAGCGGGTTGCCGGCAGCGAAAATGATCCGCTGTACGGTCAGGCGTATCTTCCGCGCAAGTTCAAGATCGGCTTTGCCATCCCGCCGCGCAACGACATTGACGTGTTCGCGCAGGATCTCGGCTTCGTCGCCATCGTCGAAGAGCGCAGGCTGCGCGGTTACGACGTGTGCGCGGGCGGTGGCATGGGGATGACCCACGGGGACCCTAAAACCTATCCGCGCGTGGCGGAGGTCATCGGCTTCGTCGAGCCGCGGCAGGTGCAAGCGCTGGCACGCGCGGTGATCGAAACCCAACGCGATTTCGGCGACCGTGGCGAGCGCAAGCACGCGCGGTTGAAGTACACGCTTGCCGACCGCGGCATCGCGTGGTTCAAGTCCGAATTGGAACGGCGCGCGGGCTTCGCATTACAAGCGGCACGCGGATTTGAATTCATCGAGCGCGGCGATGCCTTCGGCTGGAGCGAAAGCGAAGACGGCCACATGCAGCTGTGCCTGCGCATCCCGGCGGGACGCGTGCGCGACGATGGACGTGCCGCGTATCAAACCGGCTTGCGCGAACTGGCATCGCTGCTGCAGGCGTGCGCGCCGGAGGCGCAGTTTCGCCTCACACCCAATCAGAACGTCATGGTGGCCGGCGTGCCGCCAAGTTTGCGGGCGGAGATCGACGCGATCCTCGCGAAGCATCGTCTCGATCTGCACGGCAGGACCACGCCATTGCACCTCAATGCGCTCGCCTGCGTGGCGCTGCCCACCTGCGGCCTGGCGATGGCGGAAGCCGAGCGCTATCTGCCACGACTGCTTGATGCATTGCATGCCCTGCTCGAAAAGCATGGCTTGCGCGAGGCGCCCTTCGACTTGCGCATCAGCGGCTGCCCGAATGGCTGCTCGCGGCCGTATCTGGCTGAGATAGCGCTGATCGGCAAGGCGCCGGGTCGCTACAACCTGATGCTGGGTGGAGATCATCGTGGCCAACGCATGAACGCGCTGTATCGCGAGAACATTGCCGAGTCCGACATCCTTGCCGCGCTCGATCCACTGCTTGCGCGCTACGCGGGCGAGCGCGAACCCGATGAGCGCTTCGGCGATTTCCTGCAGCGCACCGGCCTGCTCGAGCATGGATGCACCGACGCAAAGGTGTCGCTATGAATGTTCCGGATCTGTTGGCCGCAGCCGAATCGCCGCGTGCGCTGGACGAGGTGAATCGCTGGCTTGCCGCGCGCAGCGCGAGCCAACGCGTGGAATGGGCGCTCGCCGCGCTCGCCGGCGAACACGCGCTGTCGACCAGCTTCGGCGCGCAGTCGGCGCTGGCGCTGCATCTGGTGACATGCGTGCGGCCGGATATTGCGGTAATCCTGATTGATACCGGTTACCTGTTTCCGGAAACCTACCGCTTCGCGGACGCGTTGCGGGCGCGATTGCAACTGAACCTGCAAGTGTTCCGTCCGCAACTCGGCACCGCATGGATGGAAGCGCGCCACGGCAGGTTGTGGGAGCAGGGCCTGGATGGCATTGTGTTGTACAACCGGTTGCGCAAGCTGGAACCGATGCAGCGCGCATTCGAGCAACTCGGCGTGCGCACCTGGATCGCCGGCATTCGCCGCGCGCAGTCGCGCAGTCGCGCCGATACGCCATTCCTCGAACTGCGCGAGGGCCGCTGGAAACTGCACCCCCTGGCCGACTGGAGCGACAACGACGTCGCCGAGTACCTGCAGCGCCACGATTTGCCGTGGCATCCGTTGTGGCACCAGGGCTATCCATCGATCGGTGATCGCCACAGCACGCGCCGCCAGCACCCCGGCATGCGCGCGGAAGATACCCGCTTCTTCGGCCTGAAACGCGAGTGCGGATTGCATTACGAGGATGTGAGCCAGCGCGCTTGACCCAAGCCTTCTGCGCGCGCGGGAACGGCGAAGCCGGCCCGAGGGGGAGCGTCATGCATGCGCGAGCGCATCGGCCGCGCTGGCGGATCTTCGACGCAGAAGCCGAGCAGAGGTTGCCTGACGAATGCAGAACACGCGAGCCTGGCAACGCCACGCGCGGCAAGCAACGGCTGAGCAGGTAAGCTTTTGCCAGGATGCTACGGGAGAAACACGACATGGTACGCAAGCGTGCGCGCAAATCGCCGGCGGCAAAATCGCAAGTCGAGGGCGCTTCGAATTCCCCAGATCCGGCCAAGCCCGATCTCGCTGCCGTGCGCGCGCAAATCGACGGCATCGACCACGAAATCCAGACGCTGATCGCGCAGCGGGCGCAGTGGGCGCACCAGGTCGGGAAGGCCAAGGGCAAGCTCGCCGCGGCGGTGGATTATTACCGGCCCGAGCGTGAGGCGCAGGTGCTGCGGCGGGTGGTGGATCGCAACGATGGCCCGCTGGCGGACGAAGTGCTGGTGCGGCTGTTCCGCGAAATCATGTCGGCCTGCCTGGCGCAACAGGAACCGCTGAAGGTCGGCTATCTCGGCCCCGAAGGCACGTTTTCGCAACAGGCCGTACTCAAGCATTTCGGCCACTCGGCGAAAGGTTACCCACTTGCCAGCATCGAGGAAGTGTTCGACGAAGTCGCGGCCGGACACGCCGACTTCGGCGTGGTGCCGGTGGAGAATTCCGGCCAGGGCACGATCCAGTCCACGCTCGACATGTTCCTTTCCTCGCCGCTGAAAATTTGCGGCGAGGTGGAATTGCATGTGCATCAATACCTGCTCTCGCGCGGCGGCCACATCGAGGACATCGAACGCGTGTACTCACACGCACAGTCGCTGGCGCAATGCCGTGGCTGGTTGCGCCAGCATCTGCCGAAAGCCGAGCTGCAGGCGCTGGCCAGCAACGCCGAAGCCGCGCGGCGCGCACGCGGCGCCGACGATGCCGCGGCGATCGCCGGCATGAGCGCGGCGCATGTGTACGGCTTGAAGATCGTGGCCGGCCCGATCGAGGATCGGCCCGACAACACCACGCGATTCCTGGTGCTCGGCCGCGCGCTTTTTCCGCCCTCCGGACACGATCGGACTTCGTTGCTGGTCTTCGTGCATGACCAGCCGGGTGCGCTCTACCGCGTGCTGGAACCACTGGCGCGACGCGGCATCAGCATGAACCGCATCGAGTCGCGGCCGGCGCACACCGGCCTCTGGCAGTACGCGTTCTTCATTGATGTCGGCGGCCATGTGGAGGAAGCGCCGTTGCGCGATGCGCTGGCGGAGCTCGGTGATTTCGCCGCGCAGGTGACGGTGCTCGGGTCGTATCCGGTCGCAATCCTGTAGTGGCGTTTTTGCGCGCGTCACTCCGCGCGGGCGCCCGCGAAGTTACGCCGTGCTGTGCCGCCGCAACTCGCTCCAACTCGGCGGTTGCGGCCATTGAGGTTGCGCATGGCCGGCCACCGCGCGGCGCAAATCGTGGCGATCCAGTTGTGGCGCCAGCGCATGCAGCAACGCCAGCGCGTAATCGCGCAGCACGCGCTCGCGCGGCAGTACCGCCCAGGTCACGCATTCGGGCAGCGCATCGGGCGCCGGTAAAACGCGCAGGTCGGTGGTGTGCGCGTCCACCGCCATTTCGGCAAGCACGCCGATACCCACCCCTTCACGCACATAGGTTTTGATCAGATCGGCATCGATCGCGGTCATCGCCAGGTGCACGTCCACACCGCTTTCCGCGAACGCGCGGCGCAGCGACGAGCCTGGCTGCTGCGAGGAGGCATAGCTCACCAGCGGATACGCGGAGAGTTCGCGCAGGCTCGGCGCGCGCGTGCGGCGCGCCAGTGCATGCGCGCGGGGGACCAGCACCACGCGTTTCCAGCGGAACAACGGCACCGCGATGCCGGCGTCGGGCGCCGCGCCACTGCTGCTGATGACCGCGAGATCGGCGTCGCCGCGCGCGAGTTGCGGCAGGATTTCGCCCTCGTCGGCGGGCTGCAAATGCACGCCGATTTCCGGGAACTCGCGCTTGATCGCCGCGATCGCGCGCGGCAATACGTGCCGTGCCTGGGTGTGGGTCGTCACGACGGTCAGCCGGCCGCGCCGATCGCCACGCTGGTTGGCCGCCAGCGCGCGGATATTGCCGGCCTCGTTCAACACGCGCCGCGCGTAACCAAGCACTTGCGCGCCGGCCGCGGTCAGCGTTTCGAGGCTGCGCCCGCGGCGCGCGAACAGCAGGAAGCCGAGTTCATCCTCGAGTCGCTTGAGCTGCTTGGAAAGTCCCGGCTGGGTGGCATGCACGCGCCCGGCGGCCTGCGTGATGTTGAGGCCGGAATCAGCAATGGCAACAAGATAGCGAAGCTGGGTAAGGGTCATGACGGTCGTTCCGAATGTGATGGCGCAAAGCGGCGTGACACGCGTATTGCACGCGTTTCATCACGGGTTTGCGCCAACACATCGAGCGACGTTGCAGCGGCATCGGGGACTTCGCATCACATGACCGGGTGGAGAGGCTAACAGATGGACGTCTAAACGTCCAACCCGCACTGATAACCGCAAGGCATGAGCCGGGTCGGGATGCTCATTTCCGTACCTGCGCCGCAGCGTGCACGATCGGTGCATGAGTGAATCCCCGGTGCCGCTATTTCCGCTGTTCGCGAACCTGCAAGGCCGCATGGCGCTGGTGGTGGGCGGCGGGCGCGTGGCTTTGCGCAAGGTCGAAGCGCTGCTTGAAGCCGGCGCGCGCGTCACGGTCGGCGCGCTGGCGCTCGATCCGGCTTTGAACCATCTGGCCGCCGCTGGAAGGATCGCGTATCGCGATGGCGAGTTCGATCCAGCCTGGCTGGATGACGCATGGCTGGTCATTGCGGCGAGCGACGACGCGCAGGTCAACGGCGCCGTCGCGCAAACGGCGCAGGCGCGCCGTGTCTTCGTCAATGTGGTGGATGACGGCGAGCGATCGAGTTTCCACATGCCCGCGCGGGTGCGGCGCGGGCGTCTGCAGGTTGCCATTTCCAGCGGCGGCGCGGCGCCGGCGCTTGCCACGCACCTGCGCGCGCAATGGGAAGCTCTGCTGGATGATTCGTTTGCCGATCTGGCCGAACTGTTCGCGCGTGAGCGTGCGTGCATTCGTGCGCGCTTTCCACATCCGCGCGCGCGGCGCCATTTTTTCGCGCGTGTGCTGGAAGGTGAATTGCCGCGCCTGCTGCGGCGTGCGCGGCCTGCCGAGGCGCAGAGCTTGTTCGAGCGAACGCTGGCCGAGGCATCGCATCCCGCGCATGGTGGCGTCACGCTGGTCGGTGCCGGCGTCGGCGATCCAGGGCTGCTCACGCTCAAAGGTCTGCGCGCGCTGAGCGAGGCGGATGTGATCCTGCATGATCGCCTGATCGACGAGGGCGTGCTGGAGCTCGCGCGCCGCGATGCCGAACGGATTGATGTCGGCAAGCGCGTCGGCGAGGATCACGCGCGCACGCAGTCGCGCATTCACGCGCTGATGCTGCAGCACGCGCGCGCCGGTCGCCGCGTGGTGCGCCTGAAAGGTGGTGATCCGCTGGTGTTCGCGCGCGGCGGCGAGGAGCTGGAATTCCTGCGCGCGCACACCATAGATTACGAGGTGATCCCCGGTGTCACCGCGGCGCTCGCCTGCGCCGCGCACGCCGGCGTGCCATTGACCCATCGCGATCACGCGCAAGCGGTGGTGTTTGCGACTGCCCATTGCAAGGAATCGCTGGACACGCTGGATTGGTGCGCACTGGCGAGCCCGCGCCAGACGCTGGCGATCTACATGGGCGCGGCCATGCTGGAATCCATCTCAACGCGGTTGTTGCAGCATGGACGCGCCTTGGAGACGCCTTTCGCGATTGTGGAAAACGGCGGCTCGGCGCGGCAGCGGGTGATCGCCGGCACCCTCGCGCAACTGCCCGCACGCGCGCAGGAGTACGCTATCTGCTCGCCGGCATTACTGATCGTCGGCGAGGTTGCGGCGCTTGCCCACAAGCTGCACTGGTTCGGCGCCGCGCCGCTGATTTTACACGATGTGCCAACGGTGCCTATGCGCGCCGCCTGACCCGCGCTCTCGAAAACAGGAGTTCGCCATGTCCCTGCACAACGGCATTCTGGATACCATCGGTGGCACACCGATCGTGAAGCTGCATCGGATCGCGCCTGCGCACGTCATCTTGTATGCGAAAGTCGAGTCGTTCAATCCCGGCGGTTCGGTCAAGGATCGCCTGGCGATCGCGGTGATTCTGGACGCCGAACAGCGCGGCCTGCTGAAGCCGGGTCAGACCGTGATCGAGGCGACCTCCGGCAACACCGGGGTGGCGCTGGCGATGGTCTGCGCGGCGCGCGGCTATCCGTTCGTGGCGGTGATGGCCGACTCATTCTCGATCGAGCGACGCAAGTTGATGCGCGCCTATGGCGCGAAAGTCATTCTGACGCCCGCGGCCGAGCGCAGCGGCGGCATGGTGCGCAAAGCCGAGGAGTTGGCAAAAAAGCACGGCTGGTTCCTGACGCGGCAATTCGACAACGAAGCCAATCCGGCCTACCACCGCAACACCACCGGGCCGGAAATCCTGCGCGATTTTGCAGGTTCACGCCTGGATTATTTCGTCAGCGGCTGGGGCACCGGCGGCACCATTACCGGTGCGGGCGAGATGCTGAAACTCGCGCGTCCGCAATTGAAGGTAATCGCCACGGAGCCCGCGAATGCGTCCCTGCTCGCCGGTGGCGAGTGGCATCCGCACAAGATCCAGGGCTGGACGCCGGACTTCCTGCCGGACGTGTTGAGCCGCACCATCGCCGATGAAATCGTGGCCGTGGACGAGGTGCTGGCGCGCGACACCGCGCGGCGCCTCGCGCAGGAAGAAGGCATTTTCTGCGGCATTTCCTCGGGTGCCACCGTGGCCGCCGCACTAGACGTTGCAAAACAGGCGTCGCAAGGTTCGGTGCTGCTGGCGATGCTGCCCGACACCGGCGAACGCTATCTCTCGACGTTCCTGTTCGAAGGCGTGAACGAGGGATCGGACGACGAATGGCTTGCGCAGCAGTGATGCTGTGCACGGAGCCCTCGTATCGATCCGCGCCGGCCCGGCGATTTAAGAGGCGCGTTTCAAAGCCACCACCGCGTTGAGCCCGCCGAACGCGAATGCGTTTGACAGCACCGCGCGCACCGCGCGCTCGCGTGGGGTGTTCGGCACGTAATCCAGATCGCATTCGGGATCCGGATCGAGGAAATTGGCGGTCGGCGGGATCACGTTTTCGCGCAAGCTCCCGATCGCGGCGAGCAGTTCGATCGCGCCGGCGGCGCCGAGCGCGTGGCCGTGCATGGATTTGGTCGAGGATACGCTGAGCGCATCCGCGTGCACGCCGAAGACTTTGCGGATCGCGCGGGTTTCGGTGGGGTCATTGGCCGGCGTGCCGGTGCCGTGCGCGTTGATGTAATCCACATCCGTCGCATTCAGGCGCGCATCCGCCAATGACGCGGAGATCGCGCGCGCCGCGCCGAGATCGGAAGGCAACACGATGTCGCTGGCGTCGGCGCTCATGCCGGCGCCCGCGAAATCCGCCAGGATTTCCGCGCCACGCGCACGCGCGTGATCGAAATCCTCCAGCACGAACATCCCGGCGCCTTCGGCCAGCACCAGCCCGCGGCGCTGTTTGCAAAACGGCCGGCAGGTGTCGTCGGCCAGCACGCGCATCGCTTCCCAGGCGCGCAACACGCCCAGGGTGATGCACGCCTCGGTGCCGCCGGCCAGCGCGACGTCGCTCGTGCCGCCGCGCACCAGTGCGAAAGCTTGCGCCAGCGCGTGATTGGCCGACGCGCAGGCACTGGAGACCGCGAAGCTCGGGCCGGTGACGCCGAACTCGATCGAGACTTGGCTTGCCGGTGCATTCACCATGCGCCGCACGATCGACAGCGGATGCAGGCGCGGGTTGCCTTCCTTGTACAGTCGCCGCGAACCTTCATCATTGGTCTGTTCGCCGCCGGTGCCGGTGCCGATCACGCATGCGGTGCGGTGCCGCAGCTTTTCATCGGCGGTGAAATCCAGACCCGACTGCGCCACCGCTTCGCGTGCGGCGACCAGCGCGAACTGCGACACGCGATCGAGCAGCAGCAGCTTTTTTTCGTCGAAATGTTTGAGCGGATCGTAATCGCGCACCTGTGCGGCCACCCGCACGCGCAGGGTGGGATCATCGAAACCCGCGAGCGGCGCGATCGCGCTGCGACCTTCGCGCATCGCCTCCCAGGTCGCGCGCGCGTCATGACCGAGCGCGGTGATCGCGCCCATGCCGGTGATGACGACGCGGCGATCCATGCTCATGAGATCGGTCGCAGCACCGCGCTTACGCCGCGGGAGGCGCCGGCGGTGGCGCGGCGGCCTGATCGGCCAGCAATTTGCGCACGGTCTCGACCAGCCCGCGCACCGATTCGGTATCGAAGTTGGGGTCGCGGTCGGGCATCTGGATCTTGTAGTGATCCTCGATCTCGAAAATGATCTGGATCGCGTCCAGAGACTGGATTTCCAGATCCTTCAAGGTCGAATCCGGCGTGATCTTCGCCACGTCGATATTGGCTTCCTTGGCGATGATGCCGAATACGGTTGCTTGCACTTCGTCGCTCATGGGGGAACCTCTGGCTATTCGGGTGGCGTCTGGGTCTGCACGGATGCGTGGACGGCCTGATGCTCCGCGCGTTCGCCGCCCAGCAGCAGGATGCCGGCGACGATGATCGCGGAACCGAGCGCCTTTTCCCAGTGCACCGGCTCGCCGAAAACCGCGGCCGAGGCAATCATCACACTGACAAACACCAGCGCGCTGGTCGGGAACGCCGCCGACAACGCGGATTTGTCCAGGATAGTCATCCACGCCAGGAATGCGCCGAGGTAGCAGCCGATGGCCACCCACAGCCATGGCGTGGACAACGCCGCGAGCACCGACGCGCGGCTCAGATCGAACGCGCCGATCGCATCCCCCGTGAATTTCAACGAAATCTGGCACAGGGTTTCCAGCGACAGCAACGCCAGCCAAGCCAGCAGCACCGGCCACAACCGCCGCCGCGCGCGCGCCGGGGCGTTCATGCGCACTGCGCGCCCGGATCGGACCGATCCAGCCGCGCGAGGCCGTCCACGCGCGCGAACACACCGTCCAGAAAGCGGTTGCGATGCCGATACCACAACGTGTTCGCGTGGAGCTCGCTGCCCAGCCGGACCTTCTCCTGGTGCAATCCCTGGCCGCTTTCGTAAACCCGAATGCGTTGCGCGATGCAATAGCGGACGTTTTCCAGCCAGCTCACCTGATAGAGGTTGTAGCGCTCCATCGCCTGATAATCCATGCCGAAAAACTTGTCGAGCAGGCGCGCGCGGTCCTGCAGCACGAGATTGAACGCCAGCAGCTTGCCGCGTTCGGCATAGGTCACGCAGAACGCGCGACCCGGCATTTCGCGCAGCACGTTCTCGAAATAGGCAAGGTTCAATTCCTCGAATCGGAACTGCGCATGCGCCAGGGTGGCGCGATACAGCCGCAGCACTTCCTCGCGAATGCCGCCGAGATCCGCGCGCCACTCGATCGCCAGGCCGGTAGCCGCGCGCCACTTGCGGCGCAGATCCTTGCGGGTGGCCGAACCCAGCGAGTCCAGGTAGCCGTCGAGATCGTCGAACGGCAGGGCAAGCGTCGCGCCAGGCAGGCCCGGCAGCGGGCGCAGGCCGTGCTGCGGCAGCACCTGCCGCCACAGCGCCGCCTGCGGTTCGGCGGCATCCTTGATCGCCAGCATCTGTGCGTGCTCGCGCGCGGCCAGTGCTTCCATTTCCATGGCGATCGCGTGCAGCCATTGTTTGCGTTGTGGTTCGCTGGCCGCCGGGTCGAAACCGACCCGGCAGCTCTCGGTGGCTGGCGAACCCAGGGCCAGCATCGGAATGCGCAGCAGCCGCGGCAGCAGTTTCGCGGCGGCTTCGGTGACGCGCTTCAGCGCTCCCGATACCGTGGTGTCGATGCGGTAATCGGTGAAAAAGCCGGGAGCGGCGGCAAGCAGCCGCGCACCTTCGCGCACCACGAAATAGACCAGGCGAAAGCCGGGCAAATGCGCGCGTTCGATCGCACGCAGGTAGGACCAGTCCTCGATTTCGCCGGGGCTGTCGTCTGCAAAGTGCAGGCGGTTCCAGTGCGACGGTTCGATCGCTTCGATGGATTCGAGCGCGAGCGTCTCGATCATGCGACCGGCGCGGCGATCGCCGGCGCGAGCGGTTGGTCGACGCGCTCGCGCAGCGCGCGAGCGAAGAAATCCGCCGAGCGCGCGATCACCTGATCACGTTCGCCGTCCACCGTGATCATGTGATAGCTGTCGGTGAGCAACACGGTTTCCGTCGGCGCAGCCACCCGTCGTTCGATCAGTTGCGCGTTGCGCACGCTGGCGATATCGTCGTCGGCAGAGTGCATGATCAGGCACGGCGCGCGCACCTTGTGGAGGCGCGGGCGCACGCTCCAGGCCAACTTGTGGAACTCCGCCAGCGACGGCCACGGATTGCCGGGCAGGCCGCCGGCCTCGCTTTGGCCATCCAGCATCGCGCCGGCGATGCGCTGGCGCACGCGTTCGTCCTTGATGCCATACGGAAAGCTTTCCATGAAGCGGCGCTGCTTGAACAAACCCATGCCGCACACCAGCGGCAACATGAAAGACAAGCGCGCCAGTTTCGGGATCGTCCAACCGTCGTAGAAAAAAGTGCTGCCGTAAAGACCGAGTCCCTCGACCTGGTGCGGGCGATCGATCGCCAGTTGCAACGCCAGTACCGCGCCCATCGAGAGGCCGGCCACGAACAGGTGATCGACATCCTGCAGCAGCTTGTCGGCGGCGGCGTGCACGCTGCGCCGCCAGTCGCGCCAGCCGGTCTTCAGCAGGTCAGACTCGCTGCCGCAATGCCCGGCCAGTTGCATGCCATACACCGTGTAACCGGCGCGGTGCAGGCCTTTGCCGACGAAGCGCATCTCCGCGGGCGTGCCGGTGAGGCCATGGATCAGCAACACGCCGGCGCGCCCGCCGCGCAGCAGGAAATCGGCCTGTTTGATCATGGAATGGGTCATGAGGTTTCCGTTGTTACCCGATTTGTTGCCCACACACCAGCGCCACCCCGATCACGATCGCGACGGTGCCCAGCCAGCGCTGCAGCGACACGCGTTCGCGCAGCACCAATCGGCTGGCCAGCACCACGCCCACGTAAGACAGCGCGGCAACGGGGAACGCGAAGCTCAGCGGGGCGCGGCTCAATGCCGCGAACCACAGCAGGAATTCCACTACGTACACCGCCACGCCCAGCGCGATCCACGGCGAGCCGATCAGCCGCCGCAGCGCCGCGCGCGCGCCGGTCCTGGCGCTGACCAGGCCGCGGCCGACGCCAAGCTTGAAACACACCTGCCCGATCACGTCGCAGACAATGGAACCGAACAGCAGCAGGAGAGTAAGGGACATCATGACAAGCTACGACAATACACTTCGATTGCAAGCGGCGAACAGCGCCGCCGCCAGCGTGCGGTTGACCTGGCGATTGTGCTGCACGCGCGCGGGATCCACGCTTGCATGCCGCGGTTGATCCATGCGCGATTCGATGCGCTTGAAAATATTCCGGTGCGCGGGTGGCGAATACTCGCCGCAGACATCCGCGCCGACCACGCACTTGCGCGCGCCGACCGCGCCGATCATCTCCACCACTGCGTGCAAAGGCATCCGGCCCTGATCCCAGTTGGTCAACGCCTCGCGTTCGGGCAGCACATCCTTGTCCAGCGTAATCCATACCGCTTCACCGGGGAGTGCCGCCACCACCGCGTCGCAAGCATCGGCCAACTGCCTTTCGGCGAGGTTTCGCCACTGCAAATAGCCGTTCGACCAGTGATGGCCTGGGCCGTCGGCGATGCGCCGTCGCACGCGCGACGGCGCGTGCTGCCACGGGAACAACGCCAGCTTGCCGTTATCCAGCGCGGCGAGATTGCCACCCTTGCGCGCCGGGTGGGTGAGATCCTCGCTGCACGGTCCGACCGTGACGACGCGCTTCACAACGGGCAGCTCAAGCAAGCGGTTGATCCAGGAACCGCAGTGCCAGCGCGGTGCCAGCCTTACCCAATCGGGATGATTGTCGATATGCAACACGCTGACCGGTTCGCGCAAGCGCCCGATCAACAACGCCGCGAGATGGTGATAATCCCCCGAGCCCAGGAAGGTGATTGAAGGGTGCCGCTCTTCGCCGGCCGCGAGCCGCGCGCGCGCGGCCTCCATGGTTTTACGCCGGCTCCACAGCCGCAATGCCGGGCCGAGATCGCGCAGATCGATTTCGGTTATCGATTTCCACGGCGCGACGTCACGCAACGCTTCGGTATCGACGCTGGCGTCGGTGTCGAGAATTCGCAAGTGCGCGGCAGGCATGCGCGAATCTTAGGCCCGAAAGGATTGGTGTTCGCTTTGGAGCAAGGGTTCAGGACGAGTGGCGGCGGGTTGCATTGGCGTCGCGAGCTGATGCCGAACGCCAATATCCCCGGTCTTCAACCGGCCAGCTTCGCCTTCACCCGCTGCGACAACGCGCCGAAATCCGCGCGTCCGGCAGCGCGTTCCTTCAGCAGCGCCATGACCTTGCCCATGTCGCGCGGCGAGGCCGCGCCGGCATCCGCAATGGCGGATGCGATCAATGCATCGAGTTCGGTTTCGGACAATTGCGCCGGCAGGTACGACTCGATCACGCCGATTTCGTAGCGTTCCTGGCTCGCCAGATCCTCGCGCGCAGCCGCTTCATACTGGGTGACCGAATCGCGGCGCTGCTTGAGCATCTTTTCCAGCACGTGCAGCACCTGTGCATCGTCCAACTGCACGCGCTCATCCACTTCGCGCTGCTTGATCGCCGCCAGCACCAGCCGGATTACTCCAAGCCGCGGCTTGTCGCCGGACTTCATTGCGGCTTTCATGTCGTCGGTGAGGCGTAGCTTGAGTGCGCTCATTGGTGTGTGCCTGCCCGAACAGTGCGGCCACCGATGGCCGGGGTTTTGATTCTCGCGCGAATGGACGCGCGCAAAAAATGAAAAAGGGCCGGCAGCGATGCCAGCCCGTTCAGAACTTCGCCAGGAGCCTGCCTGCAATCGCGAGCAGGCTCGCTCCGCAAAGCGCGATCAATACATCCGCACGCGGCGGGTGGTCTCGCGCGACAGCCGGCGCAGGTGGCGCTTGACCGCCGCAGCGCGTTTGCGCTTGCGTTCCTGGGTCGGCTTTTCGTAAAACTCGCGCTTGCGGGTCTCGGCGAGCACGCCGGCTTTCTCGCAGGTGCGCTTGAAACGGCGCAGGGCAATTTCGAAGGGTTCGTTCTCGCGAACCTTGACGCTGGGCATATCGGCTCCACTTGCTAAACTGCCCGTCTCGATCGGGCGAGCCGCGAAGTATAGCGTGATTTCATCTGCCGTTTCAAAGCCCGTGCTGGGCATCGAATCCTCCTGCGATGAAACCGGGGTGGCCGTGTATGCCCACGGCCGCGGGCTGTTGGCGCACGCGCTGTATTCGCAGGTGGATCTGCACGCAGAATACGGCGGCGTGGTGCCGGAATTGGCCAGCCGCGACCACGTCCGCAAGCTGCTGCCGCTGCTGCACCAGACCCTGGACGAAGCCGGGCTCGCGGTTCGCGACCTCGGCGGGGTGGCGTATACCTCCGGCCCGGGCCTGATCGGCGCCCTGCTGGTCGGCGCCTCGCTGGCCCGGGCACTGGCCTGGGCACTGGAAGTGCCGGCGATCGGCGTGCATCACATGGAAGGGCATCTGTTAGCCCCCTTGCTGGAGGAGCCACCGATTGGAACCGAGCCCCTGCAACCGCCATTCGTGGCGCTGCTGGTTTCCGGAGGGCACTCGATGCTGGTCGGCGTGGCGGCCATCGGCCGCTATCGGATCCTCGGCGACACGCTGGACGACGCCGCCGGTGAAGCCTTCGACAAGACCGCCAAGCTCATGGGCCTGCCGTATCCGGGCGGCCCGGCCTTGGCAAAACTGGCCGAGGGGGGGCGGCCCGGCGCGTACAAATTCTCGCGACCCATGACCGACCGGCCGGGGCTGGACTTCAGTTTCTCCGGGCTGAAAACCCAGGTGTTGCTGGCCTGGCGCGATTCGGACCAGAGCGAATCCACCCGTGCCGACATCGCGCGCGGCTTCGAAGATGCGATTGTCGAGACGCTCGCGATCAAATGTCGCCGCGCGCTGGCCGCGACCGGATTCAAGCGACTGGTGGTCGCCGGTGGAGTCGGCGCCAACCGCCGATTGCGCACGCAACTGGCGGAAGCAGGAGCGCGCGAGGGCTTCCGGACCTATTTCCCACGGCTGGCGTTTTGCACCGACAATGGCGCGATGATCGCGCTGGCCGGCGCGCTGCGGCTGGCTGCCGGGCAAGTGGAGGGCGCCGAAATCCAGGTCCGGCCGAGATGGGATCTGCAGACGCTGCCGGCAATTTGAGCAGGAGCGAGTCGTGAGAACAAAAAATCGCACCCACGCGCGCGTGGCGCTTGCCGCCGAGTTTCCGGTTTGGACGGCTGCATGATTGCTGTGACAATCGGCTTTCGAGCCCTCGCTACTCGCGCCTGACGCACCCTCATGGATATCGTCTTCATCGAAGCTCTGCGCATCGAAACCGTCATTGGCATCTATGATTGGGAGCGACGCGTGCGTCAGCCGGTCACGCTGGACATCGAGATGGGCTTCGATAACACCAAGCCCGCGGCCAGTGAACGCATCGAGGACACATTGGATTACAAGCGTGTTTCCAAGCGGCTGATCGCTTTCGTCGAGGCTTCCGAATTCCAGTTGGTCGAAACCCTGGCCGAGCGGTGCGCGCAAATCCTGCGCCAGGAATTCGGCGTGGCATGGTTGCGCCTGAAATTATCCAAGCCTGGCGCGGTGCGCGGCGCAAAAGCTGTCGGCGTGATCATCGAGCGTGGGCGCGTCGGGGGGTGACACGCCAGTCGCACGGGATCGCATCTCCCGCCGACCGGGGTGCGAGCGCGCAGGCCGCGGAGGGCGGTTCCGATCGGGCGGATCGTCGCGGCGAGGAATGGTTACTTGCGAGAACTCATGACCCGTTTCTTTCTCAGCCTCGGCTCCAATCTCGAGCCGGAAGCGCATCTGCGCGTGGCGCTACGCGAACTGCGCGCGCGTTTCGGTGCGCTGGATGTTTCCCCCGTATATGAAAGTGCGGCGGTCGGCTTCGACGGCCCGCCGTTCTGGAACCTGGTGGTCGGCCTGGACAGCGATCTCGATGCGAAGGCGCTGAACGCCTGGTTGCACGAATTGGAAAATTCGCAAGGTCGCCGCCGCGATACGCCGCGCTACGCGGATCGCACGCTGGATCTGGACATCGTCGCCATCAATGGCCGCGCGACCGACCGGCCCGAACTGCAACACGCCTTCGTGCTGGTGCCGCTGGCGGAAATCGCACCGGAGATCGTCGAGCCGCGCAGCGGGCTGACGGTCGGCGAGCTGCGATCACAAGTGGCGAATGCATCGTTACGAAAGCTCGATGTTCGGGTTGATGGCGAATAGCAACGGCCATGCGCCGGGATGCGTCGACTCGCTCAAGCCGTCATGAACCCTGAAGGCGGGTTGCAACCTGTCACCCGGAATCGAAACTCCGCGGGTCGAGACCCGCCTGTGGCGATCCGCCGGCGTGGCCCGGCCAGGGTGGCGGCGAACGTGAGTTAGAGCCCCGCTTCGCGCGCCAGCTGATCCATTCGGCGCGCGGGAATTTCGGTGCTGCGCGCGCCCTCGAAGGCGATTTCGCGCGAGAACATCGCAATTGCGGTGCGCGCCACCTGGCGCGTATCCATCCACGCATAAGCGCCGACCCCGGCCGCACCGATGACGGGCAGCATTCGCGAAAGGCCATTGCGCAACGCGCGCTGCGAAAGCTTCACGCCAATGCGCTCGGCAATCGAGCGCAGCGCGTGCGCGGTGGCGTGGCGCACCACGAAGCGTTCGCCGGCGCGCACCACCAGATCGCGTACGGCCTGTGCCGCGGTGTGCCGAAACAGGCAGTACAGCATCTGCTCGCGCGTGAGGGTGGAGCGCTGGCCGAAGGCACCGGCAATGTCGGCGACCATCTTCGCCTGGATTCTCCAGATCGTCACGAGCTCCGGCAGCACGGTAAGCCAGCCCAGCGGACCGGGCGGCAGCGACAACGAGGCGGAGGCGACGAAAGCGCGACGACGCGCATTGATCGCGATGGTTTCGGCGCGCACCCGCGGTGAAACGCTGGTCGGCTCCGAACTGCGCGGAATGTCACCGAGAAAGTCCAGGATGGTGCGGGCGACGCGCGAGGCGGGCGGCGCGGAAACGGGTGCAGTCGAGGTAATGGCATTCATCGGGTGGCAGTGGTGGGTGCGACCCGCACAGCGTGACAGACCGGAGTTCAAGAATGCATGAACGCCGCGTCAGAGGGTGGGCCCAAACGATTGGAGGCGAAAACGATGCGCAGCGACGGTTGCGCGGTTGCGGAAATCGGACAATGTGGATGAGAGCGAAGAACGAGTTCTATCGACCTTGCTCAGAGGGACAATGCGCGCCCGCCATCTACCCGGATGATCTCGCCCGTGACGTAGCCCGCATCCCGCAACAGCCACAGTACCGCGCCGGCGATGTCCTGCGGCGCGCCGATGCGGTGCAGCGGGGTTCGCGTGAGAATTTCCTGTCGGCCGGCATCATCCTTGCCGGTTTCCGGCCACAACACCGCGCCAGGCGACACGCCGTTGACGCGCACGTGCGGCCCCAGTTCCTGCGCGAGCGCAAGCGTCGCCATCGCCAGCGCGGCCTTGCTGATGCAATACGCGGCGTGCCCGGCCAGTGGCCGCTGCGCGTGGATATCCACGATGTTGACGATCGCGCCGCGCGTATCTTGCAGATGTGGCGCGGCCGCCTGCGCCAGCAGCAATGGCGCGCGCGCATTGGCGGCGAAAAATTCGTCGCACTGTTGGGCGCTGATGTTGCCGAACGCGGTTGGATAGAAGGCCGAGGCGTTGTTGACCAGTGCATCCAGCCGGCCGAAGCGCGCGATGGTTTGCCCGATCAGTTCCGGGAGGTGTTCGGCAACCGCGAGATCGGCTTGCAAGGCCAGCGTCGAACCGGCGCGCGCGACCTCCAGTTCTCCGATCAGGGCATCCAGTTCCGCGCGCGAATGCCGGCAGTGCAGGGCCACATCGTAACCCGCCCCGTGCAGCGTGCGCGCGATCACCGCGCCAACGCGCCTGGCCGCGCCGGTGATCAGGGCAACCGGGCGTTGTGCTTCGGATCGCGGCATCGTGATGATCCTTGTGGCACTCGAACTCCGTTCGCCCCGAGGTATCGAAGGGCGAATACTTTGTAGCGTTCCCGGGTTCGATACCTCACCGCAAACGGTACGAACATGGCGCCCGCGCTATCCTGCGGGATTCGCGCACTTGCCGCAATCGCGGGGCAACATTGAGCATCGAATTACCCGAACCAGGCGCCGACGAGCGCGCGCATTCGCAGCGGCTTACCGATGCGATCCGCGCCGAAATCTCCGCCGCCGGCCCGATGCCGTTCGCGCGCTTCATGGAGCGTTGCCTGTATGCGCCCGGACTGGGTTATTACAGCGCCGGGCGGCTGAAGTTCGGCGTGCAAGGCGATTTCATCACCGCGCCGGAATTGGGCGCGCTGTTCACGCGCTGCGTCGCCAATACCCTGGCACCCGCGCTGCGCGCGTGCGGAGAGGATGCGATCTTTTTCGAGCTCGGCGGCGGCAGCGGCGCGTTCGCGCGCGATTGCCTGCTCGCATTGCAAGCATTGGACGCGTTGCCACATCGTTATTGGTTGCTGGAACCCAGCGCGGACTTGCGCGAACGTCAGTGCACCTTGTTGCACGAAACGCTTGCGCCGCAGCTGTTCGCGCGCGTCGAATGGCTGGAGCGCCCGCCGCAAACGCCATGGTGCGGTGTGTTGTTCGCCAACGAAGTGCTGGATGCGCTGCCGGTGACACGCTTTGTCATGGCTGCCGATGAAGTGTCGGAAGAGTACGTTGCACTGGACGCGAGCGGCGCTTTCGCACGCGTGGATCGACCGGCCGACGCGCTGGTCTCCGGTGCGGTGCGCCATCTGCAGCGCCAGCTCGGCGTGCCGTTCGCGGACGGCTATCGCTCCGAGGTGCTGCCGCAATTGCCGTGGTGGATCGAGGCGATCGCCGGCACGTTGCGGCAAGGCGCCGCGCTGTTCGTGGATTATGGGTATCCGCGTCGCGAGTTCTATCTGCCGGAACGCCGCGACGGCACCTTGGTGTGTCACTACCGCCACCGCGCGCACGCCGATCCGTTGTGGTATCCGGGTCTGCAGGACATCACGGCATTCGTGGATTTCACCGCGCTCGCCGAAGCGGGCATTGCGGCGGGTTTCGAATTCGTCAGCTACGCGAGCCAGGCACAATTGCTGATGGCGAATGGCTTGGATGCGGCATTCGCGCAAGCGTACGCGGATGCAAAGGACGAACCGGCGCGCTACGCGCTGTCCCAACAGGTCAAAAAACTCACATTGCCGGGCGAAATGGGCGAACGCTTTCAGACGATGTCGTGGGCGCGCGGTTTGGAGACGGAAGAATTGTTCGCGCCGCTGCTCGCGGTGGATCGCAGCGAACGGTTGTAGGAGCGAAAGCGACCATTCTCGTCAGCCCCGGCGAAAGTGTAAGCCCGGACTCGTTGCACTGATCGTGTGAAAGAGCGAAGTCGCCGGCCGCGATTGCCGCGCAGCCTGCTCCGAAAATCCTTTTGATCCGGGGCGCCTCGGAGCGACAGGCAAACCAGCGGCATCGTCAACGTGGAACCCCCGCTATCGCCGCGACTTGTGCGCGCCGCATCGCCTCACCGATTTCCTCGCCCTGCAAGCCTTCCTCGATGAACGGCTGCGCGCTGACCGTCGCGGCCGCGGCGCGCGCGGCACGCAGGAAATCGGCTTGCGGATAGGCGTCGTTTTCATGGCCGAGCCGGCCGCGCTTGTCGGCCATGCATGTGATCAGAAAAGTTTCCAGCCGCTGCGACCGGCGCAAGGCAGCGAACGCCAGCAGCAGTTCCAGCACGGTGGAGGGTTTCAGTTCCAGCGCGCGATGCGCGTGCAGGTGATAGCGGCAGGTGAGTTCTGCCAACGCCGCGTACTCGCCCGGCACGCGCAAACGTTCGCATAGTGCTTGCAACGGCTTGACGCCGCGGTGCTCGTGCGCGATGTGCCTGGGCAGCACATCCGCGGGCGTCAGCGCCTTGCCAAGATCGTGGGTGAGCGCGCAGAAGCCGATCAGGTCGTCGCCTGGTGCGAGCTGCGCGGCCTGGTCCAGCACCAGTTGCAGATGCACGCCGCAATCGATTTCCGGATGATGTTGCGCGCTCTGCGGTACGCCGTACAGCGCGTCGACTTCCGGAAACAGCACGCGCAGCGCGCCGCAGTCGCGCAAGGCGCGCAGGAATGCGGAGGGCTGAGGTTCGGTGAGTGCCTTGCGGGTTTCCGCCCACACCCGCTCGGGCACCAGGTGTTCCACTTCGCCGTTCCCGACCATCTCGCGCATCAGTGCCAGCGTTTCGTCGGCGATGGTGAAGCCCAGCGGCGCGAAGCGTGCCAGGAAGCGTGCCACGCGCAACACGCGCACCGGATCTTCCACGAACGCCGGCGACACATGCCTGAGTACGCGCGCCTGCAGATCGCGCGCGCCGTGGAACGGATCCACCAGCGCGCCTTGTTGATCGCGGGCCATCGCATTGATGGTGAGATCGCGCCGGGCCAGATCCTGCTCCAGCGTGACGTCGGGATCGGCATCCACCACGAAACCGCGATAACCGCGACCGGACTTGCGCTCGGTACGCGCCAGCGCGTATTCCTCTTTTGTCTGCGGATGCAGGAACACCGGGAAATCCCGGCCCACGGCCACGAAGCCTTGCGCGATCAACTGATCCGGCGTGGCGCCGACCACCACGTGATCACGGTCGCCGTGTGCTCGGCCGAGCAGTTGGTCGCGGACCGCGCCGCCGACTAGATAGACGTCCATGCCGGCATTGTGCCAGCGAAATTCGAGATGACGTGATGAACCGCTGTCGTAGGAAAGTGCGGCCATGGATGGCGCGCTTCCCTGCGCAGAGACGCGCAAAGCCGCAGGCACTTGTCGCAACCGCGACAATTGATTACAAAGGCGGCGCACGCCGGCGGGGGCAGGGGTCGGCTTGGGGAACAAAACCATTTCGGGAGACGTCGCATGAAGTCGTCGCAGGTGTTGCGGCCGGCCCTCGTGGCTGGCCTGCTGATCGCATTTGTTTTTGCGCCAATGATCGCCTGGGCGCAAGACACACAAGCCGCCAATCCCGCAGCCCAGGCCGGTTCGGCCGACCAGGGCAACATCCAGCAGCTCCAAGCCATCGAGGTGCTGGGCTCGCGAATCAAGAAAGCGGCTATTGTGGGTCAGACGCCGGTACTCACGATCACGGCGAAGGAAATCCAGCAAACGGGCCTGGCTTCCATCGGCGACGTCATCCAGCAGTTGTCGGTCAGCGGCTCGTCGCTGAATACCAAGTTCAACTCGGCCGGCAACTTCGGGTTTGCGCCGGACGGCTCGGGCGTGGGTTCCGGCTCTACCACGATTTCGCTGCGCAGCTTGAACCCCAAGCGCACCCTGATCCTGGTGGACGGTCTGCGCTGGGTCAACGAATCCTCGGCCTCGGGTGTTTCGGCTGCCGTCGACCTCAATACGCTTCCGGCCAGCATCATCGATCACATCGATATTCTGACCGACGGCGCTTCAGCCCTGTACGGCTCCGACGCGATCGCGGGCGTGGTGAACATCATCACCAAGAAATCGCAGGACGGCGCGGCGCTGCACGCCTATTACGGCGACTATTCGCTTTCGGGCGGCAAAACCTGGAACGGTGACGCATCGTTTGGCGGCAAAGGCGACCGCTACAGCTTCTTCGTGGATGTCAGCCACTACAAGCAGGATGCGATCAGCTCGTCGGCCACGGCTCGCTCGAGCATTTGCGTGCCGGGCACGGGACTTGCGAATTGCTCCTCGGCCACCCCGTTTACGCGCGTGCTGTTCGATGTTCCCGGTGGCGGCGACGTGACTCGCTCGGACGGTACGACCATCTGCAGCGACGGCTTCTGCAGCATTACGGCGAACGGCGTCGCCGGCCCGAGCGGTGTGCAGGATTTCCCGGACGGTTACCACCACTTCACGACCGCGGATCGTTTCAACTTTGCGCCCTTCAACCTGCTGCTGACACCGTCCGAGCGCAGCGGGTTCTTCGCGCAAACCGACTACAACGTCAGCAGCAACATTGATTGGTATATGCGCGGGTTATACAACACCCGCAAGTCGGTGAACCAGGCGGCGCCGGAGCCGATCTTCCTTGGCCAGGCTTTCTGCTTCCTGATTGATCGCTGCTTCAACGTCAGCGTGGATGCCACCAATCCGTTCAATCCTTTCGGCTTCACACTGGACTCCAGCAGTCCGGACTTCGGTCTCGGTCGGCGGCCGGTTGAAGGCGGCCCGCGCATCTTCACCGAGAACGTGCACACGCGTTATTTCGCAACCGGCTTGGTCGGCAACTTCGGCTGGGACGACCGCGACTTCAACTGGGACGTGAACTTCGTACGCTCCGACAACGATGCGACCCAGGACGTTACCGGCACCTACAACATCGCGCATATCCAGAAGGCGGTCGGGCCGCTTGCCGACTGCCAGGCGGATCCTGCCTGCGTTCCGCTGAACCTGTTCGGCGGCCCCGGCACGATCACCCCTGAGATGCTCAATTACATCCTGTTCAACGAGCACGACACCAGCCATCAGTCGCTGGGCGACGTGACCGCCAACCTGTCCGGCGATCTGTTCAAGTTGCCCGCGGGGTGGTTGTCCTTCGCAACCGGGTACGAGCACCGCGACCTGTCCGGCAACTATCAGCCGGACGCGATCATCGTCGCGGGCGAATCCAATGGCGTACCGTCCAAACCGACTGCCGGCAGCTACAACGTGGACGAGTTCTACGTGGAAGCGAATGCGCCCTTGCTGTCCGATGTGGCATTCGCCAAGCACCTGGACATCGACCTTGCTTCGCGTTATTCCAACTATTCCACGTTCGGCAGCACCACCAACAGCAAATTCGGATTCCACTGGCAGGTCAATGACGACCTGACTTTCCGCGGCACTTGGGGCCAAGGCTTCCGCGCGCCGTCCATCGGCGAATTGTTCGGCACATTCTCGCGCTTCGATGCCACCCTGACCGATCCATGCAACTTCGACAGCCCGATCGCCAGTCCGCAGGTTGCGGCCAACTGCGCGACTTTGGGGGTGCCGAACCCGGCGACATTCGAACAATCCAATTCGCAGATTTCGGTGCTCACCGGCGGCAACTCCCATTTGCAACCCGAGAAGTCGCGCAACATCTCGCTGGGTACGGTGTACAGCCCGTCGTGGGCGGAAAATACCGCCTGGTCGAAAAAGCTGGACTTCGAGCTGACCTACTACAAGATCTCCATCAAGGACGCGATCCAGGCCAAGGATGCGCAGACGCTGCTGAATCGCTGCGCGGAAACATTGGATCCCGTGTTCTGCAGCTTGCAATCGCGTAACGGGGCCGGGTTCGTCACGTTCCTCAATGACACGCTGGAAAACCTGGGGCGCGTCGACACCAACGGGTTCGACTTCGCGGTCAACTGGCTCGGCAACGAAACGAACTGGGGCCAGCTGAGCGGAAGCTGGGAAAACACCTATATCAAGAATTACCGCATCGTCGACACCAGCACCGGCCTTGCCGAACCGGATTCGCCTGGCATCGAGGTGCACGACAGCGGGATCCCGCGGTTGCGCTCGACAGTGCGCGTGAACTGGGCAATGGGCCCGTGGTCGGTGTCCTATGCGGTACGCTACATCACCGGCTTCACCGAGGACTGCGCGGCAGCCGGCGGATTTCCGGTGTGCAACGGTCCGGCGAGCGCCCAGTTCCCGGATGGTTCGCATCGGCTTGGCGCCACCGCCTACAACGATTTGCGCGCGAGCTGGGCGTTACCGGTCCGCACGCCGTTGACTGTCTCGGCGGGTGTCAACAACTTCCTTGATCGCAATCCGCCGACCTGCTTGTCGTGCTCGCTTAATGGCTACGATGCATCCAACTACGATCTGCCGGGGCGGTTCTGGTATGTGGAAGCCAACTTGAAGTTCTGACCCGAAAGCACGTAACGCAGCTAAAGCCGGCGGAGCAATCCGCCGGCTTTTTTGCGTACAGCTCAACGCTCGTACGCATGCCGGCTGGAATCCCGCTGGCTGGCGCGCGCCTCGTCCATTCGACGTTCGTGGGGCGAGCGTCGCAGCAGCTCCGGCAGCAGTGTCGCGAAGCGGCGCGGCGCGATGCCGAGCTCCGCCAGGCCGTCGCGGGTGCCGACGGAATCCAGTTTCAATGATTTGAAGTTGTCCGAGGAAAACGGACGGCCCGGCACGAAATCGAACACCCGCGCCTGCAGCCAGCCCAGCGCATCCGGCAATGGCAGGATCAGGCGACGCAGATGTGCCGCGTCGCGGATCATGCGCACGATCGCGAGCAGCGTATATACATCCGGACCGTACAACTCGTAGACGCGGCCGTGGCTTTCGCGGCGGCTCATGCAATTTGCGATCGCCGCGCAGACGTCGCCCACATGCACCGGCGCGATCTTTGCCTTGGGGCGCGCCAGCGGCAGCACCGGCGAGAGTTTCAACAGCTGATGAAAGCGCGAGACCAGCCCGTCGCCGCGTCCGTACACGACGCTCGGCCGATGGATGGTCCACTCCAGGCCGGAGTTCTTGACCAGCGTCTCGGCTTCGCCGCGTGTCTTCAGGTACTTCGACGCACCGTTGCCGGCATTCAACGAGCTCATCTGCTGCAGGCGCGCGACGCTGGCCTCGCGGCAGGCGGCGATCACGGTTGCGGTGAGATCGACATGCGCGCGCGCGAAACGGGCGCCGCCGGTCTCATTCAAGATACCGACCAGATTGATCGCCATATCGTGACCGGCGAATTGCCGCGCAAGTGACGCGCGGTCATAAGGATCCACGCTGATCACACGCACCGAAGGCAATACCAGCAGGCCGCGGCGTCTTTCGCGATTGCGCGACAGCACCGTGATGGTGTGTCCATCGGCGGCAAGCCGCGGCACAAGATGACTGCCGATAAAACCGGTGCCGCCCAGCATCACGATTTTTTGCGCGTGCATCTCATGGCCTTTGCTTTGCGGCAGGCATTGCGCTGCGGGCGCTGGCCGGCGTGATACTGCTCGCGGCCGCGGTTTGGGACTCGCTGTTGGTGTTGCAGACGACCGGCTTGCGCGTGACCCCGACCGACAGCGAGAAGGCCGTGCCGATCGGCGGCATGCGTGCCGACATCGGCAGCACATCGCCATGCAGGCGCCAGTCGTACATCGTTGCGAATGACAGCACGCGGCCGACGTAATCGCGTGTTTCCTTGTAGGGAATGGTGGCGATGAACATATCCGGCGCCAGTGCGCCGCGCGCATCCAGCCAGCGCTGCAGCGGGATCGGGCCGGCGTTGTAAGCCGCGCTCGCCAGCCACGGGTTGCCATCGTAACGCATCGCCATTGCGGCCAGATAACGGGTGCCGAGCGGAATATTGACAGCCGGATCGTAGAGATCCTGTGCGTTGCCATAAGGAAGGCCGTTTTCGCGCGCGACTTTTGACGCGGTGCCCGGCAGCAGTTGCATCAGACCGTAAGCGTCTGCGCCCGAATGGGCATCGGTCTGCCAGGCGCTTTCCGCGCGGATGATCGCGTAAGCCCAGGCCGGGTCAATGCCGGCGGCCTGCGCGGAGGCGAGCACGCGCGTTTCATCGGCCAGCGGAAAGCGTTGTTCATACAGATGCGCGTCGTCGTCATTGGCGAGCGCGAACACCGCGCGATCGTACCAACCGCGCGCGTAGGCAAGCGCCGCTGCTTGCCGGCGATCGGCTTGCGGCAAGTCATCAAACACGCGATTCCATTCGCGCCGCGCCGGCTGCAACATATTCAGCGCAAACAGCTCGAATGCGCGCATGAAACCCGGCATCGCCAGCAGCCGCTGTTGGTCGGCGGTGTCGTTGGCGAGTTGTGCCGGGCAGATCGTGTACGGCAAATCCGCGCGATCTGCGGCGAGAAAGCCGTAGTACGTCGCTTGTTGCGCCAGGGCCGCATAACCGGCCTGGGCCGATTGTTCGCGTCCGAGCTTCTGGGCGATCCGCGCGCGCCAGTAGCGCCACTCGTCGTGCTCCATCTGCTGCGGCGTCAGCGCATCGATCGCGGCCTGGGCGGCATTCCAGTCCTGATTCGCCAACGCCGCGCGCACGCGCCATTCGCGGGTGGCGTCGGTCTGCGCCGAGGGCGGCAGCGCGATCAGCTTGGTCAGCGCGTCGTCTTCGTAATCGGCGGCACTGTAAAGCGCGAGTGCGGCGAGGATGCGATCGCGCTGCGCGACGTCGAAGGCGAATCTGCGCGAGATGCGTTGCCACGCCGCTTGCGCCAAATCGTCATGGCTGCGCGCGTAGCGGGTGAGCGCGATCGCGAGCGCCTGCCGCGTCCGCGTGCTGTCGGGCAGCGCGTCGGCGCTCTTCAACAACGTGGCCGGCGTGCGCAACGCGTCAGCCAATCGCAACGCGATTGCGGCCTCGGTGGGCGGCAGCCATGCCGCCGATTGCGCGATGGTGGAAGCGTGGCCCGCTTCGGCGGCGCGATCGATGCGCTGCCAGATGTATTGCTCCGTCAGCAGGCCTTGCGCGTTCGCCGCGTCCAGCACGCTGGCGCACTCGTCCGGAAGACTGGATTTATCCCATAGCGCGGCGAGGTCGCGCTGGAAATCCAGCTTCCCGGCTTGCGCGAGCTTTGCCTGCAGCGCGTCGCAAGTCAGCGCATCGCCCAGGCCCGGCTGATAGAACGTGAGAAATCCGTTCCAGTCCCGCTGTTTGGCAAGCAGGGTCAGTTCATCGCGACGCAAATCCTGCGCCGGAATCTGGTCGGGATAACGCGCAAGATACGCCGCGACCTCCGCGCGGTCAGCGTGGGCCAGATCGTGTTCCAGTGCGGCAGCTTGCAGATACGGGTACAGCGGATAATTTTCCAGCCCGCGTGCCAGGGGTTGCCAATCCTGACCGTTGTAAGCCGCGGCATAGGCGGCGCGAAACGCATCGCGCTGCTGTTGCAGCGTCATCGCCTGCGCGTTGGCAAGCAGTGGAACGGGCAACAGCAGACCAAGCAGCAAGGCGAGGCGCCGCGGCGATCCAGCGATCCGCCGCAGAATGGACAGGAGGGTTGCAGCATTCATCAGCCGGGATTGTAAACGATCCGGCACGCGCGACCGTTCTCGCGCGCAACACGCATATCGCGCGGGCTTCAGCCACGGTGCACGTGCGGAGGGCCGCGTGTGCGGCCCTCCGTCATCGCGCACTGGAGCCGATCAATGTCGGCGCTGGCTATCGTGTTTCTGCCGATAGATGCGGCGGCTGTCGCGATTGTCGGCGCGCTGGATGCGGCCGGTCTGGCGCAAGGTGTCCGAGTGCGCTTCCATGTGGTCCACATGCGCTTCGCGGCCCTGCAGGTGGCCCACTTCGCGATTGGTGAGCGAACCGTTGGCGACGCCGTTGTGGATGCGCTGCTCCTGGTTGACGTCGCGTTGCACGTTGGCCTGCGCAAGGTTGGATTTCAGCGAATCGGGATTGCCGGTTTGCGCATCATGCTTCTGGTGGTAGATCGCGGCGCTTTCGTGGTTCTGCTCGCGCTGGATCTGCGCCTTTTCCGAAGCCGACAGCGACCCGTTGGCGAGATCGCGCTGTTCGGTGCGATCGATGCGCGCTTCGCCCTGTTCAAGCTTGCGGGATTCGCCCGAGGTGAGTTGACCCGATTGCAGTCCCTGCTCGATGCGTTGCTGCTGATCCACGTTGCGCTCGGTTTCCGAACCCGTGCTCTGCGCCTGCGCCACAGCCGCGAAACCCAGGCTCAGCGCGACCGCACCGGCGAGCAGAAGACCACGAGGATGAAGGCGTTGCATGACGTTCTCCCTTTCTGGTCGGCGGCGAATGCCGCCTCGTGCGGAGAAAACGTGTTCGCCCCCGGCGGGTTGACCCGCCTGCGCGGGCGGTTCAGGCCCGCGACAGCCCTTGCTCAAACGGGCTGCACTTTCACGGGCAGGCGGATCTGCGCGGCCAGCGGCAGGTGATCGGAAAAGGCAACGGGCAATGTCCATATCCGTTCGATTGCGATGTCCGATGACACCAGGATGTGGTCGATCGCGCGTTGCGGCCGCCAGCTCGGGAACGTGGGCCGCACCTGCAGCGGTTCGGCCAATGCGGTGCGCGCGAACAGCACGCGCAGTTCCAGACTGTCCGGGTCGCAATTGAGGTCGCCCATCAGCACGGCGTGCGGATGCCCGTGCAGCAGTTCGGCGATGAAAGCCAGTTGCCGCAGCCGCGCCTGCGGGCCAAGGGACAGATGCGCCACCGCTACCAGCAGCGCATCGCGATCGTTGCCGTAACGCGCCAGCAGCACACCGCGCCCGCGACCTGGCAGCGGATAATCCAGCACCTCGCTCGGTTGCGCGCGACTGATCAGGCCGTTGGCCGAATGCGCCACGTGCGACACGCGCCGGTTCGGCTGGTGGCTCCAGAACGGCAGCCCGGAAGCTTCAGCCAGGTACTGCGTCTGGTTGAGAAATCCCGAGCGCATGCTGCCGGCATCCGCTTCCTGCAGGCCGATGACGTCGAACTCGGCGATGGTGCGCGCGAGCTTGTCGAGATTGCTGCGCTTGTGTCGGCTGGGAAGGATCGCACTCCAACTGCGCGTCACGTATTCGTGATAGCGGCCGATGCTGGCGCCGGCGAGGATATTGCAACTCAACAGGCGCAATGCCGGCGCATCAGCGTGAGGTACGGCGGGAGCATTCATCGCTCTCAAGCCTAGCATCGTGCGGGTGAAAGCGCCGATGCTTCGCGTCCATTCAGTGCTTCGCTGCCTGCGCTTCTTCGCGCTTCACCAGCCAGCCGCCGAGTTCGCCAAGTTCAGCGTAACTGCTCACGTCGGCGCTGCGATAGTCGGCCACCACCGGCGCATCCGGCGCATTGTCTTGCAGGTGCCCGACCACCAGCATCGGCGTGGCATCGATACCCCAGCTCTTCTCAAGAGCCTGGTCGGCGGCGATCTGCGCGTCGGTCTGTTTGGAATTGGCGGCATCCAGGAACTTCTGCTGGTCGGCGCCATGCCGCGCGTAAAAGGCGGCGAGATCGTCCAGTGAGTTCAGCGGATAATTCTGTTGCATCGCCTGAAACAGCGCATCGTGGGTCTGGCTCAACACCCCGAGTTGTCTGGCCGCATAGAACGCACGCGCATAGGGCTCCCACGCCGCGCTGAAAATCGCCGGCATGTAGCGCACCTGCACGTCTTTCGGCAGCTTCTCGCGCAATTTGTCGAAGAATGGCGCGAACTCCGCACAGTGCGGGCAGGCGTAGGAGAACACTTCCACGATTACCACCGGGCCGCTGGCCGCCGGCTGTCCGGCGGTGCCGAGGCGCACGTACTGCTTGCCTTCGGTGAACGCGCCGGGCTTGTTCGATTTGGTTGCCGCCGTGCCTGCGGATGCCGGTGCCGAAACCGAGGCGCCATCGGTGTCGTTATGCGCCGAGCATGCCGCGGTCAGCAGCAAACCGACGGCGAGAAGCGCAAGCGTAAGGAGGCGTGCGCGAGGTGTATTCATTGCTTCTTCGCCTGTTCTTCCAGGCCGACCAGGTACTTTGTCAGCTCGACCATCTGTTCGACGCCGCCCGCGGTCGAGAGGTCGTAGCGCCATTTGCCATCCACCACCATGGTCGGCGTGCCGGTCACGCCCAATGCCTTCACTTCAGCGTCTGCGCGCTTCATCTTCAGGTTGACCGTGAACGAGTTGGCGGTGGCGACGAACACGTCCGGCTTCACCCCGTACTTTGCGTAGAACTTGGCGATGTCGTTGATGTCGGGCAGCGGGTTCTTCAGGCGGCCGGTGCTGGCATCATAGGTTGCCAACTCACCGCCCGGCGCGTGGATCGCCTTGAAGATGGCCTCATGCGTCTTGGCCTCCACGCCCAGCGCCTG
>DATNFU010000009.1:0-6609 GCA_035606235.1 Rhodanobacteraceae bacterium
CTCTCTTGACTCTGTTGGCTAGCTAACCGTGGGATGCCCCTGAAGCTCAAAGCCCCTGTTCGGACCTTGCGGTCCGCCTCCCTGGCCAGCCGGCCAGACGAGCGGAAGCTCGAACGAAATCGTGCAGCTTCCATGCCAGACTGCATTCCAGGTGTGATTGCAAGAAAGTGTGAACAGGTACTCGCGTTCGCTCATTTGCTCGGCAACCGTGCTGACGCCTCGGGGCATCGGTGACGCGGCGCGTCAGCAAACTCCCTCCCGACGGCTGGCGGTACGTCTCAATCAGCGGCACGGAGAAGGGAGGTAACGTGCCGGCATCGCGCTGCTGCACTTCCAGATAATGCTGCCCGTAACCGTCGTGGGGGAAAGCAGCAAGGTTTGCGTCTTGATTGCCTGGCTGGCCTTCGGGCCGGCGTAGGTGAGCGTGATCAGACCGCTGGTCAAGGTCACCGAGGAAACAAAGTTGCCGGAAATCGAGCTCGCGGCGGGAAGCCCGGCGGACTGATTGCCCTTTGGAAATCTCCCGGTATTCGATACAAAGTCCCAGACCGCTAGCTTGGCCCCATCCGCCAGCTCGAAGCCTTCCGACACCTGCGAGCGAATGACGTAATCCTGGTAAGCCGGAATCGCGATGGCGGCGAGGATGGCGATGATCGCGATCACGATCATCAGCTCGATCAGCGTGAAGCCACGTGGGAGCGTGCGCATGGAGATCCCCTGTTCCTGACGCGCCGTACGGACAACTGTTGCGAAATGTGACAGCAGGGAGCGTGCCAAACGGCGGTGCGTGTGTCGACTCGGTCACATTCCCGGGTCATGGCACAATGGCGCGCTTTTGCGGCCGGATAATCCGGCCGCGCTGGCTTGCGCGAGGCGAACATGACGAAAACGGTACTGGTCACCGGCGGCGCCGGGTTCATCGGCGGCAACTTTGTATTGCAGGCCGTCATCGAGGGTGTGCGGGTGGTCAATCTCGACAAGCTGACCTATGCCGGCAACCTCGATACGTTGCAATCTCTGGAAGGCAATGCATGCCACACGTTCGTCCAGGGTGATATTGGTGATCGCGCGCTGGTGACGGGCTTGCTGGCCCTACATCGCCCCGATGCGATCGTCAATTTCGCCGCCGAGTCGCACGTGGATCGTTCGATCGACGGCCCGGCCGCGTTCGTCGAGACCAATGTGGTCGGCACCCTGGGCCTGCTGGAGTGCGCGCGCGATTATTGGAAGTCGCTCGACAATTCCGCGCGCGGCACGTTTCGGTTTCTGCATGTTTCCACCGACGAGGTGTACGGTTCGCTCGGAAGCACCGGCAAGTTCACGGAAGCCACGCCGTACGCGCCGAACTCGCCATATTCGGCATCGAAGGCGGCATCCGACCACCTGGTGCGCGCCTTCCACCACACCTACGGCCTGCCGGTGCTGACCACCAACTGCTCCAATAATTACGGGCCATATCAGTTTCCGGAAAAATTGATTCCGCTGATCATCGCGCGCGCGCTGGCGGGCGAAAAGTTGCCCGTGTACGGCGATGGCCGCAATGTGCGCGACTGGCTGTACGTGCTCGATCACTGCGCCGCGATCCGGCGTGTGCTGGAAGCCGGCCGCGTCGGCGAAACCTACAATGTCGGCGGCGATGCCGAGTGCGAGAACCTCCACGTGGTGAAGACGATCTGCGCGCTGCTGGACGAGCGTCGCCCGTTGGCCGACGGACGCAAACGTGAGTCGCTGATCGAATTCGTGGCCGACCGTCCCGGTCACGATCGCCGTTACGCGATTGATGCATCGAAATTGCAGAACGAACTCGGCTGGAAGCCGAGCGTGTCGTTCGAGACCGGCATTGCACGTACGGTGGATTGGTATCTCGACCACCAACCATGGGTACGGCGCGTGCTGGATGGCAGCTACCGGATGGAAAGGCTCGGGGCGACCGCATGAGCACCCAGAAAGGCATCATTCTCGCCGGCGGCTCGGGCACACGGCTGTATCCGGTGACGCAGGCGATCAGCAAGCAACTGCTGCCGGTGTACGACAAACCGATGATTTTCTATCCGCTGTCGGTGCTGATGCTCGCCGGCATCCGCGAGGTACTGGTGATCAACACGCCGCACGAACAGTCGATGTTCCAGCGACTGCTGGGCGACGGCTCGCAGTGGGGTATCAGGATCGAATATGCCGCGCAGCCTTCGCCGGACGGCCTGGCGCAAGCATTCCTGATCGGCCGCGAGTTCATCGCCGGGCAACCCAGTTGCCTGATCCTTGGCGACAACATCTTTTATGGCCACGGTCTGACCGAGTTGTTGCAACGCGCGAGTTCCCGCCAACGTGGGGCGACGGTGTTCGGGTACTGGGTCCGCGATCCGGAACGCTACGGTGTTGCCGAGTTCGACGCGGGCAATCGCGTGATCGGGCTGGAGGAGAAGCCTGCCAAACCCAAATCCAACTACGCCGTCACCGGCTTGTATTTCTACGACGAGCGCGTCTGTGATTTTGCGGCCGGGCTGAAACCCTCCCCGCGCGGCGAATTGGAAATCACCGATCTCAACCGCTGTTATCTCGAAGACGGCTCGCTGATGCTGGAGCAACTCGGCCGCGGTTACGCGTGGCTCGACACCGGCACGCACGAATCCATGATGGATGCCGGCAACTACATCGCCACCGTGGAGAATCGCCAAGGCCTGAAGGTGTGTTGTCCGGAGGAGATCGCGTTCCAGAACGGCTGGATCGATGCACAGCAGGTGCGCGAGCTCGCCAGGCCGCTGGCCAAGACCGGCTACGGGCAATATCTGCTGCAGATGATCGGGCAGGGCATTGTGCGATGAGCAATATGCCGCAACTGAAACGCATTGATACCGATCTGTCCGGTTGCTGCATTGTGGAACCTGCGGTATTCGGCGATGCGCGCGGGTATTTCTACGAGAGTTTCAACGTCGAGAAGTACGCCGCGATCGGCATCCACGCGCGCTTCGTGCAATCCAACGTGTCGCGCTCGGCGCGCGGCGTGCTGCGCGGACTGCATTACCAGTGGCCCAATCCGCAGGGCAAATTGGTCGGCGTATTGGAGGGCGAGGTTTACGATGTGGCGGTGGATATCCGCCGCGGTTCCCCGACCTTCGGGCGCTGGACCGCGGCCATGCTTACGGCGGAAAACAAGCGCCAGTTCTGGATACCGGAAGGCTTCGCGCACGGCTTCTGCGTAGTGAGCGATTACGCCACCTTCGTGTATCAATGCACCGCGCTCTACGATCGCGCGGCGGATGCCGGCATCCGCTGGAACGACGCCCAGCTCGGGATCGACTGGCCGGTTGCCGAGCCGCTGCTGTCGGACAAGGACAGGAGCACGCCATTTCTGGCCGAGGTCGCTGCAGACAAACTGCCGGCCTACTCGCCATGAGCGCCCCGGCACGCATTCTGCTGCTGGGCGCCAGCGGACAGGTTGGTCACGCGCTGCAGTTCGCGCTGCGACATACCGCGCGCGAGCTGAAACCGCTGTTCTCCCATCTGGCTTGCCACCATGATCGTCCGCGGTCGGCCGAAACATCACCGCACGACCAACTCGTTCGCGCCACCCGCGACGGCAAACTGGATGGCGCCGATTGCGAGCGCATTGATCTCTCCGATCTCGAAGAGCTGCGCGCGGCGCTGGATCGCATCGCGCCGGACCTGATCGTCAACGCGGCGGCGTACACGGCGGTGGATCGCGCCGAGGACGAGCCGGATCTCGCCATGCGCATCAATGCGCAGGCCGTTGGGGTGCTGGGCGAGTGGGCGGTCGCACACGACGCGCATGTCGTGCACTACTCCACCGACTACGTGTTCGACGGCAGTGCCGCGCAGCCCTATCGCGAAGACGATCCGGCCAAGCCGGTCAGCGCCTACGGACGCTCCAAGCTCGCCGGCGAATTTGCATTGCGCGCAAGTGGCGCATCGCATCTGATCCTCCGCACGGCGTGGGTATACGCGCCTCGCGGGAACAATTTTCTTCGCACCATGTTGCGACTGGCGAAGGAACGCGACTGTCTGCGCGTGGTGGATGACCAGATCGGCGCACCGACACCGGCCGAATTGATTGCGCAAGTCACCGCGCAGGTCATCCCACGCTGGTTCAACGTGGATCAGGGCGACATGACCGAGCATTCGCTGGACGGCGTGTATCACCTGACCGCTGGCGGAACAACCACGTGGCACGAATTCGCGGGCGCGATTCTTGCGCGCGCCCATCGTGCCGGGCTGATCGCGCGCGTTCCGGAGATTGCAGCGATCAAGACGCGGGACTACCCCACGCGCGCGCGGCGTCCCGCGTATTCGGTGCTGGATACCACGCTGTTGCGCGAGACTTTCGGCGCGCAACTGCCCGACTGGCGCGAAGGCCTCGACGAGGTTTTCAAGGATCTGGCAGGTTGATTTGGATGGGCGCGACGGTCTAGCATCGCGGTTGCGCCAGGGGTGGCGCGCTTGAAGGGGAATCCGATGAAACTGTCCCGCGCGCTGGCTGCGTTGGTCCTGTGCGGCTGCGCTTTTGCGCTGAGCGCCGCACCGGTGTCTTTCGCCGATCTTGCCCGGCACTCGCAATACAAGGACGTCAAGATTTCGCCGGATGGCACGCACTTGGCCGCGACCTCCGTCTTGAAAAATGGGCAGACCGTGTTGACGCTGATTGATCTGGTCAACCACAAAGGCGCCAATATCAATCCGCGCCAAGACGAAGATGTGCTGGATTTCTGGTGGGTGTCGCCCAATCGTGTGCTCTATACCGAGGCCGAGCACGATGGCGGTTGGGACGCTCCCCTCGCGACCGGGGAGCTTTATGCGGTAAACGCCGATGGCGGCAGTGCCACCATGCTGTACGGCTACCGCAAGTCAGACATGCAAGCCGGTTCGCATATCCAGCGGGCCACTGCTGAGTACGGCAGTGCGCAGTATCTTTCGCGTATCCAGGGCGATGCCGATCATGTACTGGTGCAGATCACGGATTGGGAAGCATCCGGTTCGGCCGGGGCATTCAGCGCGGTGTGGAAAATGGATGTGCGCGATGGTCGCAAAGTGAAGGTCGCCACGGCGCCCATACGTGAAGCCGATTATCTGGTCGATCACAAAGGCAATGTGTGGTTTGCATCGAGCGACGATCTGAACGGCGATCGCAAAATCTACATGCGAGCTGGCGGCACTGGCGATTGGGAACTGCTTTCACAGGCCAGCAGTGATCGTGAACGGCCGCTTGCGTTCAGCGCCGATGACAGCATGGTCTGGTTCACCTGTCACTCGTCCAGTGGCTTCGGCGTGTGCCGGTTCGATCCCGCGACGCGCAAGATGACCCAGGTCTGGAGCAATCCGGATGTCGAGATGAACGACCTGGCGCAAGGTCTGGCGAACGATTCGGTGATGGGCGTGCGCTTCGTGGATGGCCGGCCGGCATTGTCGGCTTTCGATGCGTCTTCTCCGGATGCGAAAGCGCTGATCGCATTGTTGCAACAATATCCGGGCGAAGACGTGCAGTTCGTCTCCGGCACCGACGACGGCAGCAAGGCGATTGCGCTGGTCGAGGCGGATGCCGATCCGGGCACATTCTTCCTCTATGATCGTGCCAGCTACAAATTCACGCCGCTCCTGCAGCGCGCTTCCTGGATTGATCCGACCAGGATGGCCAGCAAGCAGCCGATTACGCTCAGCGCGCGTGACGGCCTGAAATTGCATGGCTACATCAGTTATCCGCCCGGGCAGGAAAACGCCAAACATCTGCCGATGGTGGTGTTCGTGCACGGTGGTCCCTTCGGTGAGCGCGACTACTGGGCCTACGACGATTACGTGCAGGCCATGGCCACTCATGGCTATGCGGTTCTGCAGGTGAACTATCGCGGTTCCGGCGGCTATGGCTACAACTTCATCAAGGCCGGCTACAAGGAGTGGGGCGGCAAGATGCAGGACGACGTGACTGACGCCACCCGTTGGGCGATCGCGCAGGGCATCGCAGATCCAAACCGCATCTGCATTTACGGTGGCAGCTATGGTGGTTACGCAGCACTTGAAGGTGCGGTAAAGGAGCCCGACCTTTACAAATGCGCCATCGGCTATGTCGGCGTTTACGATCTGCGCCTGATGTACACCGGCGGTAGTGACGCCATGCGCGACATCTATGGCAAGGATTTTCTGAAACGCACGGTTGGCACCGATGGCGATACGCTCGCACAGCATTCGCCGATTTACCAGTTGAATAACCTGAAAGCGAAAGTGATGCTGATCGTCGGCGGCCGCGACACCCGCGTGCCGGAGGTGCAGGGGAAGACCCTGCACCAGGATCTGCTGATGCGCCACATCCCGCACGAATGGCTGTACAAGCCCGACGAATGGCATGGCTTCTACAATGAGGACAACATCGCCGAATTGTTGACCAAGGTGGATGCTTTCCTGCAAACCAATATCGGCTCCGACTCCGCTGGCACGACCGGCGCGTCCGCCAGCGCCGCCGGCGCACATTGAGCGAAGCCACGGTCGGCGCGCTTGCGCGCTCCGACCTCCGGGCTTACCGTTGCGATTCGCCCACATGGGGATGAGCCGATGAATCGTCTGACTTTCGTATCGATGCTGGCGCTTGCGCCGGCGCTCGCCTTT
>DATNFU010000010.1:0-6883 GCA_035606235.1 Rhodanobacteraceae bacterium
TCGATCAATCAGCGCGGGCATTTCCAGAGCGGCGCAGCGCAGGGCATGGAAGTGCACGTGAAGGACACCGCGCGATTCAACGGCGGCTGGGCGTTCTTCAGTTTCGACGATGGCACCGCACCTGCAGATAAAATTCCCGAAAGCAGCTCGTGTTACTCATGCCATGCCGCGCATGGCGCAGTGGACACCACTTTCGTGCAGTTCTATCCGACCTTGCTGCCGATCGCCAAGCAGCACGCCACCCTCAGCGCGGCGTATTTGAAGGACGAAATCGAGCGTCTGAAAGCCGCGAAGAATTAGACTCAAACGCGCGTGAATCGCTGTGCTGGTTCACGCCCGCGCGACGCAGCTCGAAGCCGGTGACGTGGCCCGCTTCATCACGCTGGAATATCCAGCGGGTTCGCGGCCGATCCTGCACGAACAGCACGCCGTGCAGTTCGGCCAGCAGCGCGACGGACTTGCCACTGCGGCCCAACGCGTGCAGGAAATCACGCGCCGCGATCTCTGGTGCGGAAGGTCGACCACTGCACGCCGCGATAGGAATCGGCCACCACGCTCGCGCCGGCCGCGATCGCGGAAGACATCAGGAATGCCGACCACGCACCGGCGTCGTGCAGATGCGCAATCAGCACCGGCAACCAGACCAGCACCGTGATCACCCACAACATCACGGCTTCCAGCGTCGCCGCCAATCGCGGCCACACCGCGAACAGAATGCCGAACGCGGCGGCGAGGTCACCCGCGCCGGTGAGATAGGCCCAGCCGCCCCGCCATGGCAGCCACGCGGGAACCAACATGATGGTTTGCGCGAAATACAGAAAATGCGACAGCCCCAACGTCGGCAATGCCAGCACGAACAGCAACCGCGCATTGCGCATGCCGTTGCGGCCCGAAAAAAACCTGCCATGCGGATTTGCGAGCGCGGCGAATGCGACCCATGCACCCGCCAGGATCACCGCGATTTCGCCCGCTCCCAGCCATACCGCTTCCATGCTCGGGACGTAGACGATCGCAGGGAATTTCAGCAACACCATCCACAACAGCGCAAATATCGACATCACCGCAGCCGCGATTTTTGCCACACGCGGAATCAACACGCCGACGCCGGTCGCGAGTTCGATGATCGCGGTTGCGTATACGAAGAAATCGTGTGCGGGCAGCGCTTCGATCGGAATGCGCTGCCAGGTGCCCGCGAAATCGCCGAACACCAGGCCGCGAATGCCCAGGCCGATCATCACCAGCGCCAGCAATACCCGACCGATGCCGATGCCTCGCGCCCTGGGGTTATCGACGCCAAGCGCCAGGCATTCCGCCAACCACGCGTGCGCGCCGGCACGCTCAACATTCGCTCCCGACACTGCTTTCATGAGCATCCCCATGGATGTGCGACGCACGGCCTCGCCGACGTTAGCGGCGCGGGATACCATCAACAAGAGGTCGAAAGTACGGCCCGCGCTTGCCGCGACATCATCGGAGTGGGCGAGCTGGGGGAACGCCATCCTCTCCACCCGCGAGCACGCTGAGCAGCCCGGAGAAAATATAAAGCCCGCCATTGGCCATCGCGAACGTGCACTTGCCTGAGCGCCCGCCACGCGCGCGGGTGATGACGCTCACCCTGCTCGCGATGATTGCGTTCGCGGGCAACTCACTGCTGTGCCGGGCTGCGCTGAAGGAAACCCGCATCGATCCGGCGACTTTCACGGCGGTGCGGATCATCGCCGGCACCCTGGTGCTGTGGCTGATAGTGCACCTGCGCGGCGGAACGGCGCGCGGGGCCGGCAACTGGCTTTCGGCGCTGGCACTGTTCGCCTATGCGGCGGGTTTTTCTTTCGCCTACATCAGCCTGCCGGCGGGAACCGGCGCGCTGCTGCTGTTCGGCGCGGTGCAGGCGAGCATGATCGGTTATGGCATCTGGTCCGGCGAGCGGCTGAAAATCCTGCAGATCATCGGGCTTGCGCTCGCGCTTGCCGGCCTGGCCGGGCTGCTGCTGCCCGGTGCTTCCGCGCCGCCGCTGGTGGGCTCATCGCTGATGCTCTCGGCCGGCGTCGCCTGGGGCATTTATTCGTTGCGTGGCAGACACGCCGGCGAACCAGTGCGCACGACCGCGGAGAATTTTCTGAAAGCCGTGCCGTTCGCCGTGGCATTGAGCCTCGTCGCACTTCCGTGGGCATCGCTGGATGCGCGCGGCATCCTGTATGCCATCGCATCGGGCGCGCTGGCATCCGGTATCGGCTACGCGATCTGGTACACCGCGCTGAAAGGATTGCGGGCGACCCACGCGGCCAGCGTGCAGTTGAGCGTGCCGATCATCGCGGCCATCGGCGGTATCATCCTGCTCGGTGAGCACCTCACGCTGCGCCTGCTGATCGCCTCCATCGCAATCCTCGGCGGCATCGCGCTGGTGATCCTGGACAAGCGCGATGCCGATGTCGATGTCGATGCGGCGCGCTTGCCGAATCGCAATAAAGTTCGTAATTGAAAAAGCGCCTTTACTTACATTCGATCGTGCAGCCAACCCCGAGCCGGGAGTTTTCCATGACACGACTGATTCCCTTGCTGGCCTTGCTGCTGCTCGCTGCGCAGCCGGCGTTCGCCGCCGAACGCTGGCCGGTGAAACAAGGCGACTTCACGATCCGCGATTTTCATTTCGGCGACGGCGAGACACTGCCGCAGTTGCGCACCCACTACCGCACGCTCGGCACGCCGGCGCGCGACCCGTCGGGCAAGGTGCGTAATGCCGTGCTGATCCTGCACGGCACCTCCGGCGCCGGCGACAATTTTCTGACCGATGATTTCGCCGGCGTGCTGTTCGGCCCGGGCCAATTGCTGGACGCAAGCAAGTACTACATCATCCTGCCGGACGGGATCGGTCACGGCGGTTCCAGCAAACCGAGCGATGGCCTGCGCGCGCACTTCCCGCACTACGATTACGCGGACATGGTTCGTGCGCAATACGCGCTGGTCACCGACGGGCTGCACGTCAACCATCTCCGACTGGTGGCGGGTACCTCGATGGGTTGCATGCATACCTGGATGTGGGGCGAGAGCCATCCGCAATTCATGGATGCGTTGATGCCGCTGGCCTGCCTGCCGGTGCAGATCGCCGGTCGCAACCGGATGATGCGCACAATGATCATGGATGCGATCCGCAACGATCCGGCGTGGAATCATGGCGATTACAAACAGCAACCGCGCCAGGGCATGACCACCGCGATCGACATCCTGATGCTGATGATCAGCGATCCGCAGCATTGGCACGCGCGTTACCCGACCCGAGATCAGGCCGATGCGTACCTCCACGCGCAGCTCGCGAAGCGCCTGGCGGAATACGATGCCAACGACCTTTTGTACCAGTTCGATGCATCGCGCACGTACGATCCATCCGCCCAGCTTGATCGCATCGAAGCGCCGGTAATGGCGATCAACTCCGCGGATGACCAGGTCAATCCGCCGGAGCTGAATATCATGCCGAAGGAAATAAAAAAGGTGAGACACGGCCGCTACGTGCTGCTGCCGATCAGCGACCAGACCCAGGGACACCACACCCATTCGCTGCCGATCGTGTGGAAGCGTTACTTGGCGGAGCTGCTGAAGGAATCGCAGCACTAGATCAAAACGTCCGTCCCTGCTGCAACGCAGATCTGATCATGCACACCATGCAACTGGTCTTCACCAAAGGCTCCGGCAAGTGCGACCGCATGGACGTCGTGCGCAGCGACGGTGCGGTCGAGGCGATCGAGTGCCCCAAGCAACGAATCATCCCGCACGACATGGTGCACTACGCGGTCGAAAGCACATTGGAAAAGCGCGGATTCCTCACGCGCGTGCGCGAGGGCGCGCGCGCGGATTTCCACATGCTTCCGGAGGCCGAAAGCGATGGCGTGGAGCGGCTGGTCGAGGTTATCCAGGGCGATGCATGGTCCGGCGGCTCGAGCTCCGCGTCCGACATGCTGGATCTCTACCGCGTCACGTGCGAGGAGCGCGAATGCCCCATGCTCGCCGTCACCGGGGCCGATATCGACGCCATCCGGGCGCGAATCGCCGAGCTGACCGCGCAATGGGATGCATTGCCGGCCGGACAGTCGCTGACACTTTCGATGTAAGTTTTTTTATCGCGCCGATGCGCCGGGCGACTGGAAAAGGGGTCAGCTTCATTTTTTACACCTGGAAAAGGGGTCAGGTTCATTTTTCGACCCGATTAGATGAGTCTGCTCCTCATAAAAAATGAACCTGACCCCTTTTCCCTCCGATATGAATCGGCAACGACCCACGCCGCGGCGGTGAGCGTCCATGAAACGGTGAATTCGCCCCACTGTGAAGCGCTGATGGTGCCGATGAAGATCAGGGGTAGCCACACCAGCAGCGTGAACAGGCCCATCTGCAATGCTGACAGCGAAGCCGCCAGCCTTGCGCACCTTTCGACGATTACGGCGATTCCCGCAGCCAGATAAGTCGCACCGGTGAAATACGCAAAGCCCACATGCCAGGGCAACCAGGCCGGCACCAATGGTGCGGTCAGGTGGAGATAAAAGAAGTGCGACAGGCCGAAGGCGATCATCGCCAAGCCGTAAAGCACGCGAGCGGCACGCAGCCCCGCTTTACCGCTGAAGAATCCGAGATGCTTGCGGTCCCACTCCGCGGCCAGCCAGCCAAATAGTACCCAGGCGCCCGCGACGATTACCGCATTCTCTCCGCAACTTTGGTAGGAGCCTTCCGTTGTCGGCGCAAGGAAGATGAAGCGCACCTTGAACATCAGCATCCAGACCAGCAGGTAGAAGAACAATACCTTGGCAGCCGGCGCAGCCGTGCGACGCCAAAGCAGTCCTGCACCGCAGAGCAAGGCAATCGCGGCGCAGAGATAGATCAACACGTCACGCGCAGGCCATGCACTGGGTACCGGCTGCCAGATCTGGACGAAATCGCCATGGACGAGGCCGAGAATTCCCATGGCGATCATGGTGAGCGCAAAGGCCGCATGTCCCGCGCTTACGATGCGCATCGATCCATTCTCCGGGCGCAACGCGCCGAATGTAGTCCGCAGAAAAGGGGGCAGGTTCATTTATGAGGAGCAGACTCATCTAATCGGGTCGAAAAATGAACCTGACCCCTTTTCCCCTCTTCCAGCGGCACTACATCGTGGAAGACAGAGTAATCGATCACGTTGACGCCGTTCTCGTCCCGCCGCACCAGGTCTGCGTGGCGATGGTTCCAGCGCACCTCGCCAATGTCCCACTGATACATGGCGATCAGCGGCTGCGAGGTCGTTTCATCCACGCCTTCGATCGTGAGCAGCACGGACGCTTCACTGTCGCGCAGGTCTTCCACTGAAGCCCCGTGCAGCGGACTTTGCTCGTCTATCACGTGCATGACGCTCCAGCTCAGGCGAAACACCGGGTGGCGATTGCGTACCAGCCGCAGGTCTTCGATTCGCCGCAACTGGTAGCCTTCCGGCGAGGTGTACAGGCGCAGCAGGTGCAAGTGCGCGGAAGCCTGCGAGATCAGGTTCAGGCGCATGTTGGCGGCGCGCACCATCAGCGTGGGTTTGCCGTCTATGGGACGCACCACCGGGAATTTTCCGAACACGATCTTGGCGCGCGAACGCGAGAAGCGCGCGAAGATCAGGCCGGTGACGATCGCGATGTTACCGATGCCGAGGATGATTTCCGCCGTCGCGACCAGATGCGCGTAAAGCGATTGCGGGTGCATGTCGCCGTAACCGACCGTCGCCAGCGTCTCCACGCTGAAGAAGAACGCGCCCGCCAGGCCTTCTGGGGTTTCATTGGCGATACCACCCGGCTGCAACTGGTAGATCAGCGCGAACAGCACGTTGAACAGCAGGAAGATGCAGACGGCCACGCCGAAAAAGCCCGGCCAGCTGATCGTCAGGGCGCGATGGTAGAAATCTTCCCACAGATGGTCGCGCAAGCCGAGCGGGACAAACGTGCGGCCGCCCAGTACCAGGGTGCGGGGTCGCCGCCACCATAAAAGCGATTTGATCGCCATGCGGCCTCCTCCGGCGTCAGGGTTTCTTGTAAATGATTCCGCCCTTCATCACGAACGGCACGTGTTCGATCGCGCCGATGTCCTGGGTCGGATCGCCTTGTACGGCAATGATGTCGGCATCGAGGCCTTCGCGTAGCTGGCCGAACTTGTCCTGCTGGCGCAGAATCTTCGCGTCCACCGCCGTCGCGGCGAGCAATGCCTGGGCAGGGCGCATGCCGTCGCGCACCATCCATTCGAGTTCCTTGTAATTGGTGCCGTGCTTGAACACCCCGACGTCGCTGCCGCAGCCGATGGTGACGCCGGCCTGCATCGCCAGCTTGAACGCATTCTGTGACTGCTTCATGTCGTCGGTCGGCGGATCGCCCGGCTTCCAGCCGTGGAAATATTCGGCATAGGCGACCACCGCTTCCAGCGTAGGCAGGTAGGCGACGTCGTGCTGCTTCATCATCTCGAATACTTCGCGCGTGCCGCCGAAGCCGTGCTCGATCGTGTTGACGCCGGCGAGGATGGAGCGGCGCATGCCTTCCGGCGTGGTCGAGTGCACCGACACCGGCAGGCCGAGCGAATGGGCGGCTTCCACGCCCGCGTTCAATTCTTCCTGGGTGAAGGTCGGCACCGAGCCGTGTGATTTGCCGCAGTGGTAGTCGGCGTAGATCTTGATCCAGTCCGCACCGTGGCCGGCCTGATCACGCACCGCCGCGATCATCTCCGGCACGCCGGCGACCGGAATGCCGCCCTGCGGCAAGGTCATGTCGGTGCGGAAACCCATCGGGCCCGGACCGTAGCAATCTTTTGCAACGGTCGCGCGCGTGGCGACGAACAGGTGCGGGCCGGGAATCAGGCCGTCATCAATCGCCTTCTGCACCTGCACGTCGGCGTA
>DATNFU010000011.1:0-29666 GCA_035606235.1 Rhodanobacteraceae bacterium
CGTCCGCTGGAATGAGTAGTTAGGCAGCAATTTCGTGCCACTAGCGGAACTCGCCCTTGTACTTGCTGAGAACGTGAATTGCGAACAATGCGCAAGCCGCGCAAAGGGCCAACGCAAGTACGACTAGCCACATATGCGGCAAACCTAACCAATATTGCGCCACGGCGCGCGGGTTGAACGCGGCGAGCAAAGCGACAAGGATGGCAAAAAGCCAAAGTATAAAAAGTGCGAAAAGTCGCGCGACTCGCAAGCGAAGCCATAGCGCGACACCGAGCATAAGAAAGAAACTTACCCTAATTAACCCCTGAAGTTGTCCAGACGCGAGCAGCCTAGCCCCAACGACAACTTCCGCGGCGCACGCAAGGGCGAGAAATACCAGGGTCCAACGGAGAAGCGGAAAATTTGTCGACGGCAAAACTTTCATTTGCTGCCTAACGCTTGAGTTAAGCGGCGCCGGCCGCAGAGTTTGTACGAAGCGCAAGCGATGGACCGGCCGTCCGCTTGAACGAATGGTTAGGCAACTTTACACGAAGCCAAACGCCTGGGGCCGCGGCAGCCTGGCCTTGAGCCATGGCACCACCTGAGAGTGGAGTGGCCAAGGCTTGCGCCAAAGCACCGCAGAATGTTTCAGCTTGCGATGCCGCACGAGCCAGCGAAAGCACACTGACCAGCCAACCAGACGCTGATGCGAAGCCAAGTCCAACACATTGCCGCACCCGCACACTCGACCGAAACAAACGCTCTAAAGCCTAACGCCTGGTAGGTTTGAAACCGAAGTGTAGTACCACCGCATAGTCCAGTTGCGCCTAGCTGCTCCGTCGGAACGGGCTTTGACAATTCAGCGGCTCGCGTTTACCCCGCCGCCTAATTCTGCAGCCTAGTCTTGTAGCTCGGTAATCCTGACTGGCAACTTTGCGGTGCGATCTTCCCACTCGCGGCTATCGTGCGGCAGCAGGCCGGCGCATTGCTGAGCTGCGGCGAATCGACGATGAGGGCACTAACGAAATGACGCGTACACTGATCCGTGCCAGACAAAGAACCCGTTCGGCATCATTCGCGCGGTGGCGTATTCGGCGGCTGCTCGACCAAATCGCGTAGAGCTGCCTGCATGCGCGCGTGCAGTCGCACCAGCGCGTTCCACAGGAACCACACAGTCGTCGCACCAATCGCAAGCAACGCAAACAGCACGCCGCGCGGCGGCAGAATGGTTGCGCCCAGCACCGCCACCAGCAGCGCTAGCCCGAACAGCGTTGCCAGTGGAACCAGTTTCGACAGCACCCGCCGCAGCGCATCGGTACTCGCGCCGTACACGCTTTCCCGCACGCCCAATTCCGCAAGCAACATCCCGAGCGCGTCGGATTTGCGGTACACGGCGATCAGCATCGGCAGCGACAGGAACAACGCGGCCGCCCATATCATTGATCTTCGCAGCACCTCGTTCAGCGGCCACTGCGGCCAGTAGCGCGGGATCGCCCGCTCCAGCCACGCACCGCCGACGAATACCGCGCACACCAGCAGTACGTTGACGCCGATGTGCCACAGGAAGCGCCGCAACATGCGCGCGATGATCACGTTGTCGCCGCTCGGCCCCAACTGCCCGATCCAGTCGCTGTAACCGCCGGCCAACGTGCGCAATGGGCGCGGGGTGACCGCGCGGATGCCGCGCTGGATAGCATCCGCATTGCCGATCAACAGCGGCGATGCCGCCATGCACACGATCGAGGCGCCCACGCTGAGCGGATACAGAAATGCGCTGACCGCACCGCCCGCGATACCCAGGCTCGCAATCACGAACGAGAACTCGCCGATCTGCGCCATCGACAAACCGGTGCGCAAGGATGCGCGAGCGTCGTGGCCGCCGAAGAAAAATGCGCCCGCGCCACACGCGAAGGTTTTGCCGAACATCACCAGCGCCGCGATGCCCAGCGCCGGCAATGCAGCTTGCCACAGCGCGCGCGGATCGAGCAGCAGGCCGATGGCAACGAAAAAGATCGCCGCAAACATGTCGCGCACCGGGTGCACCATTCGCACGATGCGTGGCGCGCAACGCGCTTCGGCCACCACCACGCCGGCGACGAACGCGCCGAGCGCAACGCTGAAGCCGGTGGATTCCGCCAGCAGGCTGGCACCGAAACAGATGCCGAGCACCGCGATCAGCAACATCTCTTCGCGCCCGCGCGCGGCGATCCTGTCCAGCAGGCGCGGCAATATCAGCAAGCCCACAATCAGCGCCACGGCGACGAACAAGGCCATGCGCCCGAGCACCGCCAGCGCCGCGTCCGGCGCCACTTCGCCGCCCAGTGCGAACGCGCTCAATACGGTCAGCAGCAATACGGTCAGCACTTCCTCCGAAATCAGCATGCCGATCAGCACCGGCACGAACGGCTGGCGTCTAAGACCGCGTTCCTCGACCGTGCGGATCGCGATCATGGTCGAAGACAGACACACGATGCCGCCAAGGAACAGCGCATCGCGCGACGGCCAGCCGGCAAGGCGTCCCACTTCAATGCCCAGCCACAGCATCAACGCCACTTCGGCGACCGCGGCCAGCAACACACCGATGCCGAGCGCGCGCAATTTGCGCAGTGAAAATTCCAGGCCCAGCGTGAACATCAACAGCAGCACGCCGAGATCGGAAATGTCGCGCATGGTGCGTTGATCGACCACCAGCTTCCACGGCGTATGCGGGCCGATCAGCACTCCGGCGATGATGTAGCCGAGCAGCACCGGCAGGCGCAGGCGATGGAACAGCACCGCAATCACGCCGGCGGCGAGCATCACGTAAGCCAGATCGCGGATAAAGCCGAGGCCGTGCATTGCGGAGTGGTAGGTGGTGGGTAGTGGTAGGTGGTGGATGGTGTGGATGGTGGGTGGTGGGTGATGGGTGAGACGGAAGCAGCCTAACAAACCATTGTCATACCTGGGCCGCAAGCGGAGCCGGAATGCGCTTTTTGTAGGAGCCTGCTTGCAGGCGACCGCTTCTGCTTCGTAGGAGCCTGCTTGCAGGCCACCCCAGAGTTCTTCGCCATCACTTCTTGTCGCCTGCAAACAGGCTGCTACACCCCCCGCCCCTTGTCGCCTGCAAGCAGGCTCCTACAACCACCCGCCCCTTGTCGCATGCAGGCGCGCTCCCACAGGCGACCCAACCCTTCCCGGGCGACGAAGGGCGCATTGCATGACTGCTTTTCCGCGCGTAGGTTTAGCCCTTCGGCCGCCAGCTTCAGGAGAGCAAGATGAAATATGTCGCGCTGTCGTTCGCCACATTGCTGGTCAGCGCCATTGCCGCCCAGGCCGCGCCGCCGGGCAAGCTCACTTACCCGCAGCCACCGCGAGACAACATCACCAACGATTACTCCGGCACACAGGTTCCGGCGCCGTATCAATGGATGGAGGACTTGAACAGCGGCGAGCTCGCGCTGTGGGTGGCCAAGGAGAACAAACTCGCCTTCGCGTATCTCGAACAGATTCCCGAACGCGACTGGATGAAGCAGCGGCTCACCAAATTGTGGAATTATGAGAAGGTAAGCGTGCCGCGACAGGATGCCGGCAAGCTGTTCTTCAGCAAGAACTCCGGCTTGCAGAATCAATCGGTGGTGTTCGAACAGAGCGCCGGCAACGCGCAACCGCGGATGCTGATCGACCCCAACAAGCTCTCCCCCGATGGCTCGCTCGCGCTGCAAGATTACGAGCCCTCGCATGATGGCAACGACCTGGCTTATGCGCTTTCCGAAGGCGGTTCGGATTGGGAAACCATCCACGTGCGCGACCTGCGCACGGGCAAGGATTTGTCCGACCAGGTGAAGTGGGTGAAGTTCTCCGGAATCAGTTGGACCAACGATGACAGGGGCTTTTTCTATTCGCGTTATCCGGTGCCGCCGAAAGGCGAAGCCATCCAGAATCGCGTCCAGGATCAGGCGTTGTACTACCACGTGCTGGGCACGCCGCAGAGCGCGGACAGGAAGATCTATGCGCGCCCGGACCTGCCGGAATGGATCATCGGAGGCCAGGTTTCCGAAGACGGCCGCTATCTTTTCGTCAGCCTGGTCAACGGCACCTCGACCAAGAACGAATTGTTCTACGCGAACCTCGGCGATCCCGCGCATCCGGATGTCAGCGCGAAAATCCAGCCGCTGTTCACGGCGAACGATGCCGAGTACGCGCCGCTTGGCAACATCGGCGACACATTGTTCGTGCAGACCACGCGCGGTGCGCCCAACCGCAAGATCGTTGCCTTCAGGTTCTCCGAGCCGACACGCTGGAAAACGATCGTGCCGGGCACCCGCGACGTGATCGAGAACTCGCTGCTGGCCGGCGGCGACGTTGCGGTTCAGTACCTCGTTGACGCCAAGAGCGAAGTGAAACTGTTCGGACCGGATGGCCACCCGAAGACCACGCTCACCCTCCCCGGCATCGGTTCGGTGGTGGGCATGAGCGGCCGCAACGATTCAAAGACGTTGTTCTACGGCTTCTCTTCTTATCTGTATCCGACCACGATCTATCGCTACGACATCGCCAGCGGCAAGAGCGAGACCTTCGCGAAACCCGATGTGGATTTCGATCCGTCGCAATACCAAACAAAACAGGTCTTCTACACATCGAAGGACGGCACGCGTGTGCCGATGTTCATCACTGCGCGCAGGGGTGTGAAACTGGACGGTTCCAACCCGACCATTCTTTATGCCTATGGCGGCTTCGATATCAACATCACCCCAAGCTTCTCGCCAATGCTCCCGGTATGGCTGGAAATGGGTGGCGTGTACGCGGTCGCAAACCTGCGCGGCGGCGGCGAATACGGCGAGGCATGGCATCACGCCGGGATGTTGTCCGACAAGCAGAACGTGTTCGATGATTTTGCCTACGCAGCGAAATACCTTATCGCGCAGAAATACACCTCAACGCCGCATCTTGGAATCCAGGGATATTCCAACGGTGGTCTGCTGGTCGGCGCCAGCATCACTGAACACCCGGAACTGTTCGGCGCGGCCTACGGTGGCGCGGGCGTGATGGACATGCTGCGCTACCAGAAGTTTTCCGGCGGCGCGCTGTGGGCGCCGGAGTACGGCACGTCGGACGATCCGAGTGCGTTCCAGTGGCTGATCAAGTTCTCGCCGGTGCAGAACGTCAAGGATGGCACCTGCTATCCGCCGACGATCATCACCACCGCCGACCACGACGACCGCGTGGTGCCGAGCCACTCCTACAAGTTCGTGGCGCGTTTGCAGCATGCGCAAAGCTGCGATAAGCCGATCCTGCTGCGAGTGGAAACCAAGACCAGCCACGGCTACATGCCGACCGACAAGCGCATCGCGCAAACCGCGGACGTGTGGGCGTTCATGGCGTGGAACCTGGGCATACACAAGGCGCCGAAGAAATAAATGGCCTTGGCGAACATGGTGTCATCCCGGCGAAAGCCGGGAGCCAGCTTTTGCAAGGCGGATCAGCGGCGCGGCGACGCAGCCCGCCGCAAGTTTCCGCGAGGTTTGCGGCAGGTTACGTGCCTTCGGCGCCAAGCCGCTCCATAGCTGCGCGATTCTTTATCACCGTCATCCGGCGCGCAGCGCCTTCTTGTCTTTTGCGAAAGCCGGGATCCGGTATCTTTCAAACGAGAGAGTCGCGGGGTTGCGGATCGCGGCTTTGCCGCGTGCGCAACAAGGAGCCGGTTGCCCAACCCGCCGTCGCAAAATCGTTGCGTTTGCCGTCGAAATCTCTTGACGCTTTTCGCGCGCGCCAATATTCTTTCCGGTTCCAGCGTGGGGCCATAGCTCAGCTGGGAGAGCGCTACAATGGCATTGTAGAGGTCGCCGGTTCGATCCCGGCTGGCTCCACCACTCCCCGCTGTCCCCATCGTCTAGAGGCCTAGGACACCACCCTTTCACGGTGGCGACCGGGGTTCGAATCCCCGTGGGGACGCCAAGGGTTCGCGACCGTGATGATGTGGTTGCGCATCTTTTGAAGCACGCTGGAATGATGCACAATTGCGGTTTGCCGCCGCACGCTACAACTTGGGAAGTGTGGAGCGGTTTCAGCCGGTGGTTTTTGCGAGGTTGCGAATGTTCCAACATTCGCGAGCAAAGCCGGTAAGCCAGTATGGTGAGCGCCAAGTTCGCCACGCGTGGCTGGTTTGTGTTGTCGGAACAACGCGGAGCGGTAGTTCAGCTGGTTAGAATGCTGGCCTGTCACGCCGGAGGTCGCGGGTTCGAGTCCCGTCCGCTCCGCCATTTCGACAACTCAAGTCGTCTCAAACGATCTCAGTAGTACCTTAAAACCCGCATAACAGCGGGTTTTTTGTTGCGGACGCCTGTTAACACACGGCGAGCGCAATGCGCGATGCCTGCAACCCCGCGCAGCACCTTTCCGAGCGCCGCAGATAAGGCAGGCTTGGGCGTCGCACCTCGACACAATCATTCGAACGACGCTGTGTGTCCGCCAAGTTGCGGAGGTGCGCTGACGGGCTCATGCCGCGATCATCGATGATCGAAAATTGAGTAGTGGCGCTTTGTCAGAGCTAAACGCTGCTTGAGCGTTGGCGTCGCTGATGCTCGAGAGTCGTTGCAGGGGTCAGCTCGATACCTGGCAATGACCCGATATTCCTCGCCCGACGGCGGGGAGTTTGCCCCCCTGGGACAGCCGGTAATCCCGAAATGGAACGTAACGGCTGCGTGATCCGGAGCACCGGCCTTCCCTTCCATTCCTTGAGCGCGAAGTAGGCTTTGTGCGTGGCCGGATCCACCGTCACGGCGTGCGCATTGGGGCCAAGCCGGCTTTCGCCAAGTTTCTCCACCGCGCGACCTTTCACCCGGAACAGCGAAACCACGCCGCTTTCGCTCGCCACATACAGCAACCTCAAGCCGCCGTCGTAGGCGAGCACATCCGGATCGTTTCCGACCACGAACGTCGCAGTGATCTGCATCGTGCGCATGTCGAGCACCAGCAGCTTGTCGTTGCCTTCACAGGCGATGAATGCCAAGCCATCAGCCGGATCAATCAGCAAACCGTGGTTGCCCCGCGCACCGGGAAGCGGATGGCGTGCGACGAGCTTGTCGGATACCGGATCAATCTCCACCAGATCGTTGCGCGTTTGCACATTGGCGAAGATGTGTTTCGAGACCGGATCGTACTGGGTGTTGCCGACCTCGCCGCCGAGCGCGATCGTTGCGATGCGCTTGTTGGTGGCCACGTCGATCACCGTGTCGGTCGCGCCGGTTTCGTCCGAGACGAACAGCTTGTCGACATCGGGTGAGTAGGCAATGCCGTCGGGATAGATGCCGGCCGGTACGCGTGCGGTGATCTTCAATGTGTTCTCGTCGATCGCCACGACTTCGTTGGTGCCGGTCGCGGATGCGTACACGCGGCTCAATGCCGGGATCGCGAGCACGCCGTGCACGTGACTGACATCGGGAATGGCGGCGATCACCTTGCCGCTCTCAGTATCGAACACCACCACCGTGCTGTCACCCAGGTGCGCGAGGAAGAGAAGATGCCTGCTGGGATCGAGACTTTCGTAATCCCAGCGCGTGCGCCGACCCGGCAAGGGCACATCGGCGATCGTTCTCAGCGGCAAAATGCCAGGCCCGCCAGCCCCGCTGCATGGCGCGCTCAATAGAATCGCCAGGGGGAGCGCGAAGCCGCGAAGTAAAAGCCTCAAAATTTCCATGCCATTCACCCGTCGAGACGATCCATCACACGCCGCGCAATCGCCGCTCTTCCGGCGGCCTGATATGCCGGAACTGCGCCAATAGCAAAAGATCGTAGACGATCTTCAGCGTCCCGCAGATCAGCAACGGCCAGGCGCTGTACGACGCGGCGAACAAGGCGCCGGCCAGCGCCGGACTGACTGCGGACGCAAGGCTGCGCGGGACGGAAGTGAAGCTTGCCGCAGCAGCGCGCTCAGACGTGGTCACCACCGCCATCACGTAGGAGGAGCGCGTGGGCACATCCATCTGCGACAGCGCGGCGCGTACCAGCAGCAGTGCCAGCACCGTGGTCAGCGTCGGTGCCAGTGCGGCCAGCATCAGCGCAATGCTTGAAGGAATATGGGTAAACACCATCGTGTTGACCAGCCCGATGCGTCGCGACAAGCGCGCGGCGACCGGATACGACAACGCGGCCAGCAACCCGGCCCCGAAAAAGAACACGCCGGCTTCGGCGAGGGAGAGATGAAACCGCTGAAACAGCCATAGCGCGAGCAGCGACTGCACGACAAAACCGCCGGCGAACGCATCCAGGCTGAACAGCGCCGCCAACTTGAAAACGATTTTGCGGGAAGGGCCGAGTGCTGCGGGCGCATGGGCGTCCGGTGCAACCGCGCGGCGCGGAAGCCGCGCGTAGAGGACACGTCCAATCACACCCAGCAAGCCGTACAGGACGAACATCGCCTGCATGGCGGCCAGTCGGTCGAGCCCAAGCGGTTGCAGGAGTTCGGGCGCGCCGGCAACCAGGGAGCCCACCGCAGCGGCGAGCGCACCGGCCAGACTGTAACGTGCGAACATCCGGGTGCGGTCGGCATCTCCGGACTCGCGCGCCAGCGCGGCATGTTCAAGAGGTACGAACACGCTGACGTTCCCAGCCGAGGGATTGATGGTTCCGGCAAAGGCGATCGCGAGCAGCACCGCGTAGTCGTGGAACGTGGCAAACGCGAAGCCGGTGGCGACCATCAGGCACGCGGCAATCAGCAGCAGCTGGCGATAGCCGAAACGGGCGCCAAGCAATCCGGCGGCAATGGTCAGGCCGGCCGAACCCAGCAGCGACGCGGTCGCCAGCACGCCGACCTTAAACGGCGTGAAGCCCAGCGCGAGCAGATAGGCCGGAAGCAGGATCGCCACGAAGCTGTCGCCGAAGTCGCGCAAGGCACGCGCGGCATACAGGCAGCTCGCCCCAGATAATGTTCGCCGGGAGGACTTTGCAGCTTCTTGCATCGGGTGCCTGCAAGGGTTTGTAGCGTATATGACTATGCCGTAGCATACGCTACATGTCCGCGAATAACCTCGCCTGGCTGATGCTGGTGGTCTCCCTGCCGGGACGCAGTCCCACCCCGCGCATGCGGCTGTGGCGTGCGTTGAAAGCAGCGGGTGCCGCGATGCTGCGCGACGGCGTGTACGTGCTACCCGCTGGCGAGAACGCGCGAGCGCTGTTCCAGACACAGGCGAATGAGGTCACCCGGATCGACGGCAGCGCGCAGGTGGTGCCGTTTGCGTCCACCGGCCCCAAACAGGAATCGGAATTGCGCACGGCCTTCGATCGGACCGAAGCCTATGCGCAAGGGCTCGAACGCCTGGCTGCATTGCGCACCGAAATACGGAAGCTGGCCGAAATCGAAGCACGCCGGCGCCTCGCTGCCTCGCGCCGCGAACTGGAAGCGATTGCCGCCATCGATTTTTTTCCCGGTGCAGCGCGCAAACAGGTGGAAACCGCGCTCACCGATGCCGAGCATGCACTCAGTATGCAGTTCTCGCCTGACGAACCGCATGCAAAGAAGGCGATCATCCCGCGCCGCCGCGCACAGGATTACCGCAACCGGGTGTGGGCCACGCGCCGGCATTTATGGATAGATCGCGTCGCTTCGGCGTGGCTGATCCACCGCTTCATTGATCCGCGCGCCGAATTCCGCTGGTTGAAAAAGCCGGCGGATTGCCCGAAGCGCGCGGTGGGTTTCGATTTCAATGGCGCCGAATTCAGCCACGTTGGTGCCCGCGTCACCTTCGAAGCGCTGGCGGCCAGCTTCGGTCTCGACCGCGATCCGCGGCTGGCCCGGATGGGACGCCTGATCCGGTATCTGGACATCGGCGGTGTGCCGGTGCCGGATGCTGCCGGTTTCGCCAGCATCATGGCGGGCGCGCGTGCCCGCCATGGCGAAGACGACGACGCACTGCTCAGGGACATGTCCATCGTGCTCGACTGTCTGTACGCGGCCTATCCCGAAACCCAAGAAGCGTCATCATGAACGCTCGCATCTCGCCTGCGTTGTCCTAGCCGTCCAGTTCAGTCCAGTGAGTGTAGGCGGTATCCAAGTCGGCTTGCAGCGCAGCCAGCGTTTTGTTGGCTTGCACGATCGCGCTGCTGTCCTGCTGGAAAAACGCAGGGTCGTTCATTGCCGCGGTCCGGGTGGCAATCTCGCTTTCCAGTTGCTCGATGCGCCCGGGAAGTTGATCCAGTTTCCATTGATCCTTGAAACTCAGCTTGCGTCTTGCTGCCACGGATGGAGTATCGACTTTGCCGGCGGGCTTGCCGGCACTTGAGGCGACGCGTTGGGCGGCTGGGCGCTGGCGCAGCCAGTCGGTATAGCCGCCGACGTACTCGCCGACCCTGCCGTTGCCTTCCAGCACGAGTGTGCTCGAGACGACGTTGTCGAGGAATGCGCGATCGTGTGACACCAACAGCAAGGTGCCCTTGTAGTCAAGCAACAGCTCTTCCAGCAGTTCCAGTGTTTCCACATCGAGATCGTTGGTCGGTTCGTCCATCACCAGCAGGTTGGACGGCTGCGCGAACAACTTGGCCAGCAGCAGGCGGTTGCGCTCGCCGCCCGAAAGGCGGGTGATGGGCGCACGAGCGCGTTCCGGCGAAAACAGGAAATCCTGCAGGTAGCCGATGATGTGCTTGCGCTGGCCGTTCAGCTCGACGAACTCGAGACCGCCGACGACGTTGTCGATGGCATTGAGTGAGTCGTCCAGTTGCAGGCGGTGCTGGTCGAAATACGCGATCTGCGTACCGGTGCCGAGCTGGACCGTTCCGCCTTGCGGAACCAATTCACCCAGCATGATTTTCAGCAGAGTGCTTTTGCCGGCGCCGTTCGGGCCGATGATGCCCAGGCGATCGCCGCGCATCACCGTGGTGCTCAGATCCTCGATCAGCGCGCGACCGCCGAAGCCGTGGGTGACGTGCTTGAGGTCAATCACCTTCTTGCCCGATGCGTGCGTGTGTCCCAGCGTCATCTTTACGTTGCCGGCAAGGTTGCGTCGTTTGGAGCGCTCATTGCGCAGCGCCTCCAATGCACGCACCCGACCTTCGTTGCGCGTGCGCCGCGCCTTGATGCCCTGGCGAATCCACACCTCTTCCTGGGCCAGCTTCTTGTCGAACAGTGCGTTGGCCTGACTCTCCGCGTGCAGGCGTTCCTCGCGCCGACGCAGGTAGTTGTCGTAGTCGCCGGGCCAGTCGGTCAGCGCACCGCGATCGATTTCGACAATGCGTGTGGCCAGCGCGCGTAGAAAGGTGCGGTCGTGCGTGATGAAGACGATGCTGCCGGCAAACTGCTTGAGAAAGCCTTCCAGCCAACTGATGGCCTCGATATCCAGATGGTTGGTGGGTTCGTCCAGCAGCAGGATGTCGGGTTTGCGGACCAGCGCTTGCGCCAGCAACGCGCGTCGCTTCATGCCACCGGAAAGCGCGGAAAAATCCATCTCGCCGGGCAATCCCAACAGGGTCAGTACTTCTTCAACACGGCGATTCAGATCCCAGCCGTGCTGCGCTTCGATTTTCGCCTGGGCGTCGCCCAGCGCGTCGAGGTCGCCGATGGCCAGCAGGTGGTGATAGTGCGCCAGCAAGCGACCGAGGTCGCCCAAGCCTTCCGCCACCACATCGAACACGCTGCCAGCGGTTTCTTGCGGCACCTCTTGCGGCAAGCGTGCGATGACAATCCCGTTTTGCACACGCACCTCGCCGTCGTCGGCGCGCAGCTCGCCGCTGATCAGCTTCAGGAGGGTGGATTTGCCTTCGCCATTGCGTCCGACAATACATACCCGTTCGTTCGCTTCGATGGACAAATCGACCTGTTCGAGCAGGAGCGGGCCGCCGATACTGAAGTCGACGCGTTGCAATTGGACAAGGGACATCTGCTCATTGTAATGGCTGGTGCGCTTCAAACTTCCTGGCTGGCGGCGGCAAGCAGTGGCCATGACGTCAACAACCAACCATCCATTCAAGGTCGCTGCCCGGCCGGATACCAGCGGCCAAGCGGAACGACCCTGTTTTGACGGGCAGCCCGTTGCGAACCAGCTGGGAAAACCTGTCCCCACCGGCCCGGAGCGTAAGCAGAACGAAGACGCTCAGGATATCTCGCCGGTTTGCATGGAATGATGCAGTGGCATAACGTAAATACTCGCTCCACGAACACGGAAGTGACAGGAGTTGATCTTGAAGCGCGCCATCAGAAGCATGGTCCCGGAGTCTGCGCTCCATGTCGCCAGGCGCGCCTATCGCGGAGTGTTCAAGGCCGACCACTCCGCGCAAGCCCGGTTTGCGCATACGGCGGCGTTGCAGTGCACCGTCTCCTACAACAAGTACGGCGGCTATTGCGTGCCCTGGTCTTCCAGGCACCGGCCCGCGGCACAGCGGGTGCTCGCGCAGGAGGTGTACGAACCGCAGACCATCGAGTTCATGTGCGCGCATTGCGCCGACGGCGACATCATCCACGCAGGCACCTTCTTCGGCGATTTCCTGCCTGCGTTGTCCAGGGCCGTCGCAAGGGGTTCGCGGATTCTGGCCTTCGAGCCGAACATGGAAAATTATCGCTGCGCTCGCATCACCGTCGAGATCAATGCATGCGCGAACATCATGCTCGGCAACGCCGCGCTCGGCGCTGGCGCGGAAGAGCTGCAGTTGCGTACCGTGGATTCGGAATGCACACCCCTCGGCGGCGCCAGCCACATCATCGACGGCGGTTTGACCGACATGGATCACACCCAGCCGGTCCGGGTCGTGACCATTGACAGCACGGTCGAGCCCGGCAGGCCGGTGTCGATCATCCAACTGGACGTCGAGGGTTACGAGAAGGAAGCCCTGTCAGGCGCGCTGGAGACGATCCGGCGATGCCACCCGATCATCATTCTTGAAGTCTGGACGCACAGCCGATTGCTGGACAGCAGTTGGTTCCGCGAGAACATCCTCTCGCTCGGCTACCGCCACACGCTAAGGCTGCACGGCAACATGGTTTTCGAATTTGCAGGCCGGGTTGACGCCGCCGCGTAACCCGCCGGCCGCGTGCGGTTGCGTCTGTGCGGCGATCCAGCCTGTCTGTATCGGGTCGCGCTCGCAAGCACCCGTCACGCGGGCATTTTGCATACACCGGAGCCATGACTTCCGGCAGCCCTTTCGCTACCCTTTGATATGTTATATCGTTGCGGGCTTCCCAGGTCGCCGACGATTCCGGCTCGCATGAACAGATTTCGGGCCATGAAATTCGCCGAGCGCCCTCGTCCGCTGCTGCTGATCGCGATGGCGTGCGTGCTGCCGCTTGCCGGCTGCGCGGTGGGTCCGAATTTCAAGAAGCCGGCGGCGCCGGACGTCTCCGGTTACACCGCGCAGCCATTGCAGGCGACAAGCGCCACCGCCCAGGTCGCCGGTGGCGAGTCGCAGCGTTTCGATGTCGGCGCAGATCTTTCCGGAGACTGGTGGACGCTGTTTCATTCCAGGCGGCTCAACGCGCTGATCGGTGAGGCGCTCGCCAACAATCATGACCTGAAGGCAGCGCAGGCCGCATTGACCGTCGCGCACGAGAACACACTGGCGCAACGTGGCGCGTATTACCCGTCCATTGATGCGGGTCTTTCGGCCAGCCGTCAGCACGATCCGGGCGCGGCGCTGGCGCCGGTGCCGAGCAACAACGCGTTCCTGTACAACCTGTTCACACCTCAGCTCAGCATTTCCTACGCGCCCGATGTGTTCGGTTTGAACCGCCGCACGGTGGAATCGTTGCGGGCGCAGGAGCAAGCGACGCGCTTCCAGATGCTGGCCACCTGGACCACGCTGACCTCGAACGTGGTGGTTACCGCGATCCAGATGGCTTCCACGCAGGCGCAGATCGATGCGACGCGGCAATTGATCGCGGCCGACGCCAAGATGCTGCAACTGCTGCAATACCAGTCCGACAAGGGCTACGCCAGCGGGCTCGATCTCGCCGCGCAGCAATCGCAACTCGCACAGGCGAACGCCACGCTGCCGCCGTTGATCAAGCAGGCGGCGCAACTGCATGACCAGCTCGCGGTGCTCACCGGCCAATTCCCGAGCGAGATGCCGGCTGAACGTTTTGATCTTGCAAGCCTCAAGTTGCCCCAGGATTTGCCGGTCAGCCTGCCCTCGAAACTGGTCGCCCAGCGCCCCGATGTACGTCAGGCACAGGCCAACCTGCATGCGGCGAGCGCGCAGATCGGCATCGCCGTTGCCGAACGTTTGCCCAACATCACGCTGAGCGCGAACGTGGGCAGTACGGCGCTCGCCATCGGGCAATTGTTCAAGGAAGGGACCGGCTTCTGGAGTCTGGCCGCGGACGTGGCCGCGCCGATTTTCGAGGGCGGCAAGTTGCTGCACCAGGAACGCGCGGCAAAGGCGGCTTACACGCAAGCCGCCGAGCAATACCGCAGCACGGTGCTGGGCGCATTCCAGAACGTGGCCGACACACTAAGCGCACTGCAACAGGATGCCGACGGTTTGCAGGCAGCGGCAGCCGCGGAACGCGCCGCGAAAACCACGCTCGATCTCGCGCAGCAGCAGGTGCGCGACGGATACACCAGCGATCTTGCGCTGCTGACCGCCGAGCAGGCTTATCAACAGGCGCGCATCAGCCTGGTGCAGGCACAAGCCAATCGCTACGCCGACAGCGCGGCACTGTTCCAGGCGCTGGGCGGCGGCTGGTGGCATCGCGGGGATTTGGATGGGGATAAAGATGAGCAGTGAACGGCGACTCCGGAACTCGGCATTCCCGCGCAGGCGGGAATCCGCGGCTTCACGGGCAATGTCAGGATCACCCGGTTCCGGCTTTCGCCGCGATGACGGGCATTCCATTTTAGGCGTCCGCAAGGCGCGCGTGTTTCCACTCTTTTGCGCGCTTGTGCTCGCAGGCCTGGCGCTTGCCGGCTGTTCGTCTGCAACTCCGTACAACGCCGCCGATGCCTCGACGGCGGCCAGCAACGTCACACTCACCAACGGTCAGCGACAGCACATTGCGCTGTACACCGTGGAAGCCTCGACGTATCACAAGCGCATCGAGACCACCGGGGTGGTGGATTTCGATCAGGATCGCGCGACCGCCGTGCTGGCGCCCTTCTCCGGCCCGGTGACGCAATTGCTGGTCGCGCCGGGCGACAAGGTCAAGCAGGGTCAGGCACTTGCGACCGTGGCCTCGCCCGATTTCGCGGCGGCGGTCAGCGCCTACCGCAAGGCCATCGCCACCGCGAACACCACGCGCCGCGTTGCCGACCTGGACAAGGATCTGCTGGCGCATCACGCCGTCGCGCAACGCGAGGCCGAGCAGGCGCAGACCGACGCTGCGAATGCGCAAGCCGATCGCGATGCGGCGTTGCAGGCGCTGGTCGCGCTGGATATCGATCCGCAAATCATCAAGGCCGTGCAGGCCGGCCGGCCGGTGGCGCGCGTGGTCGGCACCATCCGCGCGCCGATCGCGGGCACCGTGGTCGAGAAGAACATCACGCCCGGCCAATTGCTGCAGGCCGGCAGCACGCCGTGTTTCACCATCGCCGATTTGTCGCGCGTGTGGGTGATGGCGCAGTTGTTCGGTGATGAAGTTGCATCTGTGCATGATGGGGACGTCGCCGAGATCAGCATCGATGATGGCGCGAAAAATTTGGCGGGTACGGTAACCAACGTCGCCGCCGAAGTGGACCCCGACACCCGCGCGGTGATGGCGCGGGTGAGCATATCCAACCCGGCCGGCATGCTGAAAAAGCAGATGTACGTGCGCGTCACGATCGAATCGCGCCAGGCCACGCAAGGGTTGCTGGCGCCGGTCGCGGCGGTGCTGCGCGATGACGACAACCTGCCCTTCGTGTACGTCGAGCAACGCGATGGCAGCTTTGCACGGGATCACGTGACGCTTGGCGATCGCAGCGGCGATCGCTACCGGATTCCCTCCGGCCTGCAAGCGGGCGAGCGCATCGTCAGCGATGGCGCGCTGTTCCTGCGGTTCATGCAAAGTCAATGAGCACGCCGGCGCAGGAAACCTCGGCGCGCAACGCGTCGCTGATCAACCGCATCGTCGCGTTCGCGCTGGCGCAGCGGATGCTGATCATCCTGCTGGCGGTCGCGCTGATCGGCGCAGGCTGGTGGTCGCTGAAGCGGCTGCCGATGGATGCCTATCCCGATCTCTCGCCGCCGATGGTGGATATCGTCACGCAGTGGCCGGGGCATTCCGCCGAGGAAGTCGAGCGGCTGATCAGCGTGCCGGTCGAGCGCGCAATGAGCGACGTGCCGAACCTGGTGATGAAGCGCTCGGTGTCGCTGTACGGTTTGTCGGATGTCACGCTCACTTTCGGCGATGGCACCGATCATTATTTCGCGCGCCAGCGGGTGTTCAACCGTATCGGCGATATTGGCTTGCCAAGCGGCGTGACGCCTTCCATCTCGCCGCTGTCCTCGCCGTCGGGGCTGATTTACCGCTACGTCTTGCAAAGTTCGGATCGCTCACCGACCGAACTCAAGACCTGGGAAGACTGGGTGATCGCGCCGCAGTATCGCGCGGTGGCCGGGGTCGCGGATGACTCCGCGTTCGGCGGCGGCGACATGCAGTACCAGGTGTTGCTCGATCCGGCGAAGATCGCCGCGGTCGGCCTGTCGGTGCCGCAGGTGGAAGCATCGCTTGCAGCCAACAACGGCAACGCCGGCGGCGGCTTCTATTCCCAGGGCGGCCAGTTCTACTACGTACGCGGTCTGGGGCGGCTACAAACACTCGAAGACATCGGCAACGTGGTACTGGCCGTGCACAACGGTACGCCGGTACTGGTGAAAGATGTAGGCAAGATCACGCTCGGCATCGCGCCACGGCTCGGCGAATTCGGTTACATGGACAACCACATCGACCGGGACGACGCGGTGGAAGGCGTGATCCTGATGCGTACCGGCGAAAAGACCCAGCGGGTGCTGCAGCGGATCGAGGCCAAGACGCAGGAACTCAACCGCGATGTGCTGCCGCGCGACATCAGGATCCATCCGTTCTACGACCTCAGCCACTTGATCGAGCAGACCACGCAGGTGGTCGAACGCAACCTGCTGCTTGGCGTGCTGCTGGTGATCGCGGTGCTGGTGTTCTTTCTCTACGACCTGCGCGCGGGCTTGATCGTTGCGATCACGATTCCGCTCGCGTTGCTGTTTGCTTTTTTATGTCTGGACTTGCAGAACGCCTCGGCCAACCTGCTCTCGATCGGCGCGGTGGATTTCGGAATATTGGTGGACGGCGCGATCTTCATGGTGGAGAACATCTATCGCCAGATCGCGTTGCGTCATGACGCCGAGATGCCGCTGCACATCCGTGATATCGTGATTGATGCGGCGTCCGAGGTGGATCGCCCGCTGGTGTACGCGGTGGCGGTGATCGTGGCCAGCTTCCTGCCGATCTACGTGCTGACCGGGCCTTCCGGCACGCTGTTCAAGCCGATGGCCGACACAATGATCTTTGCGTTGATCGGCTCGCTGCTGGTAACGCTCACGCTGCTGCCGGTGCTGTGCGCGCTGCTGATGCGGCGCGGCGTGCGCGAGCGGCGCAACGCGATCTTCGAGAAGATCAAATCCGGTTACACGCGCTGGCTGGATGCAAGCCTTGCACGGCCGTGGCGCACGTCCATCATCCCGACGATCCTGCTTGGCTTGTCGCTGCTGCTGATCCCCAGCATCGGCGCGGAGTTCATGCCGCATCTCGATGAAGGGGCGCTGTGGGTGCGCGCGACGATGCCGTACACGATCTCCTTTGATGAAGCGGCCAAGATCACGCCGCAGATCCGGAAAGTCCTGCGCTCGTTTCCGGTCGTCACCACCGTCACCACCGAACTCGGGCGCCCCGACGACGGCACCGATGCTACCGGCTTCTTCAATGCCGAATTCTTCGTCGGCCTGAAACCATACGCGCAATGGAAAGGCCAGTACCGCGACAAGGCCGCGCTGATCGCGGCGATGGACGAGAAACTGCAAGCCTTTCCCGGCATCCAGTTCAATTACACGCAGCCCGCCGAAGACGCGGTGGACGAAGCCGAAACCGGCTTGAAGAGCGCGCTGGCGGTGAAGGTATTCGGCTCCGACCTGCAAACCCTGCAGGACAAGGGCAAGGCGATCAAGCAGGTGCTGGCGCGCGTGCGCGGCATCAGCGACGTCACGCTGGTGCACGAACTCGGCCAGCCAAGCCTCACGCTCAAGATCAATCGCGCAAAGATCGCGCGATACGGCTTGAATGTTTCCGATGTCAACGCGCTGATCGAGACCGCGATCGGCGGCGACGTGGCCACGCAGGTGGTGCAAGGCGAGCGCGAGTTCGACCTGGTGGTGCGACTGGCGCAACGCTACCGCGACAATCCCCAGGAAATCGGCAACATCCCGGTAGCCACTCCCGACGGCCAGCAGATACCCTTGAAGGAACTGGCGGACATCGAGGAAACCAATGGCGCATCCTTCATCTATCGCGAGAACGATTCGCGCTACATCGGCGTGCAGTTTTCGGTGACGGGGCGCGATCTTGCCGGTGCAGTGCAGGATGCCATGCAACAAGTGACAAAGACGGTGAAGCTGCCGCAGGGCTATCGCCTGGATTGGGGTGGCGAGTACAAGGAATACACCGCCTCGCGCGCGCAGATGAATGTGATCCTGCCGCTGACCCTGGCGCTGATCTTCGGCTTGCTGTTCGTGCTCTACGGCAATTTCAAATTCCCGTTCATCACCGTATTGGGCGTGGTGCTGTCGGCACCCTTCGGCGGCATCATCGCGTTGTGGCTTACCGGAACGCCCTTTTCCGTCTCGTCCGGAATTGGATTCATCGTGCTGTTCGGCGTCTCGGTGCTGACCGGCGTGGTGTATGTCTCCTACGTCAACGAATTGCGCCGCGACGGCATGGATACCGCGGCGGCGATACGCGAAGGCGCGATCCTTCGCCTGCGCCCGATCATGATGACCGCGCTGGTGGCGGCGTTGGGATTGTTGCCCGCGGCAATCGCCACCGGCGTCGGCACCGATTCGCAGCGCCCGTTCGCGCTGGTGATCGTTTGCGGCATGCTCTCCCGGCTGATAATCGGCATCGTTCTGATGCCAGCGCTGTATGCGCTGGTCGCACGGCCGGACGATCGCCTGCAGGTGTAGGGCGAAAGCCATCAAGCCGCTTCGCTTTCCAACCGTTCCAGCGTGCCGATTGAATGACCCTGCTCGGCCAGATATTCCAGCCAGCGGTTGAGAAAGGAGTTCATGCGCAGGCGGTGTTGCAGCACGTTGCGCGCCGGCGCGAACGGCCCCAGCACTTGCCATAAATCACGGCCGGGTTGGCAATGCAGAGCCTCGGTCGTGTGCGCATCCAGATACATGCGCAACTGCGCCGACGGCGCGGGCCGGCCCGTGGCCGTATCCAGCACCGCATAGCTCAACCCTATCTCGACCGTGTAGGGATGGCGCTCCTGAATGGACAATTGCAGATCAAGGCCATCGTCCACGCTGGAAACATATTCGCCGACCTGCAGACGCTGCGGCGCAAACAGACGCGTTAGCCGCTGATGGTTCTCCGCGTACAAACCCATCAGCCACGCGAAGCGACCCGGCAACAGGGCCTCGGCGCGGGATGCGCGGCGGGAAAATTCAGTGCGTACAAACATCGCGGACATGGGCCGATCTTAGCGCAGCTTTTCCGCAGCGCACGTCTTGTATTTTCCGAAAAAAAAGTTCACGGTATGGGTCTTCCGCACGAGATGTTTTCGCGCGGTTTTTTGTGCGCGAAGTCTCAGCTGTCTCCCGGCGCAGGCCATGGACGGCCGTGTTGAGCGAGCTTCCGGCGCGGTCGCATGAGGCCGAGCATCGCAGGCGGGCGCGCGGGAAAGGCGCGACTGTTTGAGCACAAGGAGGTGCGAGTTCGCGCCGGCGCGCGCCCGGCGAGAAGCGCACGGCAGTCGAGCCAACCGGATGTTGGCTCGACCGTCATGCCCGCGCGAAGCGGTTTTGGTGACTTTTGCCGCATCAAAAGTCACCCGCTCGCTTGCGAGCGGAACCGCTCTTCAGAACATGTGCCGCTCGATCCCCAGATGCGCAAGTATCTTGCTCGCGATCTCCTCGATCGAGGTCGAAGTGGTGTTGAGCGATGGCAGATGCTCCCGGCGAAACAACTGATCGGCCAGCGCCAGTTCGCGCTTGCATTGATCGAGCTTGGCGTATTTGCTGCCGGGCCTCCGCGCCTCGCGCACCTGCGCCAGACGCTGCGGCTCGATCATCAACCCGAACAGGCGATTGCGGCATGGACGCAACCGCGCCGGCAAAGATTCGCGTTCCAGGTCTTCTTCCGTCAGAGGATAATTCGCGGCCTTGATGCCGTAATGCAGCGCCATGTACAGGCAGGTCGGCGTCTTGCCCACGCGCGAAACACCCACCAGCACGACCTCGGCTTCCGAATAATCCACGTCGATGCCGTCGTCATGCGCGAGCGCATAATTGGTCGCGTTGATGCGCGCCTCGTATTGGGCAAAATCCACCATGCCGTGCGCGCGGTTGAGCGCGCCGGAGCGGCGCGTGCCCAGTTCCAGTTCCAGCGTGCCGATGAATGGCGCCATCACGTCGATCATCAGCGCCCCGCTTTGCGCGATGATCTCGCACAAGGCCGGATCCACCAGCGTGTTGACCACGATCGGGCGTTCGCCGTTTTGCGCGTACGCGGTCTTGATGCGCAGCGCCGCCGCTTCGGCTTTCTCGCGATCATCCACGAACGCGATGCGGTGGCCGTCGAATTTCACACCCTCGAACTGCGCCAGGATCGAGTTGCCGATGGTTTCCGCAGTGATGCCGGTGGAATCGGAGACGAAGAAAACCGTCTTGCGTTCGCTCATGCACGTGCATCCAAAAGTGAACGATCAGTGTAGCCGAGCCGGGTACGTGCTTGTCTCATGCACGCCCGCGCCGCGACAATAAGCAACTTTGCTGGCAAGGAGACAAGCCGTGACCGAACTCGTCCTGTGGCTCGACAAGCTGGGGATGCATGACCTGGCCCAGGTAGGCGGCAAGAACGCGTCGCTGGGCGAGATGATCGGCAACCTGGCGGAGCTCGGCGTATCGGTGCCGGGCGGCTTCGCCACCACCGCGGATGCCTATCGCCAGCACCTGCACGACACCGGCCTCGACAAGCGCATCCTCGCGCGCATGAAGGATCTCGACGTCGAGAACGTGGATGCGCTGGCCGCGGCCGGCAAGGAAATCCGCGGCTGGATCGCGGACGAGGCATTGCCGAAAAATCTGGAAGACGCTATTCGCGAAGCCTACAGGCAACTCTGCGCCAAGGCGGCTTCCGATGACATCGCCGTGGCCGTGCGTTCCTCCGCCACCGCCGAAGACCTGCCGGATGCCAGTTTCGCCGGTCAGCAGGAAACCTTTCTCAATGTGTGCGGCATCCAGGATGTGCTGCACAAGGTCAAGGAAGTTTTCGCCTCGCTCTATAACGATCGCGCGATCGCCTACCGCGTCCATCACGGGTTCGCGCACGAGGACGTGTTCCTTTCCGCCGGTGTGCAATTGATGGTGCGCTCGGATATCGGCGCGTCGGGCGTGCTGTTCACGCTCGACACCGAGTCCGGTTTCCGCGACGTGGTGTTCATCACCGGCAGTTACGGGCTCGGCGAAATGGTGGTGCAAGGCGCGGTGAACCCGGACGAGTTCTACGTCTACAAGCCGACGCTGCGTGCGGGCAAGCCCGCGATCCTGCGTCGCGCGCTGGGTTCCAAGCAGCAGCGCATGGTGTATTCGACTGAACCCGGCGAACGCGTGCGCATCGAGGAGACCCCGGCGCAGTTGCGCAACAAGTTCTGCATCAGCGACGAGGACGTCGCCGAACTCGCGAAACAGGCGCTGACGATCGAACAACACTATCAACGCCCGATGGATATCGAATGGGCCAAGGACGGCGCGACCGGCAAGCTGTACATCGTGCAGGCGCGCCCGGAAACGGTGAAGTCGCGCGCGCACGCGACCAAGCTGGAACGCTACGCGCTCAACGAACGCGGCACCGTGTTGTGCGAGGGCCGCGCGATCGGCCAGAAAATCGGCGCCGGACGCGCGCGGGTGATCCGCTCGATTTCGCAAATGAACACGTTCAAGGAAGGCGACGTGCTGGTCGCCGACATGACCGATCCCGATTGGGAGCCGATCATGAAACGCGCCGCGGCAATCGTCACCAATCGCGGCGGCCGCACCTGCCATGCGGCGATCATCGCGCGCGAGCTGGGCGTGCCGGCGGTGGTCGGCACCGGCTGCGCGCTCACCGACATTCCCGACGGACACGAGGTAACCGTTTCCTGCGCCGAAGGCGACACCGGATTCATCTACGAAGGCAAGCTTTCCTTCGACAAGACCACCGCGGATCTCGGCGACATGCCGCCGGCACCGCTGAAGATCATGATGAACGTCGCCAACCCGGAGCGTGCGTTCGATTTCGGCCAATTGCCCAATGCAGGCATCGGTCTGGCGCGGCTGGAAATGATCATCGCCAGCCACATCGGCGTGCATCCGCGCGCACTGCTGGAATACGACCAGCAGGATGCGCAGATGAAGCAGAAGATCGACGAGCGCATCGCCGGTTACGCCGACCCGGTATCGTTCTATGTGGATCGACTGGCCGAGGGCATCGCGACGATCGCCGCATCGGTCAATCCCAAGCCGGTGATCGTGCGCCTGTCGGATTTCAAATCCAACGAATACGCCAACCTGCTCGGCGGCAATCAATACGAGCCACACGAAGAAAACCCGATGCTGGGTTTCCGCGGCGCCTCGCGCTACGTGGATCCCAGCTTCGCCGCCGCGTTCGGCCTGGAATGCAAGGCGGTGAAGAAAGTGCGCGAAGTGATGGGCCTGGACAACGTCTGGGTGATGATCCCGTTCGTGCGCACGCTGGAAGAAGGCCGCAAAGTGGTCGAGGTGCTGCGCGCCAACGGGCTGGTGCAAGGCGCGAGTCTGGATGGCGAACAGCCGCTGAAGATCATCATGATGTGCGAGCTGCCGTCGAACGCGTTGCTCGCGGATGAATTCCTGGACATCTTCGATGGCTTCTCGATCGGCTCCAACGATCTCACGCAATTGACACTGGGCCTGGATCGCGACAGCGGCGTCATCGCGCATCTGTTCGATGAGCGTGATCCGGCGGTGAAGAAATTGCTCTCGATGGCGATCAAGACCGCCAAGGCGAAGGGCAAGTATGTCGGCATCTGCGGCCAGGGCCCGAGCGATCATCCCGACCTTGCGGAGTGGCTGATGGAGCAAGGCATCGAATCCATGTCGCTCAATCCGGACACGGTGGTGGATACCTGGTTGCGACTGGCGAAGAAGAAGAAGGCGGCGTGAGCGATGCGCACACCCGGGCACGCGCGGTTCGCGTGCTCGGTGCGGTCGCGCTGCTGGGCGTCGCGGCGTTCGCCGGGGCCTGCACGGCCGCGCAAATCCTGCGCCCGGATTACAACTGGCTCGCGGTGCCGCTCAGCTTCTATGTGATCGGCCCCTACGGAAGCATGGTGGAAGTGGGTTATTTCGCGCTCGCGCCGGGACTGGCGGCATTGGGTATCGCGTGGTACCTCGCGCTCGACCTGGAGGTGCGAAGCATTCCGCCGGTGGTGCTGTTCATCCTGTCCGCGGCCGCCCTGGGCGTCACCGCCACGGAGATCACCGACGTACCGGGCGGCCCGCACACCCTCCACGGCCACATACACGTGCTCGCGGCCGTGATCACATTCCTGAGCGTGACCGTTGCGATGCTGCTGCAATCGTGGTGCCTGCGCGGCCACCGGCGATGGTGCAAGGACTTCCCGTTCGCCTTTGTGCTCGCGGTCATCGCATTCGTCGCGCTATGGGCCGATGCGCTGATCAAGGTGATCCCGCGCGGACTGGGCGAAAAGGTCGTGATCGCCCTGATCCTGCTCTGGCTGTGGCGCTCGGCATGGCGGCTCATGACCCGTTCGGCGTTGTCGGACGGGCTGGTGAAATGAGCCCGTGGCAGCCGGGAGAACTTTCCTGGCCGCCGGTGGTCTTTGCTGGAAATCCGGGGTCCGTCCACGCATATGCTCAAACAACTGCTTTCCCGCAACAAGGGCTTCATCGCCTTCCTGTTCTGCATGATCGTGTTCCGCAGTGCGGTCGCGGACTGGAACACCGTTCCGACCGGCTCGATGCAGCCGACCATCCGCATCGGCGACCGCATCCTGGTGGACAAGCTCGCCTACGACGTGCGGCTGCCGTTCACCGATGTCTCGCTGCTGCACCTGGGCGATCCGAAACGCGGCGACATCGTGCTGATCGATTCCCATGCCGCCGACGAAGTGCTGGTGAAGCGCGTGATCGGATTGCCCGGCGACACGGTCGCGCTACGCGACAACGTGCTCTCCATCAATGATCGCGAAGCCCGGTATGTGCCGCTCGCATCCGTCACTGGCATCCGCGATGACGCGCAGGATCCGGCGCGCTATGACATCGAGCAGTACGGTTCCATGCGCCACGCGATCCGTCTCTCGCTGTGGCGGCCGAGCGACAAGCGCGACTTCGGCCCGATCAAGATCCCCGCGAACGAGTACCTGATGCTGGGCGACAACCGCGACAACAGCGAGGATTCGCGTTACCTCGGCTTCTTCCCGCGCCGCGAGATCATCGGCCGCACCGATCGCGTGGCGATGTCGTTCGACCCCGGCCACGATTACCTGCCGCGGATGGATCGTTTCGGAAAGGCGCTACGATAGCGGCGTGAGTACCGCCTCGCTGCTCTGGGGATTGCTGTTCGGCTCCATCGGGGTCGGATTTTTCATCTACGGCAAGCGCCAGCGCATGATCGTGCCGCTCGTGTGCGGGCTCGCATTGATGCTGTACCCGTACTTTGTCGCGGGCACCTTGTTGATACTCGTCATCGGCCTCGCCTTGATGGCGGTGCCGTACTTCCTGCGCTTCTGATGCGCGGCGAAATACACCGCGTTCTTCGCGCGCTGCTGACAAACAACCACCGCGCGCACCCTGCCTCGTCCAACTTGAATGCGCGTGTTACGCGCGCTTCATCCCGCGCGCACGCACGAAGTGCTTCCATGGCGGCTCGACGCGGCCCGGCAGAACGGGCGCGCTCACGTTCGCCATCGCAGGAGCATTCCATGGACATCCAGAGCATCATGACACCCAACCCCAAGGCCTGCCCGCGCACTGCGTCGCTTTCGCAAATCGCGCAACTGATGCGCGACGAGGATATCGGCGAAGTGCCGATCGTGGAATCCGATGGGCAGCGCCGGCTGGTCGGCGTTGTCACCGATCGCGACATCGTGGTGCGCGCGATCGCCGCCGGCGAGAACCCCGAACAGCTGACGGCGGACGATTGCATGACGTCGCCACCCGTGTCGCTTGGCGAAGATGCATCGCTTGAGGAGTGCGCGCGCATGATGGCGTCGCACCGCATTCGCCGCATGCCGATCGTGGACGACAGCGGCAATTTGTACGGCATCGTTGCGCAAGCCGACTTGCAGGCCACCGACGCGCGTTCGCTGAAGGAAGAAGTCGCCAACCGGGTGTCGACGCCGCACTGACTCGGAATTCGGAATTCGGGGCTCCGTGGTTTCAGCCAACCAAGCCCGCACGAGCCCGCTTGCGGGCGATTACTGCGCGTCCCCACCAGGGTTCCGTAGAAGACTGCTTGCAGGCGACCATCGCCCTTGTAGGAGCGCGCCTGCGCGCGACGCGAACTTTTTCAGGGACCTGCCAGCAGGCGGGCGGAGCATCCCGGTCGCGAGCGAGCTCGCTCCTGCAACAGCCTTCCTTCCCCGCCATTCGCGCATTACATTGGCGCGATGGCGGACTTCCCTTCCCTCGACGACATCCGCGCGGCGCGTGAGCGCTTAAGCGATCGCGTGCGCGAAACGCCGGTGTGGAACTGGCGCGGCGACGCCATCGCGCGCGCCGCTGGTGCTGACACCCAGGTCTTCCTGAAGCTGGAGCTGTTCCAGTACACCGGCACCTTCAAGGCGCGCGGCGCGCTGCTCAACGCAATGGCGCTCTCAGTCGAGCAGAAGCAGCGCGGCGTCACCGCGGTCAGCGCCGGCAATCACGCGATCGCTGTCGCCTTCGCCGCACGCAGCGTCGGCGCCACCGCGAAAGTGGTGATGCCCAAAACCGCCAATCCGGCGCGCGTGGCGCTGTGCCGCGCCTACGGCGGCGAAATCGTCCTGGTGGACGACGTGCACCACGCCTTCGAAACCGTCAAGCGCATCGAATCGGAAGAAGGCCGCACCTTCATCCATCCGTTCGAAGGCGAACTCACCGCGCTCGGCACCGCCACGGTCGGTTACGAACTGTGCCGCCAAGTCGAAAATCTCGACGCGGTGATCGTGCCGATCGGCGGCGGCGGCCTGATCGCCGGCATCAGTTGCGCCGTGAAACAGATGCAACCCACGTGCAAGGTGTACGGCGTGGAACCGGAAGGCGCCGACAGCATGCGCCGCAGCTTCGCCGCCGGCTCGCCACAATCCATCGAGAGGGTCAACACGATTGCAGACAGCCTCGGCGCGCCCTACGCCGCGCCCTACAGTTTCGGCCTCGCCCGCCGCTTCGTGGACGAACTGGTCCTGATCAACGACGAGGCGATGCAGCGCGCGATGGGCCTGCTGTTCGCCGACATGAAACTTAGCGTTGAACCGGCCGGCGCCTCCGCCACCGCCGCCCTGTGCGGCCCGCTGCGCGAGAAACTCCAGGGAAAGCGCGTCGGCGTGATCGTATGCGGCGCCAATATTGATCTTGCCACCTTCGCGAAACAGGCGATTCCTTACGAACCGTAGCTCTGCATCGTAGGGCGGGTGTCAACCCGCCGGACGCGTGTTGCGAAAAGCCTGGGATTCCGGTCCACTGCATCCGGGCCACACTGCTTTTCGACTTCGCAATACAGCGGCGAGAGGCTATTCCGCCGGCGCTTAAACCTGGATCGGAACGGCCTGCATGGTGAGACGCTTTGACGTGTAGCGGAGATTTAATGGCGCATCCGGACAAGCGTCGTCTGCTTGCCGCTGTAAGAAGAGCGTGCAAAAATCACCTCGGGGTGAGAATGCGGTATATCGCGCATGAGGCTGAGCGAAGCAGTACTCGGAGACCGGTCGGAATCGCGGAGATAATATGCGCACAAGACTCTATTCTAAGCGACATATGCCCGGCGACTGACTATCCATGGACCGACTCAAACCATGGCTAGATGGCATAGCGCTGGTATCAAATTTATTCACGATTGTGGCATCCGCAATCGCGGTTATTGTGTTCTTCGCTAAGCGAAAAGAACTATCGACTGCGTTATCTCTTCTCCTGAACTGGTCATATCAAACCACACTTACTGATGTCGTTGGAAAACTAGACCGGCTGAACGAATATAACGCAAATGAACCTGATGATATTGCCGAAATCAAGAACATTCTGCACGAGATTGCGGGACAGTTCCGCGGCAACACTCGACTGCTTGGAGCCGCACCAACCCTTCCTGACAGACTCGAGAATCTCGCGCGAAAAATTACGGAACCATACAAACGATCAATGGTGGCAGAGGTTCGCGAAGTGATTCGCAATCTCCAGCTGAATACCATTGATCAAGCGACTGGTGAATGAAATGAGCAAAATTGTTCAAGCTGTAAATGCCATGATCAGCAACAAGAAGCTGATTACAAACGTCATTGCAAGTCCAAATGAGATCTTTTTTCTCTATGATGGTAGATACGTCTGGTCTATACGTCGTGAGGACGATGGGGATTATTTCCTTTGGTACTATCCGAAGGCAAGAAGCGTGGAAGAGATTGCGCAAAACGAAGGTGACAGTTGGGAAGAAATCCCAATGGTCGTGTACAAAACATCAGAAATCGGCACAAAGGAGGCGCGGGCAAGCTTTGCCGAACTGCATAGCATCGTGAAGGAGCGCATTTTCGGCATGGAGGATGTGCTCGACGATATTATTTCCGGTCCAGACATCCCCTTCTAGCCACTTAGCCCGAGTAGGGCGGAATCCGCGCAGCGGCTTCCGCCGAATGAATGGAAAACGGCGGAAACGGCTGCGCGGGTTCCGCCCTACATTCTGTCGTAGCCCGGATGGGACGCAGTGGAATCCGGGGGTGTTGCGAAGAGCCCCGGATTCCGCTTCACTGCATCCGGGCTACGTGGGCTACGATGCGCGCCGATGCGCGCGCGCTCTTCCATCAAGACCATCGGCCTGCTCGCCTACGATGACATGCAGGCGCTGGATCTCGCCGGCCCGCTGGATGTGTTCGGCGGCGCGAATGGGTTGGGGCACGGCACGCCGCCGTATGAGCTTTGCATCATCGGCTTGAGCACGTGCGCGGTGCGTGCTGAAAATGGATTGTCGATCGTGCCTGCGCGCGCGCTGGAAGATGCGCCGGCGCTGGACACGTTGCTGATCCCGGGCGGCTGTGGCGCCCGCACGACGATCAATCGCGATGCGCGCCTCATCGCATGGTTGCGCGAACGCGCACCGACCACGCGACGCATGGTTTCGGTCTGCACCGGCGCTTACGTACTTGCCGCGACCGGCTTGCTGGACGGCCGCCGCGTCACCAGGCACTGGAACTACGCGGATGATCTCGCGCGCCGCCCCCCTGCCGTGCGCGTGGAAGCGGACCGGCTGTTCCTGCGCGACGGATGCTTTGCGACATCGGGCGGACTCACCGCCGGCATGGATCTCGCGCTCGCGCTGTTGGAAGAAGATTTCGGTGCACCGACCGCGCTCGCCGTCGCGCTGCATCTCGTGATGTACGTGAAGCGGCCCGGCAACCAGGCGCAATTCTCCGCGCCGCTGGCCGCGCAGGCGCAAGGCAACGGCCGCATGGGCGCGCTGGTGGACTGGCTGATCGCGAACCTCGGCAGCGAATTGACGATCGAGCGCATGGCGGAGCGATGCGCGATGAGCGCGCGCCATTTCCGTCGCGTGTTCGCGGAGACCTTCGGCATGCCACCCGCGCATTTCGTCGAGAAGCTGCGGCTCGAACAGGCGTGCATGCGGCTGACGCAAGGCAAGGCATCCATCGAGCGCATCGCCTCAAACGTCGGCTTCAACAGCGCGGATGCATTTCGCCGCGCCTTCCGCGCCCGTTACGGCGCGACGCCGAACGAGTATCGCGAGCGCTTCGCGCAAACCTGAGCCTGGCCGGAATCGTCGGCTTCCTGTCCGATCCGCACGTGGCCTTCCAACCACAATGGGTCACCCTTCCCTTCGCACGGGACGGTATCGATTCTTCAATCAGGAATCACGCACAATGCGCGCATCCACCGCTTGCCTGCTGCTTGCCGCTGTGGCGGCGCTTCCGCTCGCCACTTTCGCCGTCGAGCCGGCTGCAACGAATACGCATGCTCCCGCCTACACCGACGGCAAGCTGATTCTGCCCACCGATTACCGCGAATGGGTGTACCTCAGCTCGGGCCTGGGCATGAGCTACAACCCGAAGGCGATGGCCTCACCCGATCCGATGTTCGACAACACCTTCGTCAACCCGGAGAGCTGGCGCGCATTCCAGAAGACCGGCACCTGGCCGGACAAGACCGTGATCGTGCTGGAAGTGCGCGGATCTTCCGACAAGGGTTCGATCAATCAGCGCGGGCATTTCCAGAGCGGCGCAGCGCAGGGCATGGAAGTGCACGTGAAGGACACCGCGCGATTCAACGGCGGCTGGGCGTTCTTCAGTTTCGACGATGGCACCGCACCTGCAGATAAAATTCCCGAA
>DATNFU010000012.1:0-30382 GCA_035606235.1 Rhodanobacteraceae bacterium
AGCGAACTTGCGTCCCTGTGCCGCAGCCACCTAGGCTAGCGGGTCTTGTTCACAGGCGAAAGCTGGCCAAAATCGCGGTAACATCGAACCCCGATATCCGGGATTTCATGATGACCAGTCTGCGCAAACAGGTTCACGAGATCGCCGACCAGCTGCCACCCGAGGCGACCTGGGATGACGTGAGCTATCAAGTCGAACTGCACGCATCAATCGAACGCGGCGTAGCCGATATCAAGGCCGGGGACGTGATCTCGGTCGAGGAACTGATGGCCGAGTTCGGCGTGCTCGAATGAAGGTTGTCTGGTCGGCAGAAGCCGCGCAGTGCCTGCGTGACATCGTCGCCTATATCGCCCAGGACTCGCCCGCAGCGGCGCGCAAGGTTGCCGCAAAGTTGCTGATGCGCTCGCGGCAGCTGGCCGAGCCGCCATTGCTCGGCCGGTGCATGTCCGAATATCCGGATGAAGATTTGCGCGAGCTGCTGGAGCGCCCTTATCGCTTGATTTATCGAGTGACGTCGGACGGCATCGAGATCGTGACCTTGAAGCATTACCGGCAACGCCTGCCGCGCGATCCGAAATCCCTTCGCGATTGACTGAACACACTTTTGAACGGGGGAACACCATGCACATCCGCCGCTGCGCGACGCTGCTGATCGAGCCGCGCGAGACGATCGGTTTTGACCTGGGCGCGCTGCTGGGCGGCGAGACCGGCGTGCGCACGACGATCGGCTGGGTAGCGCTGGCCGGGCACCTGGACGACGAGATCCCGCTGGATGCGGCGGAGGTCGCGCTGCTGGGCGAGCTGTCGCCGAACGCCTGGATTCCGTTCGAAGATCTTGCAAAAAAACATCCGCGCGAAGCGCTGGAAACGCTGCTGGCGAAGGGTTTGGCTGTGGCGCAGGACAGCGAGGATGCAAATCTGCGCGATCACGCGCGGCGCGACGAAGCGTTGCGCGCCACGCACTGGCGCGATCTCGCCGCGGTGATGCACCGGCACACGCGCTGGAAGGACGTGGACACCGAGGATGCCGAGCGGCGGTTCTCCGAGGCAAGCGAACAGACTTTCCTGGAACGGCTCGGGCCTTCGCCGCCGCCGGTGCATGAGCGCGTTGCAGCCAAGCAACGCATTCCATTGCAGCGTCTTGAATCATCCACGCTGGAAGAACTGTCGGATCGCCGCGTCACCTGTCGCAATTACGACCCGTCGCGCGCGGTGCCGCGAGCGGATTTCTCGGCACTCATGTATCGCGCGTTCGGCGCGCGCGTGCTCAGCGATTACGCGCCCGGCGTGCAATTGATGAAAAAAGGCGTGCCCTCCGCCGGCGGCCTGCATGCGACCGAAGCCTACGCGCTGGTGCAGAATGTGGAAGGCGTGATGCCGGGGCTGTATCACTATCATCCGGTCGCGCATGCGCTGGAACCGTTGCGTTCGCTGGAACCCGGCGCCGCGACCGCACTCGCGAAGCGCTTCGTCGCGGCGCAGGCGTACTACGCGGATGCGCACGTGGTGATCGCGCTGGTGGCGCGCTTTCCGCGCAATTTCTGGAAGTACCGCAACCACGCCAAAGCCTATCGCGCGGTGATCCTGGATGCCGGGCATCTCTCGCAAATGCTGTATCTGGCCGCGACCGAATTGAACCTGGGCGCCTTCATCACCGCCGCGGTGAACGAGGTGGAAATCGAGCAGGCGTTCGGGCTGGAACCGATGGAAGAAGGCCCGCTTGCGGTGTGCGGCTTTGGCGTGCGCGCGGCGAAGAAAGTGACGGTGGAGTTCGATCCGGCGGGAAAAGTGTGGGCCGCATCGCTCTCGTAGGAGCCGGCTTGCCGGCGACTGAAGCATTGCGTGCAGAAAACGCGCGCAGGTGCGCTTCTGCAAGCTAAGCTGCGCGCTGTTTCTTCCACGGTTTGATGCCGGCCAGCGTTTTGCGGAGCGCCGCCTTGGTCATCGCGCGATCATGATCGTCCTGCAACCCGGTCCAGAAATCTTCCGATGTTCCGAAGAAGCGCGCCAGCCGCAATCCCGTATCCGCGGTGATCGAGCGCGTACCGGAAACGATTTCGCCGATGCGCCGCTGCGGGACGCCGATCTCTTTGGCCACGCGATATTGCGTGATGCCCATCGGTTCAAGAAATTCCTTGAGCAGGATTTCGCCGGGTGTGGGATAGGGAACGGTGCGCATTAATTTGGCTCAGTGATAGTCGGCGACCTCAACTTCGAAAGCATCTCCATCGCGCCACACGAAGCAAACGCGAAACTGATCGTTGATGCGGATGCTGTGCTGGCCAGCGCGGTCGCCACGCAACGTTTCCAGCCGATTACCGAGGTGGAATGCGCAGATCGTTCAATTGCGAGGCCCGATTCAACATCGCCAGTTTACGCATCGCCACGGTTTCGATTGCAATCCAACGCCGCACCCGGCAGCCGTTGTACAAGCCGCGGGTTGCGTCGTCGCGGAACGACCGTATCATCCGATTGTCCTCATACTAATGCTATGCGTTAGTATCGTCAAGCGACCGTACCGGCATTCATCCGCCGATACTGCAGCGCCTCGGCCAGGTGCTCGCGCGCGATGCGGTCGGCACCGGCCAGGTCGGCGATGCTGCGCGCGACGCGCAAGACGCGGTGGTAGGCGCGCGCGGAGAGGCCGAGCTGGTCGAGGGCGCGTTGCAGCAGCTCGCGTTCGCTTGCGCCAAGTGTGCAATCGCGTTCTATCTCGCGCGTGCTCAGCGCGGCGTTGGGTTTGCCGGCGCGGGTCATGGCGATTTCGCGCGCGGCGATCACGCGTGCGCGCACGATGGATGAGGATTCGTCCTGCGCGCGACGCACGCCATCGAGCTCGGCGAGCGGCAGGCGCGGCACCTCCACGGTGAGGTCGATGCGGTCGAGCAGCGGGCCGGAGATGCGACCGCGATAACGCGCGATGACGTCGGGCGTGCAGCGGCAACGGCCATTGGGATCGCCGGCGTAGCCACACGGGCACGGGTTCATCGCCGCGACCAGTTGAAACCGCGCCGGAAATTCGGCCTGGCGCGCGGCCCGCGAGATCACGATGCGACCGGATTCCAGTGGCTCGCGCAGTACTTCCAGCGTGTGCCGATCGAATTCCGGCAGTTCGTCCAGAAACAGCACGCCGTGGTGCGCCAGCGAAATTTCGCCCGGTCGCGGATGCGAACCGCCGCCGACCAGCGCCACGCCTGAGGCGGTGTGATGCGGGTTCCGGAACGGGCGGCGCTTCCAGGTGCCGGGCTCGATCGGCACGCCGCACACCGAGCGCACCGCACATGCTTGCAAAGCTTCTGCTTCGGTCAGCGCCGGCAGGATGCCGTGCAGCCGCTGCGCGAGCATGGATTTGCCGGTGCCGGGCGGCCCGATCATCAGTACATGATGGCCACCTACCGCGGCGATCTCCAGTGCGCGCCGCGCATGCAGTTGGCCGCGCACGTCGGCAAGATCGGGCGCGTTCGCGTCCACGGTTGCCGGGGTCGCATCCGCCACCGGCGCCGACAATGGTTCCACGCCACGCAGGTGCGCACAGACTTCCGCCAGCGTGCGCGCGACCCGCACATCCACATCGTTGATCAACGCGGCTTCATGCGCGTTGTCGGCGGGCACGATCACGCAGCGTCCGCCTTGGCGCGCGCGAAGCAAAGCCGGCAGCACGCCGGTAACCGGGCGCAATTCGCCCGACAGCGCGAGTTCGCCGAGAAATTCGCAGCCATGCAGCGCTTCGCGCGGCACCTGGCCGCCAGCGGCGAGGATGCCGAGCGCGATCGCGAGATCGAAGCGTCCGCCATCCTTGGGAAGTTCGGCGGGCGCGAGATTCACTGTCACGCGGCGATTGGGATATTCGAACTGGGTGTTCTGGATCGCCACCCGCACGCGATCGCGCGCTTCGCGCACCGCGGCCTCGGGCAGGCCGACGATGGAAGTGCCCGGCAAGCCGCCGGACAGATGCACCTCGACCGTCACCAGCGGCGCAGCCACTCCTTCCTGCGCGCGGGTTAGTGCGACGGCGAGCGACATGCGGCTGCGTCCCCTGATGATGGATCGAAGAGAATCAGATCCGGAGCATTCCGGTGCCGCGCGCGACGCGGCGCCCGGGATCCCGTGCCTTTCGGACAGCGACGCAAACACACCGGCTTCCGGCTTGCGCCAGGATCACGAGCACGAAGTACGTTGAAACAGAAATCCGACGCCGGCGGGCGGGACGACGCATGAGCGTCGAAGGCCGGCGCGCGCTCAGCTGGTGTGCGCGGTTTCCAGCTCCGCGACCCGCGCCTCCAGTTGCACGACCAGCTCGCGCGTGCGCGCCAACACGCCGCGCTGCGCATCGAATTCCTCGCGCGTGACCAGGTCGAACCGGCGCAACCCCGCCCTCAGTACATCGCGGAAGTTCGCCTGCAAATCTTCACGCGCCTGATTCAACCCCGGCGGCACCAGCGCGGCGAGCCGCTGCGCGAGCTGGTCGATTCCCTGTACGTCGATCATGGTGATGTCCTCGGCATTTGCGTCAGCCTAGCGCGCGGCAAGGGCAGCCGAAAGCAGCGCCCGCCGCCCGTCGATGTGGGTATTGCCCTACACGCGAGATCCTTGCGCCGGTGGCGCGAACGCACCCCTACGTTGCCGGTGTGGCGGCCGCCGCGCGCGGCTTCACCAGCACGCGCACCGCGATCAGGCCCAGTTCGTAGAGCAGACACATCGGCACCGCCAGCATGGTTTGCGAAATGACATCCGGAGGAGTCAGCACCGCGGCTACCACGAAGCAACCGACGATCACGTAGCCGCGCGCCTTTTTCAGTTTCGGCAGATCCACCACCCCAACCGCGGCCAGCAGCACCACCGCCACCGGCATCTCGAAGCACAGGCCGAAGGCGAGGAACACCACCAGCGTGAAATCCAGATAGTGGCCGATGTCGGTCATCATCGAAACGCCGGCCGGCGTGACGGCGGTGAGGAAGCGGAACACCATCGGCAATACCAGGAAGTAGGCGAACGCGCAGCCGATGTAAAACAGTGCCACCGCCGAAACCAGCAGCGGCCGCGCCAGCCGTTTCTCGTGCCGGTACAAACCAGGACTGACGAACGCCCATAACTGATACAGGATCACCGGCATCGCCAGGAACAGCGCGACAAAAAAGGCGAGCTTGAGCGGGGTGAAAAAAGGGCTGGCTACATCGATCGCGACCAGGTGCGCGCCGGCCGGCAAGCGTGCGACCAGCGGCCGCGCAAGATAGGTGTAGAGCTTGCCGGCGAACGGGATCAGCGCCAGCAGCACCGCCAGCAGCGCGACGATCGCCTTCAGCAGGCGCGCGCGCAATTCGATCAGATGGCTCATGAAGCCCTGCTCTGGCAGAACTTCTTCGCCACGCCCGCGCGGCGGCAGGTCAGCCGGCGTGGTCATCGTGCGTCTCGCGTGCCGGGTCGGGACTCGCCGATGCATCGGCAGTCAGCGCCGGCGGTGTCTGTGCTTGCTTTGCGCGCATCAGGTTCTGCGCATCCTGCGCGATGCCGCCAAGTACTTCGCTGGTGTCGTTCGCGTGCGTGCGCACCTGCGCCACCGCCGCGCGCGCGGCATCCTGCGCCTCGCGCAATTGCGCGCGCAGTTCCTCGGCTTCCAGCTCGCGCGTCACTTCCGCGCGCACGCTGTCCCAGCCACGCCGGACGCGGCGCAGCAGCGCGCCCGCGGTGCGCGCGGCCCCGGGCAGGCGCTCGGGACCGAGCACCACCAGCGCCACCACCGCGATCAGCAAGATTTCGCCGAAACTGATGTCGAACATGGGGATCGTTGCAGGAGCGCGTAAGCGCGCGACGAAAGCATCACCGACGCGCGGGTCCACAGGGGAGCTTCACCAATCACTACACCCCGGCTCGCGCGCGCATGACTACTCGACGCGATCGCGCGGCTCCGCGGCGGGTGGCGGCGGCGCTTGCGAAGCCAGCGGCGGGTCGGCTTTCAATTGCGCATCCGCCGGTTTGTCGGCTTCGCCGCCCATGGATTTCTTGAATTCGCGGATCGCGTGGCCGAGATCGCCGCCGACATTCTTCAGCCGGCTGGTCCCGAAGATCACCAACACGATCAGCAGCACGATCAGCCAATGCCAGATGCTGAGGCCGCCCATGATTCATTACCTCTCGAACAATGAAGAATCGCCGTGCCTGCAGGAGAACACTCCCCTCAACGCACGAGCCCACTGCGCAGTGTACTCCAGGGGCAATTCGATTGATGTTTGCCGGGTTCTCACTCCGCTTGCGCCACCCGCGGCTTTGCAGGGCGGGGTTCAACCCGCCGTTCGCACCGGCGGGTCAAGACCCGCCCTACTCGCACGGCTTCGCATCACTGGGAAATTTCCTCCAGCTCATCGCGGAAGTGGACGACCGGCGGTGGAACATCATGCACCCCGCCTTCGAAGATGCGCCGCGGCGTGATGCCTGGCCCGTAAATCGCCGCATCGGCATCGTCGTTGATGCGCAGTGCCGCGCCATCCAGCGACACGCCTGCGAACAGGCCGCGCGAGCGCGAATAGGAATAGATCTCCGCCTGCATCGCGGCATCGGTGGACGCATTGAGATTGCGTCCGACCGGGCCGGCCGCGGCATGCGCCTCCGCACCGATCGTGAACTTGCCGTTGACGATGGAGTCCACGCCGCGTTCGGTGCGGAACACCAGCACCACATCGGTCGAGGATACGCCGGCCTGGAACCCGACGCTGCCGCCGGTCAGCGACAGAAACACCGGATTGGACCAGGTGCCATCCGGCGATTTGACCACGATCAATCCATCGCCGTGGCGGCCGCCGAACACCAGCCCCACCTTGATCACATCGGGGATCACCGCTATCGCGTACGCATCGCGCAGCAGATCGTGCGGAATGGTGCGATCCGGCGCCTGCATGATGTCGGCCAGCACGCGGGTGGCGGTTTGCGAAAGCGCGACCGCCTTGTCGCGTTCGTCGGCGTGCGCCGGCAAAGCGGGAACCAGTAATGCGAGAGACAGCACGGCCAGCGCACCTGTGATTCGATTCGACATAGACCCTCCGAAGTGAGGCGATATTCCAGCGTGAAGTCTCCGCAGGAGCGTGCGTGCGACGATCGTGGCCCGGCGAAAAGCCGCTCCGCGGCGGCGCGAGCGGGCTCCTGCATCGCTGGCCGGAATTGACGAAATTGTGCAGCGAGTGTGGGCGATCAGGGCCAACACGCGCTTAACGGGCGGCACTCTGTGGCAGACTGCGCGCATCCAGAGGAGTTCCACGACCGCGCATGTCCCGCTATCTCGGCCATGGAGAGCACGCGCAGGCACACGAGGGAAGCGCGGCGGTGCTGCTGGTGAATCTCGGCACGCCACCCGCGCCCACGCCGCGCGCGGTGCGCAAATATCTGGCCGAATTCCTGTCCGACCCGCGCGTGGTGGAACTGCCGCGCGCATTGTGGTGGTTGATCCTGCATGGTTACGTGCTGCGCACGCGGCCGCGCCGCTCGGCCGAGGCTTACGCGAAAATCTGGCAGCACGAGGGTTCGCCGCTGGCGCTGTACAGCGCGCAACTGGCGACCGCGGTGCAAAATGAAATCGCGCGGCAGACGCACGGCGAGCTGCGCGTCGCCCTGGCGATGCGTTACGGCGCGCCATCCGTCCGCGACAGCATCGCGCGCCTGCAACGCGAGGGCGTGCGTCGCCTGTTGGTGTTGCCGTTGTATCCGCAGTATTCGGGCGCGGCCACGGGTTCGGTGCTGGATGCGCTGGCCGGCACCGTCAAGGTGCTGCGCTGGCCGCCGGAAATCCGCACCATCAATGATTATCACGACGACGCGGGCTATCTCGCCGCGCTGGCCGCCAGCGTGCTGACGCATTGGGCGCAGCATGGCCGCGCGCAAAAATTGCTGCTGAGCTTTCACGGCCTGCCCGAGGCCAGCGTGCGCGCCGGAGATCCGTATTTCAATCAATGTCAGACCACCGCGCGGCGCCTGCGCGAAGCGCTGGGCATGGACGAGGCAGGAATGATCGTCGCGTTCCAGTCGCGCGTGGGCGCACAGAAGTGGCTGCAGCCCTACACCGACGAACTGGTCGGCGCGCTGCCCAGACAGGGCATCCGCACGCTGGATGTGCTGTGCCCGGGCTTTGCCGTGGATTGCCTGGAAACGCTGGAGGAAATCGCGCTGCGCTATCGCGCGAAATTCCTCACCGCCGGCGGCGAACGCTTCGCCTACATTCCGGCGCTGAACGCCACGCCCGCGCACGCGTCGGTGCTGGCGCAACTGGCACTGAAGAATCTGGGCGGTTGGGTTTGATGCGTGAGCTTTCGCTGAACCTGGCGCTTGGCCCGCTCGCCGCCCTGGAATGGGGCGAACCGGAAGCGCCGCCGCTGCTCGCGCTGCACGGCTGGCTGGACAATGCGGCCAGCTTTGCCGCGCTGGCGCCGCTGCTCGCGCACTATTTTCGCGTGATCGCGCTGGACCTGCCCGGCCACGGCCGCAGCGCGCACCTGCCCGCGGGCGTGTCGCGGTATCACGTCATGGATTATGTGGATGACGTGCTGGATGCGGCGGATGCGCTGCAATTGTCGCGCTTCGATCTGCTCGGCCATTCGCTCGGCGCCGGCGTGGCGAGCCTGGTTGCAGCCGCCGCGCCGACGCGTATCGAAAAACTTGCCCTGATCGAAGGACTCGGCCCACTGGCCGATGACGGCGCGCAAACGCTCGTCCGCTGGCGCGAAGCGGAGACGCAACGCTCGGCTACGCGACGAGCGCCCCGTATATTCGCCAGCATTGACGAAGCGCTCGCCGCGCGCGTGGCGGTGGGCGATCTGGAATCGGGTGAAGCCCGCGCATTGGTGACGCGCGGTGTGCGCGCAGTCGAAGGCGGTTACGCGTGGAGCAGCGATGCACGCCTGCGCCTGCCCACGCCGTTGCGCATCGACGAACAACAATTGCGCCGCTTGCTGGCGGGCATCGAAGCGCCCACGCTGTTGCTGCTGGCCGACCCGGAAACGCCGTACCTGCCACGCGCCACGATGGAAGCGCGCGCAGCGAGCGTGCGCGATATCCGCATCGAGCGGATCGGCGGCCGCCATCACCTGCATGTGCAGTATCCGAAACAGGTTGCCGAGCGGTTGCTGGCATTTCTCTAGCGCTCGCCTGCAGGCAGGCTCTTACGGAAGCTTGTTGTAGGAGCCGGCTTGCCGGCGATCGGCGCAGAGCGCCGCCTCCCATCAGGCGGATATCGCCAGTCGCTCGCTACCGTAAATCCGCGCCGTGATCAGCCCGATCACCAGCGCCACCGCGAAACCGCAGAGCAAGGCCAGCCCGATGGGTTGCATGCCCACGGCGCGGCCACGCAGCAGTTCGCTGATGCCGATCTGCTGTCCGAGCAGTGGCACCGCATACATCCAGTCGGCTGGCTTTACCGGCATGAAACTCATCAACATGGACGGCAGCAACGGCAGGATCATCAACAGACCAAGATACGTCTGCGCTTCGCGATAGCTCTTTGCGAATGCCGCCACCAGCGTCTGCAGCACCGCGAACAGCGCCAGCAGCGGCAATTCCAGCAGCAGCACCTGGCCGATGAACAGCGGCCCGAGGTCGAAGGTCATGCCGAGTTTCTCCGCCGGCATGAAGCACCCGGCAACGGCGAATCCGATCACGCACAACACCAGGCTCAGCAGCGAGAACGCGCCGATCGCGCCGAGTTTGCCGGCGAGGATGCGCCAGCGCGCCACCGGATTGGCGAACAACGGTTCGAGCGATTGCCGCTCGCGCTCGCCGGCCGTCAGATCGATCGCGAGATACATGCCGCCGACGAAAATCGCAACCACGAAGAAGTACGGCAGGATGCCGAACACCAGCCCCGAGCGCGATTGCGGCGTGGATTGATCGCGCTCACTCACCACCAGCGGCGTGGCGACAGCCGGCGACAGCCCGCGCGCGACCAGCCGCATCGCGCCCTGCTCGCGGTCGTAGTTCTGCAGCATGCCGGCGAGGCGCTCGCGCGGCGTACCGGTGCCGGTCTGCGACGCGTCGTAGATCATTTCCACTTGCGCGGGCTCGCCGTCGCGCCAGGCGTTGCCGTAATCAGGCGGAATGCGCAGCACCACGTCGGTATCGCGATTGCGCACCGCGGCTTCCGGGTTGGCAATGGCGGGAAGCGGGTCGAGGCCTTGCTGCTTCAATGCCTCGATGAGGTTGGGCGCGTACTGCGCGCCGATCACCGGGACCTTCAGCGGGCCCTGCGCCTTCGACAGTTCGTGGTTGATCTGCACGTTCATCAGCACCACGAACATGATCGGCCCGAACAGCGGGGCGTAGATCAGCGCGCTCATCAGCGTGCGCTTGTCGCGCAGGTTTTCGGCGACCTCCTTCCACCACACCACAAATATCGCATTCATGCGGCGAGTCCCTCCTCGCTGCCGATGATTTTCACGAAAGCATCCTCCAGATTGGTTTCACCGGTTTGCGCGCGCAGCGCATCGGGCGTTTCATCGGCGACCACGTGGCCGTGCGCGATCACCACGATGCGATCGCACAGTGCCGCGACCTCCTGCATGATGTGGCTGGACAGGAGCACGCAGCGGCCTTCGGACTTGATCGATTTCAGGAACGCGCGCATCGCGCGCGTACTCATCACATCCAAGCCGTTGGTCGGCTCGTCAAGGATCACGTTCTTCGGATCGTGCACGAGCGCGCGCGCGATCGCGGTCTTGACCCGCTGGCCTTGCGAAAATCCTGTGGTGCGGCGATCCAGAATGTCGCGCATCTCCAGTGCGTCGACCAGCGCTTCGCGACGTGCATGCATCTGCATGGCGTCGATGCCGTGCAGGCGCGCGAAGTAATCGATGTTCTCGCGCGCGGTCAGCCGCTTGTACAGCCCGCGCGCATCCGGCAACACACCCAGCACGCGCCGCACCGCGACCGGATCGGTCGCTGCATCGATGCCGTCCACCAGCACCTGCCCGGCATCGGCTTTCATCAGCGTGTAAAGCATGCGCAGCGTGGTGGTCTTGCCGGCGCCGTTGGGGCCGAGCAGCCCGGTGATCTCGCCGTCGCGCGCCGTGAACGACACGCCATCCACGGCTTTCACCGCGCCGAAGGATTTGTGGAGATTCCTGACTTCGATCATGTTGTTCTCCTGCTCCTGTAGGAGCCTGCTTGCACGCGACCGCAACTCGACAAGGACGGCGCGTCGCGCCGGTCGCCGGCAAGCCAGCTCCTACGAAAGCGGCTCACGGTGTGGCCCCGTTGAAATCCACGAACGCCGGAACCGGGCCGATCTGCTTGATGCATGCCGCATCCAGTTTTTTCGGCTGGAGGTCGGCGACGAACTGATCCACCAGCTTGGGCACGCAGCCGCGCGCCAGCACGCTGTGGCCCATGCCGCGCGCGGTAAGCGCGCGCGCATTGCTCAAGCCCTTCAATACTTCGTCGGCGTAGCGCGGCGGCGTGACCGGGTCGCGTTCGCCCGACAGCAGCAGGGTCGGAATCGAGGATGTGAACGGCGCATGGAAATCCGCCCGCGCCGCGCCGCGCGGCCACACCGTGCATTCGGCTTTTACCGCATCGGTTACCTCGCCGCCGAGAATCGTGCCGGCGTCTTGCGGATTCGGCTGCAGCAGATCGGCATCTTCGGAACAGATCACCGACAGTTGCATGCCGGTGTTCATCGCGGTATCCAGGCTGCCGGCCAGCAATTGCGCCTGACCCATCAAGGGTGTGTAGTTTCCCTTCGCGGCCTGCGCCACGGTAAGCGGCAACAGCGCGGCGGTTTCGGCGTTGTAGGAGAACAATCGCGCGACGCTGGCGAGCGTGTCGGCCGAGACTTCCTTGTCGATCGGCTGGAACGACTTCGGGTTCGGAAACTGCGCCCGCGCCGGTTGCGCGCGCAGGGTGTCGTACAACGTGTGCAGCGCCGCATACGGGTTGCCGAACGCATGCTCGCATGCGGGCGTGGCCACGCACGCAGCCGACTGCAGTTTCAGCGCGCGCTCCAGGTTGCCGGCGAAATCCTCGCCGAGCACCAACTGGTTGGGCACTACGCCGTCCAGCACGATGCTGCGCACCGCGTGCGGGTAGGCGCGCGCGTATTGCTGCGCCATGCGCGTGCCATAGGAAATGCCGATCAGATCGAATTGCGGACCGCCCAGCGCACGGCGCACCGCTTCCAGATCGACGACGGCGTCGGCAGTGGTGTAATGGCGCGGGTCGGAAGTCTTCTCGACTTCGTCCAGACACTGCGCCGTCTGCGCGCGCACGCGTTGCGCATCGAACGGCTGATCAGCACTGGCCTGCATCGCTTTCGCGGCCTGCGGGCATTCCAGCGGATGCGAGCCGCCGGTGCCGCGCTGATCCAGCAGAACAATGTCGTGATGCCTGCGCAGCGGCGCCAGCGCCGGCGCGATCTGCGCATAGCTTTGCGTCGCGGCCTCGCCGGGGCCACCGGCCAGATACACCACCAGGTCTTTTGCGGCGATCTGCGCGTCGCTCTTCACGATCGCGAGCTTGAGTTGAATCTTGCGCGAGTGTGGATCAGCGCGGTTCTCCGGCACTTCGAATGGCGCGCAGTACGCAGCCGTGGTCGCCGCACTGTCGGGTTGCTTCAGCTCGCAGCGCGTGAGCGTCAGGAGCCCGACTTTCAACGCGTCCACCGGTTGCGCGCCACTTGGCGCAGGCGTTTGCAAACTCGGCGGCGGTTCACTATGCGCGTGATGATGCGACTGCAGCGTCGGAACCCCGACCGCGGCGGCAATCGCGACCCATGCGCCGTTGCGTTTGCTGCAAAGTTTCATCGTGTTTCCCCGTCCAGGAAAATCGTCTCGATGCGCGAGCCGAACAACCGCGCGATCTTGAATGCCAGCGGCAAGCTCGGGTCGTATTTGCCCGTTTCGATGGCGTTGATGGTCTGGCGCGATACCTCCAGCCGCTCGCCGAGTTCGGCTTGCGACCAGGCATTTTTTTCGCGCAGTTCCCGCACGCGGTTCTTCATCAACAGCCCCAGAAATCCCAGGTTCCGGTGAAGTGCCGCTTGAGTCCGAGGCGGGTGAATCCGTAGACCATGCAAAGCGCCGGAAAGACCAGGAACAGTTCGCTGCCGTCGCCGCGCCAAACCTTGCCCATCGCCAGAAAGCCCGCCACCAGGCTGATCGTGCCCACCAGCGCGGTGGCGATTCCGAGCGCGACAAGATGCAGGCGCTGATCGAGTTCATCGGCAAGCATCACCCGTCGCGCCATCAGCGCCACCACCCACGTCACCGGCACGGTCGGACTCACCGCGATGACGATCTTCCACAACAGGTCGTGGGTGTCGCGCAGGTGCGGCCAGAGGAACCACAGCAGCGCGATGTAGATCGCCATCAGCACCATCACGTAAAAGTTGAAGCGCTTGTTGCTGAAGCGCGCCATGGCGCTCTCTCCGGTCGATGTCAAGTTTGCTTGACATGCAAGATTAGGCACATGTTCATGCCATGTCAAGCGTCCTTTACATGGCGTTGCGACGCGCGATCTAAGCGGCGGCTAAGCGTGCGCAGGCAGGCTGCAGGTGATGCGCGCAAAGGATTTCGCATGGGTCATCGTGTCCGCGCCCCTGGCCATGCTGGCCGGATGCGCGACCTACCGCCCAATGCCGCTCGACCAGGCCGCAAACACGCGGAAGCTCGCCGATATCAGCGTGCCCGCGGCGTCCATGCCGGTGCCGGCGCTGCGCGAACATCGTTTCGATCCGTCCGATGGGCTGGATGTGACCGAAGTCGCGATGCTCGCGGTGGCGAACAATCCCGGCCTGCGCACACAGCGCGACGATCTTGCGATCGCGCGCGCGCAGGCGTTCTCCGCCGGTCTGTTGCCCGACCCGCAGCTCACCTACGAGCACGATCGCCCCGATCCGGGCCAAGCCGAGAATACGCCGGCGTTCAATCTCGGCTTGACCTGGAATCTCGGCGATCTGTTGACGCGCTCCGCGCGCGTGGCTTCGGCCAAAGCGAATACGCGCGAAGTGCACCTCAACCTGTTGTGGAGCGAATGGCAGACGATCGCGCAAGCGCGCACGCTGTTCGACAAGGTGCATGCGACGCGCGCGCTGGTCGCGCGCCTGCAACGCGAGCACGACGCGCTGGATCCGATCCGCACCTACGTGCAGCGTGCGCTCGCCGCGGGCGATCTCACCTATGACAGCGCCAGCGCGGGTTTGAATGCCGCGGCGGACGTGGACAACAAGCTGGTGGATGCGCAGGGCCGGCTCGATCAGGCCGAACACGACCTGCACAATCTGCTCGGCCTGGATGACACGCTGCCGCTGCATCTGGTGGGCGCGCCTTACACCGTGAACCCCGATGCGGCGCAGGCAGGCGATGCCCTGGCGGACATGGCCAGGCGCCGACCCGACCTGCTCGCGCTGCGGGCCGGCTACGAATCGCAAGAGCAGAAATTGCGCGCAGCGGTGCTGGCGCAATTTCCCGCGATCACCGTCGGCTTCACGCGCGCGCGCGACACCAGCAACATCTACACCTCGGGTCTGTCGGTCGGGTTGTCGTTGCCGCTGTTCGATGGCAACCGCGGCACCATCGCCGTCGAGCGCGTCACGCGGCAGAAGCTGCGCGACGATTACGCCGCGCGCGTGCAGTCCGGCCGCAATGACGTCGCGCTGCTGCTGAAGCAGGTGCGCGGTTTCGCGACACAACGTCCGGCGCTGGTCGCGCATGCCGCGCAACTGGCGCAAGCGCGCGAAAACGCGCAACGCGCGTTCGCCCATGGCCTGCTGGACTGGCCGACTTATCTGGCGATCCGCGCCAGCTCGCTGGCCGCCGATACCGACCTGCTCACCTTGCAGGAGAACGCCGATGAGCAGGCGGTCGCGCTGGATGCGCTGGTCGGCGCGTGGCCGGATGGCTCGCTTGCCGGAAAATGATCAAGAGCATGGTGTGCAAATGAACCCAAAGAATGCAAACAAGCGCGAAAGAACCCGGATCCGTTTCGCTTGGCAATGTTGGCGTTCATGCGCGTTAATTTGCGGCCTGATATTGCTCCTGTCTGGGTGTTCCTCGGGCTCGCAATCCGACGAAGAAGCCCAGGCGCCGGTCGCAGTGCAAACCACGATGCCGGTGCGGCGAATTTTCCACACTTATGTGGAAGCCTACGGCATCCTGACCGGCGATACGCGGAATACGCAAACGCTGACGCTGCCGCAAGCCGGTCAGGTCGTCGCCGCCGATGTCGCGCCGGGACACCGCGTGCGCAAGGGTCAGCCGCTGTTGCGCGTGGCGACCGACCCGAACGCGGTGAATGCTTACAAGCAGGCGGTGAATACGGTCACCCAGGCACGCGCGGAATTGACCCGCACGCAACGCCTGCACGACGAAAAACTCGCGACCAACTCGCAACTGGACGCCGCGCGCAAGGCGCTGGCGGATGCACAAGCCGCGTTGCAGGCGCAGGCGAACCTCGGTGGCGCGCAAGCGGTCAGCCTCCTGAGCGCTCCGGGCGATGGCGTGGTGACCGCGCTTGACGTGCAACGGGGCGAACGTTTCGCGGCCGGCGCGAAACTGATCGAGTTCACGCCGCAAGCGGCCCTGGCCGCGCTGCTCGGTGTCGAGCCGGAGCAGGCCGCACGCGTGCGATCCGGCATGGCCGTGACGATCGCGCCCGTGTACGGCAGCGGCACGCTGCGCGGCTCGGTCGCAAGCGTGGCCGATGCGCTGGATCCGCAATCGCACCTGGTGAATGTGCTCGCCACGCTCGACACCCCGGTAGCGCTCGCAGCGGGCGCCGCGCTGTCGGCAAAAATTGATGTCGCGCAATCCGCGGCCTGGGCGGTGCCGCGCGATGCGCTGCTCAACGACCGGCAAGGCGACTACGTGTTCCAGGTCGAGCAGGGCAAGGCGCATCGCGTGAACGTGAAAGTCGTCGCACCCGCGGGCGATCCGGTCGGCGTGGACGGCGCGCTGGACGCGAACGCGCGGGTGATCGCGCTCGGTGCTTACGAGTTGTCGGATGGCGATGCGGTAAAGGCGCAGCAGTGAGCGATCCGATGGCCGCCACACTGTGGATGCACGCGCATCGGCGTTCGCTGTTGTTCCTGTGCGCGATCCTGGCGCTGGGCGGGATCATGGCCGCGCTGCGCTTGCCGGTGTCGCTGTTTCCGGATGTGTCGTTTCCGCGCGTGCGCGTGACGCTCGATGCCGGCGACCGCCCCGCCGACCAGATGGTGGTGGCGGTGACCACGCCTGTGGAGGAAGCGATCCGGCGGGTGCGCGGCGTGCGCGACGTGCGCTCTTCCACCAGCCGCGGCAGCGCCGAGATCAACGTGAGCTTCGACTGGGGCGAGGACATGAGCCGCGCCTTCCTCGACGTCAACGCCGCGGTCGGCGAAGTGCTGCCGGATTTGCCGAGCGGTACGCGCATTTCCACCGAGCGGCTCGATCCCACGGTGTTTCCGGTGCTGGCCTACAGCCTGCGCTCGAAAACGCTTTCGCCCACCCAGTTGTACGACGTGGCGCAATACCAGCTGCGCCCGTTGCTTTCCGGGGTCAATGGCGTCGCGCGCGTCAACGTGCAGGGTGGGGCGATCGGCGAATTTCACATCGACGTGGACGCAAACAAGCTGCGCGCGCAAAGCCTCACGATGGACGATGTGGTGCGCGCGGTCGGCCGTGCCGCGGACATCTCCGCACTCGGCCGCCTGGCCGATCATTACAAGTTGTTCCTGCTGCTGGCCGACAACCAGCCGACCAGTCTGGCCGCGCTGCGCGGGATCGTGCTGCGCGCGGATGCGCACGGCGCGGTGAAGGTCGGCGATGTCGCGCAGGTGGTTTCAGGCGAGCAGCCGCAATGGGTGCGCGTGAACGCGGACGGACAAGCCGCGGTGCTGATGCAGGTGTACCAACAGCCCGCGGCCAACAGCGTGCAGATGGTGACCGACGTCAAGGCGCGACTGGATGGTTACAGGTCGCAGCTTCCCAAGGGCGTCAGGATCGCGGCCTGGTATGACCAGACTCAACTGGTGCGCGGCGCCGCCAGCAGCGTGCGCGACGCGATCCTGATCGGCATCGTGCTGGCCGGCATCGTGCTGTTCGTGTTCCTGCGCAACACGCGGGTGATCCTGGTGGCGATGCTGGTGGTGCCGGCGACGCTGGCCATCACCGTATTGCTGCTGTCGGTGCTGCACATGAGCTTCAACATGATGACGCTGGGCGGCATGGCGGCGGCGGTGGGATTGATCATCGATGACGTGATCGTGATGCTGGAGCACATCATGCGCCGGCTGCGCGATGGGCAAGGCCACGTGCACGAACGCATTGCGCATGCGGCCTGGGAGTTCACCCGCCCGCTGACCGGTTCGTCGGCGGCGACGATCGTGATTTTCGTGCCGTTGGCGTTCCTCACCGGCGTCACCGGCGCGTTTTTCAAGGCGCTGTCCCTGACGATGGCGAGCGCGCTGCTGATCTCGTACCTGCTGGCCTGGGTTGCGGTGCCGCTGTTGGCGGAGAAACTGATCGACGAGCGGCACGCGCACGAGCGTCCGCCGGGGCGCTTGGCGCAACGCACGCTGCTCGGCTATGAGCGCGCACTGCAGCGCCTCTTGCGCAAACCCGCGCTGCTGCTGGTCGGTGTGATCCCGCTGTTGCTGCTGGGCTTCATCGCATTCAAGTCGGTCGGCACCGGGTTCATGCCACACATGGACGAAGGCGGTTTTATCCTCGACTACATTTCCACGCCCGGCACCTCGCTTGAGGAAACCAATCGGCTGTTGAACAAGGTCGAGGCGATCATCCGCGCCAATCCCAACGTGGAGACCTATTCGCGGCGCACCGGATTGCAACTGGGCGGCGGCCTCACGGAAGCCAATACCGGCGATTTCTTCATCCGCCTGAAGCAGGGCAATCGGCCGCCCATCGACGAGGTGATGGACGAGATCCGCAGCAAAGTCGAGCAGCAAGTTCCGGGACTCGACATCGATCTGGCGCAGTTGATGGAAGACCTGATCGGCGATCTCACCTCGGTACCGCAGCCGATCGAGGTCAAGTTGTACGGCGACAACCCGGGCGTGCTGGACGCAACCGCGAAAAAGGTTGCCGCGCAGATCGGCAAGATCGACGGCGTGGTCGGCGTGCTGGATGGCATCAACCCCGCCGGCGATGCGCTGCAGGTGCAAGTCGATCCGGTGAAAGCCGCGCTGGCCGGGGTGGACCCGCAAAGCGTGGCCGATCAGGTTTCCGCCGCCGTGGCCGGCACGGTCGCCGCGCAATTGCCCCAAGGACCGAGACTGGTGGGCGTGCGGGTATGGCTGCCGCCGTCCGCGCGCGCGCGCGTCGAGCAACTGCAATCACTGCCGATCAGCGACGGCAACGGTCATGTGTTTCCGTTATCGCGTGTCGCCACGCTGCATGAGCAACACGGGCAGCCGGAAATCGACCGCGAAAACCTGAAGCGCATGGTCGCGGTGACAGGCCGCATCAGCGGGCGCGATCTGGGCTCCACCGTCGCCGACGTGCGCAAGGTGCTGGATGCGCGTGGCGAATTGCCGCCCGGCATGTACTACCAACTCGGCGGTTTGTATCAGCAGCAGCAGGAAGCGTTCCACGGGCTGGAATTGGTGCTGCTCGCGGCCATCGCGCTGGTGTTCACGTTGCTGCTATTCCTGTACGAAAGTTTCCGCGTTGCCCTCGCCGTGCTGCTGATGCCACTGCTGGCGATCTGCGCGGTTTTCGCCGGGCTGTGGATTACCGGCATCGAACTCAACATTTCGGCGATGATGGGCATGACCATGATCGTCGGCATCGTTACCGAGATCGCGATTTTTTATTTTTCCGAATTCGCCGAACTGCGCGCGCGCGCCGACCTGGAGGCACAAACTGCGCGGGAGGATGGCGGTGATGCCCGACACGATCCGCGCGCTGACTTGCAAACGGCACTGGTGCAGGCCGGACACAACCGCATGCGACCTATCCTGATGTCCACCATCGCGGCCATCCTTACGCTCACGCCCCTGGCATTGGCGATTGGCCAGGGTTCGCAAATGCAGCAGCCGCTCGCCGTCGCGATCATCGCCGGCATGCTGGTGCAGGTGCCGCTGGTGTTGCTGGTGATGCCGGCGCTGTACGCGGTACTGCACCGGCCGGGCAGGGCCTAGGCTGGATCAAGCGCTCGCTGGGCGGATCCAGCCGCGCAAGCCGGCGCGATGCAGCGGTCACTGCACCACGATGGTGCCGACCATCTGCGGATGGATCGAGCAGAAATACGCATACGTGCCGGGTTTGCTGAAAGTGGCGTGATAGCTGTCGCCCGTATCGAGCCCCGGCGAGGACGGAAATTGCCCGCCCGCGCTGACCACGATGTGCGGCTCCTCGTCGCGATTGGTCCAGGTGACCTGCGCACCGGCCGGCACGGTCAACCGCGCCGGCAGAAAATGGAAGTTGCGGATGTCCACGTGATAAGCGGATGCGACGTGCGCGGGCGGCGCCGCCGACATGAGCACGGGAGACGTGAGGGCAAGCGCGAAGAACAGCAGGCTGCGAAGCGTCATGGGGTGGTCCTTGAAGAAAAAAGGTGGGCGCTCAGCCGAGCGCAACATCGGTAACGGCGATGGCTTCCCCGCCGCGCACATGCCGCACGTCACGCGAGCCGAGATAGCGATGCAGTTGGCCGGGCGGCACGCTTTGCAACGGGCCAGGCGCAGGGCCGACGCCAGGCGCCGGTTGCGGGTACGCGGTGGAACGCGCGGTGTAAAAAGTGACCTGGCCTTCCACCTTTCGCTGGATCTGATGGATGTGGCCGTTCAGTACCGTCACCGAGCCGAACCGCCGCAGCAGCGTCAGCGCTTGCGCCGAATCCTGCGTGCCCCAGCCCCAGGCCGGATACAGCGACCACATCGGCATGTGCGCGAACACTACAATCGGCGTGCTTGCGGACAATCCGGCGAGGTCCTGCCGCAACCAGGCCAGTTGTTCGCTGCCGAGGAATCCCAAACCGCCGGCTTGCAGATTCAGCACATTGATCAGTGCGACGAAGTGCACGCCATGATGATCGAAGCTGTGCCACCCGCCGCCGCTCACGCCGCCCCCGAAGCGCGCGAAGAACGCCTTGCCATTGTCGCCGATCACGTCGTGCTCGCCGGGAATGAAGAACACCTGTCCGGTTTTCGCCTCCTTCAGCAATTCCGCGACGGTATCGAACTGTTCCGGTCGGGACAGATGGGTGAGGTCGCCGGTGTGCACGATGAAATCCGGGCGTTGCCGCTGCGCGTTGATATGCGCGATGGTTTCACGCAAGCTGGCAACCGGGTCGGGGTTGGGCGCCTTGTGGAAACCGATGTGGCTGTCGCTGATCTGCACGAAGCTGAAGGTGGCATCCTTCGCTTCGGCTGCGCCGCCTTTGGCGCCGGCCGGCAGCGTGATGGCGTTCGCGACGCCACCCTTCATCAACCACAGCGCGCCGGCGCCGGCCCAGGCCATGCATTCCAGGAACTCGCGGCGGGCGGGTGCCACGGTGTCGTCGTGATCTTGATCGCTCATGGTGGTGTGCTCGTTGGAGAAAGGAAGGATCACTTGCGTAATGCCATACCGGCGCGAGGTGAGGTTTATTCCCGCTTTCCGGCGGCGGGAATAAATGCGCGGGCTGCGCGGTCTTGGTACCGATGGATACTTCGCAAGCGGCGATCGCCCCGCCGTATCGCATGAACACGCGCGCGCGTTTCGAAGCGGAGGTGATGCGCCATCTTGGCGCGGCCTACAACCTGGCGCGCTGGCTGGCGCGCAACGATCAGGATGCCGAGGACGTGACCCAGGAAGCGGCACTGCGCGCGTTCCGCTATTTCGAGGGATTTCGCGGCGGCGATGCGCGGGTGTGGCTGCTGACGATCGTGCGCAATACGTTCTACAGCATGCGTGCGGGCGCATCGCAGGATCGGCTGCTGGACGATTTCGACGAAGTGCTGCAGGGCCGCGCCGACGAGGACACGCCCGATCCGGAAGTGCTGCTGCTGCGCGCCGCGGATGCGCAACAGGTGCGCGCGGCATTGCAGGCGCTGCCGGCGGAATACCGCGAGATACTGGTGCTGCGTGAATTCGAGGAGTGTTCCTACAAGGAGATCGCCGCGATCACGCAACTGAAAATCGGTACCGTCATGTCGCGGCTGGCGCGCGCGCGCCAACGCCTGGCCGTGGCGGTTGCGGGCGCGGAGACATCGTCATGAACTGCACCGAAGCCCGGCTGCTGCTGCACGCCTACCTGGACAACGAACTGGATGCCGCGCGCAGTCTGGAGTTGGCAGGGCATCTCGACGCCTGCGCCGAGTGCATGGCGCGCTACCGCAATCTCGAAGCCTTGCAGCACGCGCTGCGCGCGCCAGAGCTTCAACATCGCGCGCCCGCCGCGCTGGCTGCGCGCATCGCCGCGCAATTGCCGCACGATGGAATCCGACGCACATCGTCCCGGCGCCGGTCCTGGCCGGCGCTGAGCGCTGCACTCGCCGCGTTGCTGCTGGTCGCGGTCGCGATCGCCGGTTGGCAGGCGTGGCAATCTCGCGCGCATCAGGCCGACACGCTGGCGATGGAAGCGGTGTCCGATCACCAGCGCTCGCTGCTGGCTGCGCACCTGATTGACGTGCGCTCTTCCGATCAGCATACGGTAAAGCCGTGGTTCGACGGCCGGCTGGATTTCTCGCCGCAGGTGAAAGACCTGCGCGCGCAGGGCTTCGAGTTGATCGGCGGACGCCTGGATGTGCTGGGCGGCCGGCGCGTGGCCGCGCTGGTGTACAAGCGTCACCTGCACATGATCAATGTTTTTGAATGGCCGGCGGATGCGGATGCCGCTGCAATCAACTCACAAGGCAGCGACGGCTATCGCGTGATCGGCTGGGCGCAGGGTGGCATGCGATTCCTGGCAGTGTCCGACAGCTCCGACCTGGACACGTTCACGCGCGACTTTCGCAGCGCGCCGATGCTCGCGGCCGAGCCGCGCTGACCCTCGCCGCGAAGTCGATATCTGCGCCGCGCCCTTCCGGTCGGGCGCCTGCCACGGTTTGCCTTTTGCGCAAAAGGCTGCGACCCGCGACAATGCGCGGTCAAGCTCGAAGGAGAGTTCCGCATGAGTGCAGCGCAGCCCGTGCCGCCGTCCGGCGGCGAGAGGATCACCATCGCCCACGGCAGATTGAAAGTGCCGGACCGGCCGATCATTCCCTTCATCGAGGGCGATGGCACCGGGCCGGATATCTGGCGCGCCAGCGTGCGCGTGCTGGATGCGGCGGTGAAGAAGGCCTACGACGGCAAGCGCCAATTGATGTGGATGGAAGTGCTGGCCGGGGAGAAGGCGTTCAACGCCACCGGCAACTGGCTGCCGGATGAAACCGTGGCCGCCTGCCGCGAATATCTGGTCTCGATCAAGGGTCCATTGACCACGCCGGTAGGCGGGGGCATCCGTTCGTTGAACGTCGCGCTGCGGCAACTGCTGGATCTGTATTGCTGCGTGCGGCCGGTGCGCTGGTTTGCGGGCGTGCCAACGCCCGTGAAGAAGCCGCAGGACGTGGACATGATGATCTACCGCGAGAACACCGAGGACATCTACGCCGGCATCGAGTGGACCGGCGGCTCTGAGGAAGCGCGCGAGGTGCTGGATTTCCTGCAGGCGAAGTTTCCCAAGTTGTTCGACAAGATCCGTTTCGGCACGCAAGCCAAAGTGGATGCGTGGCAGCAGCAACTGCAAAGCATCGGCGCACCGCATCGCGAGTTGAGCGTGGACGTCGGCATCGGCATCAAGCCGGTCAGCCGGCTCGGCACCGAGCGCGTGGTGCACAGCGCGATCGCCTACGCGATCCAGAACCATCGCAAGTCGGTGACGCTGGTGCACAAGGGCAACATCATGAAGTTCACCGAAGGCGCATTCCGCGACTGGGGCTACCAGGTCGCGCGCGATTTCTTCGGCGCGGTGGAACTGGATGGCGGCCCGTGGCACGTGATTCCGGAAGGCAAGCCGGGTGCCGGCATCGTGATCAAGGACGTGATCGCCGATGCGTTCCTGCAGCAGATCCTGACCCGCGCCGCGGACTATGACGTGATCGCCACGTTGAACCTCAACGGCGACTACATTTCCGATGCGCTGGCCGCGGAAGTGGGCGGCATCGGCATCGCGCCGGGCGGCAACATCAACTACGTCAGCGGGCACGCGGTGTTCGAGGCCACGCACGGTACCGCGCCGAAATACGCAGGCCAGGACAAGGTCAACCCCGGTTCGGTGATCCTGTCGGGCGAGATGATGCTGCGTTATCTCGGCTGGACGGAAGCTGCCGATGCGATCATCGCGGCGATGGACAAGGCGATCGCGGCCAAGACTGTCACCTACGATTTCGCGCGCATGATGGAAGGCGCGAAAGAGGTGAAGTGCTCGCAGTTCGGCGACGCACTGATCGCGGCGATGTAAGCGCGTGAACGGAACCGCTGAAGGAATGCGCGGTCGCTGCTTCATGCGTCTTCTGATCTGCTTGTCGGTTTGGCTGGTCTGCGCGTGTGCAAGCGCGCAGACGGCTGCCCCTCCCGGCCGTGCGCAACCGGTGCCGGCGGCATCCATCACCACGCTGGAAACGGTGAGCGTCAGCGGGATTTTGCCGGGGCCGGGATTATGGAAAGTCAGCCGCAACGGCCACGTACTGTGGGTGTTGGGGGTGATTCCCTCTTTGCCCGGTGGCATGCAATGGCGTTCCGCCGAAGTCGCGCAGGCGATCGCGGGTTCCAGGGAAGTGATCGCGCAGCCGGGGGTGACGGTCAAGCTCGACACCAATTTCTTCGGAAAATTGTTTCTGCTGCCTAGTGCGCTCGGCGCCCGCAAGAATGCCGATGGCAAGACGCTGCAACAGGTGCTGCCGCCGGCGCTGTATGCGCGCTGGCAGGTATCGAAGAAGCAGTATCTGGGCGATGATTCCGGTGTCGAACACTGGCGCCCGATTTTTGCCGCGCTGAAACTGTACAGGGAAGCGCTGAAGAAGAACGGCTTGCGCGGCAACGGCGAAGTACAGGACACCATCGCATCGCTGGCCAAACAACACGGGCTGCAGCCAGTCTCCAGCAACTACACACTGGAGGTGCGCGAGCCGCGTCAGGCGATCCGCGCGTTCGAAGCGCAAGGTCCGGACGGAATCGCCTGCCTGGCGCGCACGCTGGACAGCATCGAACACGACATCCCGGCCATGCGCGCGCGCGCCAATGCCTGGTCCACCGGTGATATTGCCGCGTTGCGCGCGCTACCGGACAGCCATTTCCGCGACACCTGCACGGACGAGATCACCGGCGCCGGCTTCGCGCGCCAGCTCGGAATCGCCGATCTGCCGGCCAAGGTCGCATCGCGCTGGCTCAGCCTCGCGCGCGGCGCGCTCGCGACTTATCCGCAAAGTTTTGCGGTGCTGCCGATGCACGAGTTGCTGGACACAAACGGCTATCTCACGGTGCTGAAATCGCAAGGCTATACCGTGCAGAGCCCCGAGGAACTGGATGCGCAATCCGCCCCGGCACCGGCGGCCTCGGGGAGTTGATCGAAAAAAAGCGGCGCGAAGATCGCGCCGTTTTCCGTTTCGCGCATCCCTGCGCTCGAGAGCCTTCCGTGACTACGGGTTGCCCGTCTTTCCTGATGAGGCGAAGCGGTCATCCATGGCCGCGATTTCGAGCTCGATCAAATCCGCCGGCGCCCGAACAGCAGCGACGCAATGAACAGGATGATGAAGATGATGAACAGGATCTTGGCGATCCATGCAGCGGTGCCGGCGACGCCGAAGAAGCCGAAGAAGCCCGCGATCAGCGCGATGATCAGGAAAACGATTGCGTAGTAGAGCATGGCGAACCTCCATGTTCCGGCGTCCGCGACCGGACGCACAGCCCTGCAATGCCGCAGGTAGGGGAAGCATATCCAGAGCACGTCAGCACGACGTGACGAGAGTGCCCGGCATAACCACGGCGCTTACAATCGCGCGATGATCGTGCTGTTCAACAAGCCATATGGCGTGCTGTGCCAGTTCACCGACCGTGGCGATCACTCGCGGCGCACCTTGGCGGAGTTCGGCTTGCCCTCCGGGATATGCGCGGCCGGGCATCCCGGCGTTGTCTCGAAAGAGCAGGGGCATGCGCCTGGCGACGGTGTTGAACCACGCCGGCAGCATCGTCGAGCGCCTGCACATGGAAGAGCGGCCGGGCATCGGCCGCCGGCTACCACCTCGATGCGCGACATCTATCCCGCAGGCAGGCTGGATTACGACAGCGAGGGACTGGTGCTGCTGACCGACGATGGCACGCTCGTGCATCGGATCACCGATCCGCGCCGGCACTGGCCCAAGACTTATCTGGTGCAGGTAGAGGGCGCACCCGAGCAAGCGGCGTTGCAGCAGCTGCGCGATGGCATCGAACTTAAGGAGGGGCGCACGCGGCCGGCGCATGCGCGTGCGCTGGATGCGGCACCGGCGTGGTTGTGGCCGCGTGATCCGCCTGTGCGCTTTCGCAAGACCGTGCCGGATGCATGGATCGAACTGATCCTGCGCGAGGGCCGCAATCGGCAGGTACGACGCATGACCGCAGCGGTCGGCTTGCCGACCTTGCGCCTGATCCGCACACGCATCGGCGAGTATGCGCTGGATGGGCTCGCACCGGGAGACATGCGTGTGCTGGACACAATGCCCGGTGCAGAATCGTCGCGATCGGCTTTGCAACCCTTCACCCGGAAAATCCGGCAATGAACTTCAAGGATCACTTTTCCGGCCACGCCTCGCTCTACCGCGATGCACGGCCACACTATCCGGCGGCGCTATTCGACTGGATCGCCGCACACACACGCGCGAGCGAATGCGTGTGGGATGCCGGCTGCGGCAATGGCCAGGCCAGCATCGCGCTGGCGGAGCATTTCACGCGAGTGATCGCGACTGATCCGAGCGCGCAACAACTCGGCAATGCGACACCGCACCCGCGCATCGAGTATCGCGTCGAACCCGCCGAACGAACCTCGCTCGCCGATCGCTCGGTCGATGCAATCACGGTGGCGCAGGCGCTGCACTGGTTCGACTTGGCCGCCTTCGTACAAGAAGTGCGGCGCGTCGCCGTACCCGGTGCATTGTTCGCGGCCTGGGCCTACGCCGGGTGCAGTGTCGATGCGCGGGTGGATGCGGTGATCGCGCGCTTATACGAAGGCACCCTCGGCGCTTACTGGCCACCGGAGCGAGCTCTGGTGGACGAGGGGTACGCGTCGCTGGCGTTGCCGTTCGCGCCGCTCCAGCCGCCGCCATTTGAGATGCGTATGGACTGGACAGACGCTCAGTTGCTCGCTTATCTGCAATCGTGGTCGGCCGCGCAGCGCTATCACGCAGCGACCGGCCGCGATGCCATCACTGAAATCGCCGACCCGTTGCGCCGTGCGTGGGGCGATCCGGGAACTACGCGGTCGGTGCGCTGGAAGCTGATGCTGCGCGCGGGGCGGCTTTGCTAAGACTTGTTTGCAGACAAAAGAGTCTTGTCAGGCAAGTCCTGTCGCGGGCAATCAGGCGCCCCGCAAAAAAGCCGGCGCTTGCGCGCCGGCTTCGCATTTGACACCCCTCTCCCGATTGCGGGAGAGGGGTCGAGTCACTTACCAGCCGAAGCCCACACCGGCGCCGACCGAGCTTTCGCCCGAGCTCACCGAACCACCGATGGTGAACGTGGCCTGCGTCGAGATCTTCCGCTGGTAGCCGACCGACAGCGCCGACTGACCGTTGGAATTGCCGTAACCGACGCCGACCCGGTTGTCGCTGCTTACGCCAGCCGCCGAGGCTGCCATCTGCACCATTGCCGTGCTCATCGCCGAGATGCGGTCGATCCGACGATCCTGCTGGTCGAAGCGCGCGTTGGTCTGCTGCTCGAAGCCATCCAGCTGGGTCTGCACACCGGCCACGCTCTGATCGGTATAAGCCTTGGCCGAGGACAGGGTGGTGGCACTCTGTGCATCGGTGTAGGTCTTGGCCGAGCTGAGCGCTTCCGAGGTCTGCTGATCGGTGTAGGTGTTGGCGCTCGCAACCGCCGCCGACACATCGGCCGTGGTCGCCGCAGCACTGGTGGTGCTGGTCGTGGCACTGCCCGACTGCACACCCGCCGATTCCTGCGGCGTGGACATGCTCGACTGATCCGGGCTGGAAGCAGCCTGCATGCTCTGCAATTGCTTCGAGAGGTCGGTGATCGTACTGGCCAGGTTGCTGACCTGCGAGCTCATTGCGATCGTCGCCGCGGTCGCCGTGCCGGTTGCGGCATGCAACTGGTTGACGTTCACCGCGTCGGTACCGGCGGTACCAGCCGCGACATTGGTGATCTGCCGCTCTTTGCCTGGCGACCCCACCGATACGCTGTTGGCCCGATTGGCTATCGACCCAAAGCCCAGGGCGACGCTGTTCATCGCGGTGGCACTGGCGCCTTGACCGAAGGCCGAAGCGCCCGTTCCGCTCGCCACGCTGTCGGCACCGACGACGGTCGAATTCTGACCGATAGCTTGTGCGGCGGCACCAACTGCGGTCCCAAGGTTGCCCGAAGCTTTGGTCATTTCATTCGACTGCACCACGCCATCCTTGTTGATGTCGTGGATACCACCGACCGCCACGCTGTTGCTGCCTGACGCGATGCTGTTCACACCGGTAGCAACCGTATCAATTCCGGTAGCGGTGGCACCGCCGCCAAGCGCCGTGCCCTTGAAAAGGGCTTCGGAGTTAATACCGACCGCAACCGACGTGGTGCCGCTCGCCAAGCTGTTGGCACCCAAGGCCGTGGCCTGTGCCCCCAACGCTTGGGCAGCCGCGCCAAACGCACTCGACAAACCGGCCGATGCCGTGGTGACTTCGGTGGCATCCAAGCTGCCGTCGCCATTGCGATCCCAACCACCGCCAACCGCCACGCTGTTGTTGCCGCTGGCAACGGTATTGGCGCCCACAGCCGTGGAGCGGCTGCCCGATGCTGAGGAATAAGCGCCGATTGCCGCGCTGTAACGACCGGAAGCGGAAGCACCGCCTCCGAACGCTGAGCTGTAAGCACCGCTGGCGGTACTGAACTCGCCCACCGCCGTGCTGCTATAGCCATAAGCATGGGCATGTGAACCCATCGCAGTGGCGTAGCTGGTGGGGTTGGTGGAGGAATCATAGGAACCCGCGACCGCATAATCGCCGACGGCAACACTGTGTCCGCTGGCCGCATAAGCCCTGCCACCGACGGCCGTGCTCTCATACCCGGCGGCATTGGACTGCGCACCAATTGCGGTGCTGGCGAAATTGCTGGCGGAGGCGCCCGAGCCGTTGGAGGTGCTGTAGTTGCCGGTCGCGCGAGCGTTCAAGCCCGTTGCGGAACTGCCCTGCGCCGAGGCATAGCTGCCCTGGCCCAGCGCGGTACTGCCATCGCCGACTGCCTGCGCGCGATCACCGAAGGCACTGCTGCTGTAGCCGGACGCGCTGGCGTTCGGACCGGCCGCGACCGAATTGGCACCCGTTGCCGATGCCTTGTCGCTGCCGTCGTTGGCGCCGTTCGCCATGAAGTAGTCGCTGTTGAAGCCGCCAGCGCCGCCGACTGCCGCATTCAACTGCTCCAGGGTAACCGCATCATGCGCCTGGGTGGCATCGGCGACATTGGTGATCTGCCGTTCGGAACCCGGAGCGCCCACCGACACGCTGTTGGCGCGATCCACGATGGAACCGACACCCAGCGCGACGCTGTTGGCGAAGCCTGCCGTGTCGGCGCCGCTGCCGAGAGCCACGCTGTAATCACCCGTGGCCTGGGCACCGAAGCCGAATGCGGACGACTGCTTGCCGGAAGCGTAGGCATTGCTGCCCACGGCCGAGCTGTAGTCACCCAATGCGCCAGCCGTGTTGCCGACCGCCGTCGAGTTGGTACCGCTGGCAAAGGCGGAATAACCCGCTGCCAGGCTGAGGTCGCCCGTGGCTTGACTGAGCGAACCCACCGCGGTCGCGCCCTGCCCGGAGGCATTGGAACTGGTACCGAGCGCGACGGCGTTGTAGTTGGACGCGTTGGCGTACAAGCCACCTGCGAACGACGACAGACCCGAGGCGGAAGAGAAGTCGCCCACCGCCGTGGAATTGTCAGCCGTCGCGCTGGCGTTCCTGCCGACTGCCGAAGCGTTGAAGCCCGACGCGTAGGCACTGCGACCAATTGCAATGGAATCAATACCCGAAGCATTGGCTACGTAACCCACGCCGATGCTCTGGATACCGCTGGCACTCGCCGCATAGCCCACTGCCGTTGAACGGAGTCCGCTGGCTGTCGCAAACGTGCCCAAGGCGCTGCTGCCCTGACCGCTTGCAGTAGCGTACAAGCCCATGGCGTTGCTCAAGACGCCACTGGCAGCGGCGCCGTAGCCGATAGCCGTGCTGTAGCCGCCTGTTGCTTTCGCGCCCTTGCCGATCGCGGTATCTGAACCGTAGATTGACCCCGCATACGCGCCATTGCCGATCGCGATGTTGCTGCCGTTGGTGGAGCTGTTGTACTCCGACGTGTGCGCCCCGCTTCCCACCGCCACATCGCTGGTGTTGCCGGCAAAAGCGTCGACGCCCACCGCAACGCTCGCGGTACCGGCGGCGTTTGCGCCGATGCCAAATGCCGAACTGACGAAGCCATTCGCCTGCGAATACGCGCCGACTGCTGTCGCGCCGAGGTTATTGGCCGTGCTGCTGTAACCCACGGCCGTCGCATACGGCCCCCTGGCGGTAGAGCGGCCGCCGAAGGCCGACGCGGTGCCGCCATAGCCATTGGCGTAGCTCTGCGCACCCACGGCGGTATCGCCGGTGTTCACCGCGGTGGCTTGCGAGCCCACCGCCGTGCTGTAGGCGCCGCTGGCCGTGGCGTTGGCACCCGAAGCAAGGCTGCGATAACCGCTGGCGCTGGCACTGCTGCCAAACGCCGCGCTGTAGCCGCCGGTCGCATTCGCACCATTACCAAGTGCGGTATCCGAACCGAGGTACGAGCCCGCAAACGCGCCGTTGCCGATTGCGACGCTGGAGCCGTTGGTGCTGCCGCCGTACGTGCTGGAACCATTGCCGATCGCAATGTCGTTGTTGCTGCTGGCCGTGGCGTGGTCACCCACCGCCACAGAGCTCGTGCCGAACGCCGTGGCGTAGTTGCCCGAAGCCAAGCTGTTGTCGCCGAACGCGCTCGACTTGTAGCCGAATGCCGACGAGTTCAGTCCGCCCGCGGTGCTGTCCTGACCAATCGCGGTGGAATTGTCACCGATCGCCGAAGCGCCGTCGCCAAATGCACTGGATGAAATCCCTGCAGCGCTGCTGTTGTAGCCCACCGCCGTGGCACCCGTACCCGCCGAATTGGCGTTGTAACCGGCCGCGAAGGAGCTGTCGCCACCTGCGACTGCCAGCGGGCCGATCGCGATGGTGTTGGCGCCGATCGCCTGTGCATCCGCC
>DATNFU010000013.1:0-25893 GCA_035606235.1 Rhodanobacteraceae bacterium
GCTGGTAGGCGGTGTAGGCGGCGAGATTGCCGCTGGGTGGACGGTCGCTCTGCACCACCGCGCCGCCGCCTTCCAGCAGCTTGGCTTTCAAGGCATTCGCCACCGCCCTGGTGATGTCGTCCTGCAGCGCAAACAGATCCTTGTACGGCCGGTCGTAGTGCTGCGACCACAACGTGCTGCCGTCGGCGCAGTTCACCAGTTCCGCGCTGATCCGCACTTCATCGCCCAGCCGCTGCACACTGCCTTCCAGCAGATGCGCCACGCCCAGTTTCTCGCCGATCGCCCGCACGCTGTCCTTGCTATTCCGGAGCTGGAACGAGGAGTCGCGGTTGATGACCTTCAGTCCGGCGAATTGCGATAGCGCGGTAATCAGGTCTTCCGACAACCCGTCCGAGAAATACTGCTGATCCTTTTCGCCGCTTTCATTGGTCAGCGGCAGCACGGCAACGGATTTGGCGGGAATCTCCATCGTGGGGGCCGCGGCCGGCGCTGTGCTCGCAATGGTCGCTGCTGACGGCGAACTCCGCTCGAACCGCCACAACAACCCACCGCCGATCGCCAGCACCAGCGCGATCAGCAGCAGCTCCGCACCCGAGACGCGTTGCGCGCCGCGTTCGCCGTGGTACCACGCGAGCACCAATGCGACCACGAAGCCCAGGGCGATGACCGCGAACGCAACGCGCATGACGCCGTGCGGCCAGTCGTAACTGTCCACGGCGAGGCCCAACGCTTGCAATACCGCCCACGCGGCGGCGACATACGCCAGCGCCCACTGCACCAGCTTGCGTTGCTTCAGGCGTTGCAGGAATTCAGTCATGGCCCGCGCAGACTTTGGCGTAATACGGATCGCTGGTTTTCATTTTCTTGACCACGGCGATGAAGCGCGGCTCGCAGCGGATCGGGTCCAGCGCCGGCAGCATCACCGCCCAGTCGGCAAAGCCACCGATCGTTCCGGTGTTGCGTTCGAGATGGCTCAGCGCCAGTTCGGGCTCGCCCAGCAACACGATGACAGCAACAAGGTCGTAATCCTCAAGTGTGTTGCCGCTGGCCATATCCAGATGGCTATTGGGGGGCAACGCGGCATAGCGCGCCGCCAAGGCGTGGCGATCGCCGTGGCCCGCGAGCGCATCGGTCAATTCGCGCCCCTGTGCGGCGGCGCTTGGGTTCCATGTCGCCGCGAGGCGCTCCAGCATGGCGCGTGCGCCGGTGTAATCGCGCCCTTGCAAATCCACCATGGCAATGTCGTCCATGCAAGCGTGGTACGTGGGCGCGAAGGCCAGGATGCGCATGCAAACACCCTTGGCTTCGGCGCCGCGGCCCAGTGTTCGCAAGGCGAAGGCATGGTTTTCGGCCACGATCAAAGAACGCGGATCGAGCGCGGATGCACGCTCAACGGAAGCAAGGCCGCCGGTGAGGTCGCCGCTGCTCATCAACAACGTTCCGCGCCATTGATACGCCGTCGCGAATGACGGCTTCAATGTGATCGCGCGACTGAGCAGCGCATCCGCTGTGGAACGCCGCAATTCATAGGTCGCAACACTGCCCAATGCCGCATAGGCTTCCGGCGAAGAAGGATCCAGCGCCAACGCGCGCTCGGCGAAATCCGTCGCGCGCGCCAGGGTTTCCGGGTAAGAAATGCGCGCGCTGTAATCGCCGAGAATCGAATAAGCCAATGCCTGGCCCGCATAGCCTTGCGCGAATTTCGGGTCGGCTCTCGTGCTTTGGTCGAACAGGTCAATGGCCTGCCAGAGCGCATCGCCGCGCCGTTGCTGCCACAGCGCGATGCCGCGCAGGTAAAGATCGTAGGCTTTGAGGTTGGTGGTGCCGACCGAATTTCTTCCGGGCTGCGGGGCGCCGGCGAGCTTGACTTCCAGTGCGTCGCCGATGGACTTCGCGATTTCGTCCTGGATCGCGAAGATGTCCTTGAGTTCGCGGTCGTAGGTCTGCGTCCAGACCTCGTCGTCGGTGGCGGCGTCGATCAATTGCGCGGCAATTCGCACGCGATCTCCCTGCTTGCGCACGCTGCCCTCCAGCACCATGCGCACGCCCAATGCACGCGCAATGACCGGGATTTCCATTTCCTTGCCCTGGAACGAGAACGAAGAAGTGCGCGCCGCCACGTGCAGGTCGGGCGTGCGCGCCAGCACGTTGAGGATTTCCTCAGCCACGCCGTCTGAGAAATACGCATTGTCCTTGTCGCCGGACATATTGACGAACGGAAGCACCGCGATGGATTTGCGATCGGCGCTGACATCATTCGGATTTGCGGCACTCGACGCCGAGGCCAGCGACGCAGGCGCATTGCGCGCCAGCCGCCACAGCAATCCGCCGCCGATGGCAAGCAGCAGCGCGAGAATGATGATCTCGGTGCCGCTGACCTTCTGCGCGCCGCGCTCGCCGTGATACCACGCCAGGATCAGTACAAAGCAAAATCCGATGGCGAGCGCAAGGATCAGAATGCGTTCGAGCTGATCTGGCCAGCCGAAGCGTTGCGCAACGATGTCCACGCCCTGCAGCAGCGCGAACGCGAACGCCGCGTACGCCAGCGCCCATTGCACCAGCTTGCGTTGTTTGAGGCGGAGCAGGAAACCTGTCATCGCCATCCCCCTTGACGCGGCAGTGTAGCCGCGCGGGGCGAATATCGGGCGGCGCTCCGCTCAGGGCTGTCCTGTGCTCGTGCCCGATGCCGGCGGCATCACGCCGACCTTGCGTGCGAACGCGGTGAAGCGCGGATCATCGCGATACCCGACGACAAACGGGCTGGTGAAAATCTCCACCGCGCCGCCGTCGTGGGTATCGTAGGCATGATCGAGCCAATGGAACATCTCGTCCGGCTGGCCGCGCTGCCCATAGATGTCGGCGATCTGCGAACCGGACGTATCGGCATTCCCGGCGATCAATTGCTTGAGCAGCGCATCCGACTGCACTCGATCGCCATTGGCCCAGGTGGCAAGCGCCAATGCCCAGTTGCGCCATAGCGGATCGGGTTCCGCCTGGGCGCTGGCGAGTGCCTGCGCGTTCTGGCCCGCCATCAATTGCGCGACCGCCAGCCATGCATGCTGGAAGCCACCCTGCGGGCGCAATTCGATGGCCTTGCGCTCGGCGGCTTCGGCTTCCGGATAGCGTTTCAGTGCGACCAGGCTGATCGCCATATCATTCCATGCGCGTGCGGTCAGCGGATCCAGCGCGATGGATTGCTTGTAGCCCTGCACCGCCGCCTGGAAATGACCCAGTTCCGCTTGCAGCGCGGCCAACCTGCGTGCCGTATCCGGATTGCGCGGTGCCAGTTGCGCGGCGCGCTGGTACTCGGCTTCGGCCAGCACCGGCTCCAGGTCGAGATTCTCGAATACCGCGCCGTGTGCGAGGTGCGCCTCTGCGTTATCGGGATCAAGTTTCAGCGCGGCGCTCGCCGCGTCGCGCGCCGCCGCGGTAATGGAAGCCAGTTCGTCTTTCGACAACGCCTCAGGAAAATTGCTGAACAGCATGGTGCGCGCCAGCGACAGCCGCGCCCAGGCATACGCATAAGCCGGATCCAGCGCCACCGCGTGTTGGTAATAGCCGATCGCCTTACGCAAATCGGCGGCGGTGTGGCGCTCGCCATAGAAGTTGCCTTGCAACAAGGCGTTGTACGCATCCACCGTGCCGCTTGGCGGCGCGTCGACTTTCAATGCCTTCGCCTTGCCGGTATCACCGAGCAGGGTCGCCTGCAGCGCGTGCGCCACGGACGTGGCGATGTCGCTCTGCATCGCGAACACATCCTTCAATTGGCGATCATAGGTCTGCGACCACAACTGGCTGCCATCCAGCGCCCTGATCAGCGAGGCGACGATGCGCACGTGATCGCCCTGCTTGCGCACCGTCCCTTCGACCAGCGTTGCCACGCCGAGTTTGGCACCGATGTCGCGGGAGTCATCCTGCTGCTTGCCGCGGAACTGGAACGAGGAATTGCGTCCGATTACCTTGAGATCGCGCACTTGCCCGAGCGCGGAAATAAGCTCCTCGGAAAGCCCGTCGGAAAAATAATCCTGCTGCGGATCGCCGCTTTCATTGAGCAGCGGCAGCACCGCGACCGATTTCAGCGAGAGTTTGGAGAGATCCGTGCCGGGATCCTCCAGCCCCGCGCCCTTGCGCCACACGAAGGTATTGGTGATCAGCAGCACTACCGCGACAGTGAGCACTGCGATGATCGCGAAATCAAGCTTGCGCGCGGTCGAGTGCGCGCGCGCGGGATCGGGCGCGAGACCACTCTCGCGTTGCAGCCCGTGCGAGGTGAATTCGAAGACCCAGGCGAACACCAGCCAGAACGGAAAGCCGATGCCCGCAGCGATCAGGAACCAGCGGGCCGCCCAGTCCGGCGCCCCGACCACCGGTGTCAATTGCGCGATGCCCTGGGCCAGCGCCCACACCGCGCCGACGTAGAGCACGCCCGCACGCAGCACGTGCCGGCGTTTCAGTTCAGCGAAGATCGAAGGCTTGGCATTCATCGCGCTGCCCGGTTTGGCGGCAGTTTAACCACAGCGCGGGCGCCCGTGTTCGAGGGCATTGCGCGCCGACCGCGACATCAGTTGCCGGGCTTCGGCCCGTCTGCCGGCGGCGGCAGCCCGAATCTGCGGCACAGGGCCGCGAAGCGCACGTCATGCCGATAGCGCGGGAAGAACGGATCGTAGAGCAGGAACGCGATATCGCCATCCTGCTCCGTCAACGCGCGATCCAGCCACTGGAACATCTCGTCAGGTTGCTGGCGCTGCGCATACAACTCGGCGATGAGATAAGGCTCGCTCGCCCCGTACTTGGCAACGTAATCGCGCAGAGCGGCATCGGCGCGCGCGGCATCGCCGGCAATCTGCGCGGACAAGGTCAAGGCCCACGCCTTCAGGTCGGGATCGGTTTCCCTTTCGGCATTGCTCGATGCTGCTGCGACATTGCCGCGCAACACGGCGGTCAAGGCAAGCCACTGGTACAGGCCCGGAAAATCGGGTTGCAATTCCAGCGCCGCGTGCAGCGCCTGGTCCGCTTCATCGAGGCGCCCTTGGGCCACCAGCAGGTTGGCGAGATTGGAATACCAATCCGAGCGCAGCGGATCGGTATCGAGCGCCCTGCGATAGAGATCCACCGCCGGTTGCAATTGCCCGAGCGTGCTCAGTTGTCCGGCAAGAAAGGACATGGTGTTGCCATCGTTGGGAGCGAGTTCGAGCGCGCGCTTGAATTCGATCAGCGCACCCTGCTGGTTGTGATCCAGCACCGCCAGCACATAGCCGCGGTCCACATGCGCCGAAGCCGTATCGGGCGCCAGGTTCAATTCGGTCACCACCGCGTCGCGGGCCTTTGCGTAGACGTGCTGCCGCTGCTCGCCGACCAGATACAGACGGCCGAGATTGATCCAGAAATTGGAAAGCACGCCATAAGCATAGGCATAGTTCGGATCCAGCCGTAGCGCATTTTCGAGCAGCGCGACGCCCTGCTGCAGCGCCGGCTCGGTCCCATGCCGCGCGATCGAGCGACTCTGCAACATCATGCGATACGCAGTGACATTGCCGCTGGCTGGTTGTTCTTCCGACACGAGCGGCTTGCCGAGCAATTTTATTTGCAGCGCATCGGCTACCGCATGGCCGATCTCTGACTGCACCGCGAAGATGTCCTTCAATTGGCGGTCGTAGGTTTGCGCCCACACCTGGCTGCTGTCCGCGGCCCTGATGAGACTAACCACGATGCGGATGCGATCACCCTGCCTGCGCACGCTGCCTTCGAGCAGCGTCGCCACCCCGAGCTTTTTGCCGATTGCGGCATAGCCGACGTTGCTGTTGCGGAACTGGAAGGAGGAATTCCTGCCGATCACCTTCAATGCACTGATCTGTGTGAGATCCGCAATCAACTCCTCGGAAAGGCCATCCGAAAAGTACTGCTGATCGGGATCTTTGCCTTCATCGGCAAGCGGCAGCACCGCGATGGACTTTGCAGGAATGCCTAGCACAGCGCCGCTGGCCTTGCCCGCAGCATCGCCGCTCAGGAAATGATCGGTCAACAGCAGTACCACGGCGACCGCAAGAATCCCGATGATCCAGAAATCCAGCTTGCGCCCGGTCAGGTGAGTAATGGAATCGCCCGGCGCAACTTCGCTGCCGCGCTTCAAACCTTCCGGTGTGATCTCGTACAACCAGACGAACGCAATCCACAAGGGAAAGCCGAATGCCGCGGCCACCAGGAACCCGCGCGTGATCCACTGCGGCGCACCGACCACCGGCGTGAGTTGCGCGAAACCCTGCGCCAGTGCCCACGCCGCGCCGATATAGAGCACACCCGCGCGCAATACATTGCGACGGCGCAGTTCGCCGAAGAGCCCACGCAAAGCGGTCATGTCCAGCCGCCTCCGCCGGAATGCGCCGGCTTCCCTCTCGGATTCATTATGCATCCGATCGGCGGCCGCGCGCGGCGCGAACACTGGAACGAAAAAGCCGCCCGCAGGCGGCCTTCCGATCACATCATTCTCGAACTGTTCACGGTCACCGGCTCCGGGCGCGTCCGGATGCATTCGACACGGTCGCAGAGGCGATCAACGCGCGGACTGCTGGGCGATTACACGACCTAAATCCGCAGCCCGGCTTCGACACTTCGGATGCGCGTCCGCAACTCTCGGACGTTCGCCTTGATCCCGCCGAGGCCTGCGCGAATCAAGCGCCAATGTTCAAGCACGAATTGTCGCTGCCATGTTCCATAGGGCCAGTAATCCAATCGTGCCGTCAATGCTGGTTTGCCGGTGCCCCGACCTTGGCCGGATCGCGACCCGCGGCAGGCTTGCCGCCGCTGCCGCCTGAATCGCCGGTCGGCGTGCGCCAGTCGCGTGGCGGGCCAGGCTCGCGGCCGTCCATGATCGCGGCGATCTGCTCGCGATCGATGGTTTCGTACTGCAGCAGCGCGCGTGCCATCGCGTGCAGCTTTTCCATGTTGTCGGTGAGGATCTCGGTGGCACGCTTGAATGCACCATCGATCACGGTGCGCACCGCGCTGTCGATCCGGCGCGCGGTGTCATCCGACACATTCTTGTGCTGCGTCACCGAACGTCCGAGGAACACCTCGTCCTCCTCGTCGGTGTAAGTCATCGGCCCGAGTTCGTCGGACAGGCCGTATTTGGTAACCATGTCGCGCGCCAGTTGAGTGGCGCGCTGGATGTCGTTGGACGCCCCGGTGGTGACCTTGTCGGCACCGAAGATCAGTTCCTCGGCGACGCGGCCGCCGTACAGGCTCGCGAGCCGGCTGTGCAGCGATGCCTTGCTGTGGCTGTAGCGGTCGGTCTCGGGCAGGAACATGGTGACGCCCAGCGCGCGCCCGCGCGGAATGATCGTGACCTTGTGCACCGGATCGTGCTCGGGAACCGACAGGCCGACGATCGCGTGGCCGGCTTCGTGATAGGCGGTGAGCTTCTTCTCGTCTTCGCTCATGATCATCGAGCGCCGCTCGGCACCCATCATGATCTTGTCCTTGGCGCGCTCGAAATCGCCCATGCCGACGTCACGCGAATTGCTGCGCGCGGCAAACAGCGCCGCCTCGTTGACCAGGTTGGCGAGGTCGGCGCCGGAGAAGCCGGGCGTGCCGCGCGCGATCACCATCGCGTCCACGTCCGCGCCCACCGGAACCTTGCGCATGTGCACTTTCAGGATCTGTTCGCGACCGCGCAAATCGGGCAGCGGCACGACCACCTGGCGATCGAAACGGCCCGGCCGCAGCAATGCCGGATCGAGCACGTCCGGGCGATTGGTCGCGGCGATCACGATGATGCCTTCGTTGCCTTCGAAGCCATCCATCTCGACCAGCAACTGGTTGAGCGTCTGCTCGCGCTCGTCATGGCCGCCGCCCAGGCCCGCGCCACGGTGGCGCCCGACCGCATCGATTTCGTCGATGAAGATGATGCACGGCGCGTGCTTCTTGGCCTGTTCGAACATGTCGCGTACGCGCGCGGCGCCGACGCCGACGAACATCTCGACGAAATCGGAACCGGAGATCGAGAAGAACGGTACCTTGGCCTCGCCCGCGATCGCTTTCGCCAGCAGCGTCTTGCCGGTGCCGGGCGAACCGACCATCAGCACGCCGCGCGGAATTTTGCCGCCGAGCTTGGTGAACTTGGAAGGGTCGCGCAGGAATTCGACCAGCTCGCTGACTTCATCCTTGGCCTCTTCGCAGCCGGCAACATCGGCGAAGGTGATTTTGACCTGGTCCTCGCCCTGCAATTTCGCGCGCGAACGGCCGAAGCTCATCGCACCACGCCCACCGGCGCCCGATTGCATCTGGCGCACGAAATAGAACAGCAATCCGAAGATGAACAGGAACGGCAGGTACTCGATGATCACCCGCATCAGCGAGAAGCCGTTGTCGCCGGGCTCCTGGGTCACCTTGACGCGGTGCTGATCCAGCAGTTCCTGCAAATCGCTCTTGTCGTTGCTGAAAACCGGCATGACCGTATGCAGGGTGCTGCCATCTTTCAGCTTGCCGGTGAGCACGGTCGGCAGGCTCGGACTGGCCGAGATCGAAGCGACATTGTCGTTCTTCACCTGCTGCACGAACTCGGTATACGACATCTGCTGATCCCCGCCGGTGAGGCGCGGGCTCAGGGATTGATAGACGACGATCAGCACGACCGCGACGATCAGCCACAGCAGTGCGTTTTTGGCAATGTCGTTCATGGGAGGCTTCATGATGTGAGTCCCTCACAGCAACCCGCCCGTCCCTGCGCGGACTTTGCAATGGCGGTTCCCTCGCTCACGCCCGCGCGCGCCTGCGCGGATTTTTCGGTGGAGCGCAAGCCCGTGGCAAGCGCATACACCTCGCGCGAACGTGCGCGCGAGGCCTTGGGTTTGCGCAGTGTCACGCGCGTAAAGCCCGCGCGCAAGCTGCGCAGGTATTCGTCGAAGCCTGTGCCTTGAAACAACTTCACCAGAAAAGATCCTCCGGGTTTCAACCAGTTGCACGCGAAATCTAACGCCAATTCGGCCAGATACATCGAGCGCGCCTGATCGGCCACACCCACACCACTGATATTGGGCGCCATGTCCGACAGCACAAGGTCGAGCTTTTCCCCATTCAGCCGTGCCTGCAGATCCTCCAGCACTTCGGCGTCGCGAAAATCACCATGGATGAATTCGACCCCACCGATGCCCTGCATTTCCAGGATGTCCAAGGCGATGATCCGGCCCGGTTTGTCGGGATGTCCGTCCAGGCGTTGGCGCAGCAATTGCGACCAGCCGCCCGGCGCCGCGCCGAGATCCACCACGCTCATGCCAGGCTTCAACAGGCGATCGCGTTCCAGCAACTCGTCCAGCTTGAACGCCGCGCGCGAACGCAACCCTTCGGCCTGTGCGCGCCGCACATACGGATCGGCGAAGTGTTCCTTCAGCCAACGGGCACTGCTTTTGGTTCTGGGCATCGCGAAAAGGCTCTGGCCTCGGTGGAAGCCTGCTTGCAGGCGACCGACGGGTTTGGGTTGCAGGCCCAAGCAAGCTGCGTTCCGACAACCCAAAACGGCCGCTGGCAAGCTCGACCCTGCGACAGCATGATACCCTCTCCGGCCGACTTTCCCCTGCGCCCACGCTGAACAATGTCACTCACCTCCGCCCAGCGCCGCTATCTGCGCGGCCTTGCCCATCCGCTGAAACCGGTGCTGATGCTGGGCGGCAAAGGCGTCACGCCTTCCGTGCTGGCGGAACTGGAACACGCACTCGGCGATCACGAGCTGATCAAGGTGAAATTGTCCGGCGCCGACCGCGAGGAACGCGAAACCGCGCTCACGCAATTGCTGGATGCATCCGGTGCAGACTCCGTGCAGCGCATCGGCCACGTTGCCGTGTTGTATCGGCGCAACGAAGAGCAGCCCAGGATTGCATTGCCGAGATGAAGCCGGAAGCCGGAAGCGTTTGGCGAGCTGTCGTCATTCCGGACGCGGCGCAGCCGCGATCCGCAACCCGGCGGCTAGCTCTTGCGACAGCAAGGGCACTGGGTTCCGGTTTTCGCCGGAAGTAAGAGTACTGGTACTGATCCGCCGTTATGGAACTCGCCCTCGAACGCCCCGAAGACTTCCTGTTCGTGCGCCGCGCGGGCGCGCACACGGTCACGGTGGTGGATCGCGAACTCACCGCGAGCTTCATCCTCACCCGTGGCCACGCGATCGAGGATTGGGACGTGTGTGACATTGCGGCACTGACGCCGCAGCAGGTCGAACCGATCCTCGCACTGAAACCAGATGTGGTGCTGCTCGGCAGCGGCGCACGTCAGCAATTCCCCTCGCAAGCCGTGCTCGCCGAATTCCTGAAACGCGGCGTCGGCGTGGAAGTGATGGACAACGCCGCCTGCGCCCGCACCTGGAACGTGCTGGCCGGCGAACACCGCAACGTCGTCGCGGCGTTCATCCTTTCGTAGGGCGGGTCTCGACCCGCCGTAGCTCCATGGTGCGCACCCTGCGCAGATCCTCGTGCGCGAAGCTTACGCTATCGCCCCGGCAAGTAATCCGCCGGGTCCACCGGCTTGCCGTTCTTGCGGATCTCGAAATGCAGTTCCTCGCGCGGCGCGCCACTGGAACCCATCTCCGCGATCAGTTGCCCGGCGCGCACGTGCTCGCCTTCCTGCACCAGCCGTTTGCGGTTGTGGCCGTAAGCGGACAGGTAGCTGTCGGAATGCTTGATGATGATCAGCTCGCCGTAGCCGATCAGGCCGTTGCCGCTGTATACCACCACGCCGTCTGCGGCCGCGCGCACCGGGTCGCCCGCGTTGCCTGCGATGTCGAGGCCCGCGCCGCTGCCAGCGCCATTCTGGAAACCGCTGATCACCGCGCCATCGGCTGGCCACAACCAGGTGATGCCATCCACGCTGCGCGTCTTCCCCGCGACGATCGCGGACAGTGGTTGGGATGCGGTCTTGACGGACGGATTCGCCGTTGGCGCGGGTACCGGATTAGCGACCGATACAGGTGGCGGCGTTGCAGATCCACTCCCGACGGTATTCGCACCGCTCGAGGGTTCCGCGTGCGTCGCCATCGCAACGGATGTTGAAGAAGCGGGCGCCGGATTGCGGGGAACCGGTTCGGGTTCGCCGGGCACTGTTTCAAATACCGGTGCGTTGTTTTGCGGATGCACCTCGCGCGGCGGAACCGGCGTCCTCGCAATCACTTTGCGCTCCGGCCCGCGCTGCGGCGCGTGGGCAAGCGTGCCGTCGGCAATCCGCAACACCTGTCCCGGATAGATCACGTACGGCGGTGCGATGCCGTTGCGCTGCGCCAGCGCGCGGTAATCCATGCCGTGCCTGAAGGCGATGCTGTAGAGCGTGTCGCCGCGTGCCACCACATAGCCACCGCTGGTCGCCTGGCCGTTGCCATGATCGCTACGCGCCGAAACTTGCGCCCCTGACTCGTTGCCGAGTGAGCGATCCACGACCGGCGCAGGGGCCGTCGCACAGCCGCCGAGCAGCGCGGCGGCGATACCGATCAACAGAAGTTCGGACCACGAAATCAGAATACGCATGACGGGCGCAAGGATAACCGACAGACGCAGGTTCCGCTCGCAAGCGAGCGGGCTACTTTTGTTTCGGCAAAATAGACGAACCATTCGCGCTGGAAGCGATAGTCCCGCCGACATCGTGTCGGCTCGACTGCCGTTGCTCCTTGCCGCGCGCACGCCGGCGCGAACTCGCACATCGGTATGCTCAAACAGTCGCGGCTTGCTCGCGCGCTCGGCTTCGTCACTGCGGCATCGCGTACAGCGCACCGGCTCACTCAACACGGCCCTCCATGGCCTGCTGATGGGCAGGCCCGACTTACCGGGGCTAGCGCAAATAAAACCACAACCCCAGCGCGAGGATCAGCGCCACGATCACCCAGCCGGCGGTCTCGATGTGCTTATGCAGCGCCTTCTCGGCGCGCTCGCCGCCAAGCCGGATCACGCCGGCGACAAGAAACACGCGCTTGCCACGGCCGATCGCGATGCCGGCGAGAAAGGGCAGCAGTGGCATGCCGACGATGCCGCAGGCCCAACTCGCCACCTTCATGGGTATCGGCAGGAAACCTGCTGCAACCAGCAGCCCAAACGCTTTCCAGGGATGCAGTTTGGCATCCGCGCCGAACCGCTTCACCATCGCATCCAGGTGCTGCGACCAGCCGATGTCGGCGAGAAACGGTTGCAGGTGATGGAACGCGTAGTGACCCAGCTCGTAGCCGACGATCGAGCCGGCAAGCGAACCGGCGAGGCTGATCGCCGCGAAGAACCACCACTTGCGCGGGCGCGCCAGCGTCATTGGCGCCAGCATGATTTCCGGCGCCACCGGGAAGATGAAGGCTTCGAAGAAACTCAGCACCACCAGCCATGCGTCTGCCCGCGGTGTGGCCGCCCACGCCAGTGCGCGCTCGTAGAGCGGTCGAAATAATTTCATGCGGCGCGACACGCTTTCACGAAGTGCCACCCAACAGCGGCACGAAACTCACCTCGTTCAACTCGTCGCTGATCCACTCGCCGCCTTCGCGCCGCAGACGCGTAAGTTTCTGTTTGCCGGCCGGCCCGAGCGGTGCAACCAGCACGCCTTCCGGCGACAACTGATCGAGTAATTTGCGCGGCACCGATTCGCCGGCAGCGGTCAGCACGATCGCATCGAACGGCGCCTCGCCCGGCCAACCGATGTTGCCGTCGTCATGGCGCGAGCGGATGTTCTCGATTTTCATGCTGCGAAACCGCCGCCGCGCCTGACGCAACAGTTCCTCGATGCGCTCGACCGTGAACACCTGCTCGACCAGCGCAGCCAGCACCGCGGCTTGATAACCCGAACCCGTGCCGATCTCCAGTACGCGGTTGGGAATGCCGCGCTCGATCAGCAGCTCGGTCATGCGCGCCACCACCCACGGTTGCGAAATGGTCTGGCCAAGGCCAATGGGCAGCGCGGTATTTTCATAAGCGCGGCTGGCGAGCGCTTCGTCAATGAACAGATGCCGCGGCGTGGTGCGGATCACATCCAGCACACGCGCATCGCGGATGCCTTCCTCGCGCAGGTTGGCGATCAGGCGATCGCGCGCGCGTTGCGACGTCATGCCGCTGCCACTGCGATGAGGGGCGGCGCCGAATAACGCGTGGCTCATGCGGCCTGCTCCCCGTCGAGTTCGCGCGACAGCGCGCCGACCCATTTGGAAACCTTGTCCAACGCCTGGAAACGGGTGAGGTCCACATGGATCGGCGTCACCGAGACGAAGCCGTTGCGCACCGCATGGAAATCCGTGCCGGGCCCATCATCCTCGGCTTCACCGGCCGGCCCGATCCAGTAGATCATGCGCCCGCGCGGATCGCGCTGCGCGATGCATGGTTCGGAACGGTGCCGGCGGCCCAATCGCGTGACCTCGAAGCCGCGGATGTCGCGCCACTCGCGATCAGGCACGTTGACATTCAAGATGGTGTCGGCCGGCAGCGGATCGACCAGCAGGCGTTTGGTGAGCAGCAGCACCGCGCGGGCTGCGGTGTCGAAGTGGCTGGCGCGATGTTCCTCGGCGACCATGGACACCGCGATCGCCGGCAGCCCGAGAAAGCGCCCCTCCATCGCCGCGGAAACCGTGCCGGAATAAATCACGTCGTCGCCAAGGTTGGCCGAGTTGTTGATGCCCGACACCACGATGTCGGGTTCCTGCTCCAGCAGGCCCGCGAGTGCGAGATGCACGCAATCGGTGGGCGTTCCGAAAACGCGGTAGCGACCATCGTCCAGCTTCTGTACGCGCACGGGCTGATCGAGCGTCAATGAATTGCTGGCGCCGGAACGGTCGCGATCGGGCGCCACCACGATCACCTCGCCGAGCTCGGCCAGATGTTCGGCGAGCACGCGCAAGCCGTGCGCCTCCACGCCATCGTCGTTGCTGACCAGAACGCGCATCGCACTCCCGTGACGGATAGGTTCATGGGCGCGTGACAAGCGGCGCCGCAGTCCATGAAGTTTAGCCGATCCCAGAGGAGTACCTCTCGCCTCGCTCGCCCAACACCCATGGTTCCCGCCGGTGGAGCGCGAGACAAGCGCCGGCGCTTGTCCGAAGGGACTTCGCATTGCCACGGTGGCATGCTGCGGACATGCGGCACAAGCGAAAAGGCCAAGCTCGAGAAATCAGCGACGAGGACGCGCGATTGTTCCGCGAGTCCATCGGCGACATCCGCCCGCTTGCACCAAAGCCCGAGTCCGGGCACACGCGCGCGCCGCCGGCGCCGCATCCGGCGATGTTCGAGCGCGATGAAGCCGCGGTCCGCGATGAATTGCTGGATTCGGCGATCGATCCCGCCGCGCACGAAGTCGGCGAGGAACTGCTGTATCTGCGCGAAGGCCATTCGCCGCAATTGCTGAAGCGACTGCGTCGCGGCACCTTCAGCATCCAGGACGAAATCGACTTGCACCAGATGGACGAGCGCACCGCGCGCGCCACGCTGGGTGATTTCCTCGCCGACGCAAGCCGCCGCGGGATCGCCTGTGTGCGGATCGTGCACGGCAAGGGCCTGCGCTCGGGCAGCGCGGGCCCGGTGCTGAAACGCATGACCGATCGCGTGCTGCGGCGTCGCGATGACGTGCTCGCGTTCGCCTCCGCGCGGCCGGCGCAGGGTGGCACGGGCGCGACGGTGGTGTTGCTGCGCGCCGTTCGCAGGCGTGGGTGACTTCCTCTCGCGTTTGCGGGAGAAGGGAGCCAAGTGCGTCCGCATCTGGCGGGTGAAGGCAATGCTTGCCTCGGCGAGCTGATCCACGACTTCCATGTCTTTCTTTCGCGTTGTCCGACCGCGGGCTACTTTCTTTCGGAGAAAACAACCAGAGCCATTCGGTGCCGGGCATGACGTGGCCCGAGGCTCAGTCCCACACGGCCAGCCATGGCCTGCGCCCTCGTTTAAATTGACTTCTGCTGCAGCAATACCACCGCCATCGCCGCGATGCCTTCGGCGCGGCCGGTGCAGCCCAGCTTCTCGGTCGTGGTCGCTTTCACGCTGACTGCATCCGCGCCGCGTTCGAGCACGGAGGCCAGCCGCGCGCGCATGGCTTCGATGTGCGGTGCGAGTTTCGGTTGTTCGCAGATCACCGTGACATCAGCATTGCCGACCCGGTAGCCGCGCTCGCGCACCAGCGTCATGCAGTGCGCGAGCAGTTGCATGCTGTCGGCGCCTTTCCAGCGTGCATCGCTGTCCGGAAAATGCTGGCCGATGTCGCCCAGCGCCAGCGCCCCAAGGAGTGCGTCGCACAGCGCATGCACGGCAACGTCGCCATCGGAATGCGCGACCACTCCGTGCGTGTGCGGAATACGAATACCGCCCAGCATCACGTGATCGCCGCCACCAAAGGCGTGCACGTCGAAACCCTGGCCGATGCGCATCATGCGTCTGCTCCCGGAAAACAGGCCCTCATAGAGTGCGCTCCAAAAGAAACTCCGCGAGTTTCAGATCGGACGGCGTGGTCACCTTGATATTGTCTTCGGCACCCTCGACCAGCAAAGGCCGATGACCGGTGCGCTCCATCGCCATGGCTTCATCGGTGACCGCGACACCTTCGCTGCGTGCGCGTTCCAGCGCCAGGGTCAGCTCGCCACGCCGGAACAGTTGCGGCGTGAAGGCGCGCCAGCGCGCCTCGCGCGCTTCGGTGGCAATGCTGTGGCAGTGACCGTCCACGCGCTTCAGCGTGTCGCGCAACGGCGCGCCGAGCAGCGCGCCACCGGCTTGCGTTCCCGCGGCAATCAAACGCCCCAGGTCTTCGTAACGCAGACACGGACGCGCGGCATCGTGCACCAGGACGAATTGTGTCGCATCGATTTCATCGGGCAACGCGCGCAACCCGGCAAGCACCGAATCCACGCGCTCGGAACCGCCGATCGCGGTGCGCACGGGTTTGCCGTTCACTTGGCGCACATCGGGCCACCACCGGTCGTGCGCGGCCAACACCACCATCAATCCCGCGACACGGGGATGCGCGGCGAGGCGTTCCAGCGTGTGCAGGATCAGCGGCCGCCCGGCCAACGGCAGATATTGCTTCGGGATCGCGCCGCCGAAGCGCGCGCCGCGACCGGCGGCGGGAACGATGCACCACAATGGGCCGGAGCAACCTTTTGTGTCGGCATCAGTGGCCATCGCTGTTGTCCTGCGCGGGCTGCGCGGTGGAAGAGCCTGCCGTAGGCGTCACCACTTGATAGAACGTCTCGCCAGGTTTGATCAAGCCGAGTTCCGACCGCGCCCGCGCTTCGATCGCCTGCTGCCCATGCTTCAGGTCCTGCACCTCGGCCGAGAGCGCCTGGTTGCGCTGTTTCAGCTTCGCGTTTTCCGCCTGCTGCGCTGCCACGCGCGCGCGCAGCGCGTGCAGGTCGCGCATGCCGCCCTCGCCGACCCACAGCTTCACCTGCAAGGCGATCAGCAGCACGATCAGGATCAACGCTATCCAGCGCAGCATGCCGATCGCCCGGGTGTCGTTGCGGTCAGCCCGCAAACGCGGGCAGGTTGGGGAAGGCGTTCCTGCCGGCGAAGCGCGCGTCCTTGCCGAGTTGTTCCTCGATCCGCAGCAACTGGTTGTACTTGGCCACGCGATCGGTGCGGCACAGGGAGCCCGTCTTGATCTGCGCGGCCGTGGTCGCGACCGCAAGATCGGCAATCGTGGTGTCCTCGGTTTCACCGGAGCGGTGTGACACCACCGCCGCGTATTTCGCGCGATCGGCCATTGCGATCGCTTCCAGCGTTTCGCTCAATGTACCAATCTGGTTGACCTTGATCAGGATCGCGTTGGCGATGTGCTTCTCGATGCCTTCGCGGAAGATCGCCGGATTGGTCACGAACAGGTCGTCGCCGACAAGTTGCACTTTCTTGCCTAGTTTTTCGGTGATCAGTTTCCAGCCAGCCTGGTCGCCTTCGGCAAGGCCGTCCTCGATACTGACGATCGGATACTTGTCGCACCAACCCGCATACAGTTCCACCATGCCGGCGGCGTCGAGCTTGCGGCCCTCGCCCTTCAGGTCGTACGCGCCGTTTTCGAAAAATTCCGAAGCAGCCGGATCGAGGGCGATCCAGACCTGCTTGCCCGGTGCATAACCCGCCGCAACGATCGCATCGAGGATGATTTCGATCGCCTCCTCGTGTGTCCGCAACGCCGGCGCGAAGCCACCCTCGTCGCCAACCGCGGTATTCAAGCCGCGTTTTTTCAATTGCGTCTTCAGCGCATGGAAGCATTCGACGCCCGCGCGCAAGGCCTCCGAAAAATGATCGAAGCCGGCCGGCATCAGCATGAATTCCTGCATGTCGAGCGGATTGTCGGCGTGCACGCCGCCGTTGATCACGTTCATCATGGGCGTGGGGAGAGCAGGTGCGCGACTCCCCGCGAGATATTTCCACAGCGGCTGCCTGCGCGAAGCCGCCACAGCATGCGCCGCGGCCAACGACACACCAAGCAGCGCATTCGCGCCGAGCCTCGACTTGTTCGGCGTGCCGTCCAGCGCGATCAGCTTGTCATCCAGGCCTTTCTGGTCCGTCGCATCAAGTCCCTTCAATGCGTTCGCGATCGTGGTGTTGACGTTGGCGACTGCCTTCCGCACGCCCTTGCCACCGAAGCGCGACTTGTCGCCGTCGCGCAACTCGACCGCCTCGCGCGTGCCGGTGGAGGCGCCGCTCGGCACCGCCGCGCGGCCGAACGAACCATCGCCAAGCGTCACTTCGGCTTCGAGCGTGGGATTACCGCGGGAATCCAGGATTTCACGGGCGTGGATCGTCGCAATGTTCGTCATGGCTCGCTTTCGTTGTTTGTAGGAGCGCGCCTGCGCGCGGCCCCAGGTTTTCGGCAAGAACGTGTCGCGCGCAGGCGCGTTCCTACAGAAGCGAGGAACGCTTCGCGACGGTATCCAGTTCCCTCAAGGTTCCGAGCAATTGTTCCATCTTCCCCAGCGGCCACGCATTCGGGCCATCGGACAACGCCTTGTCCGGGTCGGGATGCGTTTCCATGAAGACGCCGCTGATACCGACCGCGACCGCTGCGCGCGCCAGCACCGGCACGAATTCGCGCTGACCGCCGGACTTGCTGCCCTGGCCGCCTGGCAATTGCACCGAATGCGTGGCGTCGAACACCACCGGGCAATTCGTCTCGCGCATCACGGCCAGCGAACGCATGTCGGACACCAGATTGTTGTAGCCGAAGCTCGCGCCGCGCTCGCAGACCATGATCTGCTCATTGCCGGTCGAACGCGCCTTCTCGACCACGTTCCGCATGTCCCACGGCGAGAGGAACTGGCCCTTCTTGATGTTGACGGGCTTGCCCGCGCTGCACACGTTGTGGATGAAATCGGTCTGCCGGCACAGGAACGCCGGCGTCTGCAGCACGTCCACCACGGACGCGACTTCATCCAGCGGCGAATATTCGTGCACGTCGGTAAGCACCGGCACGCCGATCTGTTTCTTCACTTCGGAAAGGATGCGCAGCCCTTCTTCCATGCCCAGCCCGCGAAAACTTTTTTCCGACGTGCGGTTGGCCTTGTCGAAGCTGGATTTGAAGATGAAGGGGATGCCGAGCCTGCCCGTGATTTCCTTGAGCGTGCCGGCGGTGTCGAGTTGCAGTTGCCGTGATTCGATCACGCACGGGCCGGCGATCAGGAAGAACGGGCGGTCGAGGCCGGCTTCAAAGCCGCAGAGCTTCATCCCACTGCTCCCTTCGCCAGCCGCGGTGCATCGCGCACGGCCTTGAACTCGCGCGCGGCGCGTACGAACCCGGAGAACAGCGGATGGCCGTCGCGCGGCGTGGAGGTGAATTCCGGATGGAACTGACAGGCCAGGAACCACGGGTGCTGTTGCGGCGACAGTTCGACGATTTCCACCAGATCGTCGTTGGACAAGCCCGCAACCACCAGCCCGAGTTTCTCGAAACGCCCGCGGTAACCATTGTTGAATTCGAAGCGATGGCGATGGCGCTCGCGGATGGTGTCCTGCCCATACAGTTCGCGCGAAATCGTGCCGGCTTTCAGGTGACACTCCTGCGCACCGAGCCGCATGGTGCCGCCGAGGTCCGAAGCTTCATCACGGCGTTGCACATCGCCGCCCTGCGTCCACTCGGTGATCAACGCGATCACGGGTTCGGCGGCATGGCGATCGTTCTCGGTGGAGCCTGCGCCCGCCAGGCCTGCAACGTCGCGCGCGAATTCCACCACCGCGGCGTGCATGCCATAGCAGATGCCGAAATAGGGAACGCCGTGTTCACGCGCGTATTTCGCAGCTTGAATTTTTCCTTCGAAGCCGCGCTTGCCGAAACCACCCGGCACCAGGATCGCGTCGGCATCATTCAGCACCGTCTGCGCGCCACGCGCTTCGATTTCTTCCGAATCGAACCAGTCCAGTTGCACGCGTGCGTTATTGTGGATGCCGCCGTGGCGCAGCGCTTCGGCAAGCGACTTGTAGGCATCCTTGTGCTCGACGTATTTGCCGACGATGGCGATGCGCACTTCGTCCTTGGGATGCTCGATCGCTTCCACCGTGCGCTTCCACTGCGAAAGATCGGTGGGTTTGGCGTCCAGATGCATCGCCGCGACCACGATCTGGTCAAGCTTCTGCGAGTGCAGCCACAGCGGAAGTTTGTAGATGACATCCACGTCGATCGCGCTGATCACCGCGTTTTCCGGCACGTTGGTGAACAGCGCGATCTTGCGGCGCTCGCCTTCCGGCAACGGCTCCTCGCAACGACACAACAGGATGTCAGGCTGGATGCCAAGCGCGCGCAATTCCTTCACCGAATGCTGGGTCGGCTTGGTCTTGATCTCGCCGGCGGCCTTGATATACGGCACCAGCGTGAGATGCATGAACAGCACCTTGTCGGCACCGTGCTCGATGCGCAACTGGCGCGCGGCTTCCAGGAATGGCTGCGACTCGATGTCACCGACCGTGCCGCCGATCTCGACCAGCGCAACATCAAAACCGCGCGTGGCTTCCTCGATGGTGTGCTTGATCTGGTCGGTGATGTGCGGGATCACCTGCACGGTCGCACCCAGGTAATCACCCCGGCGCTCCTTGCGGATCACGGCTTCGTAGATCTTGCCGGTGGTGATCGAATTCTTGCCCGACAGCCGCGTGCGCACGAAGCGCTCGTAATGGCCGAGATCCAGGTCGGTTTCGGCGCCGTCGTCGGTGACGTATACCTCGCCGTGCTGGAACGGACTCATGGTGCCGGGATCCACATTGATGTAGGGATCCAGCTTCATCAACGTGACGGAGAGGCCGCGCGCCTCGAGGATGGACGCGAGCGAGGCCGACGCAATGCCCTTGCCAAGCGAGGACACCACGCCGCCGGTGACGAAAATCAGGGGAGTCATGGAAAGACCGTTACCGGAAAGCGGCATTCTACATGGAGACGAGAAAGCAACGAAGGACGGGAGGAGCGGGATAGACAAAAAGATCGTCATTCCGGGACCGGCGGCAGTTTCATCGCGGACGGCACCCGGAACCCAGCGCGTTTCGAGATACAAAATAAAAGTCGCCAGGTTCCGGATCGCGGCGCAGCCTGCCCCGGAAGGGCTCTTGATCCGGGGCGGCGTCCGGAATGACGAAGATCCGTGGCTTCCGGCAATGCCCTTGCTAGCATCGGCGGATGATCAACCGAAGTTCTGACCGAATTGCCGCGCTGCGCGCCATCATGCGCGAGCGCGGTATCGCGTTTTGCCTGATCCCCACCGCCGATCCGCATCTTTCCGAATATCTGCCGGCGCGCTGGAGGGTTCGCGAGTGGTTGTCCGGGTTCACCGGTTCTGCAGGAACGCTGCTGGTCGGTGCGGAATTCGCCGGCTTGTGGACGGATTCGCGTTACTTCGAGCAGGCGCAACGCGAACTCGGCGACAGCGGCATCGCACTGATGAAACTCAGCGTGCCGCACACGCCCGAACATTTGCAATGGCTGCGCGAACACGTGCGCAATGGCGAACGCGTCGCGTGCGCGGCGGACATGTTGTCGCTATCGGCATCACGCGCACTGCGGCGCGTGCTGGATGAGCGCGGCGCGGAACTGACCGGGGATGATCTGCCCTGCGCGATCTGGAGTGATCGACCTGGGCTGCCGGCCGCGCAGATTTTCGAGCATCCCATCGAATACGCACTGCGCTCGCGCGCGGAGAAATCCACCGGCGTGCGCGAACTCATGCGCGAGCATGGCGCCACACATCATCTGGTTTCCGCGCTTGACGAGATCGCATGGCTGAGCAACCTGCGCGGCTCGGACGTCGAGTACAACCCGGTCTTTCTGGCGCACCTGCTGGTGGATGCGCACGGAGCGACATTGTTTGTGGATGGCAGGAAGTTGAGTGCGGGTTTGGTCTCGTGCCTGCGCGAGGATGGCCTGCAAATCCGCGACTACCCGGAAATTGTCGAAGCGCTCGCACTCTTGCCGAGTGATTCGAAGCTGCTGCTCGATCCGCAACACGTGTGCCTGCAGATCGCACAGGTTATTCCACGGCACATCCAGATCATCGAAGCGCCCGGCCCGATCGCGGCGCTGAAGGCGTGCAAGACCGAAACGGAACTGATGCACGTACGCGAAGCCATGCGTCGCGACGGCGTGGCGCTGGTGCGCGCGGCGCGCTGGCTTGAGGAATCGCTTGCGCGCGGCGAGCGGCTGACCGAACTGGACGTGGATGCAAAGCTTCGCGAACTGCGTTCGCAACAGCCGGGCTTTATTAGCGAAAGTTTTTCGACCATCGCGGGCTATCAGGCCAATGCCGCGCTGCCGCATTACCACGCGACCGCGGAGTCGCACGCAGAACTGCAATCGCGGGGCATGCTGTTGATCGACTCCGGTGGGCAGTATCTGGGCGGAACCACCGATATCACCCGCGTGTGGGCGCTGGGCGACACCACGCCGGAGCAACGCCGCGATGTCACGCTGGTGCTGAAAGGCGTGATCGCACTGTCACGCGCGAAGTTTCCGCGCGGCGCTTCCGGCCAGCAACTGGACGCGCTGGCGCGCGCGCCGATCTGGGCGTCCGGCGTGGATTACGGCCATGGCACCGGCCACGGCGTGGGCTACTGCCTCAACGTGCACGAAGGACCGCAGGCGATTCGCCCGCCGCGCTCTTCGTCGCATCTCGAAGCGCTGGATGTCGGCATGATCACCTCGATCGAACCTGGCATCTACAAACCCGGGCGGCATGGTGTGCGGATCGAGAATCTGGTCGCCACGTCCATCGCGGAAGCCACCGAGTTCGGCGATTTCCTGGGGTTCGAAACGCTGACATTGTGCCCGATAGATACCCGCCTGCTGGATCGCGATCTGCTCGATGTTGCTGAAATCAAATGGCTCGATGCTTATCACGCGCGCGTGCGCGAGCAACTCGCGCCGCTGCTGGAGGATGAAGCCGATCGCGCATGGCTGGACGCACGCTGCGTGGCGTTCGTCCCCGGCTGACAAGAAAACGCCCCGGTATGCCCGGGGCGTTCGCCACACGGGTGGCGCAACTTACTGCTGTCTGGTCTTGCCGCCATCATTCGAACCGGACGAAGCAGGACGGTGATGGCTACGCTTGTGCGTGCTCGAATGGGTCGTTCCACCGGCATTGGCGTGGGTGCCGGCATTCGCCGAAGCGCCCACCGAAGCATTGCTGCCTCCCGCCGAAACGCCGGTATTCGAATTCACGCCCAACTCCGAATTGGCGGAAGCCTGGCCGCTGTTGTTGTTGACGCGGTTGATCGCGTTCTGGCTGGCGTTGTTGGCGCCCTGTGCGTTTTCGCGCGCGGTGTCGCGCACACTGCTGCCGACCTGTCCGCCCGTCGACTGTGCGCTCTGCACCGCCCCGCGCACCGCATCGCCGTGGGTGTCGGTCATTGCGCCGGCTTGTGCACCGGCGTTGGTGGAACCCGACACGCCATCCTTGACGTCGGTCGAGACCACGCCTTGCGCGGCGGTATTGGCGCCCGCGTTGACACCCTGCGCGACATTGGCGGCACTCTGCTCGGCGGCAGTCCGCGCGCCGTGCACGGTGCGGCCGGCGATGTCTTCCGCCTGCTGTGCGCTGGAGGACGCGGCATCATCGGCGGTCTGCGTCACCGAGGACACCTGATTGCCGATCGGCCGAGTGGCCATGCTCCCGCCGGCCTGCATCGAACCGCTCATGCTGTTCTGCGCGCCGATCGAGCCCAGCGGTGCGCCGACCTGCATGCGATTGGCCGCGCCTGCCGCACCGCCGACCGCGCCGCCGATGTTGACCTGTGCGAACGCGGGTACCGCAAATGCCGTGACGATCAGGGCGGGAAGAATGAGCTTGCGCATGATGAATCTCCTTTGTGATGGGTGCGCGAACGTCCCCTCTCATTCGCAGATGCCATCCTGATCAGGCGCGCCGAACGCGACCTGAATTCATCGTTGCGGCTTTTAGGTTTGGTACAGGCTCGGATTACCACCGGTGGCGCGAGTTGCCGGTAAGAAGCGCGATTGTGAATGGCCACTTTCAACCGCGCAGGACGAGCGTGGACAGCAGCCCCAAAAAAAAACGCCCCGGAAACCGGGGCGTTCAGATCCGCAGTGCAACCGAAAAAAGCTTACTTGCCGCCGCTGGTCGACGAGGCCGGCTCGGTGGTGGTGCTGCTCGAGCTGCTGGTGGTCGTGGTCTTGGCGTGATGATGGTGATGATGACGAGCCTTGTGGCTGGTGGTCGTCTTCGTCGACATCGTGGAGGAAGTGCCCATCGCCGGGTTGGTGGTCGTGGTGGACGTGGTCGAAGACGTGCTGCTTGACGCCGGCGTGTCCTGAGCGAAAGCAGGCACGGAGAACGCCACGGCGATCAACGCCGGGAGAATGAGTTTACGCATTGGAAGAACTCCTCGTGGGTGGAAAAAGTTGCCGTGATGCGCCCCCTCGTTGGCGCGAAACGAATGATCCGCGCGGATGGCAAACCGCAAGCTGAATCGAAATTCCGGGCCGGTAATGCGGGCGCATTGACCGGGCAACCCCGAATCGTCATCCTGCGCGGCTGAGCCTTTCCGCCGCCTCAGACCCCAGTTCATGGCCATTTCCACCCGCTACAACGCCGCCGATATCGAGGTGCTGACCGGCCTTGAGCCTGTCCGCCGCCGGCCGGGCATGTACACAGACACCACCCGCCCGAACCACCTCGTGCAAGAGGTCGTGGACAACTCGGTGGACGAGGCGCTGGCCGGCCACGCAACGATCGTCGAAGTGGTCGTGCACGCCGATGGCTCGGTGGAAGTGAGCGACGACGGTCGCGGCATGCCGGTGGACATCCATCCCGAGCAGGGCATCAGCGGCGTGGAACTGATCCTCACACGCCTGCATGCGGGTGGAAAATTCTCCGATCGCAACTATGCCTTCGCCGGTGGTTTGCACGGCGTCGGCGTATCGGTGGTGAATGCGTTGTCCTCGCATCTGGAAGTGACGATCCGGCGCGATGGTCGCGAACACCGTATGCGTTTCGCGCACGGCGAGCCCGTCGGCAAGCTCGAGATGCTCGGCGAAGTACCCAGAAAGCGCACCGGCACCTCCTTGCGGTTTCTGGCCGACCCGAAATATTTCGATTCGCCGAAGATCTCGCTCTCGAAGCTGAAACATCTGCTGCGCGCGAAAGCCGTGCTGTGCGCGGGCTTGAGCGTGCGCCTGCTCGACGAAGCCAGTGGCGAACGCCAGGAATGGCGTTACGAAGACGGATTATCCGATTATCTGAAATCCGAATTGCAGGATGCGCCTTGCCTGCCGCCGGAATTGTTCGTGCAGCACCTGGCACGCGATGGCGGCGGCGGCATCGATGTCGCACTGGCGTGGGTTCCGGACGGCGAACTGGTGCAGGAGAGTTATGTCAACCTGATTCCGACCGTGCAAGGCGGCACCCACGTCAACGGCCTGCGCTCGGGCCTGACCAATGCGCTGCGCGAATTCTGTGACTTGCGCAATCTCCTTCCGCGCGGCATCAAGCTGGCGCCGGAAGACGTGTGGGAACGCCTGGCATTCGTATTGAGCGTGAAGATGCGCGATCCGCAATTCGCCGGGCAAACCAAAGAACGCCTGAGTTCACGCGACGCCGCGGCGCTGGTCGAAAACACCCTCCACGATGCGTTCTCGTTGTGGTTGAACCAGCACGTCAGCGCGGGCGAGGCGATCGCGCAATTGGCAATCGAACGCGCGAGTGCGCGTCTGAAAGCGGCCAGGCAAGTGGTGCGCAAGAAGATCACGCAAGGTCCGGCGCTGCCCGGCAAGCTGGCCGATTGCGCATCGTCGGATCCGGCGCGCACCGAATTGTTTCTGGTCGAGGGCGATTCCGCCGGCGGCTCGGCCAAGCAGGCGCGCGACAAGGATTTCCAGGCAATCCTGCCCTTGCGCGGAAAAATCCTGAACACCTGGGAGGTGGAATCCAGTTCCGTGCTGGCTTCGGAAGAGGTCCACAATCTCGCGATCGCGATCGGTTGCGATCCGGGCAAGGACGATCTCTCCGGCTTGCGCTACGACAAGGTGATCGTGCTGGCCGATGCGGACTCCGACGGCCTGCACATCGCCACGCTTTTGTGCGCGTTGTTCCTGAAACATTTCCCCGCGCTGGTGCGCGAGGGCCACGCGTTCGTGGCCATGCCGCCACTGTTTCGAGTGGATGTCGGCAAGCAGGTGTTCTATTGCCTGGACCAGTCCGAACGCGACGCGCTGCTGCAAAAAATCGAGCGCGAGAAAATCAAGGGACATGTTTCGGTCACCCGTTTCAAGGGACTGGGCGAGATGAATCCGTCGCAATTGCGCGAGTCCACCATTCATCCCGACACCCGGCGTCTGGTGCAGTTGACGATGGACGACGGCATGGCGACCGCGCAATTGATGGACATGCTGCTGGCGAAAAAACGTGCGCCCGACCGCAGGCAATGGCTGGAGGAAAAAGGCGATCTGGCTTCGCTTGAAGTCTAGGAGCCGGGAATCGGAATCGGA
>DATNFU010000014.1:0-6599 GCA_035606235.1 Rhodanobacteraceae bacterium
AACCCGACAATGTCAGTGCGATCGTCGCGCTCGCCATCACCGATGTGACCGAAGGCAAGCGGGCCGAGGCCAGGGCCGGCTACCAGCGCGCCATCGAGCTCGACCCCAGCAACGCCACCGCGCATTGGAATTACGCGGTCACGTTGCCGATGCAGCAGGCGTTGGCCGAGACCCTGGAAGCGGTGCAGCTCGATCCCGGCAACGCCTCCGCGCAGAACGACCTGGCGGTGAGCTACCTCGATCTCGGCGAGTACGCACAGGCTTTGCCGCACATACAGGCCCTGCTGCGGCTCGACCCGCACAGCGCCGACAGCGCCTTGACGCTTGCCCTGACCCATGCGCTGCTGCACCGCAACGCCGAGGCGGCCAAGGCTTTCGATCTCGTCCAGCCGGAGACGCCGCTCGGGAAGGCGCTGGTCGCGGCGGGCCGGCTTGCCTACCAATCCGTGATCGACCCCGCGCGGCACGCGCAGGCAGTGGCCGCGGTGGAGGCGCTCAGCCGGCGCACCGACCTCGACCCGGTCTCGCTCGCGGACGTGATCGAGCTTGATCTCGTGCTGGGCGAAAAACCCAGCGCGCTCGCACGGCTGCCGGGCTTGTGCGCAAGTGCTTCGGTCATTTGCGCCGACCTCAGCGTCAATCCGGTCTGGCTGCCGCTGCGCGGCGATCCCAGGTTCGAGGCGCTGGTGAAGCAATACGACACCGTCTCGAAACCCGCCGCGGCGGCGAGTGCGGGCACCTCGTCCAGCCCGACTGCCTCGCAATAACCATTCCGTTCACGTCCAAAGAGGGTCGGGGCGGAGATGGTCGAAGCCAACCGCGGAGTGCGCGTGCTGCCGGTCGAGCCATGCCGCGCAACATGGCGCCGTTGCAATGGCACGCATGCATCTTTGCGAAGCCGCCTGCGATCCGAGCCCCCGAACCAGGACGCTTCGGTGGCCGTTTTCGGGGCGACCAGATCGAGGTAACCAGGGTCCGCTTCGTCGAAAGCCGTCAGTTCGGCAAGGTACGTAAAAAGCAAGGCCCGCCGAAGCGGGCCTTGCTTTTTGAAACGCCGCAATTCCAGGCTCAGCCGCCGCCGCTCTTCTTCTGCACCGAGGCGTCGCTGGCATGCGGTGTGGGTTTGCTGTTTGCCGCCGGTTCCAGCCCGCGATCCTTCTTCATCGCGTCGATGTTCGGGTCGCGGCCGCGCCAGTTCTTGTACATCGTGGCGAGGTCTTCGGTGTTGCCGCGCGAGAGCACCATGTCGCGGAAGCGGTCGCCATTCGCGCGGGTCAGGCCGCCATGCTCGTCGAACCATGCGAAGGCGTCATCGGCCAGCATCATCGTCCAGTTGTAGGCGTAGTAACCGGCGGCGTAGCCGTTGCCCCAGATGTGCAGGAAGTAGCTGGAGCGATAACGCGGCGGCACGTAGCTGAGGTCAACGTGGTTGTCCTGCAGCGACTTCGCCTCGAACGCATCCACATCCGACACCTTCGGCGCGCTCGCCGGCAGCGTGTGCCAGGACATGTCCAGCAGGGACGCGGCGGTCGCCTCGGTCATGTCGTAGCCCTTGTTGAACAACTGCGAGTTCTTGATCTTGTCCACCAACGCCTGCGGCATCGGCTGGCCGGTCTTGTAGTTCTTGGCATAGTTGGCGAATACCTTGGGATCCAGCGCCCAGTGTTCGTTGAATTGCGACGGGAACTCCACGAAATCGCGCGCGGTGTTGGCGCCGGAGAGGCTCGGGTACTTGGTGTCCGCGAACATGCCGTTCAGCGCGTGGCCGAATTCGTGGAACATGGTGATCACGTCATCGAACGACAGCAGTGCCGGCTGGCCGGGTGCGGGCTTGGTGAAGTTGGCGACGTTGTAGATCACCGGCTTGGTGCCGAGCAGGGTGGATTCGTTCACCATGTTGCTCATCCACGCGCCGCCGGATTTGTTGTCGCGCTTGAAGTAGTCGCAATAGAACAGCGCGAGCGGTGAACCGTCCTTGTCGAATACCTCGAACACGCGCACATCCGGCTGCCACACCGGAAGATCCTTGCGCTCCTTGAAGGTCAGGCCATAGAGCTGGTTGGCGGCGTAGAACACGCCGTTCTGCAGCACGTCGTTCAATTCGAAATACGGCTTGATCTGATCCTCGTCCAGGTCGTATTTCTGCTTGCGCACCTGCTCGGCGTACAACTCCCAATCCCATGGTTGCAGCGTGAAGGTCGGCTTGCCGGCCTTGGCCTGATCGGCATCAATCACCTTCTGGATATCGGCGGCCTCGAACTTGGCGCGCGCCACTTCGGCCGGCACCAGCTTGTCGAGGAAGCTCATCACCGCGGCCGGTGTCTTGGCCATCTGATCCTGCAGTTTCCAAGCGGCATAGGTGTCGAATCCGAGCAACCTGGCCTTGTCGGCGCGAATCTTGGCGATCTGCGCAATCGTGTCGCGGGTGTCGTTGGCGTCTCCTTTTTCGGCGCGCATCCAGGAGTGCTCGAACAATTCATGCCGCGTGTCGCGGTCGGTGAGCGAGGCCAGCGCCGGCTGCTGGGTGGTGTTCTGCAGCGGGATCACCCATTCGCCTTCCAGTTTGCGATCCTTTGCCGCCGAGGCCGCGGCGGCGATGGCGTCGTCGGACAAACCGGAGAGCTTGCTCTTGTCGCTGACGACCAGTGCGCCGGCCTTGGCGGCGGCCAGCAGCTTGTTCTGGAACTGCGCGCTGAGGGTGGCTTCCTGCTCGTTCATGTGCTTGAGCTGGGCCTTGTCAGCATCCGAGAGCTTGGCGCCGTTGAGCGTGAATTCCTTGTAATCCCATTCCAGCAGGTGTTCGGATTCCGGATCGAGCTTCAGCGAGTCGCGCTGGTTGTAGAGCGTCTGGATGCGCGCGAACAATTTCGGGTTGAGATAAATCGCGTCCTGGTGCGCGGACAGTTTCGGCGCTTCGATTTCCTGGACTTTCTGCAGGGTGTCATCGGTATTGGCACCCGCTACCGTGCTGAAAGTCAGCATCACGCGGTTGAGCATCTGCCCGCTCTTCTCCATCGCGATGATGGTGTTGTCGAAGGTCGGCGGCGCGGAGTCGTTGGCGATCGCCTCGAGTTCGGCGAGTTGCTTCCGCATGCCTTCTTCCATCGCCGGCTGGTAGTCGGAATCCTTGATCTTGGAAAAATCCGGTGCCTGGAACGGCAACGTGGACGCGTGATAGAACGGGTTGCTCTGGATGTCGCCGGCCGGCGTCGCCGCACTGGCGGCGCTCGCGACCGCCGCGCTCGCCGCGTGCGCGGGCGTGGTGCTGGCGGATGCGGGCGTGGCGCCGGGATTGGCGTCGGCGGATTGCGAACACGCGCTCAGGCCGGCGGTGCCGGCGAAGAGCACGCAACAGGCAAGCGCAAGCGGCTTGATACGGAATGGGGACATGACGGTTCCTCTGCGAAAATGGAATGAAGGATCAGGCCGCGCGAACGTCGCGCAGCTTCCAACGATGGCCGACCAGCAAGTTCAGGCGATGGCGCAGGATCGCATGCGGCAGTGAGGTCACGACTTCCACCTCCGCGTGCAGATCGTCTTGATGCGCGCTCACGGTGGCGGCGGGATCCACCGGCGCCAGCGACTCGTCCACATCCTCCGGGTCTGGCTGCTTGGCGCGCCAGCGCTGGAACAATACGGTTTCGCGCAAGGCCTGTTGCAGGGCTTCGGCAAAGCTCTGCGGTGACGACCCGTTGAAGGATAGATCCGGATCGGGGCCACGGGCGTGGCCGAGATCGTCAATCGAGAGGTAATAGCGTTGTGCGGTGCTCATGCATGCTCCAGTGGCTGAGCGGATTTGAAAGTCGCTGCGCGCGACGGGCGCGATTGGCAAGTCGCGCGCCTCGCAACGCTTTCAAAGCCGCTCGAATGAATCCGCAGGGTCGAGCGGGTCGGGTGCAACCACATGATCATGCCGCGAACGCGCGCTGCGTGCCATCCCATGCCGCAAGTCATGGGCGGCTACGTATGGCAGACATGACGTCCCGCAGCGCACCGCCGCTCGCCGCCTCGGCAGGCGAGATGCCGTGCGGCAGCACGCCCAGGCACGGCGCCGGCAGCAAGCGCCGCAAGGCTTCCAGATTCTCGTCGCTGCGTTCCATCGCGGGATCTGCGTGGTTGCCGACCCAGCCGAGCAGCTCGCATCCGTCGTCCAAGATCGTCCGCGCGCTCAGCCGCGCGTGATTGAGGCAACCCAGCCGCAGACCGACTACCAGCAGCACCGGCACATTCAGCGCGCGCGGGATCGCTTCCGCATCCAGCGTATCCGACAGCGGCACCGCCCAGCCGCCGACGCCTTCCACCACCACCACATCGACGCGCGCCGCAAGGCGCGTGTATGCGGCCTCGATCTTCGACAATTCGATTTGCACGTGCGCATCCGCTGCGGCCAGATGCGGCGCTATCGCCGGCTCGAACGCGTACGGATTGCAAAGAGCGTAATGATCGGGTGGCGGATCGCTGGCGGCGATGAGTGCGAGTGCATCCTCGTTGCGCAAACCACTGCCGGTGATGGCGCAGCCGCTGGCGACCGGCTTCATGCCCGTCGCGCGCAGACCCGCATTGCGCAACGCATGCAGCAGCGCGCAGGAAAAAAAAGTTTTGCCGATGCCGGTGTCGGTGCCGGCCACGAACACACCCGATCGAAGCGCGCCGCGCGCGCTCATGTGGGCGCGCGCAACACGGCCATGCGCCGGCGCATGCGTCCGCGCAAGCCGATGTTGCACACGGCAATCAGCCAGTACACCGCACCCGGCGCCGAATACGTCCAGCCGGGCGTGCGTGACCCGAGTACCAGCGCGAGCCCCGCGGAAAGGAGGCCGATTGTCGCGCCGGTTGTCCAACGAAGCGCACCCGATTGCGTGATCAGCCGTTCGACGGGATCCAGCTGCAACTTGTCATGCGATTGCAGCGCATGCAGGTAAAACAACAGGATCACCACGCACATACTCGCGTATGCGACACCGAACACGATGTACATGACCTGCCAGTCAGCCCACGAGCGCACCTGGAACCCGGCGGCACCGGCATCGCTGCCGGAAAAAATCGCCGCATTGAACATCATGTGCAGCGGGTAGACATAGATCAGCACCAGGAACACCAGCAGCAGGCTGAGCAGGATGCTGCGGCCGTCCTCGATGCCATAACGCCGGTACCAGGTGTAGTGCGCATGCCAGAACAGGCACAGCAGCGCGATACTCGCCGCGTAACCGGGGACGCCGCGCAGCGCGCCCATGAGTTCGGTGACGTTGGCCGGCACGTGGCCGCCGCCGATCATCAGCAGCGTGACCGCGAATGCGAATGCCGCGTCGGTGAATGCCTCGATGCGGGTGTTTTCGCCGCCGCGAAAGCGGAAGCCGTAACGATCGCTGGTCTGCCGGTGGGTCATTGTTGGCTCCCCGAGCGCGCAGTATGCCAGCGCTGCGAATCCCGCCGCCGCAGGCTTAGAATGAGCGGCTCCGCCCTCACTCAATCGATTGCCAGATGTTCACCGCCGCCGCGATCGCCGCCACCAGCAAGCCGGAACTGTATGCCGAACTCGCGCAGCAGGCGCGCGGTTTGCTGCACGGCGAATCCAGCCTGATTGCCAATGCCGCCAATTTCGCCGCGCTGGTGTATCACGCGCTGCCGGATATCAACTGGTGCGGGTTTTATCTCTACGACGGCAACGAATTGGTGGTCGGGCCGTTCCAGGGCAAGCCGGCCTGCGTGCGCATCGCGATCGGGCGCGGCGTGTGCGGTGCGGCGGCGGCTTCGCGCGCCACGCAATTGGTACGCGATGTCAACAAGCATCCGGATCACATCGCCTGCGACGCGGCTTCGCAATCGGAAATCGTGGTGCCGCTGATTCGCGCAGACGGTTCGCTGCTGGGCGTATGGGACGTGGATTCGCCCCATGTCGCGCGCTTCGACGAGGAGGATCGCGCCGGCATGGAAGCGCTGTGCAAGGCGTTCATGGGATCTCTGTAGGAGCGCGCCTGCGCGCGACAGCTTTTAGCCCTACCCTTCAGGGAGAGGTTGGGTGGGGATGGTGTGTTCGGTCGCGCGCAGGCGCGCTCCTACCAAGTCATATCACCTGATCGCTTGCATCACATCCTCAGGCGTCTCCACCAGCCGCCAGATCTCGCCGTGCTCGGGTTGCATGAAGCCCGCATTGATCACGCGCTGCATGAAGGCTTGCCAAGGCGCCCAGTAATCCAGCGTGTTGAGCAGCACGATCGGGTTGGGGTAGAGACCGAGCTGTTTCAGCGTGATCGCCTCGAACAGTTCTTCCAGAGTGCCGCAGCCGCCGGGCAGCGCGATCACTGCATCGGAATCGGTGAGCAGACGATGCTTGCGCTCGCGCATGTCCTCGACCAGTTCCAGCCGCGTGAGTCCCGGATGGCCCCACTCGCGATCGGCCATGAATTTCGGCAACACGCCCAGCACTTCGCCGCCGCGCGACAGCGCGCCATCCGCGACCGCACCCATCGAACCCGTCGAACCACCGCCATACACGATCGTGCAGTGCGCATCCGCCAGCAGTTCGCCCAGCCGGCGCGCGGCATCGCGATAGGCAGGATCCGCGCGATCGCTGGACGCGGCGTAGACGCAGATGCGCA
>DATNFU010000015.1:0-70793 GCA_035606235.1 Rhodanobacteraceae bacterium
GCCGATTGAATCAGGGCCGATTGAGTCAGGGCCGATTGAGTCAGGGCCGATTGAGTCAGGGCCGATTGAATCAGGGCCGATTGAATCAGGGCCGATTGAATCAGGGCCGATTGATTGCGGGGCTGTGTAACCGCGGCGGCAATGCCGGCGCGTGATGGTCGCGATCATCGTGATTGCCCCAGTCGCCGTGATCCTGATGCACACCGTCCCCGCGACTGCCGTGGCCATCATCCCAATGGCCGTGATCATCATGGCCGCCGGTCCAGTGGCCATGATCGTCATGATGGCCGCGATCGCCGTGGTGGTAATCGTGTCGGCCGCCGGAATACGGATAACCGTACCCATACCCTGGCGGATAGCCATAACCGACGCCGATGCTCACCGACCCGCAGTTGATGCAACCGTCGCCGTAATAGCCGCTCCCGTCGTAATAACCGCCGGCGGCGCCATAGCCATCATCGTAATAACCCTCGCTCGAGTAGTAACCGCCTGGCGCGGCGTAATACCCGGCATCCGAGCGGACATATTCCGGCGGCATGACGCAGCCGCCCAAGAGCAATAGTCCCGCAACCAGCAGCGCGATTTTCATCTACGAATCCCGGCAATGAGTATGTTGCAGGGACGATACACCTGGGCGGGTAAATTGGCGTTCAAGAATGCGGCATTCTCAGTCGCGCATGCGCGCAAGGATGTCCGCCAAATCGCGCGACATTCCGGAATGGCTTTCGATTTCCCGCAACGCCAGCAGAGCCGCTGCGCGCCGCTGCGGCTCCAGCCTGTGCCAACTCTCGAACGCCTTGGCAAGCCGCGCCGCGTTCTGCGGATTGAGGGCGTCGATCTCGATCAGGCGGTCGGCGATGTAGTGGTAGCCCGCGCCGTCGGGCCGATGAAAGCCGACCGGATTGCCACGCGCGAACGCGCCCAGCAGCGCCTGCACGCGATTGGGATTGTGCAGGCTGAAAGCCGGATCGTCCGCCAACAGCTGCACGCGCGCCAGCGCTTCGCGCGTAGGCGCCTGCGCCTGCAGCGCGAACCACTTGTCCAGCACCAGCGGCTTGCCGTCGTAGCGCGCGCGAAAATCGCGCAAGGCCTGCTCGGCCTGCGCGGCCCCGGCGCGGACCAGTGCGGCCAATGCGGCCAGGCGGTCGGTCATCGTTTGCGCCTGCTCGTATTGCTTCATCGCGAGCGCCGCGCCGAATGGCGGATCGGCGCGCAGCAGCAATGCAAGCACGCGACCTTGTAATCGTCGCCGTGCTTGGGCGGGCGCATCCAGCGCGCCGGATTCGCTTTGCCGGAGTGCGTGGTAGCGCGCCGGCAGCACCTCTCCCAGGCGTATCGCCAGCGCGTCTTCGATTGCTTCGCGCGCGGCGTGCACGCGCTCGGGATCGAGCGGATCGTGGCGCGCGCCCAACTCAATCGCGGAGGGTGCCGCAAGCATGTCGGCCAGCAACGCCGGATCGAGCTGCGCGGTATCCGCCTCGAACAAATCCGCAAGCGTGGCACACCAGGCGTCCAGCGCGGAGCGATCCTGCGCGCCCGCATGCAGGGCATCGTATGCCGCGGCGGCAAGTTGCTGGCCGGCATTCCAGCGGTCGTAGCCTTCCGACTCGTACCGCAGCAGCAGCGCCAGTTCCCGTGGTGAACAGGCGTATTGCCATTGTACTGGCGCGGAAAAGCCGCGCAGCAGCGAGGGCACCGGACGCGCATCCACATCGGTGAACACGAAGCGCTGTTCGCGCTGCGTCAGCTCCAGCACGCACTCGTCGCCCACGCTTGCGGGCTCCCCTTGCAGGTGCAGCGGCAAGCGCCGGCCGTCGCACGCGAACAGCGCCAGGCGAACCGGGATCGGCAGCGGCGATTTTTCCGGCTGCCCGGCGGTCGGGGCGGTTTGCTGCGCCAGCGTCAAGGTGTAACGACGGGTCGAAGCATCGTAATCGCCCTGCGCAGTGACGCACGGCGTGCCCGCTTGCGCGTACCAGGCCAGATATGGCGAGAGATCCAGGTCGTTGGCTTCGCCAAGCGCCGCGAGTAGATCCTCGATGGTCGCGGCTTGCCCGTCGTGGCGCGTGAAATACAAATCGGTTCCGCGCCGGAAGCGCAACGCACCCAGCCGCCCGGCGAGCATGCGCACCAGCTCCGCGCCTTTTTCATAGACGGTCGCGGTATAGAAATTGTCGATTGCGGTGTACTCGGCCGGACGCACCGGGTGCGCCAGCGGGCCCGCGTCTTCCGGAAACTGCACGCGCCTGAGCGTCCCCACTTCGTCGATGCGCTGCAATGCCGCCGATTGCATGTCCGCGCAGAACTGCTGTTCGCGAAACACGGTGAAGCCTTCCTTCAACGACAGCTGGAACCAGTCGCGGCAGGTGATGCGATTGCCACTCCAGTTGTGGAAGTACTCGTGCGCGATTATCGCTTCGATGTGGCGGTATTCATCGTCGGTGGTGGTTTCCGGATCGGCCAGCAGGTATTTGGCGTTGAAGATGTTGAGACCCTTGTTCTCCATCGCGCCCATGTTGAAGTCGTGTGTGGCGACGACGTTGAAAATGGCGAGATCGTAATTGCGCCCGTACACGCGCTCGTCCCAGCGCATCGCGCGCTCCAGCGCGTCCATCGCGTAGCCGCAACCGTCGATCGCATCGGCCTCCGCATAGATGCGCAAGCTGACCTCGCGGCCCTCGGCGGTGCGGTAGGCACGCTCGATCTTTTCCAGATGACCCGCCACCAACGCGAACAGATAACTCGGCTTGGGATACGGATCCACGAAGCGCGCCCACCTCCGTCCATCCGGTAACGTGCCGGTGCCATCCGGGCCGCCGCCGGCCAGCAACACCGGAAAGCGCGCAGCATCGGCGCGTAGCGTCACCGTGTATTGCGCCAGCACATCCGGGCGATCAGGGAAGAAGGTGATGCGGCGAAAGCCCTGCGCTTCGCATTGCGTCAGCAGGAAACCCGAGTCGTGCGAACCCGACAGATACAAACCCGACAGCGCGGTATTTTGTGCCGGTGCAATGCGCACCCGGGTTTCCAGCATGCTGCCGTCGCGCGCACCCGGAATAGTCAAACCCCGCGCATCAAGCCGGTATTCCGTTGCGGCGAGCGCGCGTCCGTCGAGACTGATATCCAGCAGTTCCAGTTCTTCACCATCCAGATGCAGCGGCTCGTCGCGCTCGCACTGCAAATGCAGTCGCGCCGTGACAACGGTCGCGTCCACGGCGAGATCGAAAACCAGCTCGACCCGCCTGACACGCCACGCCGGCGGGCGGTAATCGGCAAGGCGCACGGTGGCATCGGGCTGGGCGGCGGAATCGTTCATGGCATGTGACGGTAAGATTGGTGGGTGATTGACGAGGTGTACATGAACCGGGCCCCAAACATCAGTATCGCAGACATCCGTGTCGCCGCCGCGCGGATCGCCGCGCATGCGACGGTAACACCGGTGCTGCGCGCGGATGCGTTGGACGAACTGGTCGGCGCGCGATTGCATTGCAAGTGCGAAAATCTGCAAATCGGCGGTGCGTTCAAGTTCCGCGGCGCCTGCAATGCGGTGTGGGCGCTGAGCGACGATCAGGCCGCGCGCGGCGTGGTGACGCATTCCTCCGGCAATCATGGCGCCGCGCTGGCCCTTGCCGCGCGCACGCGCGGCGTCCCCGCGCACGTAGTGGTACCCGAAGGCGCAGTGCGCGCCAAGCTCGCCAACATCGAAGCGGCCGGCGCGGTGCTGCACCATTGCGCGCCCACATTGGTGGCGCGCGAGGAAGCGGCATCCCGCATCCAGCGCGAAGCCGGCGCGACGCTGGTGCACCCCTACACCGACCCCAACGTGATCGCGGGTCAGGGCACCGCCACGCTGGAATTGCTGCAACAGGTTCCCGATCTCGATGTGCTGATCGCACCCCTGGGCGGCGGCGGCTTGATGTCGGGCACGGCGATCGTGGCGCGCGCGCTCACGCCGGATGTGAAACTGATCGCGGCCGAACCTGCCGGCGCGGATGACGGCTATCGTTCCTTGCAACGCGGCGAGCGCGTCGTCGAGGTGATTCCCGACACGATCTGTGATGGCTTGCGCGCGACGATTGGCGAAATCAACTTCGCGCTGCTGCGTACACACAATGTCGAGGTCATCACCGTCGACGATGGGCAGACGCTCGCCGCCATGCGTCTGCTGTGGACGCATCTCAAACAGACAATCGAACCTTCCTCCGCGACCGTGCTGGCCGCGTTGCTCGCATCACGCGAGCGCATCGCCGGTTTGCGGATCGGTGTGATTCTCAGCGGCGGCAACGTGGATCTGGACAGAATCCCGTTCACGCGTTAATCGAAGGAAGTTGGGGCGAGACCCGCCCTACTCCACCGTCACGGATTTGGCCAAGTTGCGCGGCTGGTCAACGTCCGTGCCGCGCAGCACGGCGACGTGGTAGGCCAACAATTGCAGCGGCAGGGTGAACACCGCCGGCGCGATGAAATGGCCGCCACCGGGCACCTTGAGCAGATGCCCGCGCGCACCGTTCATGGGTACCGCAGCGGTTTCGTCGGCAAACACGAACAACTCGCCGCCACGCGCGCGCACCTCTTCCAGGTTGGATTTCAGTTTTTCCAGCAACTGATTGTTCGGCGCCACCGCGATCACCGGCATGTCCTCATCCACCAGCGCCAACGGACCATGCTTGAGTTCGCCGGCGGGATAGGCTTCCGCGTGGATATAGGAAATTTCCTTGAGCTTGAGCGCGCCTTCCAGCGCTACCGGATACTGCACGCCCCGGCCAAGAAACAGCGCGTGGTGCTTGTGCACGAACTGTTCGGCGAGCTTGGCGATCGAAGGTTCCATCGCCAGTGCTTCGCCCAGAATCCGCGGCAAGCTGGCAAGCTCCTGCACCAGTTGCGAGTAGCGGCCTGACTCGATGCCGCGCAGGCGCGCCAGTTCCAGCACCAGCAGCGCGAGCGCGGCGAGCTGGGTGGTGAAAGCCTTGGTCGAGGCCACGCCGATCTCGGGGCCGGCGCGCGTCATCAGATTGAGATCCGCCTCGCGTACCAGACTGGACTCGGGCACGTTGCAGATCGCCAGCGTGCCGAGATATCCGTGCTGCTTGCCTTCGCGCATCGCTGCCAGGGTGTCGGCGGTTTCGCCCGATTGCGAGATCGCCACGAACAGCGTGTCCGGTGAAACGACGACATGCCGGTAACGGTATTCGCTGGCGACCTCGATGCTGCACGGCAAGCCGGCGATGCCTTCCAGCCAGTAACGCGCGACCATGCCGGCATGGAAGCTGGTGCCGCAGGCGACGATCTGCACGCGCCGCACCTTGCCCAGCAGTGCGTCGGCGTCCACGCCGAAAATATTCGGCAGCACGCGATCGTCGCTGATGCGGCCTTCCAGCGTGTTCGCCACCGCGGTCGGCTGCTCGTGGATTTCCTTCAGCATGTAGTGCCGATATTCACCGCGCTCGACCGCATCGGCGGATAGTTCGCTCTCGCGCACCGGACGCGTCACCGGATTGCCGCGCGCGTCGTACACCTGCATCTTCTCGCGCTCGATCTCGACCACGTCGCCTTCTTCCAGATAGACGATGCGGTTGGTGACCTTGATCAGCGCCTGTACGTCGGAACCGAGGAAGTGTTCGCCGATGCCGAGCCCCACGCACAGCGGGCTGCCGCGGCGCGCGCCGATCACGTGGCCCGGCTCCGCCTTCGCGATCGCCGCGATCGCATACGCGCCATGCAGGCGCTGGGTGGCCGCGATCACCGCGTCGCGCAAGCCCGCGCCGCGGGCCATGTTGTGGTGGATCAGGTGGGCGATGACTTCGGTGTCAGTTTGCGAATCGAAGCGATAGCCCGCGGCGCTCAGTTCGTCGCGCAACGCCGCATGGTTCTCGATGATGCCGTTGTGCACCACCGCGACCGCGCCCTGCGACAGATGCGGGTGCGCGTTCACTTCGTTGGGCACGCCGTGGGTGGCCCAGCGTGTATGCGCGATACCGGTGTGCCCGGCGATCGGGTGCGCATGATAGAGCGATTCCAGTTCACGCACTTTGCCGGGCATCCGCAGGCGTTCGAGCGCGCCATTGGCAAGCACCGAGATGCCGGCCGAGTCGTAGCCGCGGTATTCGAGCGCATGCAGACCGGCGAGCAGGATCGGCACGACATCGCGCTGGGCAGCGGCGGCGACAATTCCACACATGTTGCTTCTCCTTGTTCCGAGAATCTCCGATGGCCTGGCGCTCAATGGCGAGCTGCCATGCCCCTTGGGTCAAGGGGCGAAAATCATTGCGCTGCAAAGGTTTCGATGGTTATGGAAGAACGGCGACGCAGGTAAGGCCGAACATCAATCATGAAGAGATCAGATATTTCCAGGGTTCAGAGTCTCGGGATGATACGTCGACGCGCGCATCCGCGCTGGTCACGCTTTGTCGACGTATGCATGCGTTAAGTTTGCATTTGGTACTCACAACCAAGTTGTGGGTGCGAGTTGCCGCTTTCACACGTTCGTTGCAGTCGCGGCGGGATGCTGCGGCTCACGAAACGCGGCTCGAGCGGTGCGTCATCGGAGTTGCACGAAGGACGAGGTCCAGGGAAGGAGCGGTATGTTTCGGCTATTGCGTCAGCGGGCGTTACGCTGGCAACTGTTTCTGGCCGCCATCGATTTTCTGCTGTTGGTGGCGTGCGTGTATTGCGCCTTGGGTTTGCGCTACTGGAGCGATCCCGTAACCCAGGTGCAGTTCGGCCACGCGTTGCGGTTGCGCGCACTGCTGGTCGCGCTGATGGTGGTGCTCGGGATGGTCTCGCTGGGCCTCTATCAGAACCATTTGCGCGCCAACTGGCGCGGCCTGTTTACCCGCCAGGCGGTCGGCTTCGTGTTGGGCGGCAGCGCGCTGCTGGTGCTGTATTACGCCTTCCCGCCCGCCTACATCGGCCGCGGCGTGCTGGGCATTTCGCTGGTCGTGGGCTTTGTTGCGGTGGCGGCGTTCCGGGTGGTGTTCCTCAATCTGATCGACGCGAATCTGTTCAAGCGGCGGGTGTTGGTGCTGGGCGCCGGCACACGCGCCGCGCAGATCGCGCAACGCATGCGGCGGCGTTCGGATTGCCGCGGCTTCCGCATTCTCGGATATGTGCAGATGGGTGATGAACCCGTGCGGATCCCCGCCAACAAGTTGCTGCGGCCGCATCAGCCCTTGCTGGCGTGGTTGCAGCGCATGCAGATCGATGAAATCGTGGTCGGCCCGGACGATCGCCGCTGCGGTCTGCCGATGACGGAACTGCTGGAATGCAAGCAATCGGGCATCGCCGTGGTCGAGTTGGCCGATTTCTTCGAGCGCGAGTCGGGCCAGATCAGGATGAATCTGGCCAACCCTTCGTGGCTGGTGTTCTCGGATGGCTTCGATTCCTCGCCGCTGCGCCGGTTGATCAAGCGCAGCTTCGATCTCGCCGTCGCGATGATCGTGCTGACCCTGACCTGGCCCTTGATGCTGGCCGTAGCGCTGGCGATCCGCATCGAATCCGGGGCGGGAGCGCCGGTGCTGTATCGGCAGGAACGCGTAGGCGAACGCGGGCGAACTTTTTTCCTGGTGAAGTTCCGCAGCATGGGAACCGACGCCGAGCTGGACGGCGTGGCGCGCTTTGCACGACCCAATGACGACCGGGTGACGCGCGTGGGCCGCTTCATCCGCAAGGCTCGGCTGGACGAATTGCCGCAACTGTGGAACGTGCTGCACGGCGACATGAGCTTCATCGGCCCGCGACCGGAACGCCCGCAATTCGTGGACGACTTCAACGCACGGATCCGCTATTACCCGTTGCGCCATTGCGTGAAGCCCGGACTCACCGGTTGGGCGCAATTGCGTTACGCCTACGGCGCGTCGCAGGAGGACGCCGAAGAAAAGCTGAAGTTCGACCTGTTCTATGTCAAGAATCACAACCTGATGTTCGACCTGATGATCCTGATCCAGACGGTCGAGGTCGTGTTGTTCGGGCGCGGCGCGCGATGAACGCGCGCGCTGGCTGCACGATCGGCGAGTGCGGCGCACGGTCGCGCGTCCGCCGCGCGTGTCTTTCAGAAAACCAGCAGGCCAACACCCCACAGCACCCAGCCCAGCGCGAACAACACCAGCGAGGCGAATGCCAGCCGGCGCCACGGCAGCGTGCGCCCGAGCAACGGAATCGTCGCCGCGGCATGATGCGCGTCGGCGGCCAGCCCGGATTGCGGCGTAGCGCGCGCGCGCCGGCTGCCCGAGGCTTCCGCGCCGGGCAGGCGGCCGAAGCGGCGTTCGAAAGCGATCGCTGCGCGATAGACCGAGATCAGATGATGCAGGGATTCAGGAGCCGCATCGGCGGCCAGCTCCGGATTGCGATCCGGATGCAGTTGCAGCATGCGGCGGCGATACGCGAGCTTGAATTCGCTCAGGCTGCACGCGCCCGGCGTCAGGCCCAGCTCCTGATAAAGCGCGATGAAATCCATGTCGTGAACCATCAGCCCACCCCCGCGGCGGTTCTGAGCCAGGCCGTCCGGAGCCTGTCAGCGCACGCCGAGCCCGGCGCGACCCCAACATCTTACGCGACGGCCGGCAAAGGGCAAATGCGTACGGCTCGGCGGCGGAGCGGTTGACACGGAATCATCCGAGAGGGAGCTCAAGTGCGAGCGGCAATGGACAGCATGGCAACTCAGATTCCGCAGACGGCATCATCGCCCGGCACGTCCGTGCCGCCGCTATTGAAACCCTTGCAAATCCAGGCGCGCATGCGACCTTCCGCGCTTGCCCTGCGCGGCGGATCGCAATCGCTGGATTACGCCGATCTCGCCGATTCGGTCGAACGCATCGCCGCGGGTCTGCGCTCGCTGGGAGTGTGCACGGGCGATGTCGTGGCACTCGGCGCGCCACGCGAGCCGCATACGGTGGTGCTGATCCTGGCGATTCTGCGCGCCGGCGGCGTATGCATGCCGCTGGATGCGGGCCTGCCCGCGGCACGTCTGCGCGGCATGCTGGAAGATGCGCACCCACGCTTGCTGATCGCACCGGAACATCCGCGTACGCCGTGGTCCGGCCGGGTCCCTCGTTGCGAGCGCGGCGAGCTCGAAGCCCGCGGCGTGAATGCCCAGCCTGCCCTCGTCAGCCACGCGGAGGCCGCGTATGTGCTGTTCACTTCGGGCTCCAGCGGACGGCCCAAGGGCGTGCTGATGCGCAGCGCGGCGCTCACCGCGCTGATCGACTGGCATGGGGCGCACCCGCGGCTGGGATTGCCGGCGCGCACTCTGCAATTCATGCCTTACGGGTTCGATGTGGCGTTCCATGAAATCCTGTCGACGTTCGCAACCGGCGGCACGCTGATCCTTGCCAGCGACGCCGAGCGCCGTGACCCGTGGGCGCTGCTTGCGCTGCTTGCACGCGAACGCGTCGAACGCGTGTTCCTTCCGGGCAGTGCGCTGCAAGGGCTGGCCGAAGCGGTCGCTGCCGGTGCCGAGGTTCCCTCAACCTTGCGCGATGTGATCACCGGCGGCGAACAACTGCGCGTCACGCCGGCGCTGCGCGCGCTGTTCGCCGCCATGCCCGGCAGCGTCTTGCACAATCATTACGGCCCGACTGAAACCCACACGGTCATCGCGCACGAACTGGACGGCGATCCCGCCGCCTGGCCGGAGCTGCCGCCCATCGGCAAGCCCTTCTCGCACGTGCGCGCGCGCGTGGTCGACGCCAGGTTGAATGCGCTCGAGCGAGGGGCGGAGGGCGAGTTGCTGCTGGGGGGTGAATGCGTGGCCGCGGGTTACCTGCATCGCGAGCGCCTGACCGCAGAACGTTTCGTCGAGCATGACGGCTTCCGCTGGTATCGCACCGGCGATCGCGTGCGCGAAAACGCCGACGGCACGCTCACCTTTCTTGGCCGGCTGGACGAGCAGATCAAATTCGATGGGTATCGAATCGAGCCCGCCGAAATCGAAGTGGTGTTGAGCAGGCATCCCGCGGTGGCCGAAGCCGCGCTGGTGATTGCCACATCAGTACGAGGCAAACGACTGGTCGCGCATGTGGTGACGCGTGCGAATGCAACCGCTGACAGTGCGTTGCACGGGCAGTGGCGCGCGCATTGCCGGGCCCATCTGCCGGCATGGATGGTGCCGCAGGAGTTCGTCGTGCATGCGACGCTGCCGCAGACCGCCACAGGCAAGATCGATCGCCGCGCGCTGGCGCAGGAGCAACAGGGAGCACCGATCGCGTGGCCGGCCGACGCTTCGTTGCAGCAGCAGCTGCGGGCGCTGTGGACGCAGTTGCTGGAGCGCGCGGATCTGGACGACCACGCCAACCTGTTCGATCACGGCGCGCGTTCGCTCACCGTGGTGCGCGCGCTCACCGAGTTGCGTCGGCATGGTTTCGACGCGGTGAACGCCGCGCAGATTTACGAATATCCGACGATCGCGGGGCAGGCTGCGTTGCTGAGCGCGGCGCCGCAAGCCGCCACCACCGGCGAGGCCGCGCGGAATCGCGGGATGCAGCAACGCGAGGCGCTGGCGCGCTTCGCGCGAAGGCCGATCAGGGAGGGCTGAACATGAGCGCAGGCCATCTGGAAGGCGTCGCGATCGTCGGCATGGCTGGCCGCTTCCCCGGCGCGCGCAACATCAATGAGTTCTGGGACAACCTGCTCGCCGGTCGCGAGAGCATCAGCCGCTTCACGCCGGAACAACTCGATGCCTCGGTGCCCGCTGAACTGCGTGAACATCCGCGCTATGTCGCGGCGCGCGGAGTAATAGCCGATGCCGACCGCTTCGACGCGGCGTTTTTCGGCATACCGCCGCGCGAGGCGTTGTTGATCGATCCGCAGCAGCGCGTATTCCTGGAATTGTGCTGGAACGCGCTGGAACATGCGGGAACCGTTCCCCGGCGCTTCCCCGGCAGCATCGGCGTGTACGCCGGCACTTCCACCAATACTTATCGCAAGTTGGTCGAGTCGCGCGCGGATTTGCTGCGGGCGGCCGGAGAATTCGCGACGATGCTGGCCAACGAGAAGGATTACGTGGCCACGCGCGTGGCGCATCGGCTGGATCTGCATGGGCCGGCGCTGAGCATTCATACCGCGTGTTCGACATCGCTGGTCGCGATCGCGCAAGCCTGGTACGCACTGATGAGCTGGCAATGCGATCTGGCGCTGGCCGGCGGCATCAATATCGTGGTGCCACAGGAATCGGGTTACCTGCCGGTCGAGGGCGGCATGGAATCCGGCGACGGACATTGCAGGCCGTTCAACGCGCAAGCCAGCGGCACCGTGTTTTCCTCGGGCGGCGCGGTGGTCGCGCTGAAGCGGTTGAGCGACGCGCTCGAGAACGGCGACACGATCTGGGCGGTGTTGCGTGGCGTGGCGGTCAACAATGACGGTGGTGAAAAGGCCAGCTTCAGCGCGCCCAGCGTGCGTGGCCAGACCGCGGTGATCCGGCAGGCGCTCGGCTGCGCGGGCGTGAGCGCGGAGTCGATCGGCTACATGGAAGCGCACGGCACCGGTACGCCATTGGGCGATCCGATCGAGGTCACGGCGCTTACGCGGGCTTACGCGCAAGACACCCAGGCGCGGCAATATTGCTGGCTTGGTTCGGTGAAGGGCAACATCGGCCATCTGTTCGCCGCGGCCGGCGTGGCCGGGCTGATCAAGGCGTGCCTGAGCCTGCACTACGGCCGGATCCCGGCGACCTTGCATTATGTAGACGGCAATCCGGAGATCGATTTCGCTGCCAGTCCGTTCAAGGTTGCCAACCATTCCATCGAGTGGCCGCGTGGCGCGACGCCTCGCCGAGCCGCGGTCAGTTCGTTCGGCGTGGGCGGCACCAACGCCCATGTGATTCTGGAGGAAGCGCCCGAGACGGCCTCGCGCGCGGTGCCCGCGAGCGGCGAGTCAAGGCCCGCGCTGCTGGTGCTCTCGGCCAAAGACGAGGCCGCACTGGATCGCCGCGCCGCTGAGCTCGCGCCAACACTGCTTGATCATCGCGACGAGGATTTGCCGGATATCGCCGCGACGCTCGCGCTCGGGCGCGAGCCGATGCGCGTGCGCGGCGCGGTGGTGGCGCGCACGCTCGAGCAGGCGTGCGAGCGGCTGTCGAAAATCGGCGGCCATCACGCGGACGCCAAGCCGCGCGTGGTCTTCCTGTTTCCGGGGCAAGGTTCCCAGCACGCCGGCATGGCGCGCGAACTGCTGGCGAGCGAGCCGGTGTTTCGCGAGACGTTCGAGCATTGTTGCGCGCTGGCTTCGCGGCACCTTGGCCGCGATCTGCAAAAACTTGTGCTGCCTGCGCCGGAAGACGAGCGGGCCGCGCAGGCCGCCCTGGCCGAAACGCGTTACACACAGCCGGCATTGTTCGCGGTCGAATACGCGCTGGCCGAATGGTGGGAATCGATTGGCATACGCGCGGACGCGATGATCGGCCATAGCAGCGGCGAATATGTGGCGGCGTGTCGCGCCGGCGTGTTCACGCTGGAGCAAGCGATTGCGCTGGTAGTGGCGCGCGCGGCGGCCATGTATGCACAGCCGCGGGGCGCGATGCTGGCCTTGCGCGCAGGTCTCAAGGACCTGCCGCCGCAGTTGCCGGGCGAAGTGGAAGTGGCGGCGGTTAACGCGCCGGCACTGACGGTGCTGGCCGGCATCGAATCGGCAATCGAAAATTGCGCAACGCGACTGACCGAAGCCGGCATCGCCAGCACCCGTCTTCAGGTCAGCCACGCGTTCCATTCCGCCCTGATGGACGGGGCGCTGCCGGTGTTTCGTCGCGCCTTCGATGAGTTGCAACCCGCATCGCCGCAGCGCGTGTTGTATTCGTGCGTCAGCGGCTTGCCGATGGAAAGCAGCCAAGCCACTGCGGCCGACTATTGGTGCGAGCAACTGCGCAAGCCGGTGCGCTTCGCCGATGCCCTGCAGCACGCCTTGAGTGAGGCCGACGGAACGTGTCTGTGCCTTGAAGTGGGACCGGCGCAGGCGCTGACCGGGTTGGCGCGCGGCATGCTCGCCGGGCGTGGTGCGGCCATCGCTTCGCTCGGACCCGCGGCGCAACCCGGGGATGCGGCCGAACACCTGCAACGCGCGCTGGGCGAGGCCTGGAAGGCTGGCTGCGAGCCGGATTGGGAGCGCTATTTTTCAGGGCGGGCACCCCGTCGCGTTCCGCTGCCCGGCTATCCGTTCCAGGGCGAACGCTACTGGATCGAGCCAGAGAGCCAAGCGGTTCCGATTGGCACCGTGCTCGCGCATCGTGCCGATGCGAACGTCGCGAGTCCGCAACAACCGGTGCCTTGCCTGGACGCGAGTGTTGCATCGGCGGCGCCAGGCCCGACTCCGCTGATTGCCGAATTGCGTGAGATGTTCGCCAACATGAGCGGCCTGCCGGTCGCCGCGGAACAGGATCATGTCAGCTTCCTCGAACTCGGCCTGGATTCGCTGGCGCTGACGCAGGCGGCGTTGGAAATCGAGCGTCGCTATGGCGTGCAGCTCAAATTCCGCCGCCTGCTCGAGGATCTGGACAGCATCGCCAAACTGGCGGCGATGCTGCAAGTCGGGCGGCCGGCGCAACCGGCTCCGGCGGTCGCTGCGGAAAGCGCACCGGCAGCGGCGCCGCTTGCGCAGCATTCACTGCTGCGGCAACTGCTGCAAAACCAGAAGGTGCTGATTGATCAGCAAGCCGAACTGCAACGCGCGCTGCGCGCCCAACTCGGCGCGGACACAACCGCAGCTCCAGCCCAGTCGATGGAATTGGGTTTGACGGATGCGCAGATGGAGAAATGGCTCACCGGCCAATACGGCGGGGTGTCCAACCTCTGCTACAACGAATCATTCCTGCTGACGCTGGAGGGTCCACTGGATCGCAGCGCGCTGGAGCAAGCGTTGCAGCATGTGATCGCCCGCCATGAGGCTTTCACGTTGTCGTTCGCGCCCGATGGCAGCGTCCAGCGCATCGGCGCGGTCGCGCCGCCGCCATTGCAATTCGTCGATCTCGCCGGAAGCGATGCGGAGGCGAAGCTGGAAGCGCAGTCGGCGTATGCGCTCAAGCAGCCGTTCGATCTCGAACGCGCACCGCTCATCCGCACGCAACTGCTGCGGCTGGGACCCGAGCACCACGCGCTGATGGTCACCGTGCATCACCTGGTGTCGGACGGTTGGTCGGAGGCGGTGCTGCTGGAAGAACTGGCGCACAGCTACAACGCGTTCGCCGCCTGTGAGCGGCCCGCATTGCCGCCGGCGGAATCCTGGCACGCCTATGTGCTGGCCGAGCGTGCGCGGCGGCGCGGCGCGCAACCGCAGCTCGAGTACTGGCAACGCGTATACGCGAGCGTGCCCGAACCGTTGGCATTGCCTACCGACCGCGCGACGTCGCCCGCGGCCAGACTGGATTTCGCGGCCGCAGGGGTACGTCACGAGTTCCCGCGCGAGTTGGCCGATTCGCTGCGCCGCCATGCGCGCAAAGGCGGCGTGACCTTGGGCAGTCTGTTGCTGGCCGGCCTCAGCGTTCTGCTGGCGCGACTGTCGGGACAGCGCGACTTCGCGATCGGCGTGCCGTTCGCGGGGCAAGCGCTGGCCGGCTATCGCAATCTCATCGGCGATGGTGTGAACACGCTGCCTTTGCGGTTCGCGCTGGAAGACAGCATGCCGTTCGGCGAGTGGATGCGCGCCGTGCACCGCAATCTGCTGGACGCCGCCGAGAACCAGGATCTCACCGTGTACACCCTGCTGCACACGCTCGAATTGCCAGGCGGCAGCGAGCGACCGCACTTGGCCGACATAATCTTCAGTCTCAAACCGCGTCTGCCGAAGGTGAATTTCTCCGGGCTGCGCCACAGCATGCGCGATTGCCCCAAGGTAGCCTTGTTCCAGGATTTGTTTTTCCACATCAGCGACGCCGGCGAAGGCGGTCTGCTTGGACTGGATGTGTACTACCGCACCGCATTGTTCGATGAATCCACGGTGCGTCGCTGGATCTCCCATTACGAATCCCTGCTGCGGGCCGCGATCGAACACACTGACAGTCCAGTAGCGAGCCTGCCGCTGATGACCGATGACCAGCGCCGGCAGGTGTTGCTCGGCTGGAACAACACTGCGCGCGCGTTCGATCGTGGAGCGAGCGTGCCGTCGCTGATCGCGGCGCAGGCGGCGCGCGCGCCCGAGCGGATCGCGGTGGAATGCGAAGGCCAGACGTTGAGTTATGCGCAACTGGCGCGGCGGGCGGATGCGATCGCGCGTGCGCTGCTGGCGCGCGGCGTGCAGCGCGGCGAGTTGGTCGGTGTTTGCGTGCGACGTGACCTGGAGCTGCTGCCAGCGCTGCTCGGCATCATGAAAAGCGGCGCGGCGTATGTGCCGCTGGACCCCGCTTTCCCGGCCGACCGGCTGCGTTACATGGCCGAACATTCGGGCTTGCGTCATGTCGTGGTATGGCGCGCCGAGTCCACGCCCGAAGTGGTGGCACGCGGCCGCGACCTGCTGGAGCTGGAAAATCTGCCGACCCGTCGGTATCTGTTGCGCAAGCAGTTGCCGGTGATCGGTGGCGATGACCTGGCTTATGTACTGTACACATCCGGTTCAACCGGACGCCCGAAAGGCGTGCGCATTCCGCATCGCAACCTGGTCAATTTCCTGACCAGCATGCGCGAGCGACCGGGCATCGAAGCCGACGACGTCTTGTGTGCGGTCACCACGTTGTCATTCGACATCGCCGGGCTTGAGTTGTATCTGCCACTGATCGTCGGCGCGCGCATCGCGCTCGCCAGCGAGCGTTTGCTCGCCGATCCGCAAGGGCTGATGCAACTGATCTGCGAGCGTGGCGTGAGCCTGTTGCAGACCACGCCGTCGTTGCTGCGCCTGTTGCTGGATGGCGGTCGCATCGAGGGCATCCGCGGGCTGAAATTGCTGGTCGGCGGCGAGCCGCTGCCGCGCGATCTTGCCGAAGCCGTGTTGCCGCGCTGCCGCGAATTGTGGAATCTGTACGGGCCCACCGAAACCACCATCTGGTCCACCGCATCGCGGGTCCAGCACGGCAGCGGACCGTTGCCGCTGGGTACGCCCCTCGCCAACACGCAAATTTACGTGCTGGACGCGCGTGGTCAGCCGGTCCCGCCGGGCGTGGTCGGCGAAATCTGGATCGGTGGCGCCGGGGTGGCGGACGGATATCACGCGCGACCGGAACTCAGCGCCGAGCGGTTTGTACCCGATCCCTTCGTCGAGCGTGACGCGGCGGATCAACCGGCGCGGATGTATCGCACCGGTGATCTGGGAACCCTGCACGAAGGCGTGTTGCATTTCCACGGTCGGGTCGACGACCAGATCAAGTTGCGCGGGTATCGCATCGAGCCCGGTGATATCGAAGCCGTCGCGCTGGCGGTGCCGGGCGTGCGCGAAGCCGCGGCGGTGGCGCGTGAATTCAGTGCAACCGACAAGCGTCTGGTGCTGTATGTCGCAGGTGATGCCGACGCGGCAACAGTGCGCGAGCAGTTGCGCGGAGGCTTGCCCGCTTACATGTTGCCGCAGCATATCCAGGTTCTGCAGGCCCTGCCCAAGACGCCCAATGGCAAGATAGATCGCAAAGCGCTGCCGCTGCCGAGCAGTATCGCCGCACCCGCTCCCGCTGTCGAAAGCGGACAGGAGCGGCCGCTCACGTCCCTGGAACATACCTTCCTGCAACTGTGGCGCGATCTGCTGCGCGTGCACGATATCAAGCTGGACGACAATTTCTTCGATCTGGGCGGCGATTCGCTGCTGGCGGTGCGCGTGTTCCAGCGTGCGCAGGAACTGACCGGCGTGAACCTGCCGCTCTCGACGTTGCTGATCGCGCCCACCATTGCCGGTCAGGCCGCCGCGTTCCGCGCGGCGGGTGCGAAAGGGCCCGATGGCGCGACGCCGCGCGAGCTCGCCGCAAGCGCCGCCGATCCCTGGGCATTGCTGGTTCCATTGCAGCCCCGCGGCACATTGCCACCGCTGTTCTGCGTGCACGCGGTCGGCGGCAATGTGCTGGGTTACAAACCGCTGGCGCAGGCGCTGGGCGAGGATCGACCGTTCTACGGGATCCAGGCGGTCGGTCTGGATGGCATCACGCCGATGCTGGAATCACTGCCCGCGATGGCGGCGCGTTACTGCGCGGAAATTCGCTCGCTGCAACCGCGCGGGCCTTACTTCCTCGCCGGTCGTTCGATGGGCGGCATGATCGCCTACGAGATCGCGCGGCAGTTGCGCGAGCAGGGCGAACCCATCGCGCTGCTTGCGTTGTTCGACACCTATGGACCGGGCAATCACCACTTCGAGCTGCAGCGGGCCGGATCCCTGCGACGCATCAGCCAGCGTTGGCGCGGCCGCTGGCAGCGATTGCGCGATGCCGACCTGCGCAAGTTCGGGCAATGGATCAGCGAATATGCGTACTGGCGCGGGCTGTGGCTCAGCGACGCGGTGCGCCTGCGCTGGGCGCGCGCAACCGGCCACACCTTGCCGCACGCACTGCGCTATCGGGTGCTGCTCGACTGCAATCAGCGCGCCTACTACAACTACGTGCCACCGCCCTATCCGGGCAAGATCACCCTGTTCCGCGCCGCCGAGCATCCGGCCGAAATGGCGGCGTCCTATGCGCTGGGTTGGGAAAATGCGGCGGCCGAGCTGGAAGTGATCCAGATGACCGGCGATCACGATTCGCTGATCGAGCAGCCCGCGCTGGTAGCGGCGTTCCGGGAGGTGCTTGAGCGCACGCAACTGGCGATTGCCCCGCCTGCGATCAGCGAGCCCAAGGCCGAAGAATTGGTCGCCTGAGCGCAATACCGCGCCGCGTCAGCGGTGCAGCATGCGTTTGCAAGCAGCCTTGGTGTTCCAGAACAGATTCGCCGCCGGCGGCGCGCAGGCACCCAGTCCCCGCACCAGCGTGCCGGGATTGCATTGGCCGTATTTCAGGGCGTTGAAACATGCGCGACGCGAATCGGCGAATGCGCGCCGATGCAGGTACTCGTTGGCCAGCCGCGCCCAGGTGAGCGCGCGGCGCCTGCGCACCCACGCCGAATCGGCGGGAAACAGATCCGGCCGCCGTTGCACCCAGCGGTCGATCAGCTCCAGATCGCTGCGCCACACTTCGATCGGATTGGAATGCATCAGACTGTCGGGCAGCAGCCGCCGGCGCACCAGTACCTCCGGCACGTAATCGAATTCGTGTCGCTCGGCCACGCGGAACCACAAATCCACGTCCTCGTTGATGCGCCGGGTGAGATCGAAGCCATCCACTTCGCGCAGCACCGATTTGCGCACCATCGCCGAGGAGGTGAGGATGAAATTGCCGCGCTCGAACAGCGCGCGCAACACATTGCCGCGGGCCGGCCGCTTCTGCTCGAACAGGGTTTGCGGGCGTTCGCGGTCGGATTGGAAGTCGCGTGCATCGGCATAAACGAATGCCGCGCGCGGATTGCGCCCGAACGCGGCGATCTGCAGCGCAAGCTTGTTCGGTGCCCACACGTCGTCGGCATCCAGAAAGGCGATGAACTCGCCGCGCGCCAGGGAGATCGCGGTCTGGCGCGCCGCCGCCGCGCCCGCGTTGGCCTGCATGCACCAGGAGATCCACGGATAACGTCGCGCGTGTTGCGCCAGCAGCATCGGCGTGTGATCGCTGGAGCCGTCGTCCACCACGATCAGCTCGAACTCGCGCCAGGTTTGCGCGGCCACGCTCGCGATGGTGTCGCTGATGGTCGCCGCCGCGTTATAGCTCGGCGTCACCACCGACACCACTGGCGCGGGCGCGTGGGCGCCTTCGGGAGCGTTCCACTCGGGCCCGTACGCGATGCGCAGATTGGATGAATTCATCATTACGCGTGCGCACTCCGTTGTCTGGCCAGGTTGTCCACGCAATGCCGCAGCATGGCCGCGATCGGCCGCATGCCGGTTTCGTCCAGCGAGTAAGGATCGGCGATTTCGGTCTGCCGCGCGCCGCGGCGGGCGGCGGCGACGCCCAGCAGCACCGCTTTCGGAATTGCCTGCGGGCAGCTGCGCGCCAGCGCGCGCCAGTTCTCCGCATCCATCACGATGATGAGGTCGGCCCATTCGATCAGCGTGGCATCCACCACGCGCGAGCGATGGCCGCCCAACTGCAGGCCCAGGGTCTGCTCGACCACCTTGGCCCAGCCGAGAGGTACACGGCGCTGCGCCTGCGCGTGAAAGCCGGCCGAAGCGATTTCAACGTCGCGCGCACAGGTTTGCAGCAGCCCTGCGACCACCGGGCTGCGGCAGATATTCCCGTAGCACAGCACCAGTACCCGGCGGATGCGGCGTTCACGCCAACCATCGCGCAGCCTGCGCCAGTTGGCGCGCGCGTTGCGCGCGGCCCGGCTGCGTTGCGCGCGTGGCAGCGCATCGCGACACAGCCGCCACCACAGTTGCGGCTGCCGCCAGCGGAACAGATCCCAGCGCTCGCGCCCGAGCAGGGGACGCAGCAACCCGCAAAAGTCGCCGACACGCAGCGACGCGACTCGCAGCGGATCGTGCCGCTGTCGCCAGGACTGCACGAACCAGTGCGCATCAGCGACCAGGCTGCGCGCATGCATGCCACGCCGATAACGCGGTTGCGCTCCGAGCGGTTGGCGCGTCGCGAGCTTCAGCAAGCCGAGCGGAAAATTGACGCCGGCGGCGGTGGCCAGCGGCAGCGAACCCCACAGGCGCGGATTGATTTCCAGCAGACGGTAATCGCCCTCGTCGTTGCACTTGAATTCCACCATCGCCACTCCGTGCCAGCGCAGGTGAATCAGCAGTGTCAGCGCCGCTTCCAGCAATGGCGCCGGCGGTTCGATCGCGCGCCGATAGGTGCTGGCGCCGCCGGTGACCGGCATTTCGTGGATGCGTCGATGGGCGAACCACCAGCGCGGCCTGCCATGCTCGAACAACAGCTCGATGCCGACGCCGTGGCCGCGAAAATATTCCTGTTCGACCACCGGCGTGAACGGCAGCATCGCCGCATGCGCGGCGCGGCGCTCCTGTCCATCCCGGCACACGCGCACGTCGAAGGCCAGGATCGTGTCGCATCCCGGCACCTTGCTGTGCAGCGGCTTCACCACCAGCGGGTAGGAGACACATTCCGGCGCCTGTTCCGTCGCGGTCACGACCATTCCGCGCGGTGTCTTGATACCCAGTTCGCGCGCGAGATCCAGCGTGCGCTGCTTGTCCAGCGCGATGTCCAGCGATGCTTCGCAGCTCAGCACCGCCTTGGCCCGCAGTTGTGGATCGAGCGCATCGGCCTTCAGCGCCAGCAGCGAGGCCTCGGTGCAGCACAGGATCAGTTCGTAATGTTCATTGCGATCCAGCGCAATCAGCCATTCGCGCAAGGCGGTCACGTTCGCGGGCTGGACCAGCCGGCGCGCGGCGCGGCGCGAAGCGAAGCCGAGACAATCAGGCTCGATCCCCGCCACGTGCAACTCGCAGCAAGCCGGGAGCGCAAGCAGCGATTCCGCCGCAGCCTTGCTGTGGCCGTCGAGGATCAATACTTTCGGCCGCTTGATGGTCATCGGCATCTCACGCTGCGGGCCGGTGCAGGCGGCGAACGAAATAACTCTTGCGATCGCCGGCGGGAACACGCGGCAAGGTGTACACATCGGCATCGGCGGTGACCACGTCTTCGCGCGTGGAGAGTGCGGCGCGATAAACCTCGCGCACCGCCTGGCGCGAAGCATGGTCATGGTCGCCATTGGGATAGCAGAACAGATCCACGCTGCGGCCGAGGCGCTGCTCCAGCGCGCGGCGACTGTCCACCAATTCGGCGTGCAACGCCTGGCGCGGCAACCGGCTCAGGATCGGATGGGTGGCAGTATGGGAACCGATGCCGATCAACTGCGCATCCAGCCGCGCCAGTTGTGACCAGCTCATCGGCGCATGGCGGTCCAGCTGCGCGGCGGTCGGTTCGAATTGCCGGGTGCACGCGCGCACGCGCTCCTCAAACGCCTGCCGTTCGGAAAGCGCCAGCTGTTTGGCCCAGTCCACCATCGCTCGCGCGGAATGCTTTGGACTGCCGATTTTCAGCGCCAGACGTGCGCGCTCCGCATCGCCCAACAGCGACAGGCGTACACGCAACTCGGTATTCCAGAGCCATGCGCCGGATTCGATCAGACCCGGACAGACGAAAAAAGTGGCCGGCACGCGTGCATCGCGCAGCAACGGCCAGACCACGCTGTAATGATTGCGCACACCGTCATCGAAACTGAGCGCGACTTCTTCGCCATTGGCGGTGCCCGCGATCAGGCGATCGACCAAACGCGTCAGCGGCACCACATCGAACGTATCGCGGAGGAATCGCAACTGCCAGCGGAATTGGCGGATCGACACGTCCTCGTGGCCGACGCTGTGGTACATCAGGATGCGCGGGCGGCGCACCGCCCTGGCGCGTCGCAACGCATGGCCCGACCACAACGAGGCCAATTGCAGGGGCGGCGCCAACGCGCGCCGCAGAACGATGCTGTGCATGGACTGGAGCTTCCTTGCGAGTCCGCTTGCGCATTGTAGCGGGATGCCCGATCAACGATGCATGAAGCAGGTGTGATTGATTTCGACCGTTCATTCTTTCGTTCACCTTGCGCAAACAAAAACGGAGTCACTCTTGGGGTCGCGCAGGAAGCGCGGCGGCATTCGAAGGTCAAGGACGCGATGCGGAAGCAATCCACCATTCTGGTCACCGGCGGTGCCGGTTACATCGGCAGCCATGTCGTATTGCAATTGGTCGAAGCCGGCGAGCGCGTGATCGTGCTGGATGATCTGAGCACCGGGTTTCGCGACGCGGTGATCGGTGCCGATCTGGTGGTCGGCGATGTCGGCGACATCGCGCTGGTGTCGCGACTGCTGCGCGAACATGCGTGCGACACGGTCATGCATTTCGCCGCACGCACGATCGTGCCGGAGTCGGTTGCCGATCCCCTGCGCTACTACGGCAACAACACCTGCGCCACGCGCAATCTGCTGGCGGCCTGCGCGCAAGCCCGGGTGCAGAGTTTCGTGTTTTCCTCGACCGCCGCAGTGTACGGCACGCCACCGGATGGCAAGGCGTCGGAAGACAGCCCGCTCGCGCCGATCAATCCGTACGGTCGCTCCAAGCTGATGAGCGAGTGGATGCTGCGCGATCTTGGCCAAGCCGGCGGTCCGCGCTACGTCGCGTTGCGCTACTTCAACGTCGCCGGCTGCGATCCCGCCGGACGCATTGGCCAGTCCACCAAAAACGCCACCCTGCTGGTGAAGGTCGCCTGCGAAGCCGCGCTCGGCAAGCGCCCGCAGCTTTCCATCTTCGGCACCGACTACGACACACCCGACGGCACCGGCGTGCGCGATTACATCCACGTCGCGGATCTGGCGCGCGCGCATCTGGATGCGCTGGCTTATCTGCGCGACGGCGGCGACTCAACCACGCTCAATTGCGGTTACGGCCACGGCTATTCCGTGCGTGAAGTGCTGGACGCGGTCGGTCGTGCGAATGGCGAGCCGGTTCCATGCGTGGAGCGCGCGCGTCGCCCCGGCGATCCTTCCACATTGATCGCGGAGGCGCGGCGCATCCGGCGCACGCTGGGCTGGCAGCCGCGCCACGATGATCTGGCATTTATCGCGCGCACCGCGCTGGCGTGGGAGCGCAAGCTGGGCCAGCCCTTCGAATCCGCGGAGGTGATCAGGTCAGTGCCCACGAGACGCGATGGTTTCGATCCAGCAATGCCACCACGCAATCGAGTGTACGCGCCAGGCGCATCGCTTCGTTGAAACGCACCTTGGCGTCGTATGCCGCGCGCGCGCCGATGCGGCGGTAACTTTCGGGGTCGAGCGCGAGCGCTTCGCGTAACGTCTGCTTCCAGCATTCGACGGTTGGCTCGCGCACGATAAAACCATTGGTGCGATGGCGCAGGTAGATGCGTGGTGCGATCGAGTCGGTGGAAACCACCAGTTTGCCCTGATGCATCGCATGCAGGATGGTGCGGTCGCCGGTTGAGCGGGTCAATCCTTGCTGAATCGGCATCGCGTACACACGACAGCCGCACATCTGCCTGTAATAGGTATCGTTGGACCAATCGGTGTGCAGCGTTACATTGGGGAATGGCGCGACCAGCTCACGCAAGCGGCTGTCCACGCGTCCAGCCGGAATCCCGATCCGGGTCGGCACGCCCAGCTCTCCGACCGCGCGCAGGAAAGCCGTGTAGTCGCGAAAAGAATGTCCGCCGGTGAGCACGTAATCGCCGAGCGTACTGTCGGGCAGGTCGTAACCGCCGAGCGCGGTGGACCACGGAATCGCGCACAGTTTCTCTTCCGGGATTCCAAACTCCGCGTGATAAATCGCGATCTCCTCCGGCGAGTGCACCTGCACTTGCGCCAGCACGCGATTGGCCAGGCGCAGCAATTGCCGCTGCAGCCAACCCGCCGCACCCGCGGACTTCTGCCAATGCGCATCCACGATCACGTGCGGCGCTTTGATCCATGGGCACAGCCCGGCAAGCGCGGCATAGACAAGATCCGCGCGCTCTCCACCCGCGATCAATACCAGCTGGTAACGATGCGCGCGCGCCAGCAATCGCAAAATGACGGAGATATCCGGGATGCCGACTTTGCGCGTCAGCGGTGTCAGCCAATTCCGGCGCGCACCAAGCGTGGTCACCACGCGGTTCCAGACTGGCGACTTCGGATACGGCAAGGTGCTGAGGATCCTGAATCGCGCGGCACGGCTTTCGACGCCGGCGATCCAGAGTTTCTGGCGCGCGAGCTCAGCCGCGATCGCGTCTTCGTCATCCTCTCGGGGCACCACGGGCGCGCCCGCAGCGGAAGGTTTTGACACAAACACCTCCCTGTTTGGTCCATCGGCGAACGTGATTTCAATAGTTAGCCGCGGCGGGTGGCGATCGCGTGAAACCACGGGCGGAACGCACGGTTTTCACATGCTTCTCATGATCGCGAGTAGACCGTACCCCTTCGACTCAGGGAAGGGCGAACACATGAAAGGACTTCGCGTTGTGCTGATCGCGCTGCTGTACTGCACGGCGCCGGGTATCGTCGAGCGCGCTGACGCCGCAACTTATTATGTGCGCAGCGACGGCGGCACGAACTCGCAATGCGACGGCAGCGCGGATGCGGCGCAAGCCGGTTCGCGTGGCCGCGCCTGTGCGTGGGATTCGTTGATGCAGGCATTGCCGCCGCAGGCAAGCGGCGGGAAAGCGCGCATCCAGGGCGGCGACACGTTGATCATCGGGCAGGGCTCCTATCCGATCGGCTGGAATCGCGAATGGGATTGCGCGGTGGACAACGCGCGCGCCTGTGTTCCGCAGGCAATTCCTTCCGGCAGCGCAACCAATCCCACCCGCATTCTCGGTGCGGGCTGGGATTCAGGCTGCAGCGCACCGCCGCAATTGTGGGGCACGCACGGCGCACGCCAATTGCTGTCGCTGGATGGCAGCAGCCATGTGCTGATCGCCTGCCTCGACCTCAGCGATCATTCCAATTGCACCAAGGATTACAAACCCGACCCCGCGTACGCGTGTCCACGGGTGGCCGGCGACTGGGGGCGCATGGGCTTGCATGCTCAAGACAGCAGCGACGTGGCTTTGCAGGATCTGCGCATCCACGGCTTCGCCGGGCAGGGCGTGCAGGCCGGGCGCATTCGCGACTGGACGGTGACGCGGGTGAAGATCATCGGCAACGGCAACGCTGGCTGGGATGGCGACCTGGGCGGCAACGACCACAGCTCCAGCAATGCCGGCAAGCTGGTGTTCACCGATCTGGAGGTGGGCTGGAACGGGTGCGCAGAGGATTATCCCGACACCGCCAAGATCATCGACTGCTACGGTCAGAACGAAGGCGGCTATGGCGACGGTTTCGCCGAGGCCTGGACCGGCGGGGATTACGTATTCGTGCGGCCGGATATCCACGACAACACGCAGGACGGCATTGATCTGCGTTACGCCAACGGCAACGGTTCCATCAGCGTGGATCAGGGACGCTTCGCGCGCAACGCGGGCAACGATCTCAAGACGATGGGCAGTGCCAACATCACCCATTCGGTATTCATCGCGTATTGCTCTTCAATGAAACAACTGGGCTATCCGGCCGGTGCGGATGCATGCCGCGCGGGCGGTGGCGAATACGCGGCCATGAATGGTCCCAACCAGACAGTGACTTTTGCCTGGAACACCGTGACCGGCGAATCGGGTTGCTTGCTGGGCGGTGATTCCGACAAAGCCGACGCCAGCGACACCTACCTCATCCACAACAACATCTTTCTCGGCGGCAAACGCTGGAATGGCGACGGTCTGACATGCTTCACCTGGTTCTCCGACGGCACCCCTCCGCAAAAGATCGTCTATCGCGACAACATCATCTGGAATGTCAGAAATGGCGCCTGCCCGGCCGATTCGCTGTGCGAGGATCCGCGGCTGAAAAACGAAGCGCTCGAGGCCTTTGATCCGACTCCGTTGTCGGGCAGCCCGGCTGCGCGCGGTACGCGCAAACATGCCGGACATGGCAAGGCCGAAGCGCGCACGAGTTCCGTCGACATCGGCGCGATCGAGTAGCTGTCGCAGGAGCTGTGTTCCGGCGCGAGCCGCCTGCAGTTAGAAAAAATGCTGCGAGTGCTCGGAGCAGCTCGGGAGCGCGCCATGCGCACCATTGCGGGGGGACAGAGACGCCGTCGAACGCGGCCGCTCCTACATCGTCAGGGCAGGGATGCAGCCCGCGACCGCTTCCGCGCCCGCGCGCGCGGCTTCGCCAGACAGCACCGCCGCGGCGGGCATCGCCCGACCGATCAGGTAACCCTGCGCGTAGCGCACGCCCAGTTCGCGCAGGCGCTGCAGTTGCCGCGCGTTCTCCACGCCCTCGCAGATCACCGCCGCGCCCAAGCCGTGCGCCATCGCCACCACCGCTTCCACGATCGTCATGGCGCGGTCGCTGTCGAACATCTGGCGCGCGAACGCCTGGTCCAGCTTGACGAACTCGAAGTCGAGCTGGTGCAGGTGGGTCAGGTTGGAATAGCCCGTGCCGAAATCATCCAGCGCGAACGGGATGCCATGTTCACGACAGTGCCGCATCACCGCGCCGACCTGCGCGTAATCGAGCATGCGGCTTTCGGTTACTTCAAGCTTCAACATGCCCGCCGGCAAACCGGCTTCCTGCACGCGCGCCAGGATCTGCCGCGCGGTGCCGGGCTCCACCAGTTGCCGCGCCGATAAATTGAGCGCGATATTGGGCAGCGGTTCGCTGCCCCCGATGCGGTACAGCGCGCTCAAGGTGTCGATCACGCGTGCCAGTCCGTATTCGCCGACCGGCACGATCAGCGATGTTTCCTCGGCGAGCTTGATGAATTCCGCCGGCGACACCGCGCCGCGCCCCGGCAATTCCCAACGCACGAGCGCTTCGTAACCGGATACGCGCGATTCCAGCAGATCGTAGATCGGTTGATAGCGCACCTCCAGCGTGCCCTGGTCGAGCGCGTCGCGCAGTTGCGCTTCCAGCCGGATCTTCTCGATGCCGCTGCGTTCGTCGGTGTCGTCACAAGGCACGTCTTCCGCCGGCAGGGGCGCATCCGCCGGCAGGCTGGCGATCACGCTTTGCTTGTAGCGCAACAGGCTGTCCACCAGCGCCCGCACGATCGAGTCGCCGTCTGCCAGGCGTTCGCGAAATTGATCCGGTTCGATCGCCAGCAGCACGGTGTCGCCGCAAGCCGTGGCGGTATCGGTGCGCGGCGATCCATCCAGCAGACCGATCTCGCCGATCAACTCGCCCGGCCGGAGCACGCCATGGCGGGTGATGCGACGGCCGTGCACCGAGACCAGTTCCACCGCGCCGCTTTCGATCAGCCACGCGCAATCGGAGGGCTCACCCTGGCTGTACAGCACTTCTCCCGCGAACAACTCGCGCCGAGTCGTCATGTCGAATTCCCTGATCTGCATGCGCCCTTCACAAGTGTGCCAGCCGGTGCTCACGCTTGTCTCGCATTTCACGATCGCTGCACGGCAGCTCGCTCGCACAAGTTAATTCAACGTTGAGTTCGTTAAGCGTCTGTTTGACTGCGTGAAGACGCGTGCACGCAATTGCGACTTTTGTGATGGTGTTGTCGAAAACAGGTGTAGGAGAGGTGTTCAAGCTACTTAGAAGCCACTGTAGTCTTCTCCCGGTCGGCCACTCTGGCTGGCGGAGCTCGATAGGGATTTCAAGCGTCTCCCGCGAAGTCATCGTCGGAAGGACAGATTGCTTCGCGTTGTTTTCGCAAAGGTGAAATCCCCATGAAAGTGCTACATCTCTCCGCCGCCGCTTTGATGGCGTGGGGCGGCTTCGCCGCCTTCAACGTTGCCTCGGCGACCACGTACTACGTGCGCACCGATGGCGGCACCGCAACACAATGCAATGGTCTCGCTGACGCGGCATATCCGGGCAGCGGCAGCAACCTGTCCTGCGCGTGGGATCATCCGTTCGTCGCGCTCCCCCCGAGCAACAGCTCATCTCCGCAGGCGCCGCGCATCCACGGTGGCGACACGCTGGTGATCGACGCCGGCAGTTATCAGATGGGCGCAGACTGGAAGAACAACAGTTCGCTTTACGGCGCGTGCAGTCTCAGCGCGCCGTGGGGTTGCACGATGCAGGCGATTCCGAGTGGCACCGCCAGCGCACCCACCCGCATCGTCGGCGCTGGCTGGACTTCCGGCTGCACGGCGCCGCCGGAGCTGTGGGGTTCGGATCGCAGCTATGAAATCCTCGATCTGGACGGCAGCTCCAATGTCGAGGTGGCGTGTCTCAACGTCACCGATCACAGCGCGTGCATCGAGTTCCACATCAGTTCGAGCGTGGCTTGCAATCGCACTTCCGCGCCGTACGGTGCGTGGGCGCACATGGGGCTGCACGCGCAGGACTCCAGCAACGTCACGCTGCAGGACCTCAATATCCACGGACTGGCGAACATGGGCATCCAGGCTGGGCGCCTCAGCAACTGGACGCTGACCAACGTGAAGGTCGTTGCCAACGGTGGCGCGGGCTGGAGCGGCGATCTGGGCGGCACGCAAAGCAGCTCCAATTCCGGGACCATGAACTTCAGCAATGTGGAAGTGGGCTGGAACGGCTGCACCGAGCAGTATCCAAGCACGACTATCTACGCCTGTTGGGGCCAGCAGGAAGGCGGCTACGGCGACGGGCTGGGCACCGCCAAGACCGGCGGCACCTGGACCTTCAACCAGGTCAACTTCCATGACAACACCCAGGATGGCCTGGATCTGCGTTACGCCGACGGCACCGGCAAGATCACCGTGCTGCGCAGCCATTTCTCCGGCAATGCCGGCAACCAGGTGAAGACCCAGGGACCGACCGTCATCCAGAACTCGGTGGTCGTGGGCAACTGCGCCAATTTCAACGGCAAGTACTACATGACCTCGGGCGACATGTGCCGCGCCAATGGCACGGCGGTCTACATGGTGATGACCCCGGGTGCACTGGCTTCGCTCAGCTACAACACCATCATCAGCCAGGGCGACTGCCTCGTCGGGCCGGATGGGGGCGACAGCAATTCCGAGGTGGATCTGTACAACAACGTGCTGATCGGCCAGGCAGCCTGGAATGAAGGCAAGCAGAGCTGCATGTTCTGGTGGGGCAATCCACCCACCGGCAAGGTCAATATCAAGGCGAACGTAGTCTGGAATACCCGCTACTACACCAGCTACCCGTCCGGCAACACGCTGGCCGATCCCATGCTGACATCGGAGGTGATGGCCACCTTCAATGCCATGCCGCTGGTCGGCAGCCCGGCCATCGACAAGGCCAGCACCGTGATGACAGTCGCCACCGACTATCTGGGTGATGCGCGCCCGGTCGGCGCCGGCTACGACATCGGCTCCACCGAATTCGGCAGCACTCCTGTTGTGCCGCCGCCGACCAGTCCGCCGCCACCGACCAGCCCGACGCCGCCGCCGCGCAAGTGGCGCTACGGTGGAACCTTGCCGCCACGTTTGATCGGCAGTGCTCCCAGCACCAGCACAAGCACTGCTGCGGCAACGACTACGCAGCGCACCACCGCGAGTGCCCAGACGTCGACCCGCAAGGTCATCACGTCGCGGCAAAGGCAGTCCTCGCTGCGTGAAGCGATCCAGCGTTGGCTGGGCGGCTCGGAAACCGCCGCGCGCTGAGTGGCAGCAAACCAACCGTGCAAAAGTGGCGCGGTTGGGATAGCAGAGCCGTTCGTGGCGAGCATCACCACGAACGGCTGTTATCGGTTCACCGGTGGATGTGTCGGGCGGACAGTCGCCTTGACCAATCAAACGCAATCACGTGGTTTCAGAAGGCGGCATCGCGGCAGCGATGCCGCCTTGTGTTTTGCGCACCATTTCGGAAATTTCGCGCGCGCGCGTGGGCAGACTGTCGGTACGTTCCAGCCGCTTGCGCAAACCGAGGAACGTGCGCTCGATCAGGAAGTACGACAGCAGCGCACAAACCAGAGCGAGCGCGAGGTTCTGCGGAAAGGCGGTCCACAGCGCCTGCGAGTGGCGGTTGAGAAACGGCTGCTGCCACAAATACAGCGAGTAGCTCAGCACACCGAGAAACGCGACCGGCTTCCAGTTGAGAAAGCGCCCGACCCGCGAATCAGCGTGTCGCGTGCTGGATTCGATCAACAGCGCGATGCAGATATTCAACAGCGGCGAGAACATCAGTTCCACCAGCGTGTAGCCGGATTCGCGATTGATCAGCACAACCAGCGGAATCGCCAAGGCCAACCAGCGGCTGGCAGTGAGCCGTAGATACCAGTGCTGCGTGAGCAGCCATGGCCGCAGCAGGGCCAACGCGCAGCCGGTCGCCAGATAGTCGAACATCGCCGGAAAAATGGACATGCCCGCCAGTGGCGAGTGCGGGTCCACATGGAACAGCCACTCGCGGATGCATGCGCGCACCAGGGGACCCGCGAAGATTGCCAGCACCGCCACCGCCAATGCGCGGCGTTGACGCAGCGCAAGCATGGTCAGTGGCCACAACAGGTAGAACTGTTCCTCGATGGACAATGACCACAGATGCCCGATCTGCCACGGGTGGTTGGGGTAGTAGTTGACGGTGTAAGTGAGCGCATACGCGAAATCGGTGCCGTCGAGCTCGATCCAGCCCAGCCACGTGGCGACGGCGAGAACCAGGATCAATCCATAGAAAGCGGGGAAGATGCGCAGCACGCGGCGTAGATAAAATCTGCCGAGCGAGATCGTGCCGGTTTTCTCGCGCTCGCTCATCAGCAAGGAGGTGATCAGGAAACCCGAGATCACGAAAAACACCAGCACGCCCAGGTGCGCAATGTCGCCCAGCACGTTGCCGTAACCGCCCTCCAGCGGATTGGGAAACCCGCGGGTGCCGCTCAGGTGTCCATACAACACCATCAGGATCGAAACCGCGCGGATGCCATCCAGTGATGGAATCCGTCTCCCTTCCGGCTTCGAAGTTTGCATCCCCGGAGCCCTCCGTGGCAGGGATATGCGCATCGCCAACGGCTGGCGCGACCGCATCTATTCTGGAAATGCGCGCGTGTAGTTCGCATGAAGGCAGACGCGTAAAAATTTTCCGCGGCAGCGACTGACAAGGCACGTTCCACTCCGATAAACTACAGGCACGCCATTCGCTCAGACATGGCGCACAGGATCAGGGCTCCCAACGTCGAAGGACCGACGCGCATCATGGACGAAGCGGCGCGACCAGGCATTGCCACGCATTACCTGCGCTACACGATCGGCAACGTGCTGGTCATGGTCGCTGGATTTGTGTCGTTCCCGATCATGACGCGCCTGCTCAGCAACACCGAGTACGGCGTGTTTGGCTATGTCGACACCTGGCTGCTGATTCTCGCGGGCGTGTTCAAGCTCGGCGGGCAGCACGCGATCATCCGCTTCTATCCGCATCGCGGCGGGTTCAACGCACTGGGCCGCTTCGGCGCGAATTTCGTGCTGCTGCCGCTGTTGTGCAGCATCGTCTTCTGGTTATTGGCGATCGCCGGCTACGGTATCTGGTCGTTGCTGTACCCACCGGAGCGGCCGATCATCGGATGGATCGGGCTGGGACTGTTGCTGCCGACCATCTGGATGAGTTTCGTCACTTCGGTGCTGACCGCCGAAGAGCGCTCTGACCTGAGCGTGCGCGTGAGCGTCGGCTCGCGCTGGCTGGATGCGGTCTTCATTCTGCTGGTCATCTATTTTCTGGAGCGCAACGCGCTGGGCGTGTATGCCGCGCGGCTGGGCTCTGCAATCGTGGTCACCTTGTGCCTCACCATCTGGCTGTCGCGGCGTGTACCGCTGCGTTGGCGTGATCGCGATTTCGCGCAATGGTTCGCCGGGGTGCGTTACGGCGTGCCGATGATGGCCAACGAGCTGTCATCGGTGTTGCTGTCGTTCGTGGACCGGCTGATGCTGAAGCACCTGATGGGCGCGTTCGCGCCGGTCGGCGTGTACACCATCGGGTACGGGTTGGCCATGACCATCAATACGCTGCTGCAGAATGCGCTGTTCACCGCGTTCACCCAGGTCAGCGTGCGCCAGTTCGAAACCGAAGGCCCGCAGGCGGTGGTGCGCACCAAGCGCCTGCTGCTGCACATATTGATCTATGTCGTGATCGCGATGTGCGTGTGCCTGATCACGGTCGGTCCTGATGCATTACTGTTGCTGGCCGGCCCCGACAAGGCCGCTTCCGCGCCGGTGTTCGTGTTGATCGGAATCAACTATGCGCTGGATGGACTGTTCGGCATCTGCTTCACCGGATTGTTGCTGCACAAGCGCTCGGGCCTGGTGTTCGCGATGACGTTGGCCGCGACCGTGCTCAACGTGCTGCTCAATCTGGTCTGGATTCCGGCGTATGGGGTCATGGGCGCGGTATACGCAACCTTTGCCAGCTTCATCCTGTTGACCGTGCTCCACTACGTTACCTGCCCGCGCGAATTGCGCGTGTGGCCGGATCGCAACGCGACGTTGATCGCCTGCGTGCTCGGCCTGTTGGTGTGGCTGGTTGCAGATGTCAGCGGGTTGTTCGGGCTCACCTCGCATTTTGAGCGACTGCTTGCGATGGGCGTGCTGATGATGGGCTTGTATATCGCGCCCGCATTGGCGCTGGATCGTCCGTTGCGCGAGGCCGTGCAAACCTGGGTGCGCAATCGCTTTGCATGAACTTTACCCTGCTGCTCTCGCCGCTGGCCTGGAGCGTTGCAATCGCACTGCTGCTGGCATTGCTGTGGCGCCGGTTGCCGCGTGCGCTGTGCCTGCTGGGGCTTGCGATCGAAACCGCACTGGTGATCGCGATGACTCCGTTCGGCGCCAACGGCCTGGTGCGCATCATCGAGTCGCGCCTGCCGGCGAGGACTTGCCAGGCACCGGCGCCGAGCACCATCGTCGTGCTGGCCGGCGGGTTTTCGCGGCCGCCTGATTCGCCGCGGGATTTCGGCGCGGCCAACCTGCACAGCCTGCATCGGTTGTTTGCGGGCGTGGCCCTGTGGCGCCGGATGCCGCAGGCGCAGTTGGTGATTTCCGGTGGCGGCTCCTACACCGTCGCGGAGAGCACCGTATTGGCCGAACTGGCGCGCCGCCTCGGCGTGCCGGCGCAGGCGATCCGCACCGAGACGCATTCACATTCGACCTGGCAGAACGCGCACGAGCTGGCCGCGTTGTCGCCGCGCTTGCCCAAACGCATTTGGCTGGTCAGTTCCGCCCTGCATCTGCCGCGCGCGCTGTTCGCATTCCGTCAGGCCGGTTTCGCACCCTGCGCGTGGCCCAGCGTATCGCTGTACGTTCCGCCGAATGGGAGCTTCGGCTATTACATTCCGCAAAGCTCGTCACTCACGAAGGTGGAAGCCGCGCTGCACGAGCTGGTTGGGGGGTGGGAGTACGCGTGGCGCGTGCGGCGAGAAGCTGCGAATGGATCCGCAACGCAAGCTCCCGCGAAATCGGGCGGCAGTTGAGCCGGTTCACGCGGTTGCGGTGAGAACATCCCTTTCTTCGCGCGCGGCGAGGTACAAGCCGCGTGGTTGTCCAGGCGACAGGCGAGCGACTCCAGAAGTGCGGGCAATCCTCATGCGGCCACACGGTCGGAAAGCGCGCAGGCGCGCGCGTCCACAACCTGCTCGAGCAACGCCAGCATGCGGGCGCTGTCGTTTTCCCAGTTGAAGGCCTGTTGCACGGCGCGGCGGCCGTTCGCGGCCAGCGTGGCGTAGTCGGCACGCGCGATCTCCAGCATTGCGCGCGCGGCGTCCGCCGGATCGCCGCCGCGATAAGAAACGCCGCAGCGCATCTCGCGCATCAGGCGCATGGTCGGCTCGGTCGCCGCAAAAACAAACGGCCGTCCGCACGCTGCGTAATCGAAAAACTTGTTGGCGATGGTGGTCTGGGTGAAGGCGTTGACCGCCAGCGATACCACGCCGAAATCAATGTCGGCATAAAGCGCATCGCGCTGGCCATGAGGGTAGGCGCCGCGCAGGTCGATGCGTGCGCGGTTGACGAGCTGCTCGCGCAACTGACGCAGGGCCGGCATGGACTCACCATCGCCGAAAATCTCCAGATGAATTTCCGGATTCCGGGTAGCCGCGATGTCGAAGCCGCGCAGCAGGGTTTGCAGATCACGATCCTCGGCAAGAATGCCGTGATAGCCGAACCTCAGCCGTCCCGGGACGCGCTGCCGCGCCGGCATCGCCGCAAAGCGTCCACGCTCGGGCGTATTCAGCACCGGCGCGATGCGCTCCAGCGGAAAGCCGAATTCGCGGTGCAGCCGCAGCTTCATTTCTTCGCATACCGGCAGGATGCCGTCCGCCCGCCGCACCGCGCGACGCTCGATCCGGTCGGGTACGCGCAACGGCCCCACCACCGTGCGCAGCAGGAGATTGCTGCGGTATTTTTTCCAGGTGCGCATCGCTTCCGGGTAGTGCTCGGCCATGTCGATCACCCACGGAATGCGTGCGATGTGCGCGACACGTGCGGTAAACGTCGTGACCGGAATATCGCGGGCGATCAGCAAGTCGGGCCGGAACGCGCGCACCCGTGCGCGCAAGGCGCGATACCAGAGCGGATTGCCGGGTAACGGCAGGGAGGCAAAGCGCGGTCGTTGCGGGCCGACGCGATGGATGGCGAGCCCGTTGCAATCGGCGCGCGTCGGTTCGTCTTCGCCGCGTCGCGCGAGAATTTCGACTTCGCAACCATGTCGCTGCAGCGCCGTGCAGATTTTCTCCACCCGGATGTCCCACGGGTAGCAGGCCTGGCGCACATACAAGATACGGCGGGGAAAGCTCATGCGATCGATCGCCTTCAATGGCTCTTCCACAAGCCGCGCGGATCGAGCGCCAGACAGGCGGGCAGCGACAGCAGCGCGGCGGCGTTCAACATCGCGAAGCTGCCGATCGTTCGCAGCAGCGGCACCCGGGCGCCCAGCCGCGGGCGCAGCAACGCAAATGCCGCGCCGACGTAGCCCGCGAGTTGCACGATCAGCGCGCCACGATAGAACGCGTGTTGCGAGGCACATGCCGAAGCGACCAGCATGGCCAGCAGCGCCCACGGCACGATCAGGCGCAGGAACTTGTGCGAGAACCACGCGAAGAACACCGGGTTGGCGAACGGATTCGCCAGCCTCGGCAAACGTGCGAGCAACTGCCAGTTGCCCGCAAGCGTGCGCAGCTTGCGGCGAAATTCCTCCAGGGAATCCGCGCTGGCGCGATCGAGCGCAATCGCCTCGCGCGCCATGCCGACGCGATAACCGGCGAACACCACGTTGAGCGGCAGGTACATGTCATCCAGGATCGTGCCGGGCGGCGGTGCCACGGCGAGCTCGCGGCGCAGCGCGTGGATGGCGCCGCTGACGCCATGCAGCCAGCCTAGCCGCGCCTCGTTTTCGCGCAGCATTTTCTCCATGCGCCAGTACAGGCCGATGTCCCCGGTGCCCGCGCGAGCGCTTTCGATCATCAGCTCGCCGCTGACCGCGCCCACCGTCGGATCGGCGAATGGCTCGACCAGCTTGCGCAAGGCGAGCGGCGCAAAGCGCTGGCGCGCATCGGCGAAAGCGATGATCGACGTCGTGGCCACGCTGATCGCAACGGCCAGCGCGGCTGCTTTGCCACCGTTGCGCGGCAACGCGATCACGCGCAGGCGTGGATTGCCGACGTCCGCCGCGCGCGCGGTACCGTCGGTACTGCCGTCATCCACCACGATCACATGCAGCCTGTCGGCCGGGTAATCCTGCGCGAACACATCGCGCACGCGCGCCGCGATGCGCGCGGACTCGTTATAGGCAGCGATCACCACGGTCAGCGACGGCGTGGAGGGCCGATACGTCGACGTGCGACCCCACCGACGCGCCAGTGCCAGCACCAGCAGCGGATACAGCACGTAGGCGTAGCCGATCAACGCAACCGCCAGCCAGAACACCAGGGCGCTCATCGTTGCGGGGACCTTGAGCCGGCGCCCAGCAGCTTCGCCCGCACGCGCTCGTAACGCGCGTTGCCGAGCACGCGTTTGGGCAGGCCAAGCGCGCCGTAACGCATACGCGCAAGTCGCGGGCGCAAACCCCGCCATTGCACCAGTGCTGCGAAATCCGCCATCGTGGTGTCGCGGGTGACAGCGATGCGCTCACGGCAATTCCGTGCCAGCGCGCCGCGGTTGACGCCTGGAACCGAGGTCAGCACCAGCTGATAGCCGGCGCGAAATGCGGCATCGCGCTCGCGTGTTCCGCCTCGACCTCCCGGCAGCGCCAGTGCGCAGACCGGCCGCTCGCACAGGGCTTCCAGACGGCGTTTGCTCAAGGCCAGTTCGGAGTCGAGCGCGACCTCGTCGAGATCTTCCAGCAGACGATGCGTGCGACCGTGCGACTGCACCCCCATCCCGGCTCGCGCCAGCGCACGCACATCATTGGCCGACAGCATGCCGCGGCGGCCGATGAAATCGGAAGTGATGCAGAACTCCGCCACCATCTTGCGCGCGGCCAGCATGGGCAGTGCCACACTGCGATTGCTGGCGTCGCCATCGTCGAAGGAAATGACGATGGATTCCCGTGGTTCAAGGCCGTGCATCGATGCGCGGGATCGCGCGTCGCCGGTGCTCGCATCTTGCGCAAGCAGCCGATCAAAGCACGTGGTCTGATAGCCGTGCGCGCACAGCCAATCCAGTTGCCGCGCGAAATCGTCCGGCCGCACGCTGTACACCGGGTCGAAGCCGCGTGCGTGCGCGTCTGCGTGCAGGCCGTGATACATCAGCACCGGCAGACACGGCTCAGCCATGCCGCGCGGTCTCCACGGGTTGACCGGGCGCCGTTCTGTCGCGCCGCCTCGTCCAGCGCGGGCGCACGAATTGTGGCCGTTGCGCGCCTTCGTCGGCCGTGGCCGCGCGCTCCTTCATCGCGAACTCGCGTGCCTTCAGGATCAGCGCGAGATAAACCCAGAAGTAGCCGATCATCTGGGTGTAGGTGAAGCGGTCGCCCCAGATGTTGGCGATCACCAGCGCGACCCAGGCCGCGCACATGCCAAGGCCGAGCGCATAACCCAGGTTGCCATGCGGCGAATCGCGGAAGCAGCGCCAGCAGGCGCGTGCGATTGCCAGGAACAGTCCGGCAGTGATCAGAAAGCCGATCGCCCCTTTTTCCACCAGCTCACGCAGGAAGAAATTGTGGGTGTCCATCTTGTACGGGTTGATGATGGCGAAGGTGCGATAGCCGGTGCCGACCAGCGGATGCATCTTGAAGTGATCCCAGGCGACATCCCAGAATACGTATCGCATCTCGGTGCTGGTGTCCGCCTGCGGGCCGTCCACGTGGGTGCTGTCGAAGCGCTCGACCACCGCGTTGGGCAGGAAAGCAGGGACGATCAGCAATCCCAGCAGCAGCGGCAGCACCAGTTTCTTGCGTCCGCGCCACAGCAACAGCATGCAAGCGCCGCCGATCAGTACCGTCACGTAGGCGGTGCGCGAATAGGTCCACAACACGCTCAGCAGCGTGCAACCAATGCCAACGATCAGCAGCGCGCGCCAGCGGCGGGGAAGTTTGGTGGCGATCAGCAGCGCGAACAGCACCAGTGCCGAAGTGACGCAGAAGGCGGCGAACTCGTTGGAACCGATGGTGGTGAAGGTGCCGGAGATGCGCAGCTTGTCGGTGTAATGCCAGCGCGCCCCCAGGCTGACGTGCTCGCCATGGGTGACGCGCAGAATGTAGGGCAGCGGCAGGATGGTGGCGATCAGCACGCGCTTGAGCGTGCTCCAGTCGGTCACGCTCATTTCCACCACGAACAGCAGCAGCACGCCGATCATCGAATCTTTGAGCGCATTGAAGCGCAGCCCGTCGTTGGGCGCCGGGAATTGCGCCAGGCCGATCAGCAAGGTGATCACGCACCAGCCCAGATAAAGCCAGACCCAACGATGCACGCCACTCCAGCGCGTCAACTTGCCGCCGACGTACCACGCGCCGAACAGCGAAAGCGCGAAACCGATATTGAGGAAATTGATGCCGCCCGGCACCGCGGGGAGGTGCGCTTCCTCAAAACTTTGCAAGGGCAGCATCAACACGAACAGATACATGAACCAGTTTTGGCGCACCGCGCGCGCATGTCCGACCTGCTCGGCGTGGTCGCGCGGAACGCTGGCAAAAGGAGACGTACGCTCAAGCCATTGCATAACGATCGCCATTCCAGAGGGTGCGGTAGAGGGCCGCGTAATCGCGCGCCATGCGCGCCACCGAGTAGCGCTCGATCACGCGCTGGCGCAATGCGGGTTGCGCGACGCGGCCGCCAACGAACGCCTCGTGCATCGCCGCGGCCAAAGCGACGGCATCCCGCGGGGGTACCAGCGCGGCCGGCAGGCCGCTGAGCACTTCAGGCACCTGGCCCACCGCGCTGCTGATCAGTGGTCGCGCCGCGGCCATCGCTTCCAGCAAAGCCAGCGGCAGACCTTCGTACAACGAAGCCAACACGAAACAGTCCAGCATCGGATAGAACCGCTCCAGATCGTTGCGCGCGCCGAGCAGTCGCACGTGGCCTTCGATGCCGAGATTGCAGGCGTGCGCCAGCACTGTCGCGTGCAACGGGCCATCACCGGCCAGGACCAGCCAACTGCGAGGCGCGTGCTTCAGCAGCATCGCGAAAGCATCCAGCAGGCCCAGCGGATGCTTCTGCTCGCTCAGGCGCATCGCGCTGCCGAACACGAACGCATCTTCGGGAATGCCGCAGTCGGCGCGCTCCAGCGGCGCGACATCCGGACGGAAGCGCGTGGTATCCACGCCGTTCTCGATCAGGCTGATGTTCTGCCCGGCTACGCCGGCACGCGCCAGCATCGGCTGCATCTCCGCGGCGACCATGCAGACGCGATCAAAGCCGCGCATCAGCCACAGTTCCAGCGCCTGATAAATGCGCATGCTGGGGGTATCGGCGAAGTGGCCGTGCAGAGTGGCGACAATGGACGGCTCGCCGGCGCGGCGCGCAAGCCACGCGTAGAACGCGCTCTTGTAGCCGTGCACGTGCAACATCGCATTGGGATGTTGACCCAGCACGCGGCGCAGCGCGCGCAGGGTTGCGAAATCGAAACGGCCGCGGCAGGGCAGCCGTTGTGACGGAATTTTCAACGCGCACGCGCGTTGATACAGCGGCTGCTCGTCCAGCAGATGGTTGTCCAGGCACAGCAGCGAGCCGTCGATGCCTTGCTGGGCCAGCGCGGGAATCAGCCCCAGCAACACATACTCGGCTCCATACAGCCCCGCGCCAGAGTGCAGATGCAGTACGTGCGGTTCAGCGTGCATCGGCCAACTCCCTGTACAGCGACAGGTACGCTTCCGCCATCGCCTGCGGCGAATGGGTACGCAATACGCGCGCACGCGCGGTTGCGCCCAGGCGAACGCGTCGCGCGGCATCCGGCAGCAGTTCCAGCAACGCGCGCGCCAGCACCGGAGGATTTTTCGCATCCACCAGGATTCCGCTGTCGGCATGCACCAATTCCGGGTTGCCGCCCACGCGGGTGGCGATCACTGGCAATCCACAGGCCTGCGCTTCGAGAATCGCATTCGACATGCCTTCGCTCGCGGAAGCCAGTGCAAACAGATCGAGCGCCGGCAGCACGCGGGCGATATCGCGGCGTTCGCCGAGAAGACGCACCGCGTCCTTCAGTCCGAGCGCCGCGATGCGATTTTCGAGCGCGCCGCGCAGCGGCCCATCGCCTACCAGCAGCAGCCGCGCCTGCGCCAGTTCGGCGTGCACGCGCGCGAAGGCATCCACCAGATCCACGTGCCGCTTGACCGGATTCAAACCGGCCACGCAACCCACCAGCAATTCGTTGGCCGCGCAACCCAGCGCCTCGCGCAAGCGCAGCCGCGCGGCCGGCCCTACCGGCGCGAAGCGCGCCGTGTCCACGCTGTTGGCGATGCAGGTCAAGCTCGAACTTGGTGCATGCGCCAATGTGTCGAGGATCGCGTGCGACGGCGCGACGATGCGATCGAAGCGGTGATCCAGCCATCGCATCAGCCAGCGCACGCGCGCGGATTTCTGGAAGCCCATGTCACGCCGGTTGGACAGCCGGCGCGGCGCTTCGCGGCCACTCGGCAGCAGCGCATTGATCAGATCCGATTTCTCATGTTGTGAATGCACCACGTCATAGCGTCCGGCGCGCACCATCCGGCGCACCTGCGCGAACGCGGACAACCCCGTCCGGCCATAGATCGCGCCGATCGGCCGATGCGAAAGATGCACATGCGGCGCGTCGAGCGCGCCCACGGGCGTCGCCGGCGGCGGCGCCAGTTGCAGCACATCCACTTCGCAGGTTTCCGGCGGCAATCGTTGCAGCAGATTGCGCAGGAAGCGTTCGCTGCCACCGGCGCCGAGGATCGCCGTGTCGGTGAGGATCAGGATGCGCAGACATTTCGCCGGCCGGGGCGTGATGCCGGCGGGTCTGGCGCGATCGCTGGTCTCGTCGTGCGGGTGCGGCCGCGTGGCGGGCGCCGCGCGCACGCCGGCCTCATCGCTCAGCGCGTGTTTTGAACCACTCATCGACTGCGCTCCATCCATGGAAGTCCGTCAACAACAATCTAGCCGCCGCGCTCCCGCAGCCGGTGCTGGCAGGGTAATTGGAGAAGGGTGATCTGCACGTGCACGCTGCCTCAGCGTTTGTAAGACAGCACGAAGAACGCGACGTTATCGTTGTAACCGTGACCGGCTTCCGTGCTGTTGCGGTGGCCGTGGGTCAACGATGCCCGCCAGCTCCAGTGCTGCGTGAGCTGATCGGTAAGGTTCGGCCCGAAGCCATAGGTGGTGTCGCGACGAGCCAGTGTGGTGTAGTGCGTGCGCGCGACACCGGCGCCGAAACCAAGCGTCATCAGGGGCGTCATCCGCCAGCTCAGATCCAGCCCCGCGCCACCTTCATTGCGATTGAGCGTGGTGTCGCCCAGATAATTGACGCGACGGTAATACGGCCCGATCGAGAGATGCAGCCGGTCGCCCTGCCATGCGTAATTGGCATCGAGCAGGCTTTCGCGATAGACATCCGGCGTGACCACGTTGTTGCCCACGTTCAAGCCCAGCAGGTCGCCGGCGCCGACTTCCTGGATCGCCAGGAGTTGATCGGGATACAGCAGCATGTCTTCGGCGGCGTCGGCCAGTTGCCGCGCACCGCCAAGGCTGAGCGAATTGTGTGCGTCCACTCGCCAGTCGACGTGGGCGCGCGCCAGTACGCCGCTCTTGTCGGGGAAGCCGTTCCCGAAACTGTAGCGCGAGCCGCCCAAGGTCAGGTCCACCGTTACATGATTGACAAGGTTGCTCACGTAGTGGGCATAGGCGTCATAACGGTCATAACCATTCCTGACCGGCCCGATCACAAGTTCGGGATTCTGCAGATGGACGTGCTCGGCCTCGACGTTGCCGGACAACTGATCGGTGGCATTGAGATCGTCGATGAGGCGGAATACGCCGAGCTCCCGCTGCGAATCGAACCCCTTGCTTTCCGAAGCAATGGTGTTGATGTAATGCGCCTCGAGTTGCCCGTGCCAGGTGCCGCCCAGCCGGAAACTGAACACCGGGCCTGCCGACAGCACATTGACCTGCTGTTCGTTGCCCGGCGCATTGCTGGCCAGGATACTCACCGATTGCACGGTGCTGGTGTCTATCACCGAAAATGCCAGCCGTTGCGGCACGATGTTCCAGTTCAGCGAGCCGGCGAGTGCGCCGCGGAGCTGGTTGTCGAAATCGCCTTCGAGATAATCGATGTATTCGACCTGCCCGACCACGTGCGCCTGCAGGGTCGAGCCGCTTTGGTCATAGGTAAAGCTTGCGCGAGGCACCAGCAGGGTCTGGCTGACCGGATTGTCCTCGCTGAGATTGATGTTGCTGCTGTGCTCCACGCCCGCTTCCAGCGTGTAGCCAAACAGTGGAACATTGGCCGGCGGCACTTCCGGCGGGGCGCTGGGCGGACCGATCGGTTCGATGTCCTGATCCTGTTCCTGCGCGGGCTGCGGCGGGGCGATCAGCGGCTGCGCTTGCGTGTCTTGGGTCGGAGCCGTTTGCGGCGCGACCAGTGGCTGCATCTGCGTGTCCTGCGCTGCGTCCTGGGTTGGATCCACTTGCGGCGCGGCCGAAACCGCACCGGCTACACCCAACAACGCGAGCGCGATCGCACGGGCGAGCATTGATGTTGCCGGCATAGAACCCCCTTCCTGGCGGATGCGGAAAAGCTGCGGATGACCTCACTCAAGCTTCGTTGAAGACCAGCCCGGCCAGCTTGTTGGGGTTGAACCCGGCCACGGCATGGTTGATCGTGGCCGGAGTATCGCGCCCGTAACCCGCCACTACAACTACATAATCGGCGAGATCCGACAGGATGCGGGCGTCCGGGCTGCCCTTGATCGGCGGCCCGTCCAGGAACAGATAGCGATCCGGATAGCGGCAGCGCAGCGAATCCAGCACCGCGCGCATGCGGAACGAAGAGAAATATTCACCCTGCGCCTCGCGGGTCTTGCCGGCGGGAATCAGCCGCAACCGCGGAACCCCGGTGTGATAGACGATCGGCTTGATGCCGTGTGCGGGATGTTCGAGATAATCGATCAGCCCGCCGGAATCCACGTCCACGTCCAAGGCGCGATCCTGCGTGGGATTGCGCAGGTTGCAATCCACCAGCAATGCGCTGCGTGAATCGTCAAAGGCGAACGCCAGCGCCAGATTGCGCGCCACGAAACTGGCGCCCGAGCCGGCGCTGACCGGCACCACCAGCGTCGTGAAGTTTTGCCCATCGCTAAGATCCAGCAGGCGCGTGCGCACTTCGCGGAAAGCGTCGGCCATCTCGCGCGAGGTCCCATCGGCCTGGATCAGCCGCCGCGCATGCAACTGATACGGAGTCAGCGTGCCGGTTTCCTGCATCAAGGCGATCGAATGGCCGCTGCCATGCGCGGGTGCTTCGGCGAGGGAAGAGTCGTGCTCCTGCACGCGATTGGCGATTTCTGCGTTCATACGGCCATCCATGAGCGAATGAGGAAAAGCGCGAGGTAGCAGACCGCGACACCGGCCACAATCAGCCATATCAGCAGATTGCGTCGATGCCGCTGGCGATCGTCCTCGGGCGTGCGGAAGTGCGGGATCGTGGCCAGTACCGGCAAGCCGGTGCTGTATTCAAGCAACTCGCGGCTGCGCACGCGCGGGTCGTAGCGCGCCACGCCGAACAACAGGCCGATCGGAATCAGCGCGGCCAATGCGATGCCCGCGGCCGCGAAGTGCGCCAGCCGCAAACCTGACGGCACCAGCGGCACCATGGCCGGATCCTGCACGGAGAAGGTGAGGCCGCGACGCTCCTTGTCGAGGTCCATCGACACGCGCGCCTTCTCGCGCCGCTTCAGCAGATCCTGGTAGATCTCGCGGTTGGTATCGTAATCGGCGGTCAGCGCGGCCATTTCGTCGGCGGTCGCGGCGACGACCTTGCTGCGCTCGAGCTCATCGTGCAGTTGCGAGGAACTCGCGCTGAGGCGCGCTTCCGCCGCGGCCAGATCGCCACGCACGTCGGCGCGCTTGGTCTGCAACGCCTGGTACACCGGATTGAAGCGCACCACGCTGTCGATCGGCCGGCCGGCGACCTTGGCGGCCGACCGCTGCGTTTCGGCCTCCTTCATCCGCTGACGCAGATCGTCGATCTGGTGACGCGTGCGCACCACGTCGGGGTAGCTGTCGGTGTAGGTCAACTTGAGCTTGGCCAGCTTCTCCTGCAACTCGGCGATCTGCGAGCCGTAGATGCCTTCGGTGGTTTGCGCGATCGCGATTTCCGATTGGCCGGATAACTGCCCGCCCAGGCTGGAACTGCGCGAGCCCAGTTCCGCGATGTCGATGCGCGCGGTTTCCATTTCCTGGCGCAATTGCGCGATGCGGGTATTGGTATCCACCTGATTGCCGGGCGCGGCTTCCGCGTGCGATTCCAGGAATTGCTTCAGCTTTTCGCCGGAGGCGGTGAGCTTCTGCGCGTATTCGCGCACCTGGCTATCCATGAATTCGTAGGCGCTGGTGCTTTCCTGCTGCTTGGAATCCAGGCTTTCCTGAATGAACAGGCGCGCCATCTCGCGAGTGACCTTGTAGCTGCGCGCAGGATCGGTATCGGCGTAGGAGATCTGCAGGAGATCCGGACGCGGCGTGCTGATCGTGGTGTTGTCCTTGATCTGCTTGATCAGGTTCACCTGATCCAGCGCGGACGGATGATCTTTCATCCAGCCGCCGTCGGCGAGAATCTTCTCCATGATCCTGCGGCTGAAGATCACCTCATTGGCGATGCCGGCGCGATCGGCGACTTCGGTCGGCGCGGCCAGACCTTCGGTCAGCGGTTTGATGATGTTGTTTTCCTGCACCAGGATGGTCGTGCTGGCCTCGTATTTCTTCGGCCATACGATGCCGACTACCAACGCCAGCAGCGCGATCGCCGCAAACAGAATGCCCAGCGCCAGCCGGCGCCGCTTTGCCTCTTTCGCTATCGTCCCGCTCAGCAACCAGATGCTGTAGGCGTTGGCAGGAACCAGTTCGTTGGCCATGGGGTCCTTCCCGTGAATCAATTGCGCGTCATGCGCGTGTGTGCGAAATGAATGGTTCGTCAATCCGGCAATTGCCGAAATCCAGCTTGTTTTTCCATCCTTGGGTCCGGCTCCCGGCCATTCCCTGGCCGGGATGACATCGCTTTTTCAACGGCGCTCGCTTGCACGTCAGAACGTGCGGGTCGGCACCGTGATCACATCACCGGGCTGCACCGGATAATTGGTGGACAGGTCGCCCGAATCGAGCACCTTGTCCAGCCGGATGTTGTAAGCCTTGGTGCCGCCGGCGGCGACCTTGCGATACAGCTCGGTGTCATCGGGCGCCGCGAACTCGTTGGTGCCACCCGCTGCCAGCACCGCGTCCAGCACGGTCATGCCCTGGCGATACGGAATCGAAACCGGTTGGTGCACCGCACCGGTCACGCGCACGCGCGAAAGATATTCGTGGCTGCGCAACTGGGTGAGGATCACCGCCACCTGCGGATCGCGCACGTACTGCCCGAGTTTGTCCTTGATCTCGTCGGCGACTTCCACCGGCGTCTTGCCGCCGGCCTGCACATCGCCGATCAGCGGCACGGTGATCTTGCCATCCGGGCGCACCGGCACGCTGACACTGAGGTCGGGGTTCTGCCAGACGGTGACCTGCAACTGGTCGTCAACGCCGATCAGGTATTTGTTGACCGCCTGGGCATCGGGGTTGTAAGGCGGCGCCTGATTGGAGCCGGATGTTGTGGCGCAGGCCGCCAGCAGCAGTACCGCGCTTACCATCGCAACGAAACGGAACATGGTGAGCCTCCTTGCCTTCGCGGAACGAGCCAACCCTGGCTCGCGTAATTTACTTTTCTTGCGGGGTCCGGCGAGCAACTCCGGAATGAAAACCTAGCACAACCTTTGCGCTATTTGTACTTCTCTCGCGTGCACGGAACGTGAACTGCGGAAAGCGTTTCAGTCTTTGTAGAAATCGCGATACCACGCCACGAATCTGCGCACGCCCGTCTCCACCGGCGTGGATGGCGAGTAACCCGTATCGCGCGTGAGTTCGGCGACATCGGCGTGGGTGTCGGGCACGTCGCCGGGTTGCAACGGCAGCAGAATCTTTTCCGCCTTGCGCTCCAGCGCATCCTCCAGCACTTCGATGTAACGCGACAACTGCACGGGTTGGTGATTGCCGATGTTGTACACCCGGTACGGCGCGGCGGAAGTCTCTGGCGCGGGATGCAGCGGGTCGAACTGCGGATCGCCTTGCGGCGCGCGATCGAGCACGCGGATCACGCCTTCCACGATGTCGTCCACGTAGGTGAAATCACGCGTGTGATGGCCGTGATTGAACACCTCGATCGGTTCGCCCGCGAGAATCTTGCGCGTGAACAGGAACAGCGCCATATCCGGCCGGCCCCAGGGACCGTACACCGTGAAAAAGCGCAGCCCGGTGGTCGGCAGGCCATACAGGTGACTGTAGGTGTGCGCCATCAATTCGTTGGCTTTCTTGGTCGCGGCGTACAGGCTGACCGGGTGGTCCACTTCGTCGCGCACGGAGAACGGCAGCTTCTTGTTGGCGCCATAAACCGAGCTTGATGACGCGTACACCAGATGCTCGACATCGCCATGGCGACAGGCTTCGAGGATGTTGATGAAGCCGACCAGATTGCTTTCGACGTAGGCGTATGGGTTCTCGATCGAATAGCGCACGCCGGCCTGCGCGGCCAGATTCACCACGCGTGCAGGTCTGAAATCCGCGAAGGCGCGCTCGATCGCCGCGCGATCTTCAATACCGGCCTGCACAAACGAAAAATTTTCCCGTGACGTCAAGCGCGCCAGCCGCGCGAGCTTGAGGTTCACGTCGTAATACGGATTGAGATTGTCGTAGCCGAGCACCGTATCGCCGCGCGCCAGCAGGCGCTCGCACAACGCAGCGCCGATGAACCCGGCAGCTCCCGTGACCAGTATGCGCATTCCCTTGTCCTTGTCGGTTCGAGCTCTGGGCAGAGCGCGATGTCGATAGTATGCATCGCCGCGTGCGGGGTTCGTCAGCTGGTGCCTTCCGGCACATGGCGCGGCTGCCGCCGTGGCGTGAACATCGTCGCGCAGCGCGCCAGTGTCGCAATGGGGAGAAGCGCAATGAAAACCGGTTGGAAGTTGCTTGCGGGCCTGTGTCTGGCTCTGGTGCTCGCGTTGCCCGCGACAGCGGCGGAATCAGAGGCAAAACCCGAAAACGTGATCGTGGATCTGCACCACATGATCCCGATGCGCGACGGCGTGCAACTGGCGGCGACGATCTGGCGGCCTTCGGATCAGGCCAAGCCGCTGCCGGTGGTGCTGGTGATGACGCCCTACATCTCCGACGAGACGCAAGAGCGCGCGGTGAAGTTCGCCACCCACGGGTACGTTTACGTCAGCGTGGACGTGCGCGGGCGCGGTACTTCGCAGGGCAAGTTCACGCCGCTGTACGGCAACGGCCCGGATGGCGCGGACGTGATCGCCTGGCTGGCGAAACAATCGTGGTGCGACGGCCGCGTGGTCACGCGCGGCGGTTCCTACCGCGGCATGGACCAGTGGCAGATCCTGTCGCAGCACCCGGCGCACCTCGCCGCGGCGGTGCCCACCGCGGCGGTGTATCCGGGCTGGGATTTCCCGCAGCCCAAAGGCGTGTTCGTCAGCTACATGGCGCAATGGCTGGCGTTCACCAGTGGCCAGACCGGCCAGGACAATTTGTTCGGCGACGGCAAATACTGGGAATCGCGTTTCGTGGAGGCCTACGAGCACAATCAGCCGTTCAACAAGCTCGCCGATCTGGCCGGCACCAATCGTGACGCCTTCCTGCAGTGGCTTGATCATCCGGGCTACGACGCTTACTGGGCGGCGTTCAACCCCAAGCCTGCGGATTACGCGGCGATCGATATTCCCATTCTCACCATCACCGGGTACTTCGACGGCGATCAGCCCGGCGCGCTGCGCTATTACCGCGAATTCATGGCCAATGCATCGGCGAACGCCAAACAGCATTTCTATCTGTTGATGGGCCCGTGGGATCACCCCGGCACGCGGCATCCGCAGGAGAAACTCGGCGGCCTGACCTTCGACAAGAAATCCGTGCTGGATATCGACCAGCTGCACATTGACTTCTTCAACTGGATTCTGAAAAGCGGCAAGCGTCCCGACATCTTGAGTCATCGCGTCAATTACTACGTGATGGGCGCGGACGAGTGGCGGCATGCCGATTCGCTTGAAAATCTGTCCGATCACACGCTGCGTTTGTACCTGTCCTCGCCGGACAACGACGCGCAAGATGTGTTCCATGCGGGCCTGCTGACGACAAAGAAGCCTGGCGAGCAGCCCGCCGATTCCTTCAAAGACGATCCGCTTGCGCTGGCGCCGGCGGACGAGTTGTTGAAAGGTCAGGGCGATGATCCGCTGGTGCATTCGGCGGAAGCCTTCAAACAGAACCGGCTGATCTACGCCAGCGAACCGCTTCCATCGAGTGTCACGCTTGCCGGCGCGCTGCAGTTGCTCGCAAACATCTCGCTGGATACTCCTGATGGCGACGTCGGTGCGGAAGTGGATGCGATCCTGCCGGATGGCCGCACGCTGGTGCTGGGCCAGGATTTCGTGCGCGCCAGGTTCCGCCACGGCATGGCGAAAGCGGAACCGGCAACGCCCGGCGTGATCGAGCCGTGGCGATTCGATGGCTTCTATTTCAGCGTACGCGAACTGCCCAAGGGCACACGCCTGCGCGTAGTGCTGGCGCCGCTGAACATTCCGGACCTGCAGAAGAACTACAACTCCGGCGGACGCCTCGGTTACGAAACCGCCAAGGACGCGCGCACCGCGACGTTCTCGGTGCATCTGGGTCCGCAGCACCCGAGTTACCTGGAATTGCCGCTGGCGCCGGAAACAGGTTCGCGCTGAGGCTGCTACTGCAAAGCAAACACCACCACCCGTGCCGGCGTGCTGTGCACCTGCCAGCCCAGCGGTGAATCCATGCCGGAGGCCACGGCGATGTACTGCTTGCCATCGACGGCATAGGCAATCACGCCGCCGCCGATCGGCTGACCGAGGTCGCGTTGCCACAACAGCTTTCCATCGCGTGCATCGAAAGCCATGAAGTCGCCGGCGATATCGCCGCTGAACACCAGGCCGCCCGCGGTGGCGGTGATGCCTGACACCAGTGGCGCGCGCGCGTGGTATTGCCAGCGGATCGAACCGTCCTGGGCATCCACTGCGGTGATCCAGCCGCTGCGTTGCTTGTCCTGCACGCCGAATGGATGCGTACGATCCTTCGCGCCGGTCCATGGCAGACCTTTGCGCCCCTCCAGTTGTGCGGGAGGTTCGGTCGCCACCGTGATGCACCAATCGATCGCGTTCACATAGAAGGCGTTGCTGCGCGGCGAATACGCCGGCCCGTTCCACTCCACGCCGCCGTCGATGCCGGGGCAGAAATGCGTGCCTTGCGCGGTGAGCGGAGCGGTGGTGTTTTCCATCCGCGTCACCGCGGTCTTGAAGAGCAGCCGCAGCGTGTCGCGATCGAGCGCATAGAGATAGCCGTCCTTGCCGGCGGCGATCAGCAGATGACGGCCATCCGGTGTGTCGATCAATTCCGGCGGCGCGGCGATGTCCCAGTCGTGGAAGTCATCGCGGGTGACCAATTGCCGCGATTGTTTCAGCTCGCCGGTTTTCGTATCCAGTGCAACCACGGAGTAGGTGTAGAGATTCTGGCCGGGATGCACGGATTTCAAGAAATCCGGCGCGGAATTGCCGGTCGGGACCCATAGCAGGTTGTTTCGCGCATCGATGGTGTAGGACGTCCATGTCGCCGCGCCGGCCTTCGGATGTTGTGCCGTCGACGGCGGCCACGTTTGACTTGCCGGGCCGGAGGTCGGGACGAGATCCGCGCTCCACAACTTCGCACCAGTGTTCGCGTCGAAAGCCATCATGCGGCCCGTGACGCCGAAGTTGTCGCCGCCCGCATTGCCGATGTAGACGCGGCCATTCCACGCAACCGGTGCGGCCGGAAAGGTTTCGCCGATTTGCGGATCGCCGATCGCGACATTCCACAATTCATCGCCGGTGCCGGCATCCAGGGCGTACAGCCGACCGTCGTTGGAGCCGCGAAACAGCCGGCCATCCATCCAGCCGACGCCGCGGTTCACCTTGTTGGGATCGAAAGGTGGCTGGCGCGCGAGTTCGTAGGTGTGTCGCCAGCGCAGCGCGCACGTTTTCGCGTCCGCTGCGTAGGTGTCTTGCAGCGTGCTGAAGTAGAGCGTGCCGCCGATTTCGACGAGCGACGATTGCATGTTCACCGGCGCGTCCAGCTGGAACGCGCACACCTGGCGCAAGGCGCCGACGTTGGCCGGGGTGATCTGCGCGAGCGGCGAATAACGATCGCCGGCAAGTGTCTTGTTGTAACTGCCCCAGTCGCTGGCGGGATCCGGCGCGCCGCGCGCAACCGCATTCGGCGCATAGGCCGGCCCATGTTGCGTATGGCTGGCTCCGCGCGGCGGCGGCGGTGATGCGGGCGCGAGCAGCAGCTTGGCACCGCCACAACCGGAGAGCATCGCGCCCAGCAACAGCACGACGGAAAACCTCAATGCGATTGGAATGTTCATCGACCTGCGTCCTTGTACGCGTGGTAACCCACGTTCACGCCCGCATTGCCGAACCACCGGCGGGAGGTGGATCGACTTTCAGGCAAATACAGTGCTCAAGCAGAACAATCCGCTCGCGGTCAGCGGCAGCTGTAGATACATCAGCCAACGCGGCAATAATTCTTCGCGTTGGTGATAACTGTTTGAGCACCGCGCCGCCGCCCGCCGGAGCAGGATCAGCGCGGCGACCGCCAGAGAAGGCACCCCGAACGCGAAGGTGGCAAAGAGGATGAAACCGGTCGGCAACATGACTGACTCCACGTCCGGTGTGTCGGAAGCGACCTTCCAATCGCGAATGCTTTTCAGCCGGAGGCATGCTCACCCAGACGATCATTGCTCGCGTGAATATCACGTCCATCCTGCACCGGCGCCCCCAGCCGGCGAACAAAACCGACCTGAGCTCACGGGGAGGAGTTCAGCCGCTCATTGCGTGTTGCAGCTGCAGGAAACCGCCGAGTGTTGCACCGTAAACCGTCTGGCCCAAAAGCGTGGCGACAGGGGTGCCGTATCCGTAATTCATGGCCAGAAAGCCTGGCGGTTCCAGTTCGCGCAACGACGTTACGCCGTGATATTCGGACGCCATTCTGGGGTGTACGAAAGGCAGCAGTGGCAGCACAGCGACCAGCAGAAACAGACCATGTAGCGCGCCGGCAAGCGCGCCCAACCACCACGTATAAATCCCGACGCTGGCAAACAGCAGAAAATACAGGAAGGCGAACAGCCAGCCACCCAGGGTGTAAAGGGCGAACCCGAGAACAAAGGCCAGCTTGCGATTTCCGCTGACGAACGTGCCGAGCAGAAACGGCAGACTCATGCGGGAGAAACCAAACCCGCGACTTCCTTCCAGAATGGAGGTCATGGCCACGGTCGCGATGAGACCCCAGAGCACCAGACACGCCGGGGAGCCGGAGATGCGTTCGAACATCGCTTCGAGTCCTTGTTACGCCCGCTCCATCGCGAGCGCTGCATTGATCAGCCCAGTGTGAGTGAAAGCCTGCGGGAAATTCCCCAAGGCGGCGCCGTTCTCCGGGTTGAATTCTTCCGCGAACAGGCCAACCTCGTTGGCGAATGTGAGCGCATGTTCAAACAGCCGTTTTGCTTCGCCGAAATCGCGGCGGCTCGCCAAGTGATGAACTGCCCAGTACGTGCATATCCCGAACACGCCTTCCTTGCCTGGGAGCGCGTCTCGCCCGCGCTCATAACGATAAAGAAGGCCGTTACAACCCAGCCGTTGCCAGATACGGTCATAAGTCGATCGGATGCGCGGCTCATGGGCATCCTTGAACCCGAAACAGGGCATCAGCAGCAGGCTGGCATCGACCGACTCGCCATTGAAGCTGAGCGTGTAGCTGTTGATGGCGGTGCTATAGCCGAACTTCTCGATGGCTTCGGAAAGTTCGCCTCGCTCCTTCTCGAACTTGCCGCGCAGTTTTTCCAGCCGCAACACTTTCTTTTCGTCGAGCTTCAGCAGCCGATCAAGCGCGACCCAGCACATCAGCTTGGAAAACGTGTAGTGCCTCGGTGCGCCGCGGATTTCCCAGATGCCGTGATCGGGCTCGCGCCACTGTTTGCAGACGACTTCGCCCAAACCCTTCAGCAACCGACACTCCACCGGCTCAAGGACGCCGCCCCCCTCCACGTACGCGTGGGCCGCAAACACAACCTCGCCATATACATCGAGCTGTCGCTGTCGATAGGCTCCATTGCCAATCCGCACCGGCCGCGAGCCGCGATAGCCGGCGAAGTGTTTCAGCTCCTGCTCCCGGAGGCGGGTACGTCCGAAGATGTCGTACATGACCTGCAGCTCAGGCCAAGTGAGTCGGGTTGCATGCAAGAGCCAGCTCAGGAACTGTCGTGCTTCTGCTTGAAAGCCGAGGCCGACAAGCGCTTGCATGGTCCATCCGGAATCTCGCAGCCAACAATAGCGGTAGTCCCAATTGCGTCCAGCGCCGATCGTCTCAGGCAGCGAAGTTGTCGGCGCAGCGATGATGGCGCCCGAAAGCGAGAAGCTAAGAAGTTTGAGCGTCAAAGCGCTGCGCAGCACGGCCGCCTTGTAGGGCCCCGCATAGGTGCAGCGTTTGGCCCAGGATTGCCACCACGCGAGAGTGCGGTCGAGGTGCTCTTGGGCAATCAGCTCGACTGGCAACAGTACGCCGACGTCGTCCTTCGCGTAGGACAAACTTAAACAAATGCGCTCGCCCGCGCGAACGCGAACGGACGCGTGCAGCGCATCTCCCGTTCGTCGCAGATCGACGCCGCTGCGCACGGCAAGTAGTTCGTTGGACCAGTTGAAGCACCAGCCCAACTGGCCGCGCCGCGTGAGGCGCGGTTTGGTGCGCCCGTAATTCGGCGCCGGGGCGATATGAATTTCCAGATCAAGCTCGCCCCGGATTCCATCTACGAGGCGCAACACCTCGCGCATCGGCTGCAGGGTGTCGATGCCCCCGCCGACCGGAAACAAATCCACGACTCGGACGGCACCTTGTGCCGTTTCGAAGGTTGTTTCAAGAACGGGCGTATCGGCGATGTAATGGCGTGAACTCTTGAAGTGTCCACGCGGCTTGATCCGGAACCTGCCACCTGCCCGCTCATCCAGGATTTCTCCAAACACCGACGGGCTGGAGAAATTCGGCAGGCAAAGCCAAGCGATCGATCCGTCGCGCGAGATCAGGGCGGCTGTCCGACAGTCACCGATTATCGCGTAGTCCTCGATCGGCAATTGAGAGGGCCGCGCCGAACGCAAACCCTCGGAGTGGTTTGCAGAATCAAGGGCACTGGCTCCTTTCATGCGCGCGTCCACTTGTACGCGCGGCATTGTGAAGCGTGCGACTACAAACGCCCGTCCACCGCTTGCATCGGCAGCAACTGCTTGACATCGAACAGCACGCAGCCGGGCTTGCCCAGTGCGCGCAGGGCATCCGCGCCCATTTCCACGAATTGTTTGTGACCGACCGCAAGAATGATCGCGTCGTAGCTGTCGGGTTTCAGTTCGGTGACGAGATCCAGGCCGTATTCGCGCTTGGCTTCGGCCGCATCCACCCATGGATCGTGCACGTCGACATGCGCGGAGTAACCGCGAAACTCCTCGATTACATCCACCACGCGGGTGTTGCGCAAGTCCGGGCAGTTCTCCTTGAACGCGAGCCCCAGGATAAGCACATGCGCGCCGGCCGCGTGCATGCGCCGCTGCGTCATCAACTTGATCACGCGCTGTGCGACGTGCTGGCCCATGCTGTCGTTGATGCGGCGCCCGGACAGGATCACTTCCGGGTGATAGCCGATCTGTTGCGCTTTGTGCGTCAGGTAATACGGATCCACGCCGATGCAATGTCCGCCGACCAGGCCCGGCCGGAACGGCAGGAAATTCCATTTCGTGTTCGCCGCGGCCAGCACTTCGCCGGTATCGATGCCGAGCTTGTGGCAGATCAGTGCGAGCTCGTTGACCAGCGCGATGTTGAGATCGCGCTGGGTGTTCTCGATCACCTTGGCCGCTTCGGCGACGCGGATGGAGGATGCGCGATGGGTACCCGCCGAGACAACCTTGCAATACAGCGCGTCCACGAACTCGGCGGCTTCCGGTGTCGAGCCGGAGACCACCTTCACGATTGATTCCAGCCGGTGCTGCTTGTCACCCGGATTGATGCGTTCGGGGCTGTAACCGGCGTGGAAGTCGCGATTGAATTTCAGCCCCGATTCGCGCTCGATGATGGGCACGCAGATTTCCTCGGTCGCACCGGGATACACGGTGGATTCGTAGATCACCAGACCGCCGCGCTTGATCGCGCGGCCGACCATGCGGCTGGCCGATTCCAGCGGACGCAGGTCCGGCCGCTTGAACGAATCGATGGGCGTCGGCACGGTCACGATGAACACGTTGCAGCCGGCGAGGTCATCCGTGTTGTCGCTGCAGCGCAAATGCTGCGCGGCGCGCAACGCATCCGGCGGCACTTCCAGGGTGTGATCGCGGCCGGCTTTCAACTCGACGATGCGCTGCGTGTTGATGTCGAAGCCAAGCGTGGGCAGCACACGGCCGAAGCCGACCGCCAGCGGCAATCCCACGTAGCCGAGCCCGATCACGGCAAGCCGTGCATCCTTGAACGAGGGCAGCGGCGCGACAGCATGGTCTTCCATTTATCCACTCTCCTGTGCAGCGTGGAAACAATCAGCTCCGGATGCCGGCTTTCCCGGAGCCGCGAAAGCGCTTGCCATGCAAGCGCCCCTGCCCTCGATTCGGTCGCGGGCAAATCCCGAGTAGAACATTATGCCCGGCTGGGCCGTGTGAAATTCAAGCTGAGGAGGCTTACTCCGATCAACGCGATTCCGATCCATTCGGCTACATCGGGCTTTTCGCCGAGCAGCAGCCAAGCGAACAGCACGCCGGCGATCGGAACGAGCAGGCTGGTAAGGCCGGCCACCTGGGTGGACAGCCGCTGCACGATCAGCAGCCACAGCGCCCAGGCGATCCCTGACGACAGCAGCGCGTTGTAGGCCAACGCGCCGATGAACGGCAACGCCCAGTCGATGCGCCGCTCGGGCACGATCAGCGCGATCGCGCACAGTACCAGGGTGCCGAACAGCATCTGCCAGGCGGTCAGTTGCAGCGGCCCGACGTGCGTGCGCTGGAACACGCGCTTGGAGAGCACCGTGCCGATCGCCCAGCTCAAACCGCCGGCCAGTGCCAGCGCGGTGCTGCGCAAGCTGCCGAGTCTGTGCCACGGTTCGATCACGAAGATCAATCCGGCGGCGGCCAGCGCGATGCACGCCCACTGCCGCGCGCGCGGGCGTTCGTACAACCACCACCACGCCAGCGGGACCATCCAGAACGGCATGGTGTAGGCCAGCAGCGCGGTCTTGCCGGCGCCACCGCCGACCAGCGCCCATTGCACGAACATCTGGAAGCCGGCGGTTTGTGCCAGCCCGATCAGCACGGTCGGCAGCAGCGGCGGCAGTGCGAAGGATTCCCGCCGCAATCCCAGCAGCGCGAACAACACGGCGGTGCCGAACAGGTAACGCAACGCGCAGAAGGTGAACGGGCCGCAGAAATTCAGCGCCCACTTCATCACCGTCCAGTTCAATGACCAGACCACGCTCAGCACGGCCAGCGCAATCCAGGCGGCGCGCTCGGGGGCGTGACTTTTCGACATGGCGCGAAGGCGAATGCGAAGACAGGCGTAGGATAGTGCGTTGCGGTTGCGTTCCCATCATCAACACGAGGAGCTCGCGATGAAACGGCATCTTGCGGCTTGCCTGCTGGGCACGTTGTCCCTGGGCGCGATGGCGGCACCCGCATCGCCAAACACGACGAATCCCGACTGGCACGTGGTGCAGCGCTTTCAACTTGGCGGCGACGGCGGCTGGGATTACCTTGCCTACGATCCGGGTGCGAAGCGGCTCTACATCAGTCGCGCCGATCGCGTGCTGGTGCTGGATGCAACCAGCGGCAAGCGGTTGGGCGAGATTGACGGCCTTTCAGGCGTGCACGGCATTGCGATGGCCGACGACCTCGGCCGCGGCTACATCAGCAACGGGCGCGCCGACACGGTGACGGTGTTCGACCCGGGCACCCTGAAAACCACGCAGACCATCGCGGTGAGCGGACACAATCCGGACGCGATCCTGTATGACCCGTTTTCCAAACGCGTGCTCACCTTCAACGGGCGCAGCGACGATGCCAGCGTGATCGATGCCACGAACGGCAAGTTGCTCGGCACCATCAAGTTGCCCGGCAAGCCGGAATTCGCGGTCAGCGATGGCAAAGGTCATGTCTACGACAACATAGAAGACAAGAGCGAGCTGGTGGAGATCGATCCCAAGGCGATGCAGATCACGCACACCTGGGCACTGAAGGATTGCGAGGATCCTTCGGGCCTGGCGATGGATATCGCGCATCGACGGCTGTTCTCGGTGTGCCAGAACAAGACGATGGCGGTGACCGACGCGGATTCCGGCAAGCTTGTCGCCAGTGTGCCGATCGGTGACGGCCCGGATGCCGCCGCGTTCGATCCGCAGCGGCAACTCGCTTTCAGTTCCAATGGCGAAAGCGGCACGCTGACGGTGGTGCACGAAGACGATGCGGATCACTATCGCGTGCTCGCCAACGTGGCCACCCAAAAAAGCGCGCGCACCATGGCGCTGCAGCCGGGTGGCGATGTGTATCTGTCCGCCGCGCAATTCGGCCCGCGTCCGGCGCCCAGTTCGGACAATCCGCATGCGCGACCGCCGGTGTTGCCCGGGAGTTTCACGATTCTCGCGGTTGGTGAGTGGCCCATGCGTTTTTGATGAGCACGGCCATGGATGGCCGCTTTCGCGCGCAGGGATAGCGCATTGACATGAAAATCCGCATCGGCATTTCCGGCTGGCGTTATCCACCCTGGCGCGGCGTGTTCTATCCGAAGGATCTGGTGCAGCGTGATGAATTGCATTACGCATCGCGCTGCTTCCCCACGATCGAATTGAACGGCTCGTTCTATTCGCTGCAGACCCCGAAAAGCTATGCGCGCTGGTACGCAGCCACGCCGCGCGGCTTCGTGTTCGCGGTGAAGGGTCCGCGCTTCATCACCCACGTGCGCCGGTTGCGCGAGGTCAAAGCGCCACTGGCCAACTTTTTTGCTTCCGGCGTGTTGGCGCTGCGCGAGAAGCTCGGCCCGATCCTGTGGCAGTTTCCACCCAACTTTCATTACCGCCATGATGTGTTCGCTCGCTTTTTCGAGCGTCTGCCGCGCGATACCGAAGCGGCATTGACGCTCGCGCGTGGACGCACAATGAATGCCATCCGCGGCCAAGAGCTTCGTAGCCGCGCGCGGTTGGCGGTCGATCCCAAGCGGCGGCTGCGACATGCGATCGAGATCCGCCATCCGAGTTTTCTCAACGAGGAGTTCGTCGCGCTGTTGCGCGAACACGGTATTGCGCTGGTGGTGGCCGACACCGCCGGCAAGTGGCCCTACGTGGAAGATGTCACCGCCGATTTCATCTACATGCGTCTGCACGGTGACGTGCAGTTGTACGTCAGCGGCTACACCGATGCCGCGCTGGAGCGCTGGGCTTCGCGCATTCGTGCCTGGAGCACGGGTTTGCAGCCGCGCGACGCAGTGGTGATTTCGACCAAGCAGCCCAGGTCGCGCAAGTCGCGCGATGTGTATTGCTACTTCGACAACGACGCAAAGGTGCGCGCTCCCTTTGACGCTTTCCGGTTGTCGGAGCTACTGGACCTGCATTCGCGCTCGCGGCTACCGCGCTCGACGACGATGAAGGTCAAGGCTTCGTCCGACGCGGCGAGGTTGGCAGGCAAGCTGGCGCGCTGAGCCGGTGTCTCGATTGGCATCGGTTGCGCCAGCGGAGGCAGAAGCCGAGGCAGGGTTGTCCGCCGGGAGCGCTGGATGCGCGAGCTTGGCGTACCTGCTCAGGATGGAACCGCCATTATCTGCGTGAACCGCGCAATTGCTCGATCGCGAATGTCGCAATTTCTTCGCCGCCGGTGCGCCGCGGTTGACCTTGCGGCGGCCCCCACGCGTGCATTTCGATCACTTCCCAGGTTGCCGGAATGAAGCCGTCCACCCGCATCGTTTCGTAGGCGTCGAACATGCGCGCGAACCGGGCCTTGCCGGTGAGGCCGCGCTCGCGATTGGCATCGGCATTGGTCGCGCCCAGTCCCTTCAATTCACGCAGCAGATCGCGCGGCGACTGATAACGCGACATCAGGTGGTCGGCGTCCAGCACCGGATCACGCAGCCCGGCCGCCAGTGCGGCATCGCCGAGGTCGTGCATATCCAGAAAGCGGCTGACATGCGGATGGGCATCGTCGGCAATCGCCCACGCCTGCCGCAATTCGCGCAAGGTGTCCGGGCCAAGGCTCGATATCGCCATGAAGCCGCCCGGCTTCAGCACCCGCGCGAATTCCGTGAACAGCTCCCGCGGCGTCTCGCACCACTGGATGCAGAGGCTGGAATGCAGCACATCCACGCTGTGATCTGCCAGCGGCAAGTGCAATCCGTCTCCGCACACGCGCGCGAACGGCCGCACCCAGCCGGCGTGGTGACGCGCCGCCCGCAGCATCGGCAACGCGAGGTCAAGCGCGATCACCTGTGCGGTGCGCCAGCGTCGCTTCAGCAGCGCCGCGCCGCGGCCGGTGCCGCAACCCAGATCCAGAATGCATGCCGGCGCACCCTGGTAATAATCCAGCCGCTCGATCAGGCGCGACTGCACCCGCCGTTGCAATCCGTCGTTGTGCTCATAGCTGGCGGCCGCGCGCGAAAAGGCGCGCCGTACCTGCGCATGATCGAACCGATAAGAGTTCACCGGGGCACGCTCACGAATGCAGATCCGCGTGCTCGCGTTCGAGCAAAGGCTGCAATGCCGCAAGCACCGCCTCCGCATGGCCGATGAAAGGCGCGTGCCCGCCACCCTCGATCAGCGCGAACGCGCCGCCGCCCTGTTGTGCACTCCATTGCATCGCCTGCCAGGGCACCAGCCGATCACGGCGACCAGCGACCCACACGCTCGGCTGCGCAAGTTCGCGCAGTCGTGCGCGCAGGTCGGTGTGTTCCAGCATTGCCAGACCCTCGCACAACGCGCGTACCTCGGGCGCCTCGTCAAAAGCATGGCGGCGCAGGCGGCGCAGGTCCTCCCGCGCGCAGTCGCTGCCCAATGCTTCCAGCGCAAGAAAGCGCTCCAGGGTTCCGCGATGATCTTCGCGCAGATCGGAGGCGAACTGCTGCAGGATTTCCGGCGAGATCGCGTGCGGCCAATCCGCTCCGCGCACGAATCGCGGCGAGGAATCCACCATCGCAAGCGCGTGCACCTGCCGTGGAAAATCCAGCGCTGCCTGCAACGCGATCAGTCCGCCCAAGGACCAGCCGAGCCAGATGGCTGACGGTGTGGCCTGCGCGATCGCGCGTGCGCAATCGGTGATTTTCAGCGGGATCGCACTCGCGCGCGAGCGCCCGTGTCCCGGCAGATCCACCAGATGCAGCGTGCAGCGATCTTCCAGCCGCTCGGTCAGTGGCGCGAACACCGCGCCGGACATCGCCCAACCGTGCAACAACACGATGGAGGTCTCGCCGCGGCCGCGCGTTTCGATGAAAAGTTCAGACATGACCGCGCATCATAGCGGCGGCGATGCTTTCGCCGCTCTTTCACGCGCGCGGGGCGCAGCGGTGTGCAACGCATCGAGCAGCCGATCCACGTCGGCATCCTGGTGTACCGCGGACAACGTTATGCGCAGGCGTGCGCTGCCCGCCGGCACCGAAGGCGGACGGATCGCGCCGACCAGCACGCCCGCCTTTTCGAGTTCCGCCGCCGCATACATTGTGGTTTGAGCGTCGCCCAGCAGGATCGGCTGGATCGGCGTGCGCGAATCAGTCAGTGGCAGGCCGAGCTGTTGGGCGCCGGTGCGAAAACGGGTGATCAATTCGCTCAACTTTTCGCGCCGCTCGGTCGCCGCGCGCGCGATGCGCACCGCCGCGTGCGCCGCGGCAGCCAGCGCCGGCGGCATCGCGGTGGTGTAGACGTAGGACCGCGCAAATTGGGTCAGGCCTTCGATGAGCGCGCTGCTGCCGGCGACGAACGCACCCGCGGCGCCCAGTGCCTTGCCAAGCGTCGCCATCAAGACCGGAACCTGTTCTTGCGGCAACCCCGCTTCCGCGGCACTGCCCGCGCCCTCGCTGCCGAGCACGCCCAATCCGTGCGCATCATCGATCATCAATGTCGCCCGCTCGCGCGCGCATAACGACGCGAGTTCGCGCAATGGCGCGATGTCGCCGTCCATGCTGAACACGCCATCGCTCGCAAGCAGCGCAGGCATGTCTCGCGCACTCGCCAGTTGCCTCGCCGCGCCTTGCGCATCGGCGTGGGGATAACGCTTGAGCGCGCAGCCGGCGAGCTTTGCCGCGTCCAGCAGGCTGGCGTGATTCAACCTGTCCTGCACGCACAAGCCGTCGCGCGGCAGCAAGGTCTGCAGTGCACCGAGATTGGCGGCCCAGCCCGAGGAGAACAGCAACGCGCGCTCGCGTCGTGTCCAGTCGGCCAGTTCCTCTTCCAATGCAGCGTGTTCGCGATGATGGCCGCAGATCAGATGCGAGGCGGCCGCACCCACGCCGCCTTCGTTCGCCGCATCACGCAGCGCGGCGATCACTTCCGGATGCCTGGCGAGTCCCAGGTAATCGTTGCTGCTGAAATTCAGCAGTTCGCGGCCATTGACCACCAAGCGCGTGCCATGTGCATGCTCGACCGCGCGCAGGCGGCGGAGCAGGCCGGCGTGCTCGCGTTCGGCAACACGCGCGGCGAGAAGTTGCAGGAGATCGGGGCGGCTCATGGCTCGTGTAGGAGCGCGCCTGCGCGCGACCACGGAGCTCCTGGCCGTGGATCGCGCCTGCACAGGCTCCTATTCGCAAGCACCAGCGAATTCATGCTCAACGATGTCGCAATGCGTGGTCGAGCCGTGCGGATCTTCCACATTCACCTGCATCGGCTTCAAACCCAGCCTCCCGAACAATTCGCGGTCGTGGGCGACATCCGGATTGCCGGTCGTCAGCAATTTTTCACCGTAGAAGATCGAATTGGCACCGGCGTAGAAGCACAGCGCCTGCAGCTCATCGCTCATCTCCGCGCGTCCGGCGGAAAGCCGCACCACCGAGTTCGGCATCACCAGGCGCGCGATCGCCACGGTGCGCACGAATTCGAACGGATCAAGCTCCTTCGTTTCCGCCAGCGGGGTGCCTGTCACGCGCACCAGGCGGTTGATCGGAACCGATTGCGGATGCTCGGGCAGATTCGCCAATGTCTGCAGCAAACCCGCACGCTGCTCGCGGGATTCGCCCATGCCGACTATGCCGCCACAACAGGTCTTCATGCCGACGTCGCGCACGTGCTCCAGCGTATCGAGGCGATCCTGGTACTCGCGCGTGTGGATGATCTCGCCATAAAATTCCGGCGCGGTGTCGAGATTGTGGTTGTAATAATCGAGCCCCGCGTCCTTCAGCGCTTCGGCTTGATGCGCCGACAGCATGCCCAGCGTGGCGCAGGTCTCCATGCCGAGTGCGCGCACCTCGCGGATCATCGCCGCGACTTTCGGGATATCCCTGTCTTTCGGCGAGCGCCACGCCGCGCCCATGCAGAAGCGGGTAGCGCCGGCGTCGCGCGCCACGCGCGCGCGCTCCAGCACATCGTCCAGTTCCATCAACTTCTCGGCTTGCACGCCGGTGTGATACCGCGCGGCCTGCGGGCAATACGCGCAATCTTCCGGACAGCCGCCGGTCTTGATCGAGAGCAGGGTGGAAACCTGCACCGCGTTGGGATCGTGGTGCGCGCGATGCGTGTCGTGCGCGCGCTCCAGCAGATCATTGAAGGGCAGCGCGAACAGGCTCAGGATTTCTTGGCGTGTCCAGTCGTGGCGTAGGCCCTGCATCGCTTCGATTCCACCTATAAAGTATCGGCACAGTGTCAGAGGCGGGCAAATGGCTGTCAACCTGAAACCTGGTGCATTGGTTGACGGTGCCGGCGCGGCGCTGGCTGTGCTGCTGCCGTCGGGTTGCATGCTGTGCGGCGTGCGTGGCGAACATGGCCTGGATTTGTGCGCCGCGTGCCTTGCGGAGCTGCCGCGCAACGATCGTTGCTGCACGCGTTGCGCACTGCCACTGGATACGCCGACCGCGTTGTGCGGGCGCTGCATCCGCCGCGCGCCGCCGTGGGATGCAGCATGGTCGCCGTTCCGTTACGAATATCCGCTGGATCGGCTGGAAGCGCGTTTCAAGTTCGCCGGCGATCTCGCCGCCGGTCGCTTGCTGTCGAAGCTGTGGATCGAGACGCACGTGCCGGGCGAATTGCCACACGCGATGATTCCGGTACCGCTGCATCGCTCGCGATTGCGCAGCCGCGGTTACAACCAGGCACTGGAGCTGGCAAAGCCGCTGTCGAAATCGCTGGGCGTGCCGCTGTTGGGCGACGTGCTGCAGCGCACGCGTCCCACCGAGGCGCAGACCGAGTTGACCGCACTGGCGCGCCGACGCAACGTGCGCGGTGCGTTCGTGGCGCGCTTCAAGGATGAAATTCCCCGGCACGCAGCGGTGCTGGACGACGTATTCACCACCGGCGCCACGCTGGCCGAATGCGCGCGCGTGTTGAAGCGCGCGGGCGTGCAGCGGGTGGATGTTTGGGCGTTGGCGCGCGCACCGGTGCGTACTTAGTTCGCTTGCGCGTGGCTCCCGCCAAAGCGGCTTGGTACGAGCCGCCTTGCCGGCGATGGGCGCCAAACGCCATTTCAACGCAATGCCAGCGAAAACAGGATTCCCGCCCACAACGCGCAGCCGACCCAGTTGTTGTTGCGGAATGCGGCGAAGCAACGCGCGCGGTCGCGGTCGCGCATCATCCACAACTGCCAGGCGAACAGCGCCAGCACGACCAGCAGCGCGGCCCAGTGCGGCCAGCCCAGATGTGCGCGCGAACCGACCAGCGCCATGCACAGCGCAAACGTTGCCATCAGCACACCGACGATCACCAGATCCGCATCGCCGAACAGGATCGCCGTGGAACGCGCGCCGGCCTTGATGTCCTCCTCGCGATCCACCATCGCATATTCGGTGTCGTAGATCGTCGAATACAAAATGTTGCCGAGGAACAGCAGCCACGCCAGCGGCGGCAGCGAATCGGTGACCGCCGCGAACGCCATCGGGATGCCCCAGCCGAACGCCGCGCCCAGCACCACCTGCGGCAGCGAGGTGTAGCGTTTCGAAAACGGATACAGCGCGGCCAGTGCCGCGCCGGCGAACGACAATTCGATCGTCAGCGTATTCGTGAATGCCAGCACCAGCGCGAACGAAATCAAACTCAGGACCACGAAGACCAGCAATGCTTCGCGTGGCGTCACCCGGCCGGCGGCGAGCGGCCTGCCGGCGGTGCGCTGCACCAGGGGATCCAGATTGCGATCGGCGTAATCGTTGATCGCGCAGCCGGCCGAGCGCATCAGGAACACGCCGAGGGTGAATACCAGCAAAGGCTTCCATGGCGGAAAATCGCCTGCTGCCAACCACAGCGCCCACCAGGTCGGCCACAGCAGCAGCAACGCGCCGACCGGGCGGTCCATCCGCACCAGCACCAGATAGTCGCGCGCCTTGCCGCGCCAGCGCACAGGCAGCGCATGCAGCAGGAATTCGATCGCGCGCGTCGAGCGCAACGACGCGTCTTCCGGGTGCGCGGTGTTGGCGGCGCGTCGCGGCGGCAACGGCAGGCGCGGACGCGCGACGGGTGCCGGCGGACGGCGTTTGTGGCTGGGTGGCTTGTGCGGCATCGAAGCCGCGATTGTCGCGCAAAAGCGCCGCCGTTTCCCGGATGATCGCTTCAGCAACACGATGACCGCCGCGGGTATGATCGCGCGGGTCTTTCGTGGTTCCGGGGAAAATGCACATGAGCCTGTTCGCGCAACTGACGCGGCATAAATCGGTCGAGGCCTTGCAGGCGGAAGCCGGTGAGCGCCGCGATTTCCGCCGCGTGCTGGGCGTGTGGCAACTGACCGCGATCGGTGTCGGCGCGATCATCGGCGTCGGCATTTTCGTGCTGGCCGGGCAGCAGGCGGCGACGAACGCCGGCCCGGCCGTGGTGCTGAGTTTCATCGTCGCCGGCATCGGCAGTGCCTGCGCGGCGCTCGCCTACGCCGAATTCTCCGGAATGATCCCGGTCACCGGCAGCGCCTACACCTACGGTTACGCGGTGCTCGGCGAATTGCTGGCCTGGATCATCGGTTGGGATCTGTTGCTGGAATACGCGCTGATCGTTGCGGTCGTTGCGATCGGCTGGTCGGGGTACGTGCAGGCCCTGATCGCGCAAGTGTCCGGTGCGCATCTGCCGATCTGGTTGCAGGGCGCTTACGACCCGGCCAGTCCGCACTCGGGCAAATTCTTCAACGTGATTGCCGCGGCCATCACGCTGCTGATCGCGTGGATGCTCACCGTCAGGACCGAGTGGGGCGCGCGCGCCAACACCGTGATCGTGGGCATCAAGGTAATCGGTGTCGCGCTGGTAATCGTCGTCGGCGCGTTTTATGTCAACCCCGCCCATTGGCACCCATTCATCCCGGCGATGACGACAGACAGCGCAGGTGCGACGCACTTCGGCTGGGGCGGCGTGCTGGCGGCTTCCAGCATCGTGTTCTTCGCGGTCTTCGGTTACGACACGCTGACCACCGCGGCGGAAGAATCGCGCCACCCGCAACGCGACTTGCCGCGCGCGGTGCTGTTGTCGCTGGCACTGTCGATGGCTCTTTATCTCGCGGTGTCGTTGGTGCTGACCGGCATGGTGCCGTATCCGCAACTGAATTCGCCGGCGCCGGTGGATGCGGCTTTTGCCGCACTGCACCTGTACTGGGTTCGCGCCATCATCAATGTCGCTGCGGTGTGCGGCCTCACCAGCGTGATGTTCGCCTTCATGCTGGGTGCCGCGCGCATCTGGTTCGCGCTGTCGCGCGATGGCCTGTTGCCGCGCTGGTTTTCGCGCGTGCATCCCAAATATGGCACGCCGGCGCGGCCGACCGTGATCCTTGGCGTGTTCACCGCGCTGGTCGCGGGGTTCCTGCCGATCGGCGAAGTGGCGGAACTGGTGAACATCGGCACGTTGAGCGCGTTCATCGTGATTTGCCTGGCGGTATTGATCCTGCGCGCGCGCAAACCGCAATTGCCGCGCAGTTTCCGGATGCCGCTGATCTGGATATTCGCGCCGCTCGGGGTGTTGTTCTCGCTGTTCCTGATCATCGGCTGGCCGTGGCCGGCCAAAGAGGGCGGTGTCACCCTGATCGGCGGCCTGCCGATGATCACCATCTGGCGCTTCGTTATCTGGATGGCGATCGGATTGATCATTTATTTCGCTTACGGCATCCGCAAGAGCGCGCTGGCGCCGAAGTGATCCGGGATCGGCGCGCGCAAGCTTTCGCCGGGGCGCGCCAAGCAAGCGACATCGATGCGGAGCCCACACATGAACGCATTGCCCGATCGGATTCCGGTGGCGAGCATGGTGCGCAGCCTGCTCGGCATCGGCGTGCGCTACGTTTCCAGCGGCATGCTGACGATGGTCTTGCTGCTGTGTTTCGGCGCGCTGGTATTCGTCCATATCGCGCTCCTGGGGCCGGATGTGCGCTGGCTCGGATGGCTCCACGGGCTATTGCCGGCCAGTGTCAGCAGCGGCGCCGCAACCACCACCATGCATGCGGAGGATCTCGGCACGCTGCTGACTCGTGCATACACGCTCTTGAGCCTCGCGCTATTTATCCTGATGATGTTGTGGCGATGGTTGCGGCAGGCATTGCGTGCGGACCATGCCGTTGCCGGCGCAACGGCCTCGCCGACCGCGGGTGCCGGCTCAGCATCGTCCGGCCGCATTCCCTTGCATGCGCGGCGCCGGTTCGGGTTCGCACTTGGCCTGGTCAGCGCGATTTATGCGCTGGCGTTCATTGCCATCCCGCACGCGCGGATGGCCGCGGGCTCCACTCATGCCGGGATGTTTTTCGTGTTCGCCATTCTTTACATTTTCAGCGTGGTCTTCACCGCGTTGTACGTGGCGGCGGGCTTGGCTGCCGATCTGATCATGGATGGCGCTTAGGGATGCCCGGATCTATTCCGCACCGGCGTCGCCGGTAGGCCATTCGGCCCATCCGCGCGCGCGGCGCGGGCTGCTAAAGTCGATGACTGCCGCTGTTCGGCGGCACGCTCCGTCCGCATGAGGTATTCCATGTCAGTCGCCCGTCCGTCCGCCTTCGCACCGGCTCGCATTGCCGCCGCGCTGGTGCTCGCGCTAATCACCGGCGCCGCATTCGCCGATGCAGTCGACGCGAACATCCCGCCGCCGCAGGACACGCCTTACCACGGCACCATTACGTTGAGCGTGGATGCGAGCGACACCTCCCAAGGCATCTTCCGCGCGCGCGAGACGATGCCGGTGCACGCCGGCGAACTGACCCTGCTGTATCCGAAATGGTTGCCGGGCAACCACTCCCCCAGCGGCCCGATCGACAAGCTGGCCGGGTTGAAGATCAGTGCAAACGGCAAGCCGTTGACCTGGACGCGCGACAAGTACGACGTGTACGCCTTCAACGTGAACGTGCCGCAGGGCGTGTCCAGCATCGATCTGGATTACCAGTTCCTGTCGCCGCGCGCGCATGCGGAAGGCCGCATCGTGATGACCGATGCGATGCTCAACCTGCAATGGAACGCGGTGGTGTTGTATCCGGCTGGCTTCTATTCGCGCGACATCACTTACGCGCCCAGTATCAAGTTGCCGCAAGGCTGGCAGCTCGGCACCGCGCTTGAGACCGGTTCGAGATCCGGCGACACCGTCGTTTTCAAGCCGACCATGCTCAATACGCTGGTGGATTCGCCGATCTACGCAGGCGAATATCTCAGGCGCGTGGATCTGGACCCCGGTGCGAAGGTGCCGGTGCACCTGGACGTATTCGCCGACGCGCCGAAGGATCTGGAAATGTCGCCCGCCCAGGTGCAGGCGCATCGCAACCTGGTGGCGCAAGCGTACAAACTGTACGGCTCGCATCATTACGACCACTACGATTTCCTGTTCTCGCTGTCGGACCAGATGAGCGGCAACGGGCTGGAGCATCACCAGTCCAGCGAGGACGGCACCGGCGCGGACTACTTCACCGACTGGAAGGGCAACGCGCCCGGCCGCGACCTGCTGGCGCACGAATACACGCATTCGTGGAACGGCAAGTTCCGCCGCCCGGCGGATCTGTGGACGCCCAACTTCAACGTGCCGATGGGCGATTCGCTGCTGTGGGTGTACGAAGGCCAGACCCAGTACTGGGGCTTCGTGCTGGCCGCGCGCTCGGGCTTGTGGGATGCCGATCAGTTCAAGGATGCGCTGGCACTGGTGGCGGCCACCTACCAGGACAACCGCCCCGGCTTCGAATGGCGCAACGTGCAGGACACGACCAATGATCCGACGATCGCGCAGCGCGCGCCGCTGCCTTATCGCAATTACCAGATGAGCGAGGATTACTACAGCGCCGGGCAACTGATCTGGCTGGCGGTGGACGCGAAAATCCGCTCGCTCACCAACGACAAGAATTCGCTGGATGATTTCGCCAGCGCGTTCTTCGGCGTGCACAATGGCAGCTTCGTCACCGATACCTACACCTTCGATGATGTCGTTGCCGCATTGAACGGCGTGGCGAAGTACGACTGGGCGACGTTCCTGCGCTCGCGACTGGATGCGCATCGGCCGCCGATGGACGGCATCGCCGCGTCGGGCTGGAAGCTGGTCTATACCGACAAGGAAAGCGATTACCAGAAGGCGCTCGAGAAAAACCGCAAGTACGACGACTTCGTCTACTCGCTGGGCCTGACGCTCTCCGGCAAGGATGCGGAAATCGGCGACGTACGCTGGAACAGTCCCGCGTTCAAGGCCGGCATCTCGCCGGGTGCCGAGCTGATCGCGGTGAACGGCCACGCTTACAAGTCGGAACTGCTGAAGGACGCGATCACCGCGGCGAAATCCGGCAACAAGCCGATCGAACTGCTGATCAAGCACCAGGACGAATACAAGACCGTGCCGGTGGATTACCACGGCGGCTTGCAGTATCCGCATCTGGTGCGCGCTTCGGGCCCCGATTACCTGAGCCAGATCATCGCGGCGAAAAAATAGGAGCCTGCACGACAACCGATCGGAGCATCACGGCCAAGCAGGAGCCTGCTTGCAGGCGACGATGCGACGAATCATCCGTCACGGCGGACGTCGCATGGCGGCGATCCGGAATCCAGTTTCCCGCTCGATCGAAGGCACTGGATTCGGGGTTCCACCTTGCGGGTGGCCCCGGAATGCCGAAAAGGTTTGACGCAACGCGGCGCGCGCCGTGCGCTCCTCTTCGGGCGACAACGTCTGCAAAATCGTGATCTCACCCGCGACACGTTTCGCCACCGGTACGCCGTCGCGGAACACGATCCGCGAGTTGCTCAACACGGGTACCTTGTCGCCGGCCGATAAGCCGCCGATCAGATTCAAGGGGTCGGCGCCGCTGATCGTGATCAGGTTGTCATCGTGCGCCTTGCGCGCGCGGCGCAGCGCGCCGATTGCTTCCGGCAACGCGAACTGTTCGCCGACCATGCCGGCGACGAAGCGTCCCCCGCGGATTTCGCCGCGCGCTTCCAGCCGCTGATAGACGCGCCGCAACTCGCGCCACGGCGGCAGCCACGCAGCTTCGCGCTGCAGCAACGTCCAGAACACCACGCCCCAGCGGCGCAACAGCGTGCGCGCGATGTGTTCGACAGGTTCTTCCTCCGTCGCGGGCGGGGGAGGAGAAAAAGCGCCGCGTTTGATCAGGCTCCAGCGTCCCGCATCCTCGATCCCACTCAGCATCGCGCGGTGGGTGCGCCGCGTGCGTGTCGCGCGCCGTTTGTTCGCGGGAGTGAGCAGCGCGCGCAGGCCGGAGAAGCTGTCGGCGCTGATCATGCCCGCGCCCACCAGCTCGGCCAGCGCGTCTTCCAGCTCGACGTGCAACAGCCGCGTACCACTTTGCATTTCGTCGAAGAACGACGCGCCGTGCTGCGCAAGGTATTCGGCGACCGCCTGCGCGCGCGACGATAGCGCCGATGCCTCCTGCACGGCTTGGGCGCCGAGCGAACCCCACAACGCGAGCGCGCGCCGGGGCAGCAGCACGATCGGCGAGGCGCGCACCGGTGCGGCATGGCCGCCGTTGTTCGCACGCAAACGCGTCCACGCGACGCGGCCCGACGCACACAGGCCGTCCAGCCAGCCGATGTCATAGTCGGGCAAGCGCGCGGGCAGCAGGTGCGATTCCCAGGCGCCCGCCGGCGCTTCGAAACCTTCCAGTTGCGCCAGCACGGAACCGAGCGCTTCCGCGCCGCGCAGCCGCGAATCGGGTGCCAGATGCTGCCACTGAAAAAGAAAGCGCATGAATTCGCGTGGCTCGACCGGCTCGATCTCGCGACGCAGCCGCGTCAGGGTGCGGCGATGGATGCGCGCCAGCAGATGGCGTTCGCACCATTCCTCATTTTGTAGCGACGCATTGGGCATCCTGCCGCAATCGTCGGCACATCCTTGTGCCGAACCAGGCGTCATGGACGTGAAGCGCCCGCGCATCACGAAGCCTTCGCGCTCCAGCGCACCGAGCGCGAGTTCGATGTCCGCCTGCGGCACAGCGAACGTTTCCGCGATGGCGCTTGCCTGCACCGGCCCCAGGCAGCCCAGTCGCGCGCGGACGATCTCGACCAGCGCCTGTTCGCGTGTCCATTTCCTGGCCGCAAATTCTGGTGGCGCCTCGACGACAGGCTGCACGGGCGCATCCGCATGCACCGCGCGCCACATCGGCAGCGTTTCGGTGGCGACCCAAAGCGTCGGCTGTCCGCTAACCGAATCCCGCAACCCTCCGCCGTTGACGAGGGAGGGGGTCAGTCTGGTTGCGCGTCGCGCCGCTGCAAGCGCCTCCAGCCACTCGGCCCATCCCGCATTGCGCTGCACTTCATCCGCATTGACCGCACCCAACGCCAACAGCGTTTCGTGCATCTCGTCGGCATCGCGCGGCTGCGGCCACGCTTCTTCGCGCACCGCTTGAATCGCCTCGGCATCCAGCTTGCCAAGATCTTCCGCACGGCTGGCATCGGTGAAGCCACGCGACGCCACCGCCTGGGTGCGGCGCTCCTCCAGCGGCGCATCGTCGAGATACGCGTAAGGCCGCGCCCCCAGGACTTCCGCGCACAGCGACGACGGCGCGGTGAGGTCGCGCGCAACGATCTTCACCGCCCCGCTTTCGAGTTGCTTCAGGAGCGCGACCAAGCCTTCCAGGTCCATCGCCTCGTAAAGACAATCGCGCAGGGTTTGCTCCACCAGAGGATGCTCGGGAATCTGCCGCTCGCCCACCAGATTTTCGGCGCACGCGACCTGATCGGGAAACACCGTCGCCAACAGGTCCTCGGATTTCATCCGCTGGATCTGCGGCGGCACCTTGGCGCCGCCGACGAAGCGTGGCAACGCCAGCGCGGCGCTCGCGTTCCAGCGCCAGCGCAGCGCGAACATCGGTGCATCCAGCAGCGCCTGCGTCAGCACGTCGCGCACGCTGTTCGAATGCAGGTAACGCGAAACTTCCTCCAGCGGAAAACTGTGGCTGGTCGAGAGCGACAGCACGATCGCATCTTCTGTTGCCGCCGCCTGCAATTCGAAATTGAAGGTGCGACAGAAGCGCTTGCGCAGCGCCAAACCCCAGGCGCGATTCAGCCGGCTTCCGTACGGAGAGTGGATCACCAGTTGCGTGCCGCCGGATTCGTCGAAGAAGCGCTCCATTGCCAGCGCCGTGTGCGTCGGCAGTACGCCCAACTCGGTGCGCGCGGCCTGGTAATACTCGACCAGTTGCCTTGCTGCGGGCTCGACCACGCCGACTTCGTCGCGCAGCCAGGTGACCGCGTTGCCGCCGCCATCGAGCCGTTCGGAAACCTCTTCGCGCAAGCGCGACACCGCCCACGACAGCTCGTCGCTGCGCCCAGGCGCCTCGCCCAGCCAGAACGGAATCGAAGGCGGCGCGCCGTGCGCATCCTCGACGCGCACGCGGCCGCGCTCGACCTTCAGGATCCGGTACGACTGGTTGCCGAGCTGGAAGATGTCTCCGGCGAGACTTTCGACCGCGAAGTCCTCGTTGACGCTGCCGACGCGCTGCGCCGCGGGCTCCAGCACCACGTCGTAATCGGCGGTGTCGGGGATCGCGCCACCGGAGGTGATCGCGGTCAGCCGCGCGTTGCGCCGCGCGCGCAGCTTGCCATTCACCGCATCGCGGTGCAGGTAGGCCGCGCGCGTGCCGCGCCGGGTACTGTAGCCGTCGGCCAGCATCCGCAGCACTTCGCTGAACTTGTCGCGGGTGAGTTCGCGATACGGATACGCGCTGCGCACCAGCTCGAACAATTCGGCTTCGTCGCGTTCGCCGCAGGCCACCTCCGCCACGACCTGCTGCGCCAGCACGTCCAGCGGCGCACGCGGCACGTGCAGCGTGTCCAGCTCGCCGCGCCGGACGCAGTCGAGCAATGCGACGCACTCGGCGAGATCATCCCGCGAGTTAGGGAACAACCGGGCTTTCGACGTGCCGCTGACCGCGTGTCCCGCGCGTCCGGCCCGCTGCAGGAACGCTGCGATCGAACGTGGCGAGCCGAGTTGGCAAACCAGTTCGACTTCGCCGATGTCGATGCCCAGTTCCAGCGAGGCGGTCGCGACCAGCGCACGCAGTTGCCCGGATTTCAAGCGCCGCTCGGC
>DATNFU010000016.1:0-76134 GCA_035606235.1 Rhodanobacteraceae bacterium
TGCTGGACTATGTGCGCCCGCATCGCGGCACACGGCGTTTATTGACGAGGCTGTGGCAACCTTGGGTGCACTGGGCGTACGGCGCAAGTTTCGATCGCGATACGGAGCGGTACATTCCGATGGCCGGCTTGCGCGTGCACCGGGCGGATTTCGTGGTGGCGGATTTGATACGGTTGATCGAAATTGAACGGCAACCGTGATGGTTCGTGCATGCGCGACTGCTATGCCGATGCGCCTACGTCTTTGCCGCAAGCAGCCGCTGCATCGTGGAGGTCAGCGCATCCATAGAGAGGGGCTTGCCGATGTGCGCGTCGAAGCCGGCACGCAACGCGCGTTGCACGTCGTTGGGACGGGTGAAGCCGGTCATCGCGACCAGCGGCACCCGCGCGCCCTTGGGCAGCGCCCGCAGACGCTGCGCCAATTCGTAGCCATCCATGTTCGGCATGCCGATGTCGGCGAACACGATGTCGTAGCGCGTATCTTCGACCAGAGCCAGCGCCTGTGCGCCGTCCCTGGCGACGTCCACGCTGGCGCCTTCCAGCTCCAGCAATTGCGCCAGGGTCTGCAGGGCCTCGACCGCATCGTCGGCGATCAACACCTTGCGGCCTTGCCAGAGCCCCCCTTCCTGGGCCTCGCTGGCTGGCAATGGTGGCGCGTTGAGCGCGTCGTATTCGTAAAGCGGCAGCCACACGCTGAAAGTCGAGCCGTGGCCGATGCCTTCGGATTGGACGTTTATGCGTCCGTTATGCCGTTGCACCAGTTGCTTGACCAGTGCCAGCCCGATGCCCAACCCGCCCTTGCCGCTGAGCGCGCGATTGGGCGCCTGCCCGAACATTTCGAAGATGCGCGGCAGAAAATACGGCTCGATGCCCTGCCCGGAATCCTGCACGCTCAGGCGCGCGAGATTGTCCTCCACCGACACGCGCACCAAAATCCTGCCGCCGGCGGACGTGAACTTGATCGCGTTGCTCAACAGGTTCCAGACGATCTGTTCCAGCCGCGCGGGGTCGGCGCGCACGATCACCGGATGTTCCGGAAGCTCGCAGGATAATTCGAGCGCGGCGGTTGAGGAATCGGCGCTGGCGACATCCACGATGCCGCACGCAATGGCGCCGATATCCACCGCTTCCATGTGCAGCACCAGTTTGCCGGTGCGGATCCGCGAGATATCCAGCAGATCGTCGATGATCTTGCTCTGGCCGCGGATGGCGCGCCGGATCATCTGCAATGCCAGATCCATTTGCGGCGAAACGCTCGTCCTTGGCAGCCGTGACAGCAGATCGGTATTGACGCTGATCAGGTTCAACGGGTTCTTCAACTCGTGCGAGATCACCGCCAGGAAGTCATCCTTCAGGGCGCTCGCAGCTTCCACTTCGCTGCGCAATTCACTGCCGGTGCGCGACTGCTGCCTTGCCGCGTCGGAATCGCGCAATTCGCGGCGGGTGGTGTTGCGCACGATCTTGACGAAGCCGTGGCCGTTGTCGTCGATGCGGCTGAGCACGCCGCTGCAGAACACATGTTCGCCCTGCATGGTGAGATGCCAGCGCGCCACCTCGATGTGGCCGCTTTCGGCGGCTTCTGCCAGTTCGGTTTGCGGCACATTGGCAGCGACGTCTTCCGGTGTGAACAGGCGCTCGAAATTCTGATTGAGCATGGCCTCGCCCGGATAACCGAACAGCGTTTCCGCACCGGAGTTCCAGGCGGTGATCCGGCCGGCATCGTCGAGCACGATGATGGCGTAATCGTGCGTGGCCGCCGCGGCAAGCCGCAGCTTGTCCTCGCTGGCGCTGATCTGCTGCTCGGCATGGTGGAGGCCGGTGACGTCGAAGAAAGTGAGCACCGCGCCATCGATGCGGTTTTCCGCGGTGCGATACGGCAGCACGCGCGCGATGTACCAGCGCCCGTCGACGCTGCGCACCTCCCGTTCGGCCGGACGCAGCGCCTGGAATGCCGCTGCGGCATCGTCGGCGAGATGCGGATATTCCAGGCGGCTGGTGATATCGAGCAGGCTGCGGCCGACGTCGCCGGTGATCAGGTTGAACAGATCCGCCGCGCGTGGCGTGTAACGCTTGATGCGCAGCCCGGCATCCACGAACAGGCTGGCGACATCGGTGGAACCGATGAAGTTCTGCAGATCATCGTTGCTCTTGGCCAGTTCCTCCACCTTGGTCTTCAACTCGTAATTGACGGTGGTCAGTTCCTCGTTGACCGACTGCAATTCCTCCTTGCTGGTTTCCAGTTCCTCGGTGGTCGAACGCAGTTCCTCGTTGAGCGCCTGCAGCTCCTCGTTGGAAGCCTTCAATTCCTCGTTGGAGGTTTCGTACTGCTCGGTGGTGGTTTGCAGGCGCTCGCGCGTGCGTTGCAGTTCTTCTTCCATGTTGAGCAGCACGCTGCTCTTGTCCTGGCCCGGGATCGGCTCGAGGCTGGGCCCGAGCGCGTCTTCCACTTCATCGAACAGCACCAGCACGAATTCGGCATTTGCTTCCGGGTCGCGGAACGGTCGCGCAACGATATTGACGAAACGCGCGGGCTTGCCATCCTCCTCGATCTTGACCCGCGCCTCGACGCTTTTATTGGTGTGGATCGCCTGGAACAGCGTGCTGCGCAGATCGATGCGCAGGGCCGGTTCAATCACCGCCACCAGATTGTGGGTGGGCTCGCCGCCGCCGAAACGCAGGTAGCGCCCGGCATGCTCGGAGGCATGCACGATGTTGGAGTCGCGATCCACGATCACGCTGGGCGGCGCGTAGAACTCCAGCACGCGCTGATGCACGTCGGCGAACGAGAAGCCGCGTTGATCGCGGGTTGCCCGCGCGCCCTGCCCTGCGGGCGCGGGTTTGCCGTCTATCCGTAGCGGCAGCGGGGCGAGGCGGGTGCCGCGCGCCAGGGCGCGCGCACGATAGATATGGTGTTTCTTGTCCACCACCTCGAAATGCTGGGCGGCCGCGTCCGCCGATTCCGAATTGCCGAGGAACAACCAGCCACCGGGGCGCAATGCAAAATGGAACATCTCCAGCAGCCGGCCTGGATTTCGCGATCGAGATAAATCAGCAGATTGCGGCAACTGATCAGGCTGGTGTTGGAGAACGGCGGATCGCGCAAGACGTTGTGCAGCGCGAACAGCACACGATCGCGGATCCCCTTGTTGACGCGATAGCGGTGCTGCTCCTTGGTGAAGAACTGGCGCAGCCGCGCCGGCGCCATGTCGGTGATGATCGATTCCGGATATACGCCCGCGCGCGCGGTCGCAATCGCCTTCTCGTCGATATCGCTGGCAAAGACCTGATAAAGGGGCGGGGCATTCAGCGTATCGGCGTGGTCGGCCAGCAGCATCGCGAGCGAATAGGCCTCCTCGCCGCTCGCGCAGCCCGGCACCCATACGCGCACCTGTTCGGGTGGACGGGTTGCCTCGAACAGTTGCGGAACGATTTCGCGTTCCAGCGCTTCGAAAGCTTCGCGGTCGCGGAAGAAATTGGTGACGCCGATCAGCATGTCGTCCAGCAGCGTCTTGTTTTCATCCGGATGCGTGCGCAGGAATTCGCGGTAGCCGGGCAGGTCTTTCACCAGGTTCACCTGCATGCGCCGCTCGATCCGGCGCAGCACGGTGGCGCGCTTGTAATGGCGGAAATCGTGGCCGGAACGCGCCGCGAGGATCTCCAGGATTTCCTGCAAGGCGTGCTCGGCTTCCGAGCGCGTATCCACCAGCACGGGCAGCACCGGCTCGGCGTCGGGCTCGGGTCTGGGCAACCGGATTTCGCGCGCATTGCGCCACCACCCGACCAGCTTGTCGGGTATCTCGGCTACCGGCAGCACGAAATCGATGTGCTCGCTGGCGATCGCGTTGCGCGGCATGTCTTCGTATTCGGCATCTTCCGGCGTCTGCGCGAAGGTGATGCCGCCCTGCTCCTTGATACGCGCGATGCCGACCGCGCCGTCGGCGCCGGTGCCCGACAGCACGATGCCGACCGCCTTGTCCCGATGGGTGTCGGCCAGCGTGCGGAAGAACAGATCAATGGCGACATGATGGCCGCGCGGACGCTCCGCCGGGGTCACGCGCAGATAGCCGTCGCTCATCACCAGATCGTTGGCGGGCGAGATCACGTAGACGTGATTGCGCTCCAGCGGGGTGGCCTCGCTGACCTGCGTGACCGGCATGCGGGTGGCGGTCTGCAACACCTTGTCGGCCATGCTCTCGTGCTTGGGCGACAGGTGCAGGATCACCACGAACGTCATGCCGTTGTCTTTCGGCATGTTTTCCAGAAACCGCTTGAGTGCGACCACGCCGCCAGCCGAAGCGCCCAGGCCGACTACCGGAAACTTGAGGTCGGAACGCAGGTGCATATCCGCATTATGCGCCGTGCCGGTTTGGTGGTCGGTCATGCCGAGGCTCAGTCCCTGCCGGGCGGCTATCATGCCCCAATGGGCTGTAAGCGCAAGTTATCGGGATATTTTATTCCCATCCCTGCGTCTCCTTGAAACGGAACGGGTGCGCTATTTTCAGCCTTCCCTGCGAAAGGCAGGGAGTGGGCTCAGGTGCCGCAACCGTCCATCAGTCCGCCGGCAGGCGCAGCTCGAAGGCCGTGCCCTGCCCCGTATTCTGCGCGCTCAGCGAGCCGCCGTGCGCGAGCGCGATGCGCCGCGCCATCGCCAGGCCGATGCCGCTGTGGCGGTCGCGGCGGGTGGAGAAAAAGGGATCGAAAATGCGCGGCAGGTGCAGGGGATCGACACCCGGGCCGTCGTCGGTGATGCGTATCCTGATCTCATCGCCCATGCGATCCGCCTGCAGGGCAATGCGCTTGCCGCCGTGATCGAAGGCATTGCGCAGCAGTTCGGTGAACAACCGCCGCAACGCGGTCGGGTCGCCGTCCACGTGGAACTCGCCCATCGGCGCATCACTGATGATCTCGCCGCGGTCGCTGAGCATGCGCGCGGCCTCGTCCAGCATCCCGATCGGGTCGACACCGTGCTGGCGCTGGTTGATCGTGGCGGTCAGGTAATCCTGCGCGTCACGCAGGATGCGCGCACAGCGCATGCAATCGCCGCCGATGCGATCGAGCGCTTCGGCCGCCTTGTCGTACTGGCCGCGGGCCAGCATCAGCTTGGCCAGTTCCGTGCTCATCGCCGCGGCGTTGAGCGGGTTGACCAACTCGTGCGCCAGATCGCCGATCACCTGGGCAATCCCGGTATCCGGCGCGAGTGCCGCCCGCTCTGCGGTTTCCCCTACGGCTGAGGTGCGGGATGAGTTCATGTGGCTTCCCTGCGGATGGTCCAGCGATTATGCGCCAGCCGGCCGGCGAAAGCACAGCCGCCGGAATGTGCCTGGCGCAGTCGGCATCGTCTTCGTCTCCGCGTTGCGAGCTGAAAGAAATTCGCGCGTGCGCAAAAAATCCTGCCCGGTTCCCTCGCGGCCGCACTGCGGAGTTAATGCAGGACGCGGCTCGGCGCATTCCAAATTCGTGGCACGCTACTTGCGATAGCGCGGCCGTTGACGCGCTCAGGGAGGAATGCGCAATGGAAACCCTCATCATCGCCGACCGCGACGTGGATCAGGCGCAGGCGACCATGCTCGCGGTGCGCAATGCGGGCTTTGACGATCCCATTTTCTATGTCCGCAGCGGCGCCGCGCTGCTCGCCCGGCTTTCAGGTTCCGCACAGAAAGCCAAGCCACCTGCCGCGATCTGGATCGGGCTCGAACTGCTGCGCGACTGCGGGCCGGAATTGGCCCGATGCCTGCGGCTCGCGGAAACACCGATCGCATTGACCGCGATGCTGTCCAGCGACAGGGAACGCTCGCAACTCGAACAATGCGGCTTCCGCAACGTGGATTATGTGGTGCGCCCAATCAAGCCATCGGATGTGCTGCGCCTGCTGGGCTTGCGCGGCAAATCGAAAACTCCGGTGCAGGGCAATCCCAAATTGTTGTGGGAGCCCACGCCGCTGGCCGACCGGCCGCCGGGTCTGCAACAGCAGGCAGCTTTCGCCGCGAGAGCCGCCGGTCAGTTCGCGGATATGCATGCGGCCAAGTGAGCGTGCTCACCATTCGCCCCGGGCTGACCCAGGGCGAACGATGAGGCGGTTCCGCCGCAGGGCTCAATGCGGCGAACTTCCGCTCTGGTTCCGCGAGGAACTTGAAACGCCGCTGGAGGTAGCCGAGGTACCCTGCGAGGAAGCCGTCGAGCCGAGCGAGCCGCTCGCCATCTGCTTGTCATAGGGCCAGTCGCCGCGCGACTGCACGCGAATTTCGTTGCGTACGTCCTTGACACCGCTGCATTCGCCGGCGAGATCCTCGATGCGGTGCTTGATCCAGCGCTGCTCGACGTTGCCGCTCAGCGTGACCACACCATCCTTGACCTCGACCGAGACATCGCTGGCGTCTATGTCATCGGCATCCATCAACTGTTCGTTGAGATCCTCGCGGATGCGGTCATCCGAACGCGTGTAGTTTTTCGGCCCGCGGCCGCGAAAACCCTGCCCGCGGTTCAAATCGCTGCCGTACCGGTACGGTTGGGTACGTTGCAGGCTGTCATAGTCACCGCGATAGCCGCGCGCCAAACTGCCCTCGCCGCGTGCGCCGAACTGGCCGGAACGGTCACCGTAATCGCCATAACCGGTGCGTCCGCCCGCGCTGCCGTAATCTCGGTAGGCCCCGGAACGGGTGCCGCCCGCGCGCAGCTCGTCGTAATCGCCATAGTCGCCGGGGCGGCTGCCGGCTCGAAAACTCGCCTGCTCGCCACCGGAGCGGTAACGCTGCGCGCCGCCAAAGCCACGCTCGCTGCCGCCCTGCCCGGCCCAGGATTGTTCGCGCTGGTTGTCGCTGTCGCGCCAGAAACCCGATTGCCGTTCCGAAGTGCCATAGTTGTCGTCATCTTCGTTCCACGATTCGCTGCCGCGCGCGTATTCGCGATCCTGATCGCCGAACGAACGCTGGTGCCGCGACTGCCCGCTCGCATCGCGCCCATACCATTCGCCGCCCAGGCCGCGCATGCGCTCGCCCCCGCCTGCATACCGCTCGTTGCGTCCGCCGCCTTCCCGGCCTTGCTGGTATTTTCGTTCCATGGTTGCCTTTCTCCGATGTGGCGCATCCTGCGCGTTGAAGCCGCCCGTCCATAGCCTGCCCATTGCATGCGTTCATCCATGAACGCGGAATCAAAACGCGGCCATCCCTGGCTGCACCATTGTTTTGCGTTCATCCATGAACACGAATATCAGCAAGCAGCCGTCCCTGGCTGCAGTTCTCTGCAAGAGCATCACCCGAGCCTCAGTCAAGCATCGCTCGAGCATCTCTCACCCGTTCCATTTTTCTAATCATCGACTTGCTCCTCCACCCTGCCCGCCGCCGCTGCCAGCATTGCCTCGCGGCAAGCGACGATTTGCAATCCCAGCGCGGCCTGATCCAGCCGGCTGGCCTCCAGCAGCGGCAGGATGCGTTGCTCCTCCTCGCGCACGTGATGTCGAAAATGCTTGCGGATCACCTTGACCCGCGCCTGAAACAGCCGGTCGGACTTGTGCGACGTGATCAACTCGATGAGGAAATATTTCTGCGATACGTTCTCGACCGCGGCTTCGTCAAGCAGTTCCCGGCCGTGTGCATCCAGCGCCGCACGCGCGGCTGGATGAAATACCTCCTCCTGCACGCGCATGTGCACCGACAACGCCATCGCGATCTGACTGAGCAGTCGCGCGCGCTCGGGCGCATCCGCCGCCAGCGCTTCGTAACGCGAAAACAGTGTCTCGACCTGGGTGTGTTCCTGCTTCAACAACTCGGTCGCGTGCAATCCGTTGTTCATGCGCGAGGCCCTCGTTCCCTCGTGGCCGCAGGTCGCAAGTCGCGTGCCAAGGAGCCGGGCGGATTTCAACCGGATTGCGCGAAGGAGCCCGCGCCGCATTTGGCGCGGTATGCTGCGCGCCGACGGGCGGTTGGCAAGGAAAAAATGCGCGCCTTGTAACAAGCAGGCGGTCGTCGTGATCTCGACCTACAAAGATCGCGACAAAAAAAGGCGTTCCCGGCGAAATTCTTTCCCGGCGTTTGTAGTGTGTGCCGCGCGCACGACCTGGTGCGGCGAACCGATCCGCTCGCGCGCCCTATCTTCTCGCACGAAAGAACTCGCGCAACAGTGCGGCGGATTGTTCGGCGAGCAAACCTTCGCGTACCTCGATGCGGTGGTTGTGGCGTTCGGAAACCAGCGTGTCGAACACGCTGCCGGCCGCGCCGGTTTTCGGGTCGCGCGCCGCGTACACCACCTTCGCTACCCGCGCGTGCACCAGCGCCATCGCGCACATCGCGCAGGGTTCCAGGGTCACGTACAAAGTGGAATCGGGGATGCGGTGATTGCGGAGCTTCTGACCGGCTTCGCGCAGTGCGCCGATTTCCGCATGCGCACTCGCATCGGCCAGGGTGATGTTGCGGTTCCAGCCTTCGCCGACGATCTCGCCATTCAGCACCAGCACCGCGCCAACCGGCACTTCGCCCTCGGCGTCGCGCGCGTGCGCCGCAAGCTCCAGCGCGCGTCGCATGCAGGTCGCGTCCTCGGGCGAGAACGGCGTTGGCGGGATTTCAGCGGCCATTTTGGAGGCAAGCAAGGACGCGAGAATTGTATCTGGGCAGACTCGGTGCCAAGCGCGCTAATTCCGGCGCAACCCGGAATGCATCTTGATCTTTGCCCCGAAAGCACCATGGATCCCGGCGTTCGCCGGGATGACAAGCCGTCAGCATCACTCCCACTCGATGGTCGCGGGAGGCTTGCCGCTGATGTCGTAGACGACCCGCGAGATGCCGCGCAGTTCGTTGATGATGCGCAATGACACGCGTTCCAGGAATTCGTACGGCAGGTGCGCCCAGCGGGCGGTCATGAAATCGATCGTCTGCACCGCGCGCAAAGCGATCACCCATTCGTAGGCGCGGCCATCGCCGACTACGCCGACCGACTTCACCGGCAGGAACACCGCGAAGGCCTGGCTGACTTCGTCGTACAAATTTGCGCTGCGCAGTTCCTCGATGAAGATGCGATCGGCCTGCGCCAGCAATTGCGCGTACTCAGGTTTGACTTCGCCGAGGATGCGTACGCCCAGCCCCGGGCCGGGAAACGGATGGCGATACACCATCTCGCGCGGCAGGCCCAGTTCCACGCCGATACGGCGGACCTCGTCCTTGAACAGTTCGCGCAGCGGTTCGAGCAAACGCAAGTTCATTTTTTCCGGCAAGCCGCCGACGTTGTGGTGCGACTTGATCACGTGCGCCTTGCCGGTGCTCGAACCCGCCGACTCGATCACGTCCGGATAGATCGTGCCCTGCGCCAGCCACTGCACGCCTTGCAGCTTGTGCGCTTCCTCGTCGAACACTTCGACGAACAACTTGCCGATCACTTTGCGCTTGGCTTCCGGGTCGCTGACGCCGGCCAGCGCGGCATAGAAGCGTTCGGCGGCATCCACGCGGATCACGCGCACGCCCATGTGGCGCGCCATCGTGTCCATCACCTGGTCGCCCTCGCCCGCGCGCAGCAGGCCGGTGTCCACGAATACGCAGGTCAACTGGTCGCCGATCGCTTTCTCGAGCAATGCGGCGACAACGGATGAGTCCACGCCGCCTGACAAACCTAGCAGCACCTTGTCGCTGCCGACCTGCGCGCGCACCCGCGCGACCGCGTCCTCGATGATGTTGGCCGAGGTCCACAGCGTGGCGCAATCGCAGATGTCCACTACGAACCGGCGCAGAATCTCCGCACCGTGCTTCGTGTGCGTCACTTCGGGGTGGAACTGGATGCCGTAGCGACGGTTGGCTTCGTCCACTGCGGCAGCGATCGGCACGCTCTCGGTGGATGCGATCAGTTCGAAACCCGGCGGCAGCGCCGTGACGCGGTCGCCGTGCGACATCCACACATCCTGCGGCGCATCGTTGATTTCCAGCCCGCTCAGCAGTTTCGATGGGCGCACCGGCTTGATCTTCGCATGACCGTATTCACGCGCATGGCCGCCCTCGACCTTGCCGCCCAGTTGCAGCGCCATCGCCTGCAGGCCGTAGCAGATGCCGAGGATTGGCGTGCCGAGCGCGAACACCTGGTCGGCGATGCGCGGCGCATTGGCCTCGATCGCCGATTCCGGGCTGCCCGACAGGATCACGCCTTTCGGCGCGAAGCGCGCAATCTCATCCGGCGCGTGATCCCAGGCCCACACCTCGCAGTAGACGCCGATCTCGCGCACCCGCCGCGCAATCAACTGCGTGTACTGCGAACCGAAATCGAGGATGAGGATTTTGTCGGTATGGAGGTTTTGCATGAAGTGGAAGTGGGAAATGGGGAAAGCGGTTTCGACGGCAAGCATGGTGGCTACGGGAATGCGATTACCAATGTTTACGCGGAACTTCCATTTCCCACTCCGTGCTCCTCACTTCAGCGTTTAATCCATCCGGTAATTCGGTGCTTCTTTCGTAATCTGCACATCGTGCACATGCGCTTCGCGGATGCCCGCGCCGGTCACGCGCACGAACTGCGGCTTGCTGCGCATGGCTTCGATGTTTGCGCAACCGCAGTAACCCATGGAGGCGCGCAGGCCGCCGATCAATTGATGGACGATGCTGCGCAGCGGCCCGCGATAAGGCACGCGGCCTTCGATACCTTCCGGCACCAGTTTGTCGGCATCGGCTTCATCCTGGAAATAACGATCGGAGGAACCTTTTTGCATGGCGCCCAGCGAGCCCATGCCGCGATAGCTCTTGTAGGAGCGGCCCTGATAAAGCTCGACCTCGCCGGGGGCTTCTTCGGTGCCGGCAAACATCGAACCCAGCATGACGGTGGAAGCGCCCGCGGCGATGGCTTTGGCGACGTCGCCGGAATAGCGGATGCCGCCATCGGCGATCAGCGGGATTTCATCCTGCAACGCGTCGGCCACCATCGCGATCGCGGTGATCTGCGGCACGCCCACGCCGGCGACGATGCGGGTGGTGCAGATGGAACCGGGGCCCACGCCCACCTTCACCGCATCCGCGCCGACATCGCGCAATGCGCGCGCGGCATCCGCGGTGACGATGTTGCCGGCGATCAGTTGCACGTGCGGAAAGTTCTTCTTCACCCATGCGACGCGATCGAGCACGCCCTGCGAATGACCGTGCGCGGTGTCCACCACGATCACGTCCACGCCGGCTTCGCTTAGCGCGATCACGCGCGCTTCGGTGTCGCCACCCACACCGACCGCCGCGCCCACGCGCAGCCGTTCGTGATCGTCTTTTGCAGAATGCGGATTGTCGCGCGCCTTCTGGATGTCCTTGACGGTGATCAGCCCGCGCAACTCGAACGCGTCGTTGACCACCAGCACCTTCTCGATGCGATGCTTGTGCAGCAGTGCGATGACTTCGTCCTCGCCGGCACCTTCCTTCACCGTGACCAGCTTGTCCTTGCGGGTCATGATGTTCCTGACCGGATCGTCCGGTTTCTTCTCGAAGCGCAGATCGCGCGAAGTAACGATGCCGACCAGCTTGCCGTCCTCGACCACCGGCACGCCGGAGATGTTGTTGGAATGGGTGATCTGCATGACCTGGCCGATGGAGGTCAGCGGGCCGACTGTGAGCGGGTCGCGGATCACGCCGGCCTCGAACTTCTTCACCAGCCGCACTTCCGCCGCCTGGCGCTCCAGATCCATGTTCTTGTGGATGATTCCGATGCCGCCGGTTTGCGCCATGGTGATGGCGAGGCGCGCTTCGGTGACGGTGTCCATCGCGGAGGACACCACGGGGATGTTCAGGCGGATCGAGCGGGTCAGGCGCGTGCTGGTGTCGACGTCGCGCGGCAGGACACTCGAATGGGCGGGAACGAGGTAAACGTCGTCGTAGGTCAGAGCCTCGGCGAGGATGCGCATGGCTGGTTCCGGTGGAGCAATGCGCGATTATACGCCGTGCCTTGCTGGCTTGCAGCCTGGCCGGCATGCCCGACAATGGCGCCCATGGCGCGGATCATCGAAATCAAGGTCAAGCCGAATGCGCGCATCAGCGTGTTGGAACGGATCGAAAACGGCATCTGGCGCGCGCAGCTGAAATCGCCGCCGGTGGACGGCAAGGCCAATGCGGAACTGGTTGCGCTGGTCGCCGCGCAATTTGGTTGTCCCAAGTCGGCGGTGACGATCAAGTCCGGCACGAGCGGCCGGACCAAGCGGGTCAGGATCGAAGATTAAACACGCTACGCGGCATCCATGGCCTGCGCGGCTTCCAAAGTATTCTCCATCAGCGTGGCCACGGTCATCGGACCGACGCCACCCGGCACCGGCGTGATCCAGGAGGCGCGCTGGGCCGCTTCATCGAATTCCACATCGCCAACCAGCCGGCCGTCGTCCATGCGGTTGATGCCGACATCGATGACCACCGCGCCGGGTTTGATCCAGTCCCCCTTGATGATGCCGGGCCTGCCGACCGCGGCGATCACGATGTCGCCCTGGCGCACGTAGTGATCCAGACCTTGCGTGAACTTGTGGCAGCACGTCGTCGTGCAACCGGCGATCAGCAATTCCAGTGCGAGTGGGCGGCCGACGTGATTGGACACGCCGACCACCACCGCATGTTGGCCGCGCACCGGGCGATCGGTGTGCGCCAGCAGCGTCATCACGCCTTTCGGCGTGCACGGACGCAGGCCGAATCGGCGCAGCGCCAGGTGGCCGAGGTTGACCGCGCTGAAACCGTCCACGTCCTTGCGTGACTCAATGCGATCGATCAGCGCACTGGCGTTGATGTGTTCCGGCAACGGCAACTGCACGAGTATTCCGTGCACCGACGGATCCGCGTTGAGCTCGTCTATCAGTGCGTACAGCTCCTGCTGCTGCGTATCCGCAGGCAGGTCGTAGTCAAATGATTTGAAACCGACTTGCCTGCAGGCACGGCGCTTGTTTTTCACGTACACGTTGGAGGCCGGATCGGCGCCGACCAGCACCACCGCCAAACCCGGTGCGCGTTTGCCTTGCGCGACACGCCCCTGAACTCCGGTGCGCACGCGCGCGAGCACGTCATCGGCGATGCGGCGGCCATCCAGGATGCGTGCGCTGGGCGTATGATCGGGCATGAGCGGCGACGCGGGTTCGGAGCGAACGCGCATTGTCGCTGATCTTTCCCTTGACGTCATTCCGGCGCAAGCCGGAACCCAGTGACTTCCGCCCATGAATTCCCTCGATCGCACCGAACTCGAAGCTGCCGCGTTCCGCCGACTGCTGAAGCACCTCAACCAGGATCGCAACGATGTGCAGAACATCGACCTGATGATCCTGGCCGGCTTCTGCCGAAACTGCCTCGCCGATTGGTACCGCGAAGCGGCGGCCGAGCGCGGTGTGGAGGTTGGCAAGGATGAGGCGCGCGAGGCGATCTACGGCATGCCGTTCGCCGAATGGAAAGTGAAGCATCAGAAAGACGCTACGCCGGAACAGTTGGCGGCGTTCGAAAGGGCACAGAAGCGCATTTGATTTCGCGGGCGCTCCTACCCAAGCAGATTCCGGGTTCCGCCTTCGGCGACCCCGGAATGAAGGCGTTGTTACTTCGCCGCACTACAGAGCTTTTCGTAATCCACATATCCCGGAAACGCCCTGCCCGGCGCGCACACGGGACATTCCGGATCGGGTGCGAGGCGTGTTTCACGGAAGCGCATGGCGAGCGCGTCGAACATAAGCAGCCGACCGGTGAGCGGCTCGCCGATGCCGAGAATCAATTTCAATACTTCGGTCGCCTGCAACATGCCGATCACGCCAGGCAACACGCCGAGCACACCCGCTTCGGAGCAATTGGGTGCGGCTTCCGGCGGCGGCGGTTGCGGGAACAGGCAGCGGTAGCACGGCGCGATTCCGCGCTGGCGGCCCGCATCAAACACGCTCACCTGCCCCTCGAAACGGTGCACCGCACCGTATACCAGCGGCTTCTGCAATTTTAAGCAGGCATCGTTGAGCAGATAACGCACCGGAAAATTATCGGCGCCGTCCAGTACCACGTCGGCACCATCCAGCAGTTGCTCGACATTTTCCGAAGTGACGCGCTCAGCCAAACCGGCGATGCGCGTGCGTGGATTCAGCGCGGTCAGCGTGTGCGCGGCCGACTGCACTTTCGGCATGCCAACGCGGCCGTCGGTGTGCAGGATCTGCCGTTGCAGGTTGCTGCGATCCACGGTGTCGTTATCGGCGAGCACCAGCGTGCCAATGCCTGCGCCGGCGAGGTAAAACGCGGCCGGCGAACCCAGGCCGCCCGCGCCGACGATCACCACGCGCGCGTTTTCGAGTTTGCGCTGACCGTCTTCGCCCACTTCAGGCAGACGCAAGTGGCGCGAATAGCGATCGAAAAAATCCGCGTCTACACTTTCCGCTTCGGCCACGGGCAGGCCTTCCGCAATCCACAGCGCGGTACCGCCGGCCACGGAGATGACACAGGTGTAACCGAGCTGTTGCAAAACCTGCGCAGCCATCAGCGAACGCTGGCCGTGCGCGCAGATCGTGAGGATTTCGGTGTCGCGATCCGGCGCGATCTTCGCAATCCGCTGCGCGATTTCGCCACGCGGCAAGGCGATCGCGCCGGCGGCCATACCGGTCGCGTGTTCGAACGATTCGCGCACATCCAGCAGCAGCGCACCTGCGCGCTGGCGTTGCAGCGCTTCGCGCGGGGAGATTTCGCGGAGGATCATCGGCGCATTATCGCCGGTTTGCCCAGCTCACGGCCAAACCGTCACCACCGCACCGCGATCGAGATCGCGCGCATCCTCGGGCAACAACACCAGCGCATCGGATTCCACCAGCCCACGTAACATGCCGGAGCCCTGTTTGCGGTGTGGCGTGGCCCACAGCACGCCTTCCGCATCGCAACTCAATGCGCAGCGCAGCAACTCGGCGCGTGCATGTTTCTTGTGCGCCGGTTCGGCCAGGCGCGCGCGGTGCACCTTCGCGGTGCTGCTTTCCGCGAGCAGCGCACGTAATGCGACGCGCACGAACACCTGAAACGTCACCGCCGCGGATACCGGATTGCCCGGCAGGCCGAAACACAGGCACGCGCCGATCGCGCCGAGCAGCACCGGCATGCCTGGCTTGATGCGCACTTTGTGGAAATGAATCTCGCCAAGTTCGCCGAGCAGCGCCGGCAGATGGTCGGCCTCGCCCGCCGAAACGCCGCCGCTGCTGAGGATCAGATCCGCTTGCACCGCGGCATCCAGCAGCGCCGCGCGCAGTGCTTGCGGTTGGTCGCGCACGCTGACTCGCGAAACGACTTCCGCGCCGGCTTCCCGCAGCAATGCCGCGAGCATCACGCCGTTGGATTCGTGGATCTGACCGAAGCCAAGCGGCTGCCCGGTCGGAACCAGCTCGTCGCCGGTGACGATGACCGCGACGCGCGGCCTGCGCCGCACGCTCACCTGATCCACGCCCAATGCGGCGAGCACGCCGAGTTGCGCGGCATACAGGCGCAGGCCTGCGTTCAGCGCGAGATCGCCGGCAGCGAAATCCTCACCGGCCGTGCGTACATGGGCACTCGCCTTCTCGCCGGCTTGCACGAGCACGCGGCTTCCTTCCACGCGCACGTTTTCCTTGATGACCACGCTGTCGGCGCCAAGCGGCAGCGGCGCGCCGGTGGTGATGCGCACGCATTGGCCACCGCCGATCTGCGGCGCCGAAGTCGCCCCGGCGAACACGTCGCCGATCAGCTCGAACGCGCGCTCGCCCTGGTCCGGTAAATCGGCGCCGCGGAGTGCAAAGCCATCCATCGCGGAATTGGCGAACGGCGGCAAGTCATGCGGTGCACGCACGTCTTCGGCCAGGACGCGGTTTTGCGCTTCAGCAAGCTCGACGCGCTCGACCGGCAGCCGATGCCGCACGCTGCGTGTGCGCACGATTTCCAGCGCCTGCTCCAGCGCAATGCGGGTTGGGTAGCCGGGTTGCTCGCAGGGATGCATGCGCTCGTATTCGCAGAAATCATCCGGCGTGTTGAGATTGCGGAATGCTGACGCGCGGTCAGGGAAATCCACCGGCAGTGCGTCGATCTCGATATGCCAGCGCAAGGGCGAGGCGTGCACGCCGACCGCGTCGCGGGCGGATATCAGCAGTTGATCGCGGAATTTCAGCGAGTACAAGGCAAACAACGGCTGCACCCGGTGCGAGTCCTTCGCGTAGGCGCAGGCCGCATCGGGCGCGGCAAGCAGCGCCGCCCGCAGGCGCGCCAGCAAGTCGTCTGGCGGATCGGGACAATCTGCCGGCATGGTCAGCAGCCAGGAGCAATCCGCGAATCGCTCGGGCTCGCCCTCGACAATCAGCGCCAGCGCGGCGGCGACGCCGGCCAGCGGCCCGGCGTGACCCGGTATTTCATCGCCGATCACTCGCGCATGCCGCGCGTAGTCGTCCTGGTTGCGGTTGGCGACGATCAGCAGCTCGTCGCATTGCCCGCGCAGCACTGAAAGCACGCGTTCGATGACGGGTTTCCCGTGCAGCGTCAGCAGACCCTTGTCCTGTCCGCCGACGCGCCGGCCAGCGCCGCCGGCCAGCACAATCCCCACGGTGCGTGATCCGGAATCCATGTTTTCCCATCCGCTAATTTCGTGGCGCGGGTTGCAACCCGCAGCCTGCCTTGCCAGACCAAGTCGGCGGATCAAGGGCCGCCCTGCCTACTTCCGTACGCGCCTGATCATGCGCCGGCGCTTGCGTTGCTGGCTTTCGGTCAGCGTATTGCGGCGGCCGGCAAACGGATTTTCGCCTTCGCGGAATTCGACCCGCACCGGTGTGCCTTCCAGCTTGTAGCGCTTGCGGAAAAAGTTTTCCAGGTAGCGGCGGTAACTGTCGGCGATGTGTTTGGTGCGGGTGCCATGAATCACGATGGTCGGCGGATTGCGTCCACCCGGGTGCGCGAAGCGCAGCTTCGGGGAATGGCCGCGTACCAGCGGCGGCTGATGTCCGGCGAGTGCTTTTTCCAGCGTGCGGGTCAGATCGGACGTGCCCAGTTCGCGGGTGGCTGACGAATGCGCGCGATCCACGCTGCGCATCAGCTCGCGCAAGCCGGAACCGTGTTTGCCGGAAATGAAAACCGGTTTGGCCCAGGCGACGAAATCGAGCTTGCGCGACAAGCCGTCGCGGCAGCGTTCGCGATCGTAAGTCGAAAGCCCATCCCACTTGTTGGCGGCGATTACCAGCGCGCGGCCGGCATCCAGCACCTGGCCGATCAGGTTCAGATCCTGATCCGACACACCTTCGCTCGCATCCAGCAACACGATTGCGACTTGCGCGGCGGCGATGGATTGCAGCGTCTTGATGACGCTGAATTTCTCCAGGGCATCCTCAACCCGGCCCCGACGGCGCACGCCGGCGGTATCGATCAGGGTGTAGCGCTTGCCGTCGCGCTCCAGCGGTACATGGATCGAGTCCCGTGTTGTGCCGGCAACTTCCGACACCACCACGCGGTCCTCGCCGAGCAGGCGATTGACCAGGGTGGACTTGCCGACATTCGGTCGGCCGATGATGGCCACCCGCGTGCCGGCATTCTCGTCATCGAGATTGATATCCGGCTCGTCGTCCTCGGGCAACCGCGCCAGCAACTGGGCGACCAGTTCGTCAAGGCCGCGCGCATGCGCGGAGGCGATCGCCAGCGGATCGGCGAGGCCCAGCCCGGAAAATTCTGCAAGCGCGGTCTGGATATCCAGACCGTCAGTCTTGTTGACTGCGAGCAATGTCGGCTTGCCGGCGCGACGCAATTCGTCGAGGATCGCGCGATCCTGCGGTAACAGACCTTCGCGCGCATCCACCAGCAAAACGCAGGCTTGCGACTCCTCTATCGCGAGCCGCACCTGGCGCGCCGTCAGCACGTCGATGTCGATTTCTTCGCCGGAAAGTCCGCCGGTGTCAACCAGCACGAACGGCCGCGCGCCCAGCCGGCAGAAGCCGTAATGACGATCGCGGGTGACTCCGGGCAGATCCGCGACCAGCGCATCGCGCGAACGCGTCAGCACGTTGAACAGCGTGGACTTGCCTACATTCGGACGGCCAACGAGTGCGACGACGGGCAGCATGAGATCAATGAAGGACCCTGTGGGCTATGCGACTTGGGGATTGCTGTCGCGCGAGCAACCATCCATGGGGCGTTCTCCGATCGGCATCCTGCCTCACCCGAGACCTTTGCACGCCACGCCATTCAAGCATCGCGCAAGCGCCAAAGGTTTCGACCTGCGCTGCGGCACACAAGCTGCCTGCGCCCGTTACGCTTTTCAACCACTCACGAATCCGGCCGTCGACAGCGCTGCTGCCTACGGAGGCGTCGGAACGCGATACGCGGCGATATTGCCGGACTCATCCTCGACGAACACGGTGTCGCCGACCACCAGCGGGCGCGCCCGGATCGCATCCTTGGACAGGCGCGTCCGCGCGGCGAAGCTGCCATCCTTCAGATTCAGCCAGTGCACGTAGCCTTCCAGATCGCCGACCACCGCGTAATGACCTTGCACGGCGGGCGGGCTCAACCAGCGATATTGCAGCGCATCCTGCTTCCACATATCGGAGCCGGAGCCGGCATCGAAGGCCCACACCTGCGATTGGTCGTCCACACCCACCAGTTGCTTGTCGGCCACAGCCACGCCGACATAGCTCGAGAACGGACGATTCCAGTTGACCTTGCCTGTCGGCGCGTCTATCGAGACGAGTTGCCCGTGATAGGCGGTTGCGTACAACGCATCGCCATCCAGTTGCAGCATGTCGTCGGCGTCATTCAACTTTTCGATGTCGCTGCGGCCTTCGCCTTTGGCGATCGTCTGTTGCCATTGCGCGCTGCCGGTGTCGCCGCGCAGCGCGACGATCTTGCCGTCATCGCTGCCGAAGAACACCACGCCATGCGCAACCAGCAACGGGCCATTGCCGCGCAGGCTTAGCAGCGGCACGTTGGCTTGATCATTGACCCACTTGCGCTGACCGGTCGCGGCGTCCAGCGCATAAATGCGGCCGTCGTTGGTACGCGCATACACCACGCCATTGTCGATGACCGGCGGGCTGACCACCTCATCGGAGACTTCCGCGGCCCAACGTTGCTTGCCGGTCGCCGCATCCATGCCGTACACATGGCCATCCAGCGTGCCGACCGCCAGCAGGTCGCCGCTGACCGTCGGGCCGCCGGCGTACAGTGCATCGGCGTAACGCTTGTGCCCGAAACCGAACCAGCCTTGCGTGCGCGTGTCGTCGCGCCAGATCGTCTTGCCGGTGGCGGCATCCAGCGCGGCCAGCTTGCCATCCACGCTGGCGACGTAAAGCTTGCCATCCGCATAAGCCGGCGCCAGCCGAATGCCCGAGCGCCCGGAGCCATCGCCGATGCTGTCCTTCCAGAGCCGCTGTACCTGCACGCTCGGGACGAACTTGGTGAGTTCGCGTGGCGGCTGCACGTTGTCCTTGCCGCTGATGATCTTGCTGATCAGGCTGCAACCGGTGAACGCCGACAGCGTTGCCAGCAGAAGCAACATGAGGAGTGGACGGTAATGTCCCATGTGGAAGATGGAACGGCCAGCGGATCGCGGGGTTGGGCAATGCCCTGGAGCGAGGGCGAGACCAAGCGAGCCACTTCCGAAACGGGCGTTGCCGTCCAATGAATGATGTCGCTTCATGTGCCCTGTTTCCCGGGTGCGGTCGTTTTGGAGACGCTGGGCGCGGCGGTCGCGCCGCCGGCCTGCGCGAGATTGTCGAGCTTCATCTGCAAGGCATCGCGCATGCCCGGTACCGTATGGGCCGACAGCGCCGCCAGGGCATTCGCGTATGCGCTGCGCGCTTGCGCCTCGCGCCCCAGTTTGAGCAGCGCGTCGCCGCGGAGTTCCTCAAGCGTGGCGCGATAGCTGTCATCCGGCACGCCGCCGAGCAGCGTCAGTGCCTGCTGCGCGTGATCCTGGGCCAGCTCGACGCGCGCCAGCCGCAGCATATAAACGGCGTGCAGCGCCGGCGTGGGGCTGTGATCCACCGCCCATTGCAACGCAGCCTGCGCCGCATCGAGCTTGCCCTGCGCCACCGCGACGTTGGCGCGCGCGGCGGCGCCCAGCGCGGCATACGGCGTATCGACGTAGCTTTTTTCCAGCGCGGTGGCCGCGCTGTCGACCTGCGCATCCTGGCCGGCCGCCAATGCGGATTCCAGCGCGACGTATTGTTCCGCGGCCTGGGCGTGATGTCCGGCGCGGTGCGACTGCCATTGGCGCCAACCGAAAATCAGCGCCAGTGCCAGCACCACGCCGACGACGATGGACAGCCCATTTTCGCGCAACCATTTGCGCAACTGTTCGCTTTGCTCGTATTCGTCGTAATCGTCAAAAGCCATTAGGGAGAACTCTGATCAGTCGTGATAGGGCTTTGCTCTAACCCGCATCTTCATATCTCCACAACATCAAGCCGCGCAGGCGACGGTTGATCCTCCCTTTCCTCAAGGGACTGAACAGCCGCCAAGCTGTGGATGCCTCCAGACCGTGCCACAAAGCCGCCGCGCCAGTGCGCGGGCGGACAAGGATAACCGAAACCGCGGGATAGTCGGCCAATCCGCTTGCGAGCGAATCGAAAAGCGTTGCGGACCAAAGCCGGGGCTCGCGCCGCCGGGCGCCAGGAGCCACCGTTTACCTGCCCATACAACGGGATTTCCGGGTCCGCAAAGCGGCACACCGTGTACCGGGCCGGTCATGTACCGGATGCCAGGCGCGCGTATCCCGAACGGTGCAGCTTCGCAACCGCCCGTCAGCCGTTGCCGTTTGCCGCCGGTGCGAACACCTGGAAGCGCGCGGTGTTGGCGCGTCGGTAAGGCGCCAGCGACAGCGGCTTGCCATCGCTGCTGGCCTCAATGCCATCAGCATTGCCGATGGTGATGCTCAGCGGTGCTGTGCTGTGATAACTGCGCGTCTCGCCCGCGTGCAGCATGCCGGAATCGAGCGTCTTGCCATTGGCATCCGCCACCTCTACCCAGCTTGCCGCGCTGGCGCGCAAGGTCAGCACATGATCCGAAGTGCTGGCGGCGGGAGCGCTCGCAACCTGTGGTGACGCGGGAGCCGTAGTGGCGGAATCCAGATTCATCGCCGGGAACGGCGTCATCGAAGCGAGCAGCGGCTGTTCCTGCGCAGACGTCGCGACGGGCGTCTTGATCGCCTGCGTCACCTGCGCGGGCGCCGCGCTGGTCGGCGAGTTGTCCAAGGGCGCGATGCGGGTCAACTGATTGTCCAGTCCGCCGCGCAGGCCGAGCCACACCAGCGGCACCGCGACCGTCGCGGTCAGCACGATGTACGTTGCCGCCGCGCCGTAGCGCCGCAGCCAGTTGCCACGCAGCGCGCTGCCGGTCGGGATCAGCACGGGTTCCCGCACCGGCGCCACCACCCGCAGTGCCGCCTCGACCGCGAAGCTCGGCACATTGAGAAAGCGCGCATAACTGTGCAAGGCGCCGCGCGTGAAAACATGATCCTCGGCGCTGCCGAGGTCGCCGGCTTCCAGCCGCGCCAGCACCCGCGCGGGCAGACGCAGCGATTGTCCGCAAGCCGATAGCTCCAGTCCGCGTGATTCACGTGCGGCTTTCAGGCGCGCGCCGATGTCATTCGCGGATTCGGCGGCCGGGCCGCCCGCACCCGCGTAGGCGCTGAGGTCTTCGGCACGCAAGCGCATTTCGGCGAAAGCAGGCTGCGAGGATGCATCGTTGGTCTGGAACAGGTCGGCATTGCGCTCAGGGATGTTCATTGCGGACTGCCAGCAAGTTGCTGCGCCTGATCCGATTCCGGGAACTGGTCACGCAGACGATTGGCGTAATTCCGGGCGGCATCCGCGTCGCCCAGGCGGGATTCAATTTGATAACCGAGCAGCAGTGAGTCGGGGGTTGCCTGCCCCTGCGCCTCGAACCTTTGCAGGAACGCGCGCGCATGAAAGGCATCGTTGCTGGCGTACAGCACGTGTGCCATCTGGTACAGCGCATCCGGATAATTGGGATCGAGGCTCAGCGCCTTGCGCAGATAACCTTCCGCGCCGGCGTTGTCGCCGCTGCGCGCCAGGCATTCGCCTGCGTTGGTGTTGGCCTTGGCGGGCGTCGAGTAGAACGGGTCGGACAGCGCGCGCTGGAAGTACGCCATCGCTTCCTTCTCGCGGCCGTTGTGGCACAGGAAGTAGCCGAGATTATTGTTGGTATCGCCGTTCTTCGGATCGATCGCCAGCGCGCGGCGGTATTCCTGCTCGGCCTGCTGCGGCAAATGCACGCGTTCGTCGAGGATCGCAAGCATGGTGTGCGCCGGGATGTAATCCGGATCGAAGCCGATCGCCATCTCGAATTTCTGGTCGGCGCTCTTCAGGTCGCCGCGCGCCATCAACTGCGCGCCGAGTTCCGTGTGCACCTGGGCGGCCTCGCGCTTCTGATCCTGCTTGGTGTCCTGCGGTTCGTTCTTGAGATTGTTGATGCCGGTGTCGTATTTGATGATCTTGTTGCGCGAACAGGCACCGGCACCAAGCGCCAGCACGCCGAGAACCAGCAACTTCAAGAGCGCAGACCACACGGCCGGCTGCTTGATCTTCGCGGTCGTGGACCAACGCATGAGCCAACCCTTACGCGGCATGGGCCTGCCCCGGTTGCGCGCCTTCCACGCGGCGGCGGAATTCGGCATGCCGGCGCGTGCGATCCAGCACCTGTCCCTTCAACTGGCCGCAGGCCGCATCGATATCGTCGCCGCGCGTGCGCCGCACCATCGCCTGCACGTCTGCATCCAGCAGGATCTTCTGGAATGCGCGAATCACGGTTTCATCGGAGCGCGTGTATTGCGTCCCAGGGAACGGATTGAACGGAATCAGGTTCACTTTCGCCGGCAGGCGGCGCATCAGCTTGACCAACTGCCTGGCAAGCTGCGGTGTATCGTTGATGCCCTGCATCAAGGTGTACTCGAAAGTGATCGTGGTGCGCGGACGCTTTGCCGCATAACGCGCGCAGGCATCCAGCAATTGGTCGATCGGATATTTCTTGTTGAGCGGCACCAGTTGCGTGCGCAACTCGTCGTTGGGCGCGTGCAGGGATACCGCCAGCGACACATCGCTGACTTCCGACAACCTGTCGATCATCGGCACCAACCCGGCGGTGGAAAGCGTGACACGCTTGTTGGCGAGACCGAAGCCCAGATCGTCGCGCATCAGGTTCATCGCGCGCACGACATTGTCGAAGTTGAGCAGCGGCTCACCCATGCCCATCATCACCACGTTGGTGATGCGGCGCTGCTGGTGGGTGACGTTGCCGAGATGTTTGGCGGCGACCCAGACCTGGCCGATGATTTCGGCGGCCGAAAGATTGCGGTTGAAGCCCTGCATCCCGGTCGAGCAGAACGTGCAGTTCAGCGCGCAGCCAACCTGGGACGATACGCAAAGCGTGCCGCGCGTGGGTTCCGGGATGTACACCGTCTCGATCGCGTTGCCGCCATCCATGCCCAGCAACCATTTGTGGGTGCCGTCGCTGGAAGCTTTGTCCAGCAAGGCTTTGGGCGGGCCGACATACGCTGACCCGGTCAGCTTGGCGCGCAGCGACTTGCCGAGATCCGTCATTGCCTCGAAATTGTCCTCGAGGCGATGGTGGATCCACTTCATCACCTGGTCGGCGCGATACGGCTTTTCGCCGAGCTGCGCGAAGAACTCGCGCAGCTCGTTGCGATCCAGGCCGAGCAGGTTTGTTTTCGCGCTAGCGGTGATCTGGTTCATTTGAAAGTGCGGACACGAATGTCTGCTTTTTGATCCTCGCGTCCACGGACGAACGCATCGACACTAAAAAACTTCTATATCGGCAAAGAAGTAACCGATCTCGAACTTCGCCGTTTCCGGCGCATCCGAACCATGCACCGCGTTGGCATCGATGCTCTGCGCGAAATCCGCGCGGATGGTGCCAGGCGCCGCGTCCTTGGGGTTGGTCGCGCCCATCAGTTCCCGGTTCCTAGCGATCGCGCCTTCACCTTGCAACACCTGAATCATCACCGGGCCCGAGATCATGAATTCGACCAGCGGTTTGAAGAACGGACGTTCGCGATGCACCGCGTAAAAGCCTTCGGCCTCCCCGCGTGACAGCTGTTTCATTTTTGCCGCAATGATCTTCAATCCGGCTTGCTCGAAACGTGCGTAGATCTGCCCAATGACATTCTTCGCCACGGCATCGGGTTTGATGATGGACAAGGTACGCTCGAGCGTCATGCAATTCCTCGCGGGTTCGTGTGGTTGAAATGATGGACGCGCCGATGCGGACGCGAATCCTCCGCATCCCTGCGCCGTCCCTGAAAGTCACTTTCCCCGCTGGCCCGAGATTACGACCAAAATCACGGCCAAATGCAGAGTTAGCTCACAAAATATTCGTTGATTCTAGCCCAACCGCAAATTGTCCGCACCCTCGCCGAAGAGGCCGGCGTCGCGTCCTCCCGCGTTGACCCCAACGGCGGCCTCGCCTAGACTTCAAACGATTGTTTGAATGTTTGGTTTTCCGTTCCCCCGGAACGCGAGATCAAACAGCGGCGCCCTGTCCGCGCTCTTAAATTTCCGGCCATGACCGATATCCCCGGCTTTTCGACCAAGCAGCGCATCCTCGAAGCTGCCGAGGATCTATTCGCAAAACACGGATTTGCGGGCGCTTCGCTGCGTCAGGTCACCACCGCCGCGAACGTCAACCTGGCCGCGGTCAACTATCATTTCGGCTCCAAGGAAAGGTTGATCGAGGAAGTGTTCCGGCGCCGCCTGGACGAACTCAACGCACGTCGTCTCGCGGCCCTGAAACGGGTACTGGCCAAACCCGAACCCGCGCTGGAGGATGTGCTGGCCGCTTTCGTCAAACCTGCGCTGGAGTTGTCGCTGGATCGCAAGGGTGGCCCCGCCTTCGTACGTGTGCTGGCGCGCGCCTACGCCGAGCACAACGAGCGTCTGCGCAAGTTCCTCTCCGACAACTACGGTCACGTGCTGAAGGAATTCGCAGCGGCCTTCGCGCGATTGCTGCCGCAGTTGGACAAGGAAGAGCTGTACTGGCGGCTGGATATCGTGGCCGGAGCCCTGACCTACGCGATGGCGGATTTCGGTGTGATCAAGCGCCGCAGCGGCCAATCCGAACGGGATTATCGCGAGCGCGCCGCGCAGCACCTGATCCGTTTCGCCGCAGCAGGGTTGCGGGAATGAACCTGCCTTGCGCGATCCGCATTGTCGTTTGGGCTTGTTGTCACTGTTCGTAAATTGCGCTGCTTCGCTTCGGAGATATTGATGACTTCTGCCTCACTTCGCATTCGCAAAGCCGCCGTCCTGGGCGCAGGCGTGATGGGCGCGCAAATCGCCGCACACCTGACCAACGCCGGCGTTGAAACCGTGCTGTTCGATCTCGCTTCCAAAGAAGGTCCAAAGAATGGCATCGCGCTCAAGGCTGTCGCGAATCTCGCCAAGCTGTCGCCTGCGCCGCTGGCGCTCAAGTCGCTCGCAGGCGCGATCACGCCGGCCGATTACGACGAGAACCTGGACGAACTGAAGACCTGCGACCTGGTGATCGAGGCGATCGCCGAGCGGATGGACTGGAAGCTGGATCTCTATCGCAAGGTCGCGCCACACCTCCCGGCGCACGCCATCGTGGCCTCCAACACCTCCGGCCTTTCGATCAATACGCTCGCCGATGCGTTGCCGGAACAACTGCGCCACCGCTTTTGCGGCGTGCATTTCTTCAACCCGCCGCGCTACATGCACTTGGTCGAATTGGTGCCAAACAGGGCTACCGACGCGGCGGTGCTGGCAGGCTTGGAAGCCTTCCTCACCACCACGCTGGGCAAGGGCGTGGTGTATGCGAAGGACACGCCGAATTTCATCGGCAACCGCATCGGCGTGTTCTCGATGCTGGCCACCATGCACCACACCGCGCAGTTCAAGCTCGGCTTCGATACCGTGGATGCGCTGACCGGCCCGGCGATCGGCCGCCCGAAGTCGGCCACTTATCGCACCGCCGACGTGGTCGGGCTGGACACGATGGCGCACGTCATCAAGACCATGGCGGACACGCTGCCGGCTGATCCCTGGCATGCGCACTTCAAGTCGCCGGCCTGGCTTTCGAAGCTGATCGAAATGGGCGCGCTCGGCCAGAAGACCGGCGCGGGCGTTTACCGCAAGGCCGGCAAGGACATTCTGGTTCTCGATCTGCAGAAGCAGGATTACCGCGTTGCCGAGCAGAAAGCCTCGGATGAGGTCAGTGCAATCCTTGCCATCAAGGATCCTGCCGAGAAGTTTGCCAAACTGCGTGCGGGCAATGATCCGCAGGCGCAGTTCCTGTGGGCGAGCTTCCGCGACCTGTTCCATTACAGCGCATTCCACCTGGCCGACATCGCCGAAACCGCGCGCGACGTGGATTTCGCGCTCCGCTGGGGTTACGGCTGGAAGCTCGGGCCTTTCGAAACCTGGCAGGCAGCCGGCTGGCAGCAAGTGGCGCAGTGGATCGAGGAAGACATCAAGGCCGGCAACGCGATGAGCGATGCCACACTTCCGGCCTGGGTGACGGATGGCCGCAAAGGCGTTTATACGGCCGAAGGCGCCTGGTCGCCGCGCGCCAACAAAGCCCTGCCGCGTTCGACCGCGCCGGTCTATCGCCGGCAATTGTTCCCCGATCCGCTGATCGGAGAGAAGTTCGATCAGGGCAAGACGGTCTGGGAGAACGATGGCGTGCGGCTGTGGACGCTGGGCGCCGGTGACATCGGCATCGTCTCGTTCAAGACCAAGATGAACACGGTCAATGACGCCGTGCTCGATGGCCTGCAGCGCGCCGTCGAGGAAAGCGAAAAGCAGCTCAAGGCAATGGTGATCTGGCAAGCCAGCGACAAGGCCTTCTCGGCCGGCGCCGATCTGAAGGGCGCGCTGGGCCTGCTTAAGGACGGCAAGGTCGCGCAACTGGAGGCGATGATCGCCAACTTCCAGCGCACCAGCATGCGCATGAAACATTCGCTGGTGCCGGTGGTCGCAGCGATCCGCGGCCTGGCGCTGGGTGGCGGCTGCGAATTCCAGATGCATTCGGCGCGCACGGTCGCGGCGCTGGAGAGCTACATCGGCCTGGTCGAGGCAGGCGTTGGCCTGCTGCCGGCCGGGGGCGGCTTGAAGGAAATCGCCGAACGCTGCGCGCGTGCGTCGCTGACCGACGATCCGTTCGATCAGGTGAAGAAGTACTTCGAAGTGGTCGCGATGGCGAAGACATCGACCAGCGCGCTGGAGGCGAAGGAACTGGGGCTGCTGCGCGAATCGGACATCGTCGTGTTCAACGCGCACGAACTGTTGTACGTGGCGAAGAACGTGGCGAATTCGCTGGCGGAATCCAGCTGGCGCCCGCCGCTGCCCGCGCGCGATATCACGATTGCCGGCGACGTCGGCACCGCCACGATCAAGGCGCAACTCGTCAACATGCTGGCCGGACGCTTCATCTCCGAACACGACATGGAGATCGCCACCCGCATCGCCGACACGTTGTGCGGCGGCCAGATCGAGCGCGGCTCGAAGGTGGATGCGCAATGGCTGCTGGATCTGGAGCGCCGCCATTTCATCGAACTGGCGCAGATGCCGAAGACCCAGGAACGCATCGCGCACACCATGACCACCGGGAAACCGCTCAGAAACTGAGTGAGGTGGGAGGAGTAATGCCGGAGGCGCAAAAGCGCCGGCTTTCTCGCCTCCCTCCTCCCGCATCCCGCTTTGCCATTGAGAGAAGAAGACCATGCCCAAACAAATCCAGGACGCCTATATCGTCGCCGTGGTGCGCACGCCGGTGGGCAAGGCGCCGCGCGGCGTGTTCCGCAACACCCGTCCGGACGACATGCTTGCCTTCGTGCTGCGCGAAGCACTGGAGCAGTGCGCCGGTATCGATCCCGCGCACATCAGCGACGTGATCATCGGTTGCGCGATGCCCGAAGCCGAGCAAGGCATGAACGTGGCGCGCATCGGCTCACTGCTGGCGGGGGTGCCCGACAGCGTGCCGGCAATGACGGTGAACCGGTTCTGCTCCTCAGGCGTGCAGGCCGTGGCGCTGGCCGCCGAACGCATTCGCCTCGGCGAGGCCGACCTGATGCTGGCCGGTGGTACCGAGAGCATGAGCATGGTGCCGATGATGGGCCACAAGGTCGCGATGAATCCGGCGATCTTCACCGACGAGAACATCGGCATCGCCTACGGCATGGGCATCACCGCCGAGAACGTTGCCTCCGAATGGAAAATCAGTCGCGAGGAACAGGATGCTTTCGCACTGCAGAGTCATCAGCGTGCGCTCGCGGCGCAGGAGCGCGGCGAGTTCAAGGACGAGATCGCGCCCTACCCGCTGGACGACCGCTATCCCGATCTGGCCGCGCGCATGGTGCGTGAGGACAAGCGCGTGATCAGCATGGACGAAGGTCCGCGCCGCGATACCAGCGTGGAGGCACTGGCGAAACTGAAGCCCGTGTTCAAGCTGGGCGGCAGTGTCACCGCCGGCAATTCCTCGCAGATGTCCGACGGCTCGGCGGCCGTATTGCTCGCCAGCGAGCAGGCGATCAAGGATTACGGCCTGACGCCGCTCGCGCGCTTCGTTGGCTACTCCGTCGCCGGCGTGCCGCCGCGGATCATGGGCATTGGCCCGAAGGAAGCGATCCCGAAGGCGCTGAAGGCCAGCGGTATTAAACAGGATCAACTCGACTGGATCGAATTGAACGAGGCATTCGCCGCGCAATCGCTTGCAGTGATCAAGGATCTGCAACTCGATCCGGCCAAGGTCAATCCGCTGGGCGGCGCGATCGCGCTCGGCCATCCGCTCGGCGCGACCGGTGCGATCCGCGTCGCCACGCTGGTGCATGGCCTGCGCCGGCACAAGCAGAAGTACGGCATGGTTACGATGTGCATCGGCACGGGCATGGGTGCTGCCGGCATCTTCGAAGCGCTTTAAATAATCAACGCGAACACGAACACGCCGAGCATGGTGAAGGACAGCGCCAGCTTGGCGATCGTGCCGAACAGCAGCCCGATCCACGTCGCGACGCCCACGCGCGTGGAATGCTCCAGCCGTGAGCCGCTGGTGAGCTGACCGATCACCGCCCCGATGAAAGGTCCCAGGATCAGGCCCGGGATGCCGAAGAAGATTCCCACGACCGCGCCGAAGAACGCGCCCCATTGCGCGCGTGCGCTGGCGCCCACGCGCCTGGCGCCGAGCGCGCCCGCGATGAAATCCAGCGCGATCGAGATCGCGGCGAGAATGCCGAGCAGGATCAGCATGGCGAAGCCAACCCGCTCGTAATGTCCGGCCCAGGCGGCCAGCCACATGCCGCCGAACATGATCGGCACCCCGGGCAGGATTGGCAGTACGGTCCCGACGAGGCCCGCCGCGATCAGGACGCCGGCGATGACGTACCAGAGGATGGTGAGCTCCATGCGCGGCAGCATAATGGCGGATACGACGACCCGCCTTGTCGAATCCGACCCTCTCCGTTCGTCGTCCAGACAAGAGCGCGTAGTCCGCGCCTCATCAAGGAGAACGAAATGCGATTCATGGTGATCGTCAAGGCCGGCAAGGACAGCGAAGCCGGCGTGATGCCAAGTACAGACCTGCTCGCGGCGATGGGCAAATACAACGAGGAGCTGGTCAAGGCCGGCGTGATGCTGGCCGGCGAAGGTCTGGCGCCTAGCTCTAAAGGCGTGCGCGTCAAGTTCGAAGGCAGCAAGCGCACCGTCACCGATGGCCCGTTCGCCGAAACCAAGGAACTGATCGCCGGGTTCTGGCTGTGGCAGTGCAAATCCAGGGAGGAAGCCATCGAGTGGCTGAAGCGTGCGCCCTTCGATGGCGGCACTGAAATCGAGATCCGGCAGGTGTTCGAGGCCGAGGATTTCGGCGAGGAGCTCACGCCGGAGCTGCGCGAACAGGAGCAGCGCCTGCGCGAGCAGATCGCCCGGCAATGAAGCGGCGGGGAACGCGACGCCTGCCAGCCGCCGCGTTCCCGCCGACGGATTACCCCTGTGGTTGAACCGGTGCCGCGGGTTTGACTGCCCGCCTGGGCCGCGGCCACGGGCAGATCATCGGCACTTCGTGCTGGTAGCGCCGGTAATCCTCGCCGTGCGCCACGACCAGATCGCGCTCCTCAAAGAATTTCACCGCGATCAGGATGTAACCCGTGGTCGCGATCGCGAACAACAGGTGACTCGTCGTCATCCGCGGCGTTGCCCAGAACGCGATCACGAAGCCGAGCATCAAGGGATGCCGCACCATCTGATAATAAAAATGCTTCTTGAACACGAGTGGCGTGTAGGCCTTGCCGCGCACGGCAAGCCAGGCCTGGCGAAGGCCGAACAGGTCGAAGTGATTGATCACGAAGGTGCCGCTCAGCACCAGCAGCCAGCCGAAGGCGCATAGCGCGTACAGCAGGTACACAGCCCAGTCCGGCTGCACGGTCCAGATCACGCCGGGCAGCGGCCGCCATTGCCAGTACAGCAGGATCAGCGCCGCGCTGGACAGCAGCACGAACGTGCTGCGCTCGGCGGATTCCGGCAGCCATGAAGTGAGCCAGCGCTTGAAGCCGCGTCGCGCCATGCCGCTGTGCTGGACCGCGAAGATGCCCAGCAACACCGCGTCAATCACGACCGCCATCGCGAGGGTTCCCGTCGCGTAGCCGCGATCTACCGTGTGTGGCACGCCGATATCCGCCACGAAGGCGATCGCGTACAGGAACGTCAGGAAGAACACCAGATAGCAAATCACGCCGTACAGGAACACCAGGACACCGCGCATGACCGTTCTCCTTTGCCGGGGCCGCTGCGCACAGTGTGCGCCGCTTTTTTTTCGGAGGTGGGGTAATGCAGGAGAACACCGGATACGGGCGAATTGCGACATGCCGCCCGCGAGCATGATTGCGCTCGCGGGCGGCCCTGGCAGATCACTGGCCGGACTTGGAAGCCAGCTTCGTGCCGCCGGTTTGCCGGATGAACGTGGCTACCGGCGCGGCGTTGTTGTAATCGTCCGAGTAGACCACCATCTCGCTGCCGTCCAGATACAGGCCCGGTGCGAAATATTCGGCGAGGTTGCGGGTTCCGCTGGCGCAGCCGGTGCCGTTGGTGCAGATCGCGCCCTGGTGCATCACGCCGGTCGCGGCGGTTTGCGCGAAGGTTGGAATGGACGCGAGCGCATTTTGCGATTGCGCGAAGTACACCTTCCATTGCGCCGTGGCGTCGTTATTGCTGAGCGCCGGAGTGCCCCACCAGGTGATATCCACCGCACCCGATGGGCCTGCGGTTACCCAGGGGCCGATCACGCTCTTGGTACCCGAGCCATTGGACACGCGTACCGGAGTGCTCCAGGTCGCCCCATGATCCCGCGATGAGGTGAGATACGCGGCGTGGCTGTCGGAATAAGCAATGTACAGATTGCCCGCCTGATCGATCGCCAGCGAGGGGAATACGTTCACCATCGAAACGGTGTTGGCGTGAACCAGCTTCACATCGAAGTTGAGCCCGCCATTGGTGGAACGCGCGATATAGAGGTTGTTGCCGGTGTCATCGAAGAACACCGTGTAGACGTAACCATTGTTCGGATCCACTTCGATGTTGCCCTGATCGCCGGGCTGCACGCCAACGCTCGGCGTGGTCACTTCGGTGACTTGCGGGAAGGTAATGCCGCCGTCAAACGACTTCACGACAAACAGGCTGACCGTTCCGTTCAGCGCGGCGCCGAGTTGCTTGGTGGTGAGATAGACCACGTTGTTGCCGTAGCTCGCGATCCACTGGCGATCCACGATGGGCTCATCGGTCGACAGCGGATTCACGACCCAGGTGCTGCCGCCGTTGAAGGAATTGCTTTGCGTGGCCGAACCCAGCCACAACGAGGTCACGTATACGTTGCCAGAGGTTCCGATTGCGAGATCCTCGTCACCGCCACCCAGGCCACCGCCGCGCGCAACAGCCGATGCGGCCTGCGCACCATCGGGCTGGCCGAGATAGGTGAAGGTCTTGCCGCCGTCCATGGATTTCCACGCATCGGTGCCGGCGGGGATGCCCTGGATCGCCGCCGCGTAGATGTTGCCAAGCGAGTCGGCTTTCACCCGCGGTTCGATGCCTTGCACGCTGAAAGCAAGATCCGCGGGTCCGGGCAAGGTGAGCGGCGCACTGAAGGCGAACTTGCCGGATTTGTAGCGCGCGGTGCCGGTCGGTGAAATCGGCTCGGGCGCCACGGTCGCCGTGCCTGAGTAAGTCGAATTCGCCACCGCGAAGGCAACCACTTGCACCGTGTAGGTGCCGGCCGCGAGTTGGCCGCAATCGGCAAGTTCGGAAGCCTGACCCGTGGTGGCGTTGCTGTTGCCGGACGAGCAAACCGTGTTGCCGTTGGCGTCGTTGACGTTGAGATCGAAATCGTTGGTGCTGCTGGCCCAGGTGATGCCCACCTTCACCGCGTAGCCCGGGTTCGCCGCGTAAAAGGTGCTCGGCACATTTACGGTCAGCGTGTAGGTGTCGCAGGTCAGCGTGGTGCACGCGGCCGGGTCGGCCGTCGCCCCGGTGTATGGGCCGCCGCTCCATGTGAGGATGGACGTCTGCCCTGAAGCGGGTGCGTTGAGCGTGCCGGCGGCCGGTGTTGCGGCCCAGAGAGATGCGGGAAAGCCCGCCGACAGTGCCAATATCAATACCAACCTGCGAGCGTCCATGCGTGCGGTCTCCTTTGTGGAACGATGAAGGTAGCACGCAGATTTGTCGTGCCGGGGTGAAACCGATCACGATTGCCGGCTCTGTACGCGACCGCATTCACAAGCGACTCATGTTGAAGCGCTCCGCCTCACCCCCGCAGGCTTTCCTTCAACCAGTCCCTCGACTGCAGCCACCAGTAATTTGCCTGCGCGGCGAGATAACCGAAGGGTTTGTGGCTGCGGCTCAAACCGAAACCTGAAAACGCGCGCCAGCTTTCATCGTGATGTGCAATCGCATCCGCAAGCAACTCCCCGGCCGCCGCAGTGGGCGCGGCGCCGTGGCCGCCGAAAGCCTGCATCCACCACAGCCCGTCGCCACATGTGCCGAGTTGCGGCATCTGATGGCGCGCGTAGCTCATCAACCCGGACCAGGCGTACTCGATGCGCACGCCGTTGAGTTGCGGAAAAACCCGCAGCAGATCGCGCATCAGCAATTTCTGCACCGCGCGGGGCGAACGATCGCGCACGGAAATGCGCCCGCCCCACAGCAACCTCGTGTCGTTCAATGCACGGTAATAGTCGAACGCGAAACGCGTGTCGTAGATTGCCGCCTGCGTGCGCAGGCACTCACGCATGCGCTCGCCAAGCGGTTCGGTTGTCATCACGTAAGTGGCGATCGGCAGCACCGCGCGATCCACTTCGCGTTTCAAATTTGCCAGATATCCGCCGCACGCAAGCACGATCACCGGTGCGCGCACTGCTCCTGCATCGGTGTGGATGCACCAATCCGCCCCCTCGCGCCGAACACGCAGGGCGCGGCTGTGTTCGTGCAGAGAGACACCCTGGCCTGCGGCTGCGCGTGCGAGTCCGTTGACATAGTTCAATGGATGCAAGTGCAATGCGTTGCGTTCGAACAAGGCATCCGAATAACGTTCGCTCTGAATCGCTTCGCGCACACGCTCGCGCGGCCACCACTCCCAGTTGACACCATAATGTTCGGCCAGCAACCGCTGGCGCTCGCGCAGGATATCCGGGTCGCGAAACCAGTTCGCCCAGATCACGCCAGCATCCGTCACGTCGCATTGAATCGCGTAACGTGCGATGCGCCCGCGGATCAGGTTGACCGCAGCCACGGTACGTGCGTACAAGTCCCGCGCGCCCTGCTCGCCCAGTCGATCCAGCAGCGACTGTTCACCGAGCGAATAGCCGGCGAATACGAAGCCTCCGTTGCGGCCGGAGGCGCCATGCCCCATGGATTCGCTTTCCAGCAACACGACGTCGCGCACGCCGCGCTCGGCCAGACCCAGCGCGAGATTCACGCCGGCATAACCTCCGCCCACTATGGCCACGCGCGCTTCGTGCGTGCCGCTCAGCGGCGGGAACGCTTCGCCGGGATTCGCGGTGGCGCGGTAATAAGTTTCGCCCGCTGTCTGCATGGACGTTTCTCGCCGGCAGTGCGCCGATGCCTGAATCCCGAGTCGATCGAAGGGTGGAGAGAAAACAGCCAGCGAACGAACGTAATGAAAACAAATGGACTAAGCGATTTCTCTGCTTCTGATTTGCGCATTCGAGCTTATCGCGGATTAAATCCTTGCCAGGGCTTGCTCCAAATCGGCGATCAGCACATCCGGATCCTCCAGACCGATCGAAAGCCGGATCAGATGCGGCGGCGCATCCCCGGGTGCGCCGATCGCCTTGGTCGCGGGCGGGAAAAACGCCGCGGTCGGACACACCAGCGATTCGTAGCCGCCCCAGGAAACGCTGAGCAGGAACCGCTGCAGCGCATCGCAACACCGTTCCACCGCGCTGGTGTCGACGCAGCGTGGCGCGAACGACAGCAGGCCGCCTGACATGCACATCTGCCGCCTCGCCAGTTCGTGCTGCGGGTGCGAACGCAGATGCGGATACCACACATGCTCGACTTTCGGATGGGCCTCCAGCCATTGCGCGATCTTCAAAGCGCTGGTGCCGCTACGCTCCACGCGCAGGCGCAAGGTGCGCAGACCGCGCAGCATCAGCCAGGCATCATGCGGCGACGGCGACGCACCGAAGGTCATGAACGGCCCCTTGAAGACATCCTCCAGGACCGCGCGCGGTCCGCACAGCGCACCGGCAACGACATCGCTGTGTCCATTGAGATATTTGGTGGCCGAGTGCGCGACCAGATCGACGCCGAGCGTGATCGGCGACTGGTTCAGCGGGCTCGCGTAGCTGTTGTCGCACAATGTGCGGATGCCGCGTGCGCGCGCCAGCTTTGCGATCGCCCCCAGATCCTGCAATTCGAAAGTCAGCGAGTTTGGCGATTCCAGCACGATCAGCCTGGTTGCGGGTTCCAGCGCGGCCTCGATGTTCGCAGTATCGGTACCGTCCACGAATGCACAGCGCACGCCGAAGCGCGGCAGCAGTTGCGTCAGCAGCTTGTGTGTCCAGCTATAGGGCTTGTGCACGCATATCACGTGATCGCCCGCGGATACGCTTGCCACAATCGCGGCGGAAATTGCCGCGGCGCCCGATGAAAATACCAGACAATCCTCGGCGCCTTCCAGCGCGGCGATTTTTTTGCGCAGGATTTCGACGGTAGGGTTGTTGCCGCGTGTATAGCAGTGCTCGCCATATTCATCACGCATGCGCGTGCGCATGTCGGCGACCGATTCGAAACAGAAGATGGAAGTCTGGATGACCGGCGGCGCGACGGCGCCGAAATAGCGCTCGCGCTCCTCGCCGAGGTGGGTCAGGATCCAGTCGATGTCCATGTCGTTGGCGTCGAGAGCACAAGTAAACGCGGGCTATCCGCAAGGAACACAAAGAACGCGAAGAAAAGCATGTCGAAAACAGCAAAGAACGGCGCGAGGTTCTGATCGAATCGTTGTTGATCTCTTTGCGCTCTTTGCGTCCTTCGCGGAAGAAATGCTCTATTCTGATTGATGCGTAAATTCCCGCACAATGCCGGCCAGCGCGGGATCGCGCAGGGCGAAGTGCAGCGTGGCGCGCACCAGACCCGGCTTGCTGCCGCAATCAAAGCGCGTGCCCTGGAACCGGCAGGCCAGCACGGGCGACTCCGCCAACAGTGCAGCAATTGCATCGGTCAATTGGATCTCGCCGCCGGCACCGGGCCTGGTATTTTCAAGCAACGAAAAAATGCGCGCGGGCAATACATAGCGACCGACAATGGCGAGGTTGGAGGGCGCGTTCTCCGGGTTCGGCTTTTCGACTACGTGACGAATGCGCGCGGCGGGTTCGTTCGCCCCGCCGACATCCACGATGCCGTACTTGTTCGTCTCGTTGCGCGGTACTTCCTCCACCGCCAATACCGAGGCGTGCTCGGTCGCGGCGAGTTCGGCCATCTGTTTCAAGGCGCTCGCACCTTCGGTGACGATCAGGTCATCGGGCAGGATCACGCCGAAGGGCTCATCGCCGATCACCGGCCTGGCGCACAGCACGGCATGCCCCAGGCCAAGCGCCTGCTCCTGGGTTACATACACGCAACGCACGTGCGGCGGCAGCAAGCCCTGCACCAGCGAAAGCAATTTGTGCTTGCCGGCGCGATCGAGCGTTTCCTCCAGCTCGTAGGCGGAATCGAAGTAGTCGGCGATCGCATGTTTGTAGCGGTTGGTGACGAACACCAGCGTATCGGCGCCGGCATTCACCGCCTCGTCCACTGCATACTGGATCAGCGGACGATCCAGCACCGGCAGCATCTCCTTGGCGACAACCTTCGTCGCGGGCAAGAAGCGCGTGCCCAACCCTGCAACCGGGAAGACCACCTTGCGGATGCGTTGGGGCGTCCGGGCTTCGTTCATTTCCTCTCCTCGCATCAAACAGGGATAACGATCCGCGAATCGCCAGTAAACGCGAACAAGTCGAGATCAGGCGCCGGATCGGCTCCGTGTATCCCTGCGCTCATTGGCGGACGGGTTGCTCTTGCAAAGGTGCTGCACTCTCATGCGGTTCACTTCAGGCGGATTGTTCGCCGTGCAGTGGCCGCACGTTGTCGGTTTCATGGGGTTCGCCGGCCTGCCAGCGATAGCCCGGCAGCAACCCGGCTACGCAGGCTTGCAGTGCATCCTCATCGAACTGCGAAGTGGCCATTGCCGCGCGATCGATCTGCGCCAGCACCAGCGCACTGGCGAATTCGCGCTGTGCGGCGCGGAATATCTTCGGGTGCGCCGTGCCGGTGTAATTCTCCAGCGGGTGAAACAGTTCCTCGAACAATTTTTCGCCAGGGCGCAAGCCGGTGTAGACGATCGCCACGTCGCGACCGGCTTGCTTGCCGGCAAGCCGGATCATCTGTTCGGCGAGATCACGGATGCGCACCGGCTCGCCCATGTCGAGCGCGTAGGTCTCACCGCCCTGCCCCATTGCGGTCGCCTGCAGGATCAACTGGCAGGCTTCCGGAATGGTCATGAAGTAGCGCGAGATTTCCGGATGCGTCACAGTCACCGGGCCGCCGGCGCGAATCTGCTCGCGGAACAGCGGCACCACCGAGCCCGCCGAATCCAGCACGTTGCCGAATCGCACCGTGATGAACCGCGTGCGCGATTCCTTGGCAACCGCCTGGCAGACGATCTCGGCTATCCGCTTGCAGGCGCCCATCACGCTGGTCGGGTTGACCGCCTTGTCGGTGGAAATCAGCACGAAGCTTTCCACGCCATGCCGCGCGGCTGCTTCGGCCGCCACGCGCGTGGCCAGCACGTTGTTGCGGAACGCCTCGCGCAGTTGCTCTTGCAGCAACGGCACGTGCTTGTAGGCGGCAGCATGAAATACGGCATTCGGGCGCGCGAGCGCGAACGCGCGCTCGCAGGTGGCCGGATCTCCGCAGTTGCCGATCAGGCCGCGGAACAGCAACTCCGGATAGTTCGCGCGCAGTTCCTGCTCGATCCGATAAAGGTTGTATTCGGAAAGTTCGATTACGGTGAGCGAGGCTGCGCCCAGGCGCGCGACCTGCCGGCACAACTCCGCGCCGATGGAACCGCCGCCGCCGGTGATCAGCACGTGGCGTTCGGTAAGGCTTTGCCGGATCGCGCTCCAATCCAGTTTCACCTGTTCGCGGCCGAGCAGATCCTCGATCGCCACTTCCTTCAATTCGTTGAACTGCGCGCGCCCGGCGACCACGTCTTCCAGCCGTGGCACGGTGCGGAACGGCAGGCCGGTTTCCTCGCATAATTCCACCACCCGTCGCATCTGCGCCTTGTCCGCCGAAGGCATCGCGATCAACAGCATTTCCGCGCCCGATTCGCGGGCGAGTTCCGGCAGGCGATCAATGCGCCCGAGGACCGGAATGCCGTGCACGCGGGCGCCGCGCAAGGATTCGCTGTCGTCGATGAAGCCCACCGCGTGATGGTCCTGGTCGTGGCGCAGATCGCGGATCAAAGCTTCCCCCGCGCGTCCCGCGCCGATCACCAGCACGCGCTTGCTGCGCCTGGTGGAAAACAGATCGATGCGGCTGTCTTTCCAGTAGCGATAAGCCAGACGCGGCAAACCCAGCAGCACGCACAGCAGCGCCGGATAGATCAGCAGCACGGAACGCGGAATGCCTTGCAAGCGGCTGTACAGAAACAAGGCGAGACCGATCGCCAGCGCTCCCACCACGCTGGCGCGCAGGATGTTCCATAGATCCGGCAAGCTGGCGAACCGCCACAGACCCTTGTACAACCCCGTCCAGTAGAAAATCGCGCCTTGCACGATCAGCACGATCGCCAATTCCGGCGAGAAGATGCTGATCGGCATCGGCTGCGGCAGCAACGCGTAACGCAGCGCGTCGGCGAGGGTCCAGGCGATCGCGACCATCAGCAGATCGTGCACGACCACCGCCGCGCGCGGATGCAGTTTGCTGATCAGGCTACGCGGCGTCATGCGAAAACCTCTGCCGCGCGGACGTCAGGCACGCGCGCTTGCCACTGCACCAGACTATGCACGCGCCGGCGTATACCGCGGCGCAAATGGCAACGCCGAGCGAGGGCCAGCGCGTGGTCGCCCAGGCCGCTGGCGCCGCGATGATCAGGTTCCAGGCTAGGTACATGGCATCCGTTCGCGCGTGACTGAACCCTGCGCGCACCATCCACTGGTACAGGTGCTCGCGGTGGGCAGTGTACCAACGCTTGCCCGTCAGCATGCGCGCCAGCAACGTCAAGCCCGCGTCCACAATGAAGGCCGATGACAGAATGGCGCATGGCCACAGCATCGCAAACGAGCGCTGCACCAGCAGGCCGGCGAAGGCCGCAAGCAACCATCCCAGCGTGCCGCTGCCGACATCGCCCATGAAGATCCGCGCAGGTGGCCGGTTGAACAGCAGGAATCCCAGGCACGCGGTGGCGGATGTCAGCGCCGCCGCGGTCAATGCGGTTTGGTCCATCTGACGTGCGAGCAGCGCGTAGCCGATCAATACGAATGTGGCTTGCATCCCGAGCAGCGCATCGATGCCGTCCATGAAATTGTGCGCGTTGATACTGCCCGCGATGATGATGGAAACCGGAATCAGCCAGACCCACAGGCGTGGATCGGATTGTGCAACCGGCAGCAGCAGGAGCGCGCCGGTCGCCAGCGCCGTGAATAGATGCACGCCTATGCGTGGCAGCACCGGCAGCGGCGCATGGTCGTCGCGCCAACCTACCGCTGCCACGGCCAGCAGCATCAACCCGAGCACGATCACTGTCCCGAGCGGGCGTGGCCGCGGCAACAGCGTCAACACCGGCATCGCGCAGACCAACACCGCGACAACGATGCCGATGCCGCCGCCGCGCGGAGTGGGCTGCGTGTGCGAGCGTCGCTGCCCCGGCAGATCGAGCAGCCCGCGCTTGCGCGCATAGGCCAAGCTGGCCGCGACCACGATCACGGAGACAAGAAATCCGCAAGCGGCGCTGATGATGGTTGGCACGATTTCGATCACGCGCGCTTTAGGGTAGCGTGCGCATCGCGCACGATGAAGGTCTGTGGCCACGCGTGGCGTGCGCAGAGTGCACGTTACGCGAACACGCTATTCGTTCACCACGCCATGAATGGGCCGCACGGTGCCCCAATTCTTGCAACTCGGGCACTGCCAGTGATGCGCCTTGGCGCCGAAACCACAACGGCTGCAGCGATACATCGCCTGGCCCTCCACCAGCTTGCGGGTGAGGTCGCGCAGGATCAGGAAATTCTCGCGGGCCTCGCCCGTGGTTTTGTCCAGGGTGGCGTCGATCAACGCCATCAGCCCACGCACCGACGGACGCTGGCGCAATTGTCGGGTCAGGAAATCCACCGCGGTGCGCTCGCCTTCGCGGCCGGCGTACAGGCGCATCAGCGCCAGCACCGGCGAAATGCCGTGATAGCGCTGGATCACGTCCACCAGAAACTTCTCGGCGCGATCCATCTGCTGCGAGCGCGCGTAGTTGTCCAGCAATGGCGGCAGCACTTCCGGCACGAAATCCACATCGGCGCGTACCGCATGTTCGAACGCGTCCACGGCGCCGGTACGATCGCCCGCTTCGGCCATCAGGTGGCCGGCGATCATGTGCGCACGCACGCAGTTGGGCTCGCTGGCGAAAGCCTGATCCAGATACTCACGCGCTTCCTCGCGCGCGCCGTGCGTGCGGGACTGCTCGGCCAGTTCGCAATAGAACTGCGCGATGATCGGCGCCTGTGATTCGCCGGTCATGGTTTCCAACCGGCGCGCGTGATCGATGGCCTTGTGCCAATCGCGTTCGTGCTGGTAGATCGCGATCAGATGACGCAGTGCCGAAGGCGCATGCGCGTTCATCGCCACCAGGTCATCGAACAGCGCCTCCGCGCGGTCGAGCAGGCCGGCGCGCATGTAATCCTCGCCAAGCTCCAGCAGCGCCACGGTCTTCTCGCCCTCGCTCAGGTTAGGGCGCCCGACCAGATGCTGATGCACACGAATCGCGCGATCCACCTCGCCGCGCCGGCGGAACAGGTTGCCCAGCGCGAGATGCGTTTCCACCGTGTCACGATTGAACTCGGCGAGCTTCATGAATACCTCGATCGCCTTGTCCGGCTGCTCGTTGAGCAGATAGTTCAAGCCGCGGAAGTAGCTCGACGACAGCTCGCGCGTGCGCGCGCCGGAACTGCGCGCGCTGGTGTGCCGGCCGATCAGCCAACCGGACCAGGCAGCCACCGGCAGCAGCAGGAACAACAGATAGAGCGGATGCAACAACAAGGCGTTCATGCTTTCTCGCGCGGGCGTCTGCTGAAAACGAGTTTGCGCTGCCGTGCGAAACCGGAACCGGCCCAGCACAAGGCACCGCCAAGCAACCAGCCAAGCAGCATCGCGACCAGCAACGCGGCGCCCTTGGAGACTTCCATGCGCGCAAACAGAAAGTCGTAAACAACCGGCTGCGGATTGAGCGCGCCGAACAGCGCTCCCAAAATCAGGAACAGCACCACGAGTACGACGGTCAACGCGCGCATGGATCACCCGACGTTCGGATCACGCGCGCAATGTAACCGATTGCGATCCACTTGAACGGCACAGGTTCAGGTCGACTTTCGTGAAGAGTGCGGCGATGGATGGCCGCTTTTCATCAGGGTTGATGATTGACCCGTTCGCGCAATTCCTTGCCCGGTTTGAAGTGCGGCACATGTTTGCCTGGCAGCGCCACCGCGGTGCCGGTCTTGGGATTGCGGCCGGTGCGCGGCGGACGATAGTGCAGCGAGAAACTGCCGAAGCCACGCACTTCGATGCGATCGCCGCTGGACAGCGCACCGCTCATCTGCTCGATGACGTTGCGCACCGCGAGTTCCACGTCGGTGAACGCGAGGTGTGTCTGACGCAGCGCGAGCGCTTCGATCAACTCGGATTTCGTCATGGGGCGCGAGCTCGCAGGTTCCAACTTCACGGCTTCGATGATTCGATGATGCATTCCGCAAGCGTGCGGGGCGTTGCGCCCCGCACGCACGTCGGCCCGATTACTCCGACTTGTTCATCTGTTCCTTGAGCAAGGCGCCGAGCTTGGTGGTGGCGCTGCCGGAATCCTGATAATCCGACAATGTCTCGGCAAGCTCGTCTTCATCCTTGGCGCGGATCGACAACTGCAACAAGCGGCCCTTGCGATCCATGCCCGTGAACTTGGCTTCGACGGTGTCACCGACCTTGAAGTGCTGGGTGGCATCGTCCACGCGCTCCTTGGCGATGTCCCGGGCAGCGAGATAACCTTCGAGACCTTCACCCAGATCGATTACCGCGCCGCGTGCATCGACTTCCTTGACCGTGCCGGTCAGGATCGAACCGCGCGGATGGTTGCCCATGAACTGACCGAAGGGATCCTGTTCGAGTTGCTTGACGCCCAGGCTGATGCGCTCGCGCTCCGGATCAACCGCCAGCACAACCGCTTCCACTTCGTCACCCTTCTTGAAGTTGCGCACCAGCTCCTCGCCCGGCGTCTGCCAGGAGATGTCGGACAAGTGCACCAGGCCGTCGATGCCGCCATCGAGACCGACGAAGATGCCGAAATCGGTGATCGACTTGATCGAACCCTTCACCTTGTCGCCCTTCTTGAAGGTGCCGGCGAAGGCTTCCCACGGATTGGCCTGGGTCTGCTTGATGCCGAGCGAAATGCGGCGACGCTCTTCATCCACGTCCAGTACCATCACTTCGACTTCGTCGCCGACCTGCACCATCTTGGCGGGATTGACGTTCTTGTTGGTCCAGTCCATTTCGGACACGTGCACCAGTCCTTCCACGCCCGGTTCCAGCTCCACGAAGCAGCCGTAATCGGTGACGTTGCTGACCTTGCCGAACAGGCGCGTGCCAGACGGATACCGGCGCGCGATGTTGACCCACGGATCGTCGCCCATCTGCTTGAGACCCAGCGACACGCGGTTGCGCTCGCGGTCGAACTTCAGCACGCGGACATCCAGCTCGTCGCCGACATTGACCACTTCGGACGGATGACGTACACGCTTCCACGCCATGTCGGTGATGTGCAGCAGGCCGTCGATGCCGCCCAGGTCCACGAATGCGCCGTAGTCGGTGAGGTTCTTGACCACGCCCTTGATGATCGCGCCTTCCTGCAGGCGCTCGAGCAACTGCTCGCGCTCTTCGGAATGCTCGCTCTCGACCACCGCGCGACGCGAAACCACCACGTTGTTGCGCTTGCGGTCGAGCTTGATGATCTTGAATTCGAGATCCTTGCCTTCCAGGTACCCCGGATCGCGTACCGGACGCACATCCACCAGCGAGCCCGGCAGGAACGCACGCACATCCTTGATATCGACGGTGAAACCGCCCTTGACCTTGCCGGAGATGCGGCCGGTGATCGCCTCGCTTTTTTCGAAGGCGTTTTCCAGCACATCCCAGACCAGCGCGCGCTTGGCCTTCTCGCGCGACAGCTTGGTCTCGCCGAAGCCGTCCTCCATCGCGTCCAGCGCGACCTTGACCTCGTCGCCGATATTGATCTCCAGCGTGCCATCGTCTTCACGGAACTGCTCGATCGGGACGATGCCTTCGGATTTCAGCCCCGCGTTGATCACGACCACGTCGGAACGGATGTCCACGACGATGCCGGACACAATGGAGCCGGGCTTCAGCTTGGCGATGGATTGGCTGCTCTGTTCGAACAGCTCAGCAAAACTCTCGTTCATAAAATTTCCAGTGGGGGAAAGGACCGCGCTGCCTGCAACACTCATTGTTTCGATTCCAGGCGACGATCCGCCGGTTGGGGGCGCTTGCGCGCCGTTGGTTGGGAATATTCCATTTGTCTGGACACGTCCATCCCGAACTTGTCAGACCACGACGAACCCGGTGCATATCCGGATTCGTTTTTCGTGGGGTCGGACACGCGCCGCAAATGCGTGCCCTATCCACCTGCAAGCCTCCTTGGCCAGCATGGCTGTTGCCGTCGCCCGTAAACGATCACTGCTGCAACAGCGACAACACCTTTGCCACGACTTGATCGATCGGCATCCCGGTCGTATCCACCATCACCGCGTCGCTGGCTGGCTTCAACGGCGAAACCGCACGCGACGCATCGCGAGCGTCGCGCGCCTCGATCTCGTGCAAAAGGCTGGCTAGTGTAACCTCCAGACCCTTTTCCTTCAACTGCTTATAGCGTCTTTGCGCGCGCTCGCCAGTGCTGGCGGTCAGGAACACCTTGTGGGCTGCGTCCGGGAAGATCACCGTGCCCATGTCGCGGCCGTCGGCTACCAGTCCCGGCGGCTTGCGGAAAGCCAGCTGCATCGCGACCAGCGCCTGGCGCACAGAAGGGATGGCGGCAATGGCGGAGGCCGCGGCACCCGCGGTTTCGGTGCGGATGGCGTCGGTGGCGTCATGACCGTTGACGATCACGCGTGCCTCGCCACCATCTTTGGGGTCGCGAAAGGCGATTTCCATTGCCTGGGCGCAGCTTGTCAGCGCGGCGGCATCACTCAGGCTCAGCTTCGCTCGCGCGGCCGCATAGCCGACGGCGCGATACAACGCACCGGAATCGAGCAGATGCCAACCGAGCTGGTCGGCGACCGCACGTGCGATCGTACCCTTGCCCGAACCCGAGGGACCGTCGATGGTCAGGACGGGAATGTCGATAGCCATTATATTTTAATACAATTAGTTGAGAAACTATTATAAGGTAATTTCAAGATATCGACACCTGGCCGGGCACGATCTCGACCCGCATGCCCGAGCCGTTCGCCTTCTCCGCAAAACCCGGAAAAGAAGTTGCCACATTGGCGCAATCGCGGATGCGCACCGGTTCGCGCGTGATCGCGCCGGCCACCGCGAATGCCATGGCGCAACGATGGTCGCCCTGTGCGTCGACTTCGCCGCCTTGCAAGCCGCCGCCCTGGATGATTGCGCCATCCGCCGTTTCCTCGATCCGCGCGCCCAATGCGCGCAACCCTGAGGCCATCACCGCGATGCGATCGGATTCCTTGACCCGCAGTTCCTGTGCGCCACGGATCATCGTCGTACCTTGCGCGCCGGTGGCGGCCACGAACAGGATCGGAAACTCGTCAATCATGTCGGGCGCCACCAACGCCGGCATTTCGGTTGCCCGCAGCGGTGCCTGGCGGACCAGCAGATCGGCAATCGACTCGCCCCCGGATTCGCGCGGATTTTCCTCGATGATGTCCGCGCCCATCGCACGCAGCACGCGCAACAAGCCGGTGCGACGCGGGTTCAATCCGACGCCGCGCAGGCGCAACTCGCTTCCGGGAATGAGCGTCGCCGCCACAATGAAAAATGCCGCGGAGGAAAAATCCGCCGGCACGGCCACCTCGGTCGCATGCAGCCTGCGGCCGCCGTCAAGTTTCACCCTGCCTGCCTCGAATTCGATCGGCCAGCCGAAAGCCGCCAGCATGCGTTCGGTGTAGTCGCGGGTTGGTTGCGGTTCGCGGATACAGGTCGCGCCGCGCGCGTACAGGCCGGCCAGCAGCAGCGCGGATTTCACCTGCGCGCTGGCAATCGGCACCGTGTATTCCATTCCGTGCAGTGGCCGGCCACGAATACGCAGTGGTGGCAGCTCCCCGGCTGCCGCTTCGATCCGCGCACCCATTATGCCCAGCGGTTCGGTGATCCGTCGCATCGGTCGTCGCGACAACGAGGCGTCACCGACCAGGGTGCAGTCGAAGGATTGCCCCGCAAACAATCCCGTGAGCAAGCGCATGGCCGTGCCGGAGTTTCCGCAATCGAGTACGCCGCCCGGCGCGCGCAATCCGTGCAGACCCGCGCCATGCACGATGCGTTCGCCCGGAGCGGGTGTTTCGATGCGCACACCGAGTTGCTCGAAGATGGCCGCACCGGCATGGGTGTCGGCGCCTTCCAGAAACCCGTGGATGCGCGAGCGGCCTTCCGCGATCGCCGCCAGCATGATCGCGCGGTGCGACACCGATTTGTCGCCGGGTATCTCGATCTCGCCGTGCAACGCGGATGCGGGAGCGCTGATCCAGTCGAGTCGCGCATTCATGGCAGCGCAGCGAGCAGACGCTGGTTTTCCGAACGGCTACCGATGCTGATGCGCAGGGTACGCGGCAAGCCGTAACCGAGCATCGGCCGCACGATTACGCCGCGCTCGAACAAGTGGCGCTCCAGCTCATGTGCATCATCTTGCAGGTCGAGCAGCAGGAAGTTCGTTTGCGACGGCAGGCAACGATACCCGCGCGAGTCCAACTCGCCACGCAGCCATTCGCGTTCGCCGTTGTTGTAGGCACGCGAGCTCGCCAGATGTTCGCGATCGGCCAGTGCGGATTCCGCGCCGACCAGGCCGATACCGTTGACGTTGAAGGATTCACGCAGCCGCTCCAGCACCGCGATTACGCTCGGATGTGCAGCCAGATACCCGACGCGCAAACCGGCGAGTCCGTACGCCTTCGAAAACGTGCGGGTGACGACCAGGTTGGGATGCGCCTCGGCAAAACGCAGCGCGGTGGTGAGCCCCGGTGCATCCACGTATTCGTGATAGGCCTCGTCCACCACCACCAGTACGTCGCGCGGGATGCATGCGAGAAAATCCGCGAGCGCCGCGTCGTCGAACCAGGTGCCGGTCGGATTGTTGGGATTGGCCAGATACACGATGCGAGTATCCGGGCGAACCGCTTTCGCCATTGCGGCCAGATCGTGGCCGTACGGCGCGCGCGCGTCATCGCGCGGCAGCGCCGGCACGCAGATCGGTTGCGCGCCCGCGGCGGCCGTCGCGATCGGGAACACCGCGAAGCCAAACTGCGAAAACACCACCGAATGCGCGGCATCGGCGAAACACTGCGCCAGCAACATCAGCAGTTCGTGCGAACCGTTGCCGAGTGCGATGCGCTCGACGCCCAGGCCGAGACGATCACCGAGAGCCGCCTTCAATCCCGCGCCGCGCGGATCGGGATAACGAAAGCTGTCGGCCAGCGCCGCGCGCATTGCCTCCAGCGCGCGCGGACTAGGCCCGCACGGGTTCTCATTGGATCCCAATTCCGCGATTTCGCGCCCGAACCTTCGGCGCAGCGCCGGCAGGTCGTGGCCGGGGTCGTAATTGCGCAGCCGCGCCAGCGGGGCATTGGCCAACTGCGTGGCATCGAACGCGCTCATGACCCCGACTCAATCGCCCGCCGCGATCACGCGCACGGAAAGGATGCCTTCGATGCCGGTGATCGTCGCCACCAGCGATTCCGGCACCACCGCATCCACATCAATCAGGTTGTAGGCAAGCTCGCCGCGCGACGCGTTGTGCATCTGCGCGATGTTCAACCCGGCCTCGCCCAGCACATGCGAAAGCTGACCGATCATGTTGGGGCGGTTGGCATTGGCCACGCACACGCGCGCGTGGCCGGCGCGCGCCATGCGCGTGTTGGGAAAATTGACCGCGTGCTGCACGTTGCCGTTTTCCAGGAATTCGCGCAGCTGGTCGGCGACCATCACCGCGCAGTTCTCCTCGGCTTCCGCGGTGGATGCGCCCAGGTGCGGCAACGCAATCACCCGTGCATGGCCCATCAATTCCGCTACCGGAAAATCGCTGACGTACCGACCAAGCCTGCCGTCGTCCAGGCCCGCGCGCACCGCGGCGGCATCGATGACACCCTCGCGCGCAAAGTTCAGCAGCACCAGTCCGCGTTTGGCCGCCGCTATCGCCCCGGCGCCAAACAAGCCGCGGGTCGCTTCCATCAGCGGCACGTGGATCGAGACGTAATCCGATGATGCATACAATTCATCCAGCGAAGCCGCGCGCTGTACGCTGGAAGACAGCTGCCACGCGCCTTCCACGGTCATGTGCGGATCGTGGCCGATCACGCGCATCCCCAGGGCGAACGCAGCATTCGCGACGCGCACGCCGATTGCGCCGAGACCCACCACTCCCAATGTCTTGCCGGCGAGCTCGGAACCCGCGAAGCGCTTTTTCTCCGCTTCCATGCGAGCGTGCGCGCCGCTTTCATCGCCGAGCGATTGCGCGAATGCGAGCGCATCGGGCAGATTGCGCGCGGCCAGCAACATGCCGGCGATCACCAGTTCCTTGACCGCATTGGCATTGGCGCCGGGCGCGTTGAACACCGGCACGCCGCGCTTGGACAATTCGACAACGGGAATGTTGTTGGTACCGGCGCCGGCGCGCGCCACCGCCAACACGCTGGCGGAGATGGCACGCGCATGCAGATCCGCGCTGCGCAGCAGGATCGCATCGGGATCGGCGATGTCGTTGCCGGTCGCGTAGGTGCTTTTCGGGAGGCGTTCCAGACCGCTGGCGGCGATGTTGTTGAGTGTCAGGATTTTGAACATTGGTGCAAGTAATCTCCGATTACCAAAAGTGCAGGCCATGGATGGCCGCGTTGAGTGAGCTTCAGCGCCGTCGCATGACGCCGAGCACCGCAGCGCCAAGCGGGAGCAAGGCGCGACTGTTTGAGCACACGGACGTGTGAGTTCGCGCCGGCCCGCTTGGCGCAAGATGCGCAGGGAAGTCGAGACAACACGATGTTGTCTCGACCGTCGTGCCGAGCGCAATGGTTTTGGCTACTTTTGCCGAAACAAAAGTAGCCCGCGAGCGGCAGCGAGCGGAATCAAGGCAATCTTGCGAAGGAGCAAGATGGAAATGGATTCCGGCCTTCGCCGGGAGGACGGCAAGCGGCAAGGCGATTGTCATCAGCCATGCCGCTGCGCAAAGTCAGCCATGAATCCGGTGAGCGCACGCACGCCTTCAATCGGCATCGCGTTGTACAGCGACGCGCGCATCCCGCCGACCGCCCGATGCCCCTTCAGCGCCAACAGACCGGCGGCCTCTGCGTCCTTCAGGAAGGCCGCATCCAGCGCCGCATCGTGCAGCACGAAGGGTACGTTCATGCGCGAGCGCGCGAACGGTTCGACCGGATTGCGGTAATAACCGTTCGAACCATCGATCGCGGCGTACAGCGTTTCGGCCTTCTCGCGATTGCGCTGTTCCATCGCGACCAAACCGCCCTGCTCCCGCAGCCACTGGAAAGTAAGCCCGGCCAGATACCAGCCCCAGGTGTTGGGTGTGTTGAGCATCGAATTCTGTGCCGCGTGTTCGGCGTAACGGAAGATCTTCGGCAACGGCCGCGGATTGCGCGCCAGCAAATCTTCGCGCGCGATCATCACCACCAGGCCCGAAGGCCCGATGTTCTTCTGCGCTCCGGCGTAGATCATGCCAAACCGCGACACCTCCACCGGGCGAGACAGGATGTCCGAAGACATGTCCGCGATTAGCGGCACATCGCCGACATCCGGAATGGAATGGAACTCCACGCCATGGATTGTTTCATTGGGTGTGTAGTGCACGTAGGCGGCATTCGGGTCGAGCTGCCATTGCGCACGGGCTGGAATCGTCGTGAAATTGGAGGTTGCAGAGCTGGCCGCCGCGTGCGGCTTTGCGTATACGGATGCTTCCTTCAGCGCTTTCTCGCTCCAGTGCCCGGTGATGATGTAATCCGCGCGCTGGCCGTCAGCGCACAAATTCATCGGGATTTGCGCGAAGTGCTGGGTGGCCCCGCCCTGCAGGAACAGCACCTTGTAATCGCCCGGCACATTCAGCAGTTCGCGCAAATCTTCCTCGGCGCGCGCGGCCATTGCTTCGAACGCCTTGCCGCGATGGCTTACTTCCATCACCGAGGCGCGCGCGCCGTTCCACTCAAGCAGTCCTTCCTGTGCGCGGCGCAATACCGCTTCCGGCAACGCCGCGGGACCGGCGCTGAAATTCCAACCACGAGTCATAAGACACTTGCCCTCTGAAGAAATTGATCGCTGCAACCCAAATCGGATACTGACACAAGCCCTACGGACCCTGCTCGGCTTGCCAAGCGAGAAACGCACACGGATCAGGCCGGATTGAAACTCGCGCAACCGGCTTCCATCCCTGCCGGGAGCGCTTCACCCCATTTCGCGCGGGCAGCCCTTCAATGTTTCCACCACAACAGCGCCGCAATGATCACCGCGAGCAATGCGGCGGTGCCCAGTAGCCACCACAATTCCGCGATCGAGCGCCGCGGCTCGATCGCAATCGGCGCCTGCGGCGGCTCGGGTGTTTCCTGCGCGGCGGCGCTCGCCGCCTGCAAGCCCGGCGCTTCAACCACGAAGCGGTGCTCGCCCAGAATCAATTGATCACCCGATTGGAGCAGTGCGCGTTTGAGTCGAACACCGTTGACGAGTACCTGTGCATCACCGGCATCGAAGCGCACGCCCGTTTGGTGCAACTGCAACTCGCATTGGGGCACGCCCGCCAGCACGAACCCGCGCCCGCCCAGCACCAGTCGACCCTCGATCGGCAGCAATCGCCCCGACCATGCCCCCGATACCGCGCGCAACGCGGCAAACCCCGGGCGCGGCGCGGCATCGCCGGGCAGCGGCTTGGATGCTCCGCAATCATGGTCGGCCGGATTGTCCGGCAGCAGCGCGAGCTTGCATCCGCCGACGCTCAGGATATCCCCGAAGCGCAGCAACGCGCGCTCGCGCACCGGCCTTGCGTTCACGTAGATGTGCGATGCGCCCGGCAACACTTCCAGCACCAGGCCGCGGCGGTCTTCCGCAATCGTCAGATGCCGTTGCGCGACGCCCGCCCCGCTCAATGCCAGATCATTTTCGGCCGCGCAGCCGATGCGCACGCGCGCACCGGCGCTGCGGAAGGGTTCGCGGGCAGCATTGACGAATCCGATGCGCATGAACTGTCCGTGCAGAGCGGGCGCACTGTAACATGGCCTCGGCGGCATATCGGAACAGGGCATGGCGACCATCGACATAACCCGGCGACACAATCTCGGCCGCGAACGCGCGCGCGAAATCGTCGAACGGATTGCCGCCGGAATGGTGCGCAAGTATTCGGTCGAGAGTAGTTGGGAAGGCGACACCCTGCACATCCGACGCAGCGGCGTGGAGGGACGGATCGAAGTCGGCGAGGACAGCGTGCGCATGCGCGCGCAACTCGGTCTGATGGCCGGCATGCTCAAGGGCACGATCGAGCAGGAGGTACAGCATCAGTTCGATCAGCACTTTGGGTAAGTGAGCGGCCTCGCGAAATGTGTGGGGCCGCCCCCACGTCGGCGAAAGCGGCCACAGGCCGTCGGGCAGAACCGATTCCCGGGCGACTGCTTGCTGATGCTTTCGCGCTTCCGGCGTCCGTGGCACAATGCGCGGCTTGCGCGGCAACCCTGCCGCCCGTTCACTGCCGGGGCACATGGCCAAAGACGACGTAATCGAGATGGAGGGCACGGTGCTGGAAACCCTGCCTAATACCATGTTCCGCGTGCAGCTCGAAAACGGCCACGTGGTCATCGCGCACATCTCCGGCCGCATGCGCAAGCACTACATCCGCATCCTGACCGGCGACAAGGTCAAGGTCGAGATGACACCGTACGATCTGACCAAGGGGCGGATCACGTACCGGTCGAAATGATCGCAGGGCGGGTCTTGACCCTCCGTCAGGCATCCCGCGGCGGGTTGAAACCCGCCCTACAAAAACGGCGGCCGCTGGCCGCCGTTTTTCGTTTGCCGGATGGCAATGGAGCGAGCGGCTATTCCACCACAGCGGGAAGCTTTTCGGCTTCCTCGGTTTCGACCGCAAGCTCGCCGTCCTTGACGCTCAGGTTGACCTTGCCGCCTTCGGCGAGTTTGCCGAACAGCAGCTCGTCGGCCAGCGCGCGCTTGATCTTGTCCTGGATTACCCGCGCCATCGGCCGCGCACCCATATGCGGATCGAAACCGTGCTCGGCCAGCCAACGCCGCGCGTCGGGATCCACGTTGAGATTGACGCGCTTCTCCTGCAACTGCGCTTCCAGCTCGATCAGGAACTTGTCCACCACGCGCAGGATGTGTTCGAAATCCAGCGCCTTGAATTCCACGATCGCGTCGAGGCGGTTGCGGAATTCCGGCGTGAACGCGCGGCGGAGGGTTTCCATCGCATCGGTCGCGTGGTTCTGTTCCACGAAACCGATCGTGCGCCGCGCAGCCTGCTGCGCGCCGGCATTGGTGGTCATCACCAGGATCGCGTTCTTGAAGTTCGCCTCGCGGCCATTGGTGTCGGTCAGCGCGCCGTGATCCATCACCTGCAGCAGCACGTTGAACACATCCGGGTGGGCCTTCTCGATTTCGTCCAGCAGCAACACGCAGTGCGGATGCTTGACCACCGCGTCGGTGAGCAGGCCGCCCTGATCGAAGCCGACGTAGCCCGGAGGCGCGCCGATCAGGCGCGAAACCGAATGCGCTTCCATGTATTCGGACATGTCGAAGCGGATCAACTCGATGCCCAGCTGCATCGCCAGTTGCCGTGTGACTTCGGTCTTGCCGACGCCCGTGGGGCCGGCGAACAGGAAGCAGCCGATCGGCTTGGCGGGATCGCCCAGTCCCGAGCGCGCCATCTTGATCGCGCTCGACAGGGTGTCGATCGCGGCATCCTGGCCGAAGATCACCATCTTCAGATTGCGGTCGATATTGCGCAGCACGTCGCGGTCGGAAGCCGAGACCTGCTTCTGCGGAATGCGCGCCATGCGCGCCACGATGAACTCGATTTCATTGACGTCGACGGTAGTCTTGCGCTCTTCCTCCGGCATCAGGCGCTGACGGGCACCGGCCTCGTCGATCACGTCGATCGCCTTGTCCGGCAGCAGCCGGTCGGGAATGTGCTTCACCGACAAATCCACCGCCGCTTTCAGCGCCGCGCCGGTGTAGCTGACGTGATGATGTTCCTCGAAGCGCGACTTCAGACCTTCCAGGATCGCCACGCTGTCGGCAACGCTGGGCTCGACGATGTCGATTTTCTGGAAGCGTCGCGCCAGCGCCCGATCCTTCTCGAACACGCCACGGAATTCCTGGAACGTGGTCGAACCGATGCAGCGCAACTCGCCCGAGGCCAGCATCGGCTTGATCAGGTTGGATGCATCCATGGTGCCGCCCGAAGCGGAACCCGCACCGATGATGGTGTGGATTTCGTCGATGAACAGGATCGCGTGCGGATCTTTTTTCAGTTGCGCGATCACCGCCTTCAGGCGCTTCTCGAAATCGCCACGGTATTTGGTGCCGGCGACCAGCGCGCCGAGATCCAGCGCCCACACGGTGCACTCTTCCAGCACCTCAGGCACCTCGCCTTCGACGATGCGCTTGGCCAGGCCTTCCGCGAGTGCGGTCTTGCCCACGCCGGCTTCGCCGACATAGAGCGGATTATTCTTGCGCCGACGGCACAACACCTGGATGGTGCGCTCGATCTCCTCGGTGCGACCGATCAGCGGATCGATTTTGCCCTGCCGCGCAAGATCATTGAGGTTGTTGGCGTACTCGGTGAGCGCGTTGCCTTTGGCCTCGCCGCCCTCCTCGCCTTCGCGTTCGGTCGCGGCGGGCTCGGCCGCGTCGTGGCCGATCTTGGCAATGCCGTGCGACACGTAGTTGACGACGTCCAGCCGCGTCACTTCCTGCTGGTGCAGGAAGAACACCGCATGTGAATCTTTTTCACCGAAGATCGCGACCAGCACGTTGGCGCCGGTGACTTCCTTCCGCCCCGATGACTGTACGTGATACACCGCGCGCTGCAGCACGCGCTGGAAACCGAGCGTGGGCTGGGTATCGCGCTCGTCGCCGGTCGGCAGCACCGGCACGGTTTCGGCGATGATCGAGCGCAGATCCTTGCCCAGCTTGTCGACATCGGCGCCACAGCCGCGCAGTACCGCCGCGGCGGTAGGATTTTCCAGCAACGCCAGCAGCAGGTGTTCCACCGTCATGAATTCATGACGCTGCTCGCGCGCTTCCTTGTAGCACTGGCCGATGGTGAACTCGAGATCTTTGCTGAACATCATTCTCTCACTTCAAAGCGATTCGGGATGTTTCCCGTGTGGCTTCGATATGGGGATGGCTAGAGTTTTTCCATAGTGCACAGCAAGGGATGTTGATGACTGCGTGAGAATTCGTTCACCTGGGTGACCTTGCTCTCGGCGACCTCACGCGTGAATACGCCACACACCCCTTTGCCGCGGGTGTGGACATGCAACATGATCTGGGTGGCGCGTTCACGATTCATGTTGAAGAAGGTTTCAAGCACCGCCACCACGAACTCCATCGGCGTGTAGTCGTCGTTCAGCAGCACCACTTGATAGAGCGGCGGACGTGCGGTCTCCGGCTTCGCCGTTTCCACGGCGAGGCCGTGCTCGTGTTCGGATTCCGGGTCGTGTCGTTTGGTTGGTGCCATTGCTCTGGATGGATTGCCTTCGGCCCGAGTATACGCCGCGCGCGAACCGGCACTATGCAATGCGACACACTGCCGTGATGGCACAATGGCGAAGTTTTTCCATTCCTGCACTGGATTCCTGCCATTCCCCGGCCGGGATTACGATGACCCTTTGCATATGTCCATTTCCGCAGAAAACAACGAGGAGATCTGGTGCCCGCACGTGACCGTCGCCTGCGTGGTACACGATCGAGATCGCTTCCTGATGGTGGAGGAAGACGTGCGCGGCACGCTGCGGTTCAATCAACCTGCGGGCCACCTCGAGCCCGGCGAGAGCCTGATCCAAGCGGTCCACCGCGAGACGCTGGAGGAAGCCGGCTGGGAGATCGAACTGCAATCCTTCATCGGGGTGCGCCAGTACGACAGCCCCGAGCACGAGGCGCAGATCGTGCGTTTCGCGTTTGCGGGGCGTCCCTTGCATCATCATGCCGGGCGCAAGCTGGATCACGGCATCCTGCGCACGCACTGGCTGAGCTATCCGGAAATCGCGGCGTTGGGCGAGCGCCTGCGCAGCCCCCTGGTGCTCGCCACACTGGACGATTGGCTGGCCGGCCGGCGGTTGCCGCTTTCGGTCGTGGATGGCACGGCATGCGCGTGATGGTCGGCATGTCCGGTGGCGTGGACTCCTCGGTGGCCGCACTGCTGCTGCAACGCGAGGACCATGCAGTCGCCGGCATGTTCATGCAGAACTGGGAAGACGAGGAGCCCGATTCCGGTTGCCGCGCAGACGAGGATCGCAAGGATGCGCTGGCGGTATGCGCGAAGCTCGGCATCCCATTTCATCCGCGCAACTTCGCGCGTGAATATCGCGAACGCGTGTTCGCGCATTTCCTTTCCGAATATCGCGCCGGGCGCACGCCCAATCCAGATGTACTCTGCAACCGCGAGATCAAGTTCCGCACCTTTCTGGACGCGGCGCGCGAACTCGGCGCCGAGAAGATCGCTACCGGCCACTACGCGCGCGTGGAGCACATGGATGGACGCTGGCGGTTGTTGCGCGCGGCAGACAGCGACAAGGATCAGACCTATTTCCTGCATGCGCTGGATCAGCAGCAACTCGGCGCCGCACTGTTTCCGCTGGGCGAGCTGCGCAAGGTTGAAGTGCGCGCGCTCGCGCGCGAGTCGGGTTTCGCCGTACATGCGAAGAGGGATTCCACCGGCATCTGTTTTATCGGCGAACGCGATTTCCGCGGGTTCCTTGCGAAATACCTGCCCGCACAGCCGGGCGAACTGCGCACGCCGGAAGGTGAAATTCTGGGCGTGCATCACGGCGCGATGTTCTACACACCCGGCCAGCGTGCGGGGCTGGGGCTGGGAGGGCGCGCGGGCGCGGGCAGCGCGCCGTGGTACGTGGTTGGCAAGGATGTGCCGTCGAATGTGGTGTATGTGGCGCAAGGCGCGGAGAATCGCTGGCTGATGTCGCAGCTGGTGCGCGCGGAACAGCCGCACTGGATTGCAGGCATCACCCCTGCCTTCCCTCTCGCTTGCAGTGCAATGACTCGCTACCGACAACCGCCGCAGACCTGCCGCGTGATAGCAACCGGCGACGACATCGAAGTGCATTTCGATCTGCCGCAGCGTGCGGTCGCCCCCGGACAGTCGATAGTGTTCTATGCGGGCGATGAGTGCCTGGGTGGTGGTGTAATCACAAGCACGGACGCGCCGGAGATCGCCGCATGAACGAGGCGCGCGTCATCGCGCTTGCCGCCTTGTTCCAGGCCGCGAGTCTGGTGCGTTCGCTGGCGAGCGAAGGCGACTGCGATCCGGCGGAACTGGAAACCTGCGTGGCTTCCATCTTCAAGCTGGAGAGTGGCAGCGCGGCCGACGTCTACGGCGGCTTGGCCGGGGTGCGCGAAGGCTTGCGCGTGCTAATCGCGCAAATAGATGGCGGGCGGCGCAATCCCGTCCTGCTGCGCATGGTGTTTGCGATCCTGCGGCTGGAGCGTTCGCTGCATCGGCATCCTGCGGTGGTCACTTCGCTGCAGGAAGGGCTGCAGGGCATGCAGCGCCAGTTGGTGCACTTCGGGCCAACCCATCCGACCGTGCTGGCGCGCGCGGCGGATCTGTATGCGGAAAATCTTTCCAACCTGCGGCCGCGGGTGATGGTGATCGGCAATCCGCTGTACCTGCATCAACCCAATCAGGTACAACGCATCCGCGCGCTGTTGCTGGCCGCGGTGCGCGCTGCCGTGCTGTGGCGGCAACTCGGCGGGCGCCGCTGGCATCTGCTGCTGCGCCCACGCCGCGAAGCCATGCTTGCGCGCGGCATGCTCACGCGCACGATGCTGGATAATGGTTGAAGGCATAATTGTAAAAATGGGTAAAGAGGGTATATTGGCCTTATCTTTGACGAGTCCCTGACATGTCCGTCCTCCACAAGCTCGATGCCCTGCCCCGCACACCGGCTTCCGACCTCAAGAAGCTGGGTTGGCGCGGCGTGATGAAATCGGTTGACCGCGAAGGCAAGGTGGTGGTCACCAACCACAATGAACCCGAGGCGGTCATCCTTTCGATGAACGAATACAACGCCATCGCCCTTGCCCTGGAAAAAGCCGAATCGAAAAAGGCTTCGGCGCTCGATGTGCTTCGCCAGCGCTTCGATGAGCGGCTGGCGTCCTTGCAGTCGGCAAATGCCGGAGACCGCCTGCGCGCGGCGATGCGTAGCCGCGCGAAGCTCGGCGGCAAGCTCAAGGCTGCGAAACGTTATTGATGGAGCGCCCCATCCTTTATGTCCTTGCCGGCGTCAACGGCGCGGGCAAGAGTTCGGTAGGCGGCCATCTTCTGGAACAAGCTGGCTCAACCTGGTTCAACCCCGATGTCTTTGCGCGCGAACTTTTTGCCGAAATCGGATGCGACCAGACGGAAGCCAATGCGCTTGCCTGGCAGGAAGGCGTGCGCCGGCTAGACGAAGCGCTGGCCCAAGGGCATAGCTATGCTTTTGAAACCACGCTCGGTGGCCGCACCATCCCGGCAAAGATTGAACAAGCCAGTCGAACGCACGACGTGCTGATGTGGTTCTGCGGCCTGTCTTCGCCAGAATTGCATATTGCGCGGGTGAAGGCGCGCGTGGCCGCGGGTGGCCACGACATTCCCGAAGCGAAGATTCGCGAGCGCTACACGCCGGCACTCGAGAATCTGATCAAGCTGATGCAGCACTCGTCCCATTTGCAGGTGTACGACAACAGCGCCCAAGCCGCACCGGGAAAGCCCATTGCCGATCCCTTGCTCATTTTGGAAATGCGGCTCGGCAAATTGCTCTGGCCGACAGGCATCAAGTCACTGCGCCAAACACCGGAATGGGCGAAGCCCCTGCTGGAAGCAGCGTTATCGTCGCGTGCTTAATATCCGAAGCCATCACGGCACCGGCCGCAAAACCTTCGCTGCGGCGGTTTTGATTGCATCATCCAAAGTGTGCCATTGCTTGCCGATTTGACACTCGTAGACATCCCAAACGCGCTGCTGGCCGTCTTTTATCATCGTGATTTGACTACTGGGCGCGTCCGGGATTACGGCGGGACACTGTGCCCCGTTCACGTCGCGGGATCGGGCCGAGAGCATGGCGCGCAAGGCCGATTCGAGTGGCTTGAAGTCTGCTTTTGTGAGGCGACCCGCTTTCACTTCGGCGCCCCCGGTTGGAAACGGATCGTAAACGATTTCAATGACGCTTCCGTCTGCACGAATTTGTATAGAGCGGGAAAACACGGGCATCGCGCCCGCTGTGCTGGCCGTCAACAGATCGAACTGCCGGGTCATCGCACCACCGCTCCGCGCCGGGGTTCGGGCGACATCCGGTGTTGTGCATCCCGCAAGCATGATCCCGATTAAAACCGCAGCCAGAATGCCTCGCATGCTTTCTCCTTGGCTTGATGGAATGCAGCGAATCGTGTGTTGTCGAAAGGCTGTGCCGGATTCATTTCACTGCATCACCGGGACCGGTGTAGTCCACCGCTCAATTTCCCCCGCGGAAACTGCGCTCGCGAACCTTTTCCTCATCGTGATAATGCGTGTACGGTTTCAGCAAGTCGTAACGGGTGACCATGCCGAGCAGCGTGCGGCGGTCGGCATCCACCACCGGAATCCGCTCCAATTTTTCGACGGCCGCGCGGATCGCCACGCTCTGGCAGCTCTCGTCGGGGAACGCCACCACCGGCTCGTTGTGCATGGCTTCGGCCAGGGTCTTGGTACCCGACGGGTCGTCCTCGCGCAACCGCAGCAGTTCCTGGCGGGTGATTACGTTGAGCAACGCGCCACCGGAATCCAGCACCGGGAAGGCGCGGTATTTCTGATCGGCGCCGAAATAACGCTCGGCGGTTTCGCGCAGGGTCAAGTCGCCGCTGATCGTCATCATCTGCGTGCTCATCACATCTTTCACCGGTGTCAGTTCCAGCCGGTTGACCGAGTACTCGCGGAAAATCGAAAACCCGCGTCGCGCGACCTTCTCGGTGAGTATCGAGCGCTTCATCAGGAACACGCTGACGGCATATGCAGTGATGCAGGCGATCAGCAACGCCGGCAGCGCGCTGGCGTTGCGAGTGAGCTCCAGCGCGAACAGGATCGCGGTGAATGGCATGCGCATCATGCCGGCCAGGATCGCGCACATCCCCAGCAGCGGCCACAGCAGCGGAGCGTTGCCGGGGAAAATCATCGCCTCCAGCCCGCCCAGCCCCGCGCCCAGCGCCAACAGCGGTGCCAGCACGCCGCCGGAGGTGCCCGAACCCAGGTAGACGATCCACATCAGCGATTTGACGACCATGAAAACCAGGATCGCGATGCCGACCAGACGTCCGGTCAGCAACTTGTCGATGACGTCGTAACCCACACCCAGCGCCTGCGGCTCGAACACACCGCCGATGCCTACCGCGAGCGCGCCGAGCGCCGGCCACCACATCCAGTGGATCGGCAGTTTGTGGAAACTGTCCTCGGCGAAATACACCGCCGAAGTGATCGCGGTGGCGAACACTCCGGCGAACAGGCCACACACCGCGGCAAATCCGAGCACCAGCGGATGAATCTGGAACTGCACGTGCAGCGGGAACAACGGCCCCGGCCCGATCAGATATGGCCGTAACGCGTCCGCGACGAAACACGCGATGGCCACGGGAATGGTGCTGCGCGGACGCCATTCGAACAACAGCAGTTCGACCGCAACCAACGTTGCCGCGATCGGCGTGGCGAAAGTCGCCGCCATGCCCGCGCACGCACCCGCCACCAGCAGCACGCGCCGTTCCATCGACGTGAGATAGAACGCCTGCCCGACCAGCGAGCCGATCGCGCCGCCGGTCATGATGATCGGGCCTTCCGCGCCAAACGGGCCGCCGGTGCCGATCGCGATCGCCGCGGAGATCGGCTTCAGGATCGCAACCTTGAACATCATCCTGCTTTGCCGGAACAGGATTGCTTCGAGCGCTTCGGGGATGCCGTGGCCGCGGATACGATCGGTGCCATAGCGCGCCATAAGGCCGATCAGCAGACCACCGATGATCGGCGCGGCGATGATCACCCACAGGGGCGCGTGCAATGACGCGGGCGAGACAAAGGCGAACGACCACTGGCCGGCAAAGGCGATGTGCGTCACCAGCCCGATTGCGCGATACAGCAACCAGGCCACGACGGCCGCCGCCGCGCCGATGAAGATCGCGATGAAGGACAACTTGAGGATGCTGACGCTGGGACGAAAGTCGCTCTCGGTAAGGGTGCCGATCTTCCACTGCTCGTAGCGGCGACGGAAGAAAAGGGCGAGGGCTGACATGCATCTCAATGTAGCGAGCGCCGGAGCGAAACGCCAACGCCGCGCCTTGAGCGCCATTGCAGGTAGCGTGAAACGGGTCTCAACTCGCGTGAAAAGAGGGTTTGCGCGATAATTGCTGGCTGACTTTTCCAGCTTTCGAGGGATGGCCATCCTTCGAAGCATCGCCGCGACCAGGAGAATACGCGTGAAAGACACATTCGGCGTCCGCGACACCCTCAACGTCGGCGGCAGGAGCTACCGGATCGCCAGCCTCGCCAGGCTGGGACAGCGGTTCGATCTGTCGCGACTGCCCTACTCGATGAAGGTGCTGCTGGAATGCCTGCTGCGTCAGGAAGACGGCGTGGACGTCACCCGCGCGCAGATCGAGGCAGTGGCGAACTGGGATCCGAAAGCCGAGCCCGATACCGAAATCTCGTTCCTGCCCGCGCGCGTGGTGTTGCAGGATTTCACCGGCGTTCCGTGCGTGGTGGATCTGGCCGCGATGCGCGACGCGATGGTTGCGCTTGGCGGCGATCCGAAAAAGATCAATCCACTCTCGCCGGTGGAACTGGTGATCGACCATTCCGTGCAGGTGGACGTTTACGGCGAGGCCGACGCACTGGACGAGAACGCGCGCATCGAATTCGAACGCAATCACGAGCGTTACGCATTCCTGCGCTGGGGCCAGAAGGCGTTCGACGATTTCAAGGTGGTGCCGCCTTCGACCGGCATCGTGCATCAGGTGAATCTGGAATACCTCTCGCGGGTGGTGATGACGCGCGAACTCGATGGCGGCACCTGGGCGTTCCCCGACACTTTGTTCGGCACCGACTCCCACACCACGATGGTGAACGGTCTCGGCGTGCTCGGTTGGGGCGTCGGCGGCATCGAGGCGGAAGCGGCGATGCTCGGCCAGCCTTCCTCGATGCTGGTTCCGCAGGTGGTCGGTGTCCGCCTCACCGGCAAACTGCCGGAAGGCGGGACCGCCACCGACCTGGTGCTGACCGTCACCCAGATGCTGCGCAAGCATGGCGTGGTGGGCAAATTCGTGGAGTTCTTCGGACCCGGCCTGCAACACCTGCCGGTGGCAGACCGGGCCACGCTCGGCAATATGTCGCCCGAATACGGCGCGACCTGTGCGATCAGCCCGATCGATCAGGAATCGATCAATTACCTGCGCTTGTCCGGACGCGATCCTCGCCATATCGAACTGATCGAGGCTTATGCCAAGGCGCAAGGCTTGTGGCATGACGAGAATTCCGCGCAAGCCCAGTTCAGCTCCGTGCTGGAACTTGACCTTGCCAGCATCAAACCCTCGCTGGCCGGCCCCAAGCGCCCGCAGGACCGCGTGCTGTTGACCGACATGCGCGCCAGCTACCGCAATGCCATGGAAGCCCTTGGCGGTACCAGAAAGGCCACCGGCAACGGCGCAATGGAACGCTTCCTCGATGAAGGCGGCAGTACCGCGGTCGGTCGTGAAGCCAGCCAGCTCGAAACCTCGCCCGATGCCTGCTCCGAAGGCGTGCACTGCACGCTCGAGGATGGCTCCGTGGTGATCGCAGCCATCACCTCGTGCACCAATACGTCCAACCCCGCCGTGATGATCGGCGCCGGCCTGCTGGCCCGCAAGGCAGCCCAGCGCGGCTTGCAGGCCAAGCCGTGGGTGAAAACTTCGCTGGCGCCCGGATCGAAAGTGGTCACCGATTACTTCGAGAAAACCGGTTTGACGCAGGATCTGCAAAAGCTCGGCTTCTACCTGGTCGGTTACGGCTGCACCACCTGCATCGGCAATTCCGGGCCGCTGCCCGAGGACATCAGCAAAAAAATCGGCGAAGACGATCTCGCCGTGGCCGCGGTGCTATCGGGCAACCGCAACTTCGAAGGCCGCATCCATTCCGAGGTGAAGATGAACTATCTCGCCTCACCGCCATTGGTGGTTGCGTTCGCGATCGCCGGCACCATCGACATCGACATGTCCAGAGAGCCGCTCGGCAAGGGCAGCGACGGCAAGGACGTCTACTTGAAAGACATCTGGCCGACCAACAAGGAAATCGCCGACCTCGTGACCAGCTCCGTCACGGCCGAGATGTTTGAAAATACCTACGCCAACGTATTCAAGGGCAGCAAAGCCTGGAACATGGTCGCGGTACCGGAAGGCAATCAGTACGCATGGGACGAGGCTTCCACCTACATCAAGAATCCGCCGTACTTCGAAGGCATGCCGCGCGAACCGCAACCGACTTCCGACATCTCCGGCGCACGTTGCCTGGCATTGTTCGGCGATTCCATCACCACCGACCACATCTCGCCGGCCGGCGCCATCAAGAAGGATTCGCCGGCAGGCAAATACCTGATGGCGCGCGGGGTGGAGCCGAAGGATTTCAACTCCTACGGCTCCCGGCGCGGCAACGATGACGTGATGGTGCGCGGCACGTTTGCCAACATCCGCATCAAGAACAGGATGCTCGAAAATGTCGAGGGCGGCTTTACCGCATACGCGCCCACGGCCACGCAGATGCCGATCTACGATGCGGCAATGAAATACAAGCAGGATGGCACGCCGCTGCTGGTGATTGCCGGCAAGGAATACGGCACTGGCTCCTCGCGCGACTGGGCGGCAAAAGGCACGCTGCTGCTGGGCGTGAAAGCCGTGATCGCCGAAAGCTTCGAGCGCATCCATCGCTCGAATCTCGTCGGCATGGGCGTGCTGCCGCTGATGTTCATGGAGGGTGAGAGCGCGCAGACTTTGGGTCTGACCGGCAAGGAAGTTTTCTCGATCAGCGGGCTGGATAGCGGCAACGCGCGCGTGGCGCAGGTCACCGCCAAGGACGGCGGCGGCGAAAAAACCTTCAAGGTCCACGTGATGCTGCTGACGCCGAAGGAACGCGAGTTCTACCGGCATGGCGGCATCCTGCAGTACGTGCTGCGCGATCTGGCCCGCAAAGCGGCGTAATTGCGTCTCACGCGCAAGCCCGTTGCCGACATTCCGGATGCCGCGCGCGGCGTCCGGAATTCGGTGCAGACCGGAACCCGCATGCGTTGCGCGCGGGATTGCAACGACGCATCGCGTCAGGGTGCGCGGCTCGACCAGGTTGCGGAATAGCAGCGCCAATGACTGCCTTCGCGCCGCCACGCCGTGCTCATCGCATACACATTCGCCTGATCCGGCAACAGGCTGTCGGGCTTGCCTCCGGTGAGCGTCAGGCTGAAATTGGCGATCAGGCGCTGGCCTTGCGATTCGATCGAAATGGGTCCGATCAGCACGCCCGTACTGTCCTGCCGCAGCGCGCGCAATGCCAGCAACTGATGCAAGCCGCGCCGGTCCAGATCGCCGTCGTTGCCGATGAAGTCCTTGCTGACCTGCGCCAGCACGCCGTCCGGGTCGTTGCCGCGCGCGGCATCTGCCGCGCTTGCGATCGCCTGCCGCACCTGCTGCTCATCCGGCGTGCGGTGGCAGCCGGAGATCAACGACAGCAACAGCAGCACACATGCGAGCACGGCAGCACCACGGGCGCGATGCACACCTTCGAATCGCCGCATATGACGCCCCTCCCCGTGCTCGCTGCATTGCAGCTTGCCATTTTTCCTGCGCATGCTCCAATCGCGCGGATCAGCACCGCAGGCGCAATGCGCCGGGGAACCCGATGAGCATCAGCAGCGAACGTCCGTGGCTCGCCAGTTACCCGCCGGGTATCCCCGAAGAGATCAACGCGCAAGTCTATCCCTCGCTGGTGGCAATGTTCGAGGAAACCTGCGCGCGCTTTCCGCAGCGCCCGGCGTATTCGAGCTTCGGCACCTCCATGAGCTACGCCGAACTGGACAAACTGAGCGCGCGCTTCGCGGCGTGGCTGTGCGGCGAACTGAAGCTCGGCAAGGGCGATCGCGTCGCAATCATGATGCCGAACCTCTTGCAGTATCCGGTTGCGCTCTTCGGCACGCTGCGCGCCGGCTGCACGGTGGTCAACGTCAATCCGCTCTACACCGCGCGTGAACTGGAACACCAACTGCACGATTCGGGCGCGAAGGCGATCGTTGTGCTGGAGAATTTCGCCGCCACCCTCGCCGCCGTGCGCCAGCAGACGCCGGTCGAAACCGTGGTGGTCACTTCGATCGGGGATCTGCTCGGCTTTCCGAAGGGCCCGCTGATGAGCCTGGCGGTAAAGCACCTGAAGAAGATGGTGCCGCACTGGGACATTCCCGATCATCTGTGCTTCAACGACGTGCTGAAGCGCGGCGCCGCGTTGCCGGCGCCAAAAATCGCGCTCGACCACGACGATCTCGCGTTCCTGCAATACACCGGCGGTACCACCGGCGTGGCCAAGGGCGCGATGCTGAGCCACGGCAACCTGGTGGCGAACACGCTGCAACTCGCGGCGTGGGTCGGTGATCTGTTCACCCAGGGCGAAGAAAAGATCATCACGGCGTTACCGCTGTATCACATCTTCTCGCTGACGGTGAACGCACTGTTCATGATGCACTTCGGTGGCGAGAACATCCTGATCGTCAACCCCCGCGACATTCCGGCATTCGTCAAGGTGTTGAAGAAGAATCGCTGGAGCGCGATCAGCGGCGTCAACACGTTGTTCAATGCGCTGACGCACTGCCCGGATCTTTCGCACGCGGATTTCGCCCACGCCAAGTTCGCGCTGGCCGGCGGCATGGCCGTGCAGCGCGCGGTGGCGGAGCGCTGGAAGCAGCTCGCCGGCATCCCGCTGATCGAGGGTTACGGCCTCACCGAGACCTCGCCGGTCGCGACCGCCAATCCGCTCGACCTCAAGGAGTACTCCGGCTCCATCGGCATGCCGCTGCCTTCCACCGATCTGAAATTGATCGACGACGCGGGCAACGAAGTCGCGCGCGGCGAAAGCGGGGAACTGTGCGTGCGCGGCCCGCAGGTGATGAAGGGTTACTGGAACCGTGCGGATGAAACCGCCAAGGTGCTGGACGCCGAAGGCTGGCTGCGCACCGGCGACATCGCGCGCATGGACGAGCGCGGCTTCTTCTATATCGTCGATCGCAAGAAGGACATGATCCTGGTGTCCGGCTTCAACGTGTACCCGAATGAAATCGAGGATGTCGTCGCGCGCCATCCTGGCGTGCTGGAAGTCGCCGCGATCGGCGTGCCGGACGAACACTCCGGCGAAGTCGTCAAGCTGTTCGTGGTGAAGAAGGATCCGGCGCTGACCGAAGCCGCGTTGAAACAGTACTGCCACGACGAGCTGACCGGCTACAAGCGGCCGAAGTACATCGAATTCCGCGATTCGCTCCCGAAGAGCAATGTGGGCAAGATATTGCGCCGCACATTGCGGGACGAGGAGAAAGCGCATGCCCAAGCTGGAGCTTGAGTCGATCCGCCGTCGCCTCGGCACGACCTATCCCGCGCCTTTCGATCAGCCCTGCCTTGCCCGTGCGCGGCGCGCGCTGGGTGATGCCGGCGGGCTCGGCGACTTTGGCGTGAATCTTCTGGATCTGCCGCCCGGCGCCTGGTCCAGCCAACGCCATTGGCATTCGGCCGAGGACGAATTCGTGTGGGTATTATCCGGCGAAGTCGTGCTGGTGGAAGATGCCGGCGAAACGCTGCTGCGTGCCGGCGATTGCGCGGCATTCCAGAAGGGCTCGGCGAATGGCCATCATCTGATCAATCGTTCGAGTGCTTCCGCGACCTGCCTGGAAGTGGGCACGCGCAGCAGCGACGACGTGTGCACCTACTCCGACATCGATATGCGGATTGACAGCAAGATCGGACATTACACACGCAAGGACGGGGAGCGGTATCCGGACAGGTAATTGGGCGCAATGGGCCAAGTCTTGCATCGACGTTCCGCGATGGCTCCCGCCACTCGGGGACTGCAACGGGACGACCCACGCGGCAATGATTAATCATGGCAAAGCTTATTGCGGCGCATTTTGCCGGCTGTGCAATATGACTCCCCACGGTCATGCCAGCTGCCGCTTAGTGGTCGCTCCACGGCTCCAGCGCATCCGCATAGCCGCCCAGCAGTTCCCATAGCGGCGTCTGCTTGTCTTCGGGAATACGCTCGAACGCAAAGCCGATCCGATCCCCGGACACGCGTGCGACGCGCGCCTCCAGATGGATGTTGAGATTTTCATTGAAGAGCATGTCCAGCACCCAGAGGTCGCCTGGCTCCCCTTTCCAGTTACCCGGCCGGGCCAGTAGCGCGCCGGTGGCGGAAATGTCTTCCAACTCGGTCGCCCAGACGTCACCGCGGCGGCTCAGCAGCACTGCTATCTGGCTTTTCATGCGCGCGTGGCGCAAGCCTGCCGCATCCATCTGCGTCTTGTCGTGCGTCTCATCTTCAGCCATCACGTCCATGGGTCCTCTGTGCGCACTATTACGTATTGACAGCAGATATTCCTGCCTGCACTACTCGCAAGGACGGCTATTCGCTTCCGGTCGAAGTTCGTAGCGCCCTGCCCCGAGTCAAGCTGCCTTCGCCGAAGCGTTCGTTGATGCGATCCTGCACGCCGTCCGCGGCATCGGCGGCGCGCGCGAATAAATCCGGTTGCGCCACCGCCTCGAAACCACTCAGGCTCACGCCCAGTAAACGCAACCTGCGCTTGCCTCCCGATTGCCACCAGGACGCTAGCAAATCACGGGCCAGCGCGTGGATTTCGGCGGTGGCATCCGAGGGCACCGCCAGGGTCGCCTGCCGGGTATGGGTGACGAACGGCGGCTCGCGCAATTTTAAATGCACTACCCGCCCACGCAAGCCGGCGCGCCGCACCCGCGCGGTCACGCGCTCGCACAGACGCAGCAGCCAGGTTGCCGCCTGCTGGAAGGTTTCAAGGTCGTGCGCAAAAGTGGTTTCCGCGCCTATTGATTTCTCGCGTGCGTCCGCTTGCACCGCACGTTCATCCTCGCCACGAGCCAGCGCCTGCAGTGAAGTGACGTCGCGGCCCAACGCCTGGCGCAAAAGGTCGGAATGTGCGCGGCGCAACTCGCCAATGCGACGGATGCCGACCGCTTCCAGCGCGGCCTGTGCCTGCCGCCCGACCGTCCACAGCCGGCCGACCGGCAAGGGGTCGAGTATCGCCTGCACCTGTTCCGGCGCGATTTGCAGCAAGCCATCGGGTTTACCGAGTTCGCTCGCCAGCTTTGCCAGCAGCTTGTTGTGCGCCATGCCGATGGATGCGCTGAGGCCAGTGCACTGGCGGATTCGCGCCTTCAGGCGCCGCCCGATCGCCTCGACGCCACCGAACAGGCGCAGGCTTGTGGTGACATCCAAAAACGCTTCATCCAGCGACAGGCCTTCGATCACCGGCGTCACTTCCGCGAATAGCTCGAACACGCTCGTGGAGATTTCGCGGTAACGGGCCATGCGCGGCGCCACCCAGATCGCCTGGGGGCAGAGTCGCCGCGCCTGCATGCTCGGCATCGCCGAATGGACGCCGAACGGACGCGCCTCGTAACTGGCGGTCAGCACGACGCTGCGCGCGGCAGGATGGCCGACGATCACCGGCAGACCACGCAACTCCGGACGGTCGCGCTGCTCGACCGCGGCGAAAAAGGCGTCCATGTCCACATGCAGGATTGCGCGCATGATTGCGATGATAGAGCGTGATCGTGGCCGCGAAGCATGCGCATGAGCACGCGTGTCGGCGCGCAGTTGCTTCACAGCTTGCGAGGCGAAGCCGGTTGCGGACAAGCGTCCGGCTCCACGTATCTCGGCGGCTGCGGCCTGCCCTGAGCCAGTCGAGGGCACTTTACTTGCCGCGCGCGGCCTCGTACCCTAGGCTCGTCGAGTGGGGATGGATGCGGGAAGCCGCCCACTCATGCGCGCTTGAAGTCCGCCGCTTGCGCGGCCCGATCAAGTCCAGGCCTGAGCCGAACGAAGCCCGTCCGGCGGTTGCCTGCGCAGCGGCGGTGGTTTCTACGACGCGCACTTGCTGATTCAGCGATGGAATCCACGGCACGAGCGCCCGCTTGTGCGGTCATGACGCATGCCGGAATCTTTTTTGTCACATGAGTGCCGGATGAGCACCCAAGCAGTGCAAGAAGTGCCGCCCGCGAGCAGCGAGGCGGCCGCCGCCGCACCGCATAGGGCGATGCAAACGCCGCAGCAGCAGGAAATGCCGCTGGCGATGGTGCGCGGCCAGCCGATGTTGCAGATGCCGCAGGATCTGTACATCCCACCCGATGCACTGGAAGTGATTCTGGAGGCGTTCGAGGGCCCGCTTGACCTGCTGTTGTATCTGATCCGTCGGCAGAACCTGGAAATCCTGGAGATTCCGGTCGCCGAGATCACCCGGCAGTACATGGAATACATCGAGGTGATGCGCGAGTTGCGGTTGGAACTGGCGGCCGAATATCTCGTGATGGCCGCGATCCTCGCCGAGATCAAATCGCGGCTATTGCTGCCGCGGCCGCCAAGCGAAGAAGGTTCGGAAGAAGACCCGCGAGCGGAACTGGTGCGGCGCCTGCAGGAGTACGAACGCTTCAAGAAGGCCGCGGAAGACATCGACACGCTGCCGCGCATGGAGCGCGACATCGACGCGGCATTCGCGTTCGTGCCGGATCGGCAGATCGTGAAGCTGCCGCCGCCGGTGGACATGCGCGAGGTGCTGCTGGCACTGCGCGATGTAATGCGGCGCGCCGAGTTGTTCGGCCATCATGCGGTCGAGCGCGAACCGCTGTCGGTGCGCCAGCGCATGGGCGAGGTGCTGCGGAGCCTGGGCGACGGTGCGTTTCACCGCTTCGAGTCGCTGTTCGAGATTTCCGAAGGCCGGCTCGGCGTGGTGGTGACGTTCCTGTCTTTGCTGGAACTGGCCAAGGATCGCCTGATCGAGATCGTGCAGGAAGCGCCGCTGGCGGCGATCTATCTGAAAGCACGGGCGACCGAAGCCACCGAGTGATTCGCTTCGTTACGGAAGCGCAAAGCGGAGCAGTCCGCAAGAACGCGAAGGGTGCCAAAAGAGCGGACCTGGAATTGTTCTTCGCTTTTTTTGCGTGTTTGGCGTCCTTCGCGGACAAACAATTTCTTTTCGTGTCATGCAAGCCGTCACGCGTACAAGTGAGGCATAAGTGGAACAAGACAAACTGAAAAACATCGTCGAGGCCGCCCTGCTTGCTGCGCAGCAACCGCTGACGCTGCCGATGCTGGCCGCGCTGTTCGCCGACGAGGAAGCGGTGAGCCATGCCGACCTCGCGCAAGCGCTGGCGGCATTGCAGAATGATTGCGGAGGCCGCGGCGTGGAACTGGTCGAGGTCGCTTCCGGCTTCCGTTATCAGGTGCGCGAAGACGTGCACCCGTGGGTGGCGCGGCTGTGGAGCGAGCGCCAGACGCGCTACTCGCGCGCGCTGCTGGAGACGCTGGCGTTGATCGCCTATCGACAGCCGATCACGCGTGGCGAAATCGAGCAGATCCGTGGCGTATCGGTGGCCTCCAGCATCATGCGCACGCTGGAGGAGCGCGAGTGGATCCGCGTGGTCGGCTACCGCGACGTGCCCGGCAAACCGGCGCTGTTCGGCACCACCCGCAATTTCCTCGACTACTTCAATCTGAAATCGCTGGATCAACTACCCACGCTCGCGGAAATCCGCGATCTGGAAGACATCGAGCCGCAACTGACCCTGGTTGCCGGCGTGAATGCCATTGCCGAATTTGACACTCAAACTGCAACCACCGACATGCAACCTGCCGACGGCAACATCGAAGACATCGAATCGCGCAACGCTGCGGAGAGCAACGCATGAACGCGCGTGGCCTGCTCAGTCTGAAGCGCGGTGATGCGCCGAATGGCGCACTGGAAGAACGTCTGCACAAGGTGCTGGCAAACGCGGGACTCGGCTCGCGCCGCATGCTGGAGGAACGCATCGCCAACGGCGAAGTGCTGGTCAACAGCGCGCCCGCGCAGACGGGCTCCAGCGTGCATGCGGGCGATCGAGTCGAACTGGATCGCAAACAATTCGTGGTCGCCACCGACACCCGCGACAACGCCGAGGTGATGCTTTATCACAAGCCGGAAGGCGAACTGACCACGCGCGACGATCCGGAAGGCCGTCCCACCGTATTCGAGCATCTGCCCGCGCTGCGCGGCTCACGCTGGATCGCGGTCGGCCGTCTCGACACCAATACCACCGGCCTCCTTCTGCTGACCACCGACGGTGAACTCGCCAACGCGCTGATGCACCCCAGCCGCGAGATCGAGCGCGAATACCTGTGCCGCGTGCACGGCGAAGTTCCCGATGAAACCTTGGAACTGCTGAAAGCCGGCGTGCAACTGGAAGACGGTCCGGCGCGCTTCGATGAAGTCCACATCGTCAATCGCGGCGGCAGCCACAGCTGGTTCCGCGTGGTGCTGCGCGAAGGCCGCAACCGCGAAGTACGCCGCCTGTGGGATTCGCAAGGCTTTCTGGTGAGCCGCCTGAAACGCATCCGCTACGGCAATGTCGAATTGCCGCGCGGCCTGCGCCCCGGCCAGCACGAAGCGCTGCCGGCCGATGGAGTGAATGCGCTGCGCGAACTGTCCGGCGCCGGGGCGCCGCAACCGACGCTTACCTTGAAGCCGGTGCTGCATCAGCGCAGTACCGGGCGCCGCGCGGTCACCGAGGTGCGTCCGACCGAACAAGCGCCCAAGGCCTGGACCGGCGCGCATCACGGCGAGGCTCGCGAACTCACCGCGTTCGATCGCGTGCGCCCGGACGATTTCGCGCCAGGTCGCGGCAAGCGCCGTCGCGGGCCACCGGGACGCGAAGTCAACGGCAATGTCGCGCGGCCGGAGCGCACGCAACAACGCAAGTCCAGAGGCGGTAAACGCGGCGTCGCCCCCGGCCAGGAACTGCCTTCGGTACGCACCTGGTTCGCCGGTGAAACGCGCAATGACGCCGCACGCCCTGCCCGCGGTCGTCCGCAACCGGGTGGCGATGGCCGGCCGCGTACGTCGGGCGGGCCAGGGAAGCCGCGTGTACCCGGCGGCGGAACCGGTCGACCGCGCGGACCGGGCGGCGCCGGCAACCGCGGCCCCGGTGCGGGTCGTGGACGCGGACCCAACAACGGTGGTGATCGCCGTCCGCCGCGTGGTTGATTTGTAGCGCTCTGCGCGGCTACTGCATCGCCGGGGAACACACATGCCTACCGCAAACGATGTCGTGATCTGGCACAACCCGCGCTGCACCAAATCGCGTGGAACGTTGCAGCTGCTGCGCGAACGCGGCATCGAGCCGGCGATCGTTGATTACCAAACCACGCCGCCGAGTGCGGCCGAGCTGTCGCACGCGCTCGATTTGTTGCGGATGCAGCCGCGCGAACTGATGCGCCGTGAAGAGCCCGATTACGCGCGGCTCAATCTGGATGATCCGGGGTTGACACGCGCACAATTGATCGCGGCAATGATCGCGCACCCCATCCTGATCCAGCGTCCGATCGTAATCGCCAACGGCAAGGCCGCGATCGGCCGGCCGCCGGAAGCGGTGCTCGACATTTTGTAGGAGCGCGCCTGCATCAGCCCAGCGTAAACGCATCCGCATCCATCCACGCCGGGAAGCGCTCGCGATATGCCTGCAATTCGGCAGCCAGCAATGTGGTCGTGGTAACCAGTTCCTGATCGCTGTCCTCCGACAAGGGCGTGCCGAGGAAATCCAGCACCGCGCTGCCGCCGGCATATTCATGGCCATTGCCATCCACGCCGACGCGATTGACGCCCGCGCAATAGCACAGGTTCTCGATTGCACGTGCGCGCAGCAATGTGCTCCAGGCGTACGCGCGCGGCGACGGCCAGTTGGCGACATAGAGCAGCAGGTCGTAGTCGAAGCCGCGTTGCGGATCGTGCCGATTGCGCGAGAACACCGGGAAGCGCAGGTCGTAGCAGACCAGCGGGCAAATCTTCCAGCCGCGCCATTCCACGATCAACCGCTCCCTTCCGGGGGCATAACGCTTGTGCTCGTCGGCGTAACGGAACAGATGCCGCTTGTCGTAATGCCGCACCGCCCCATCCGGCGTAACGAACAGCAGGCGATTGAACACGTCATCACCCGCGCGCAACTGGACGCTGCCGGTGATCGCCGCATCCAGTTCCCCCGCCTGCTCGCGCAGCCATGCGAGGGTCGCACCCTCCATGGTTTCCGCTTGCGCGATCGCCTCGTTGGAGAAACCGCTGGTGAAGGTTTCCGGCAGCACGATCAGATCGGTATGACCGCGCAGCGGCGCCATCAAGTCGCCGTAATAACCACGATTGCCGGCCGGGTCGTGCCAGCGCGTGTTGCCCTGGACGAGCGATATGTTCAGAGCCTGCATAGCCGTTCTGCCGCGGCAACCAAGGTTTCGTCGTTTTTGGCGAAGCAGAATCGCACCAGTCGCGCTTCCGGCGCGGTCTCGTAAAACGCCGACACCGGAATTGCCGCGACACCCGCTTCACGCACCAGCCATTCGCAAAAATTCAGATCATCGGTATCGCGGATCGCCGAATAATCGGCAAGCTGGAAATAGCTGCCGTGCACGGGTGTCAGGCGAAAGCGCGAACCGGCCAGCAATTCGCGGAAGCGATCCCGCTTGGCCTGATAAAACGGCGACAAGTCCGCGACGTGCTGCGGATCGTTCTCCATCACTTCCGCGAACGCCCACTGCGCCGGCTGGAACGTGCAGAAGGTCAGGTACTGGTGCACCTTCCGGAATTCGGTCGTCAGCAATTTCGGTGCGACGCAATAGCCGACCTTCCAGCCGGTGCAATGCCAGGTCTTGCCGAACGAACTCACCACCAGGCTGCGTTCGGCCAACTCCGGTTTGCGCAATACGCTCATGTGCTCGCGACCGTCGTAGACGATGTGTTCATAGACTTCATCGGACAACACCAGCAGCCCGTGTTGCGTCGCGATCTCGGCGAGCGTGTCCAGATCGCTCGGCGCGAACACCGCGCCGGACGGATTGTGCGGCGTGTTGACGATGATCAGCCGCGTCTTTGGCGTGATCTCGTCGCGTACGCGCTGCCAGTCCACCAGGAAATCCGGCAACCGCAACGGCACGTGCACGCTCTGCGCGCCGGCCAGTGCGATTGCCGGTTCATAGCAGTCGTAGCACGGATCGAGCACGATCACTTCGTCACCCGGGTGCACCACCGCGGCGATCGCCGCGAAGATCGCCTCGGTCGCGCCCGAGGTGACGGTGATTTCGGTATCGGCGCTGACCCGGCGGCCGTAGAGAGCATCGGTCTTCAACGCGATCTGCTCGCGCAATTTCGCAATGCCGCTCATCGGTGCGTACTGGTTGCGGCCTTCGTTCATCGCGCGCGTCAGCGCGTCGCGCAGGTTCTGCGGCGGTTCGAAATCGGGAAAGCCCTGCCCCAGGTTCACCGCCTTGTGCTCCAGCGCGAGCTGGCTCATCACCGTGAAAATCGTGGTGCCTACTTTCGGAAGCTTCGTTTCGATTTGCATGCACGATTCCTGCGGCAAGAATCGCCGCGATGGTAGCACGCGTCAGTACGCGTCCTGCGCCGCGGCCGGAGACTCGAACGTCTCCACCAGGAAGTCCACCAGCGCACGCACGGCGGGCAGCATGCCGCGCCGGCTGGGATACACGATGTGCAGGATGCCTTGCGGCAGACCCCACTCCGGCAATACCTGTTTGAGGCGACCACCGCGCAGTTCCTCAATGCAACTGCTTTCCGGCAACCAGGCGATACCGCAACCGGCGAGCGCCGCCTCGATCAGCACACGGAATTCGCCGCTCACCAGCCGCGGCCGCACCTGCACGCGCTGCGCCTTGCAGTTGCCATCGAACAGTTCCCAGCTTTGATCGCCTTCATGTTCGAACATGCTGAGCACCGGCAACGCGGCAAGATCTTCCGGCGATTTCGGTTCCCCATGTTCGCGCAGGAATTCCGGGCTGGCCACCAACACGACGCGCTTGGCCCCGAAGCTGCGCGCCACCAGTTGCGTGTCGGTATCCAGTTTGTCACGAACGCGCACCGCGACATCGAAGCCTTCGCCGATCACATCAACCCGGCGGTTGCTGGCGAGCAGATGCAACCGCACGCGCGGATGTCGCTCCAGGAATTTCGGCAGGCGCGGCGCAAGCAGGCTCTGTGCGAACGAAACCGGGCAACTCATCCGCACTGCGCCGCAGGGCTCGCCGCGCATGCTTTCCAGGTCTTCCAGCGCCGCGCGCGCTTCGCCGACCATGCTCTCGACATGGCGATAGAAACGTTCGCCGGCTTCGGTCACCGCGAACCGGCGCGAGGTGCGTTGCAGCAGCCGCACGCCCAGGCGTTCCTCAAGCTGCGACACGCGTTTGCTCAGCCGCGACTTTGGCATGTTCAGCGCGCGGCCGGCTGCGGAAAAGCCGCCGTGCTCGACCACCGCGGCGAACAGGTACAGATCGTTGAGGTCCGGCACGGGAATCGAGGCCACGACGTTCTCCACTGTGAACGATGCGTTCGAGCCGCGCCATCTTATCGAAACACGGCTGCGTACCTATTGTGTTGTACAGCCAATCGAGGCCGGTACAAGGAGCTGCCATGAACCTGCTGCATATTGATTCCAGCGTGCTGGGCGAGAACTCCGCTTCGCGCGCACTGGGCGCCGCCGTGGTCGCGCGCCTTCGCGCCGAGCATCCCGGTTTGCAAGTCGCTTACCGCGATCTTGCCGCTCAAAGCCTGCCGCACTTCACGCCGATGCTGGCGACAAGCGATCCCTGCGCGCGTCGCAACGCGGAGGTGCTGGACGAGTTCCTCACCGCCGACGTGGTGGTGGTCGGCGCGCCAATGTACAACTTCAGCATCCCGAGCCAGCTGAAGGCGTGGATCGATCGCATCCTGATCGCCGGCAAGACATTCCGCTACGGCGCGAACGGGCCGGAAGGCCTGGCCGGCAGCAAGCGCGTGATCGTTGCTTCCTCGCGCGGCGGCGTGTACAGCGAAGGCGCCGCGAAAGCCGCGGACTTCCAGGAAACCTACCTGTGCCATGTGTTCGGCTTCATCGGCCTCACGAACGTGGAATTCGTGCGCGCCGAAGGCCTGAACCTCGGTGCCGAACAGCGCGAGGCATCGCTGCGTCGCGCACTGGCTCAGATCGAATCCGGCGTACGTGAAGCTGCGTGATGTTCAGGCCGTCGCATCCGCCACGATTCTCACCGGCACCGATTTCGCCGCCGGCGTCTTGCTCTCCTGGGCATGGTGCCAGAACGGGATCAGTGGGTTGCACTCGGGGTAGTAGCCGCCGATGCAGCCTTGCGGGATGTCGTAGCTGACCACGCGCAGGCCGCGCACTTCGCGGTGCACGTCGTCGCCCGCGTCCGACACCAGCGTGATCTCCTGGCCATCGCGCAGGTTGAACTGCGCGATGTCGGCGGGGTTCATGAACACGATCATGCGGGTGTCGTGCACGCCGCGGAAACGGTCGTCGTTCGAATACACGGTGGTGTTGTACTGGCCGTTGGAACGAAGCGTCACCAGCCGCAGCCGTCCCGGCGCATCGTCGAATCCCGTGGCGCTCAAGCCCGGCGGCGAAATGAAATTGGCCTTGCCGGTCTCGGTTTTCCATTGCCGATGACGCGCGGCATTGGGCCGATGGAAACCACCCGGCGTGAACATGCGCGCGTTGAAATCCTTGAATTGCTCCGGATAGGTCTGCTCGATCGCATCGCGCACCTTCGAGTAGTCGTTGATCCACTCGTCCCACGGCACCTTCGGATTCAGCGCAAGCGTGGCCTTGGCCATCTCGGCCACGATCTTCGGCTCCGACAATAGATGTTCGCTCACCGGCGTGTGCTTGCCGACCGAGCCATGGATGCAGCTGGTGGAATCCTCGGTGCTGACCGCCTGCGGCTTGCTGTTCTGGATGTCCACATCAATGCGACCCAGACACGGCAAAAGATACGCGATCTCGCCGTTGATCAGGTGCGAGCGATTCAATTTCGTCGCGATCTGTACGGTCAATCGCAAATTGCGCCACGCCTTTTCCACGCGCGGGCTGTCCGGCACCGCGCGCAGGAAATTTCCGCCCAAGCCGATGAACGCGCACACCGTGCCGTCCAGCACGCCGCCGCAGACTTCCACCGTTTTCATACCCGGTTCGCGCGGCGGTTCGAAACCGTACTGTTCGGCCAGGCGATCCAGCGGCACGAGTTTGGGATCGTCTGCGATGCCCACCGTGCGCTGGCCTTGCACGTTGGAATGCCCGCGCACCGGGCACAAGCCGGCACCGGGCTTGCCGACGTTGCCGCGCAGCAGCAGCAGGTTGGCGATCATGTGCAGGTTGTGCTCGCCGAAATGGTGCTGGGTCAGGCCCATGCCGTAGATGCCGATGGCCGCATGCGATTGCGCGTACACGCGCGCGGCTTCTTCCAGCGCGGCGCGCTTCAGACCGGAAGCCGCCTCGATGGCATTCCAGTCCTGCGCGCGCACGCAGGCGGCGAACGCTTCGAACCCGTGGCAGTGCTCCGCGATGAACGCGTGGTCCAGCACGTGCGACTCGCCGCGCGCGGCAGCCTGGTCGTCCAGCGCCAATAGCGCCTTGCAGATGCCCATGATCGCGGCGATGTCGCCACCGGCCTTCACCTGGTGGTACTGCGAGCTGATCCGGGTGGCCTTGCCACTCAGCATCTGCACCGGATTCTGCGGATTGATGAAACTCTCCAGCCCGCGTTCGCGCAACGGGTTGAAGGTGATGATCGGCGCGCCACGCTGAGAGATCTTCTGCAAGCTGTGCAGCATGCGCGGGCTGTTGGAGCCGACGTTCTGGCCGAAGAAGAACACGCAGTCGGTCTGCTCGAAATCCTCC
>DATNFU010000017.1:0-17281 GCA_035606235.1 Rhodanobacteraceae bacterium
CTTGGACATCGCCAGCGCGCCTTTGCCGAGGTTGGCGGTGACGATCAGCGGCAGCATTTCCGGTGTGAGTCCGACCGCCACCGAGATCGCGAACAGGAACGCCTCCAGCCAGTCATGCTTGTCGAAGCCGTTGATCAGGAAAACGATCGGGACCATGACCGCCATGAAGCGGATCAGCAGCCACGACACGCTATTGACGCCGCGATCGAAACTGGTCTGCACGCGCAGGCCGCCCAGCGTACGCGCCAGCGATCCCAGGTAACTGCGCGATCCGGTCGCGACCACCACCGCGGTCGCGCTGCCGCTGACCACGTTGGTGCCCATGTAACACACCGACGGCAGATCGAGCGGATTGTCGTGCGCGCTTGCATGCGCGTCGGACGTGGGCGCGAGCTTTTCCACCGGCAGCGATTCGCCGGTCAGGATTGCCTGGCTGATGAACAGGTCCTTGGCAGACAGCAGGCGCAGGTCGGCGGGCACCATATCGCCCGCCGAAAGATGCACGATATCGCCTGCGACCAGTTCCAGCACAGGTACTTCGATGCGCTCGCTATGGCCGTCGGACGCGCGGCGGGTGACCGTAGCGGTGTTGCGCACCATCGCCTTCAACTGTTCGGCGGCCTTGGACGAGCGGTATTCCTGGGTGAAGTTCAGCAGCACGCTGATCGCCACCATCACCGCGATGATCACCGGCCCGGCCAGATCGCCCGGGGTAGTGACCAACTCGACACCCGCCAGCACCAGCAGCACGATGATGAACGGGTTCTTGAAGGTGCGCAGCAGTTGCCGCGACCAGTGCGGCGGCTTTTCATGCGCGGCCTCGTTGACGCCGTCGCGATCCAGTCGCGCCTCGATCTGTTCCTCGTCGAGCCCCGCCAGGCTTGCGCCGAGCGCATCCAGCAAATCCTGGCTGGCGCGCCAAGCCTCGGCCGCGACCCCCGGACGCGCGCCCGCCGTGCCGTTTTTCGCGGCACCTTTGGGCGTCTCGTTGAGCGGGGTTTGCAGCATGACTCGCTTCCGTGGATCAGGGTTTTGCCACGAAGCGAGCGGATCGACCCGTGGTTAGCGCAATCGGGAACGGCGATGCGCCCGACATGATCGGGATCGCAATGGCGGGGGTTGTTTCAAGTAACGGCGCATCACGCCCGGCCGCTTGCGCGTGGTGCGGGCACGGTCACATGCCACGCACGGCGCGCGGCGCTGCGACGAAAATGCGGCGCATGGCGGGCCGCCAGGCGCGAACGCAAAAAATCACGAAGGAGTTTCATGGCCCATCTCCTCAAGATCACGACGCCAGCGGGCGCCGTAAGGAGCGGGCCGGACTTTCCTAGCCGAGGAAAGTACCGACCGACGCCGAGCGGTTGCCGCGGGCGAACAGTGGATGATTGATCGCCGTCATCCGATGCAAGCGGATCACGGCGCTGCGACTAGGGTGTACGTCCATAACCTTTCTTGGTTTGCACGAAGGCCGCCCAACGCGTACGCCGGCGGTGCGGCTATTTTCGTGGCAGCGCAGCACTACGTCAACCCCAAGGCGGACACTCTTGATGGAATCGGCGGTCTCTCTCGCCTGCGGTCACACCGGCCAGCCCGGATCGATCAACCCCGGGCCTCGCGGGGCTGAAAAACGAGAACGAGTGCTTCGAATTACGGGTGCGTCAGGCTGCGCGCTATCATTGACGTTTCCGCTCGCGCGATGCCGATGATGCCTTCGACCCTGCGACGCTTCCTGCTGCCCGCATTGGGCGCGCTCCTGCTGGCCGCCTGCAGCCATGCGCCGCCGTCCTGGCAGTTGAACGATGTGCGCGGGCATCTGCCGGATCTGCAATTCCATCTGACTTCGGATATCGGCAAGCCGATGACGGCTGCGGACTTTCGCGGCCAACACGTGATCATGTATTTCGGTTACACGCATTGCCCCGATGTCTGCCCGCTGACGCTGGTGCACTTGCATCAGGTGATGCAGAAGCTCGGTGCGGAAGCGAAAGACGTGCGCATCCTGTTCGTCAGCGTGGACCCGGCGCGCGACACCCCGCAGGTGCTGCACCAATACGTGACCGCGTTCGATCCGCGCATCGTCGGTCTGACCGGAACCCCACAGGAAATCACGGCGATGGCCAAGCGTTATCGCGCGGCGTTCAACGAAGATGCCAAACAGCCCAACGGCGGTTACGAAGTGAGCCACAGCTCGGGCATCTACATCTTCGACCCGCAGGGCCGCGCGCGACTGCTGGGCACTTCGGCGGACACGCCGGACGAGATCGCGCACGACATGAAACTTCTGATCGGACAGGACCAATGAAACTTCTCGGCCGCACGTTCGTCCTCGCGATGTTTTCGCTGACCGCAATGACGGCGTTCGCCGCGACAGCCGTGAGTCCCGCTGCGAATTCCGTGCACGTGGGCAACGGCTGGGTACGCTGGCTGCCGGCCAATCTGCCCGCTGCGGGTTACGCCATCATCCGTAACCAGGGCGACAAACCGGTGAGACTCATCGGTGCGGACAGTGCCGATTACGCCATGGCGATGCTGCACCGTTCAATGCACAACAACGGCAAGGACACGATGGAAATGGTGGATGCGCTCGGCATCCCCGCGCACGGTGTGGTGCAGCTTGCGCCCGGCGGCTATCACCTGATGCTGATGGATGCCAGGCATCCCATCAAACCAGGTGACACGGTGCACGTGTCATTGCACTTCGACAACGGCGAAACGCTTCAGGCCGCGTGGCCGGTGCGGCCCGCGAATGCGTCGGGTAGCAGCGATTGACTGTTTCCCGTCATCAGGTCGCCGACCGACCGCGAGGCATTACAGAGACGCGCTGCGCTCAAGTTGTCGCTGCTGCGCTTTGCGCTGCTCTTTCCACCGCTGCTGGATCGCCAGTCTGCCGCGCGCGGAAAGGCGCAGCCAGTTGCGGAACGCGAGCAGCGCGCCGAGCGCACTCATCATGGATGAGGGAATCCACACGATCAGCCCACCCATGTATTGGTCCGTCGCCTGGCTGATGCCGCCGAACGCGCGCCCGCACAGGTCGTAAACCGGATACAGGTCGCCGTGCGCGAAGGTGAGATACGCACCGACCAGCACCTGCGGCACCATCACGGCCATTTCGACCAGCACGCGCACGCCGGGAGCGAGCCGCGCGGGCGGTCGTGGCCGGGTATCGAGGATCAGCCACCAGTACAGCAGTCCATCCAGGACCATGCTCCAGTTCATCACGCGGTATACCCGCCAATCCAGCATCGCGACGAAGTTCACCGGCGGCAGCAGCCAGAAGATCATCAGACCGACGAACAGCAACGATGCGACCAGCGGATTGAACAGCGTGTTGAAGAGCCAACGCAGCGGGCCGCGCGACAGCAACCGGCGCAGCACGCGCGTGCGCCAGCGCAGCGGCAAACCGCGGCGGAAAGTCGCGCCTGGGTAGGCGAGCGCGATCAGGAACGCTCCGAGATGCTGCAACCCGAACTGCTGCAGGCGGCTGATGAAGAACTCGTGCTCGGCGTAGTAATCCATCTGCGTATGCAGGCACAGATAGATGACCACCAGACCGAGCCAGAACGCCAGTTGCCGCGGCCATGGCGCGGTCATCGGCGAACGCAACGTGCCGCGCAGGTACAGAAATGCCGCGGCCGCAAAACAGAACAGCGCGGTTGGCGAGGGTTCCCAGGGAGTGAGCCAGTGCAGAGCGTTCATGATGGGTGTGGCGCGCAGCGGGTCGTCAACCGATCCGCTGCAGCACGTAGCCGCCGTTGCTGACCACCGGCGCCAGCAGCCAGTGATCGATCAACAGAAATGCGAACAGCGCCATCAGATACACGATCGAATAACCGAATGCGCGCATCGCGAACCACTCGTCCGGCGCGCGCGTCAACCGCACCGCGTAATACAGGTAGGCCACCCCAAGCACCGCGGCGCCACCGAGATAAAACAACCCGCTCATGCCGGTGAGGTACGGCAGCAGCGTCACCAGCACCAGCAGCACGGTGTAGAACAGCACGTGCCAGCGCGTGTATTGCGCGTCGTAAGCCACCGGCAACATCGGGATGCAGGCGCGCTTGTAGTCCTCGCGGCGGAAGATCGCCAGCGACCAGAAGTGCGGTGGTGTCCACACGAAGATGATCAACACCAGCAGCAGCGCGTAAGCCCAATCGGTCGGTCCGCGCATGTCGGTGACCGCCGACCAGCCCAGCAGCGGCGGGATCGCGCCGGCGACGCCACCGATCACGATGTTTTGCGGCGTGGCGCGCTTCAGGAATGCGGTGTAGATCACCGCGTAACCGATCAAGCCTGCAAACGTCAGCAGCGCGGTGAGCGGATTCACCAGCACAAACAACACCGCCATCGAAATCAGGCCGAGGATCAGCGCGAAGATCAACACCTGGCGCGGCGTCAGGGCGCCGGTCGCCAGTGGACGCTGCGCGGTACGTGCCATCAGCTTGTCGATGCGCTGATCGATCAGATGGTTCAGGGCCGCCGCCGAACCCGATGCCATCCAGATGCCGAGCGTGCCGAACACCAGCGCGCGCCATGGCGGCACACCGGGAACGCTCAAGAACATGCCGATCACCGCGGTGAACACCAGCAGCGCAACCACGCGCGGCTTGGTCAGTTCGAAGTATTGGCCAGCGAGGGAAGACATCCGGACTATTGTAGGAGCACGCCTGCGCGCGACCAATGATTACCTGATGGTCGATTGTTGGTTGTCGCGTGCCGGGTCAAGGCGCTCGACGAGAACCGCTTCTGCGGCGACGGGCTGTCGAGCAGAAAGTTCCGGACAGCCAGTTGCATGTGCGCGCACTCCTGGCGCGCTGGCCTGTGTTCTCGCCAGCAGGCTCACCATCGTGAACAGCAGCAGTGCCGCGCCCCCGTTGTGCGCGACCGCGATCGCCAACGGCAGGCCGAGCATCACGTTGCTGATGCCCAGCGCCACTTGCGTCAGCAGCAGCACGCCCAGCGCGATGCCGAACCCACGCAAGCCCGCGCGCGCGACCTTGTGCGCAAGCCAGGCGAGATACACGAATACAACCAACGCGCCGAAGCGGTGCGCGATCTGGATCGCGCTGCGCGCGGCGGCGTCCAGAATGCCGCCCTCGAAATTCACGCCGATGCCGCGCCACAAGACGAATCCCTGGTGGAAATCCACCGGCGGCCACCACGCGCCCAGGCACTTCGGGAACGAATCCGGGCCGATCCCGCAGGCGAGCGCGGCGTAGTTCGAGGACGTCCAGCCACCGAGAAAAATCTGGCAGGCAAGCAACGCCAGGCCAACCACCACCGCGAGGAACAACGCTGAAACCGGGTCGGATTCATTCTTACGCGTTCTCAGCGAAACCTCGTCGGGATGATCCGAAAAACGAACCTGATCCCATTTCAGTTGCCAGGCGATCCATGCCAGCAACGCGAAGGTGGTCATGCCGCCAAGCAGATGTCCCGACACCACGATCGGCTTCAGCAACCATGTCACCGTCCACATGCCGAGCAGCGCCTGAAACGCGACCACGGCCAACGCCAGCACCGCGATGCGCCGCCACCCCGCCGCGCGCCAGAACAAAGCGCAGGCCAGCAGGATCGCCTCGCCGATTCCGGCACAGATGCTCGACGGAACGTATCGCTGCGTCATGTACAACGGAATGCCGATCGCGATCAGCGCGATGCTGGCGATCACCGCCAGCAATCGCCGGCGCGTGCGCCAGCTCGCGGCCAGCGTCAGCACCAGCACCAGCACGCCAAGCGTGCCGGCGAGAAAACGATGCGTCTGTTCGCGCCAGGCCTTGTGCGTTTCGTAGGGGCGATCCGGAAACGCCGCATCGGCTTTGGCGATCGCGTGCGCGCGCTGCGGCCAGGTGATGTGACCGTAGCAGGTCGGCCAATCCGGGCAGGAAAGTCCCGCATTGGACAACCGCACGAACGCGCCGAACACGATCACGCAGAACGCAAACGCGCAGGCGATCCAGGCCAGCCCACGCAAATTAGTCGAAGAAAAATGCGGCATTGAAAATCCAGAATATCTCGTGATGACAGCTTTTGATCTTCAGTCCCTTGGGTAAAGGGGGCAATCAAATTTTTCGCCTTTGGCAAAGGTTTGCCGGGGGCCGTGGAAAGCCGCAACTTGAGGCGACCGACCCAGCGGATCGGAGCGAAGATGGACACCGCAAGAAGAAGTTTCCCTATTGAATCACCTTGTGCAAATCCTTCTTCAGGCCCTCCGGATCGAAGCCGGCCGGATAATGCGTGAGTGCCACGCCATCGGGCATCACCAGCACCGCAGCGACCGCGTCACGTCGGCTGGGCCGCAGATCATCGAATGCGGGCGCCGGAGTTTGCGCGACGCTCCACGATTTCAGCAGCGCACGCGCTTCATCGCCATCCGGAGGCGCGCCGAGATACAGCAGGCGCAATTGATCGGAATGCTGATTCAAGGTGATGCGCGCGCGATGCATCATGTCGAGCGCGTGCAGGCAGCGTTGCGCGCAATCGGGACCCGGCAGCGCGATCAATGTCCAGTGGAAAGCGCGGTCGCGCCAGGCGAACGGCGCGCCCGAATCCAGCCGCACGGGCACCTGTGCAAGATTGCGTTGCGGCAGAATCGGCAGGCCGTAGCTTTTGGTGCCGGGCATCCAGCCGCTCGCCACCAGCACGATACCGACGATTACCGGCGCGGCGAACAGCGATGCGACCAGCAGAAGTTGCAGGCGTTGACGACTAGACGATTTCATTCTTCCCTTCGATGTTGATGTCCGCGAGCGGTTTGAGAGCGTGCAGCTTTCAAGCCGTTCGCTTTCGATGCATGATGAAAAAGATGACCAGCGCTGCCAGCGCGAACGTAAACCACTGCAGCGCGTACGCGCGATGACGCGAGGGCGGCATCACATCGGGCGTCCACTGGCGCATGTAGGGACTGGCCGGATCGGCATCCAGCAGCAACACGCGCGGATACAGCGATTGGTGCAGATCGTCCGCGATCGCGTGCATGTCGATGAAGGTGAGCAATTTCGGCCAGGTGCTTTCGTGCGTGAGAGCATCGCCGCCCAGTTTGAGGCCCGGTAGTGGCGGCGGCGCATATAGCCCGGTCAATACGACCTCATTCGCCGCGATCGGCGGCAGATCCGGCAGCAATTCCCGCGCACCCTGGCGCGGCAGGAATCCGAGGTTCACCAGCAGCACGCGGTCACTGCCATCCGGAGTAAATGGCACGAATACGTTCACGCCCAATTGTCCGGCGTGAATGCGGTCATCCAGAATGTAAATGCGATGCGCGGCATAGCGACCCTGCACGCGCAGGTGCGGATAGATTGCCGCCGGCGCGTGATCGGCCACCGCGGTGAATGCCTGCACCGGTGCGCGCGCGGCTTGCGAGAATCGCCCCAGCAGCAATTCCTTTTCCTGCGCGCGACGCAGTTGCCAGCAACCGAGCGCGACGAACGCGGCGATGCCGGCGAGCGTCAACAACACGGCGAATACCGATGGACGGCGGAATCGGATCACGCGCGCGCAGCAACCCGCGACATACGCGTCGTTATACTGGGCGCCTGCGCGCCACCGGACTTCACGATGACTCCCACGCTGTTCAAGATCGTATTGGTAATCGTGTTCCTGGTGGTGATCTACAACCTGGGGCAGGCGCTGTACTTCATGATGACCGACAAGGGCCAGAGCGGACGCATGGCCTGGGCACTGACCCGCCGCATCGGCCTTTCACTGCTGCTGATCGCGCTGATCCTGATTGGAATCTGGGCGGGGTGGATCCACCCGCATGGCGTAGGTGGTTGAGCCATTTGAAAGCCCCGCGCTCGACGCCTGTGCGCTGGCACTGCCCGGAATCCTCCTGTACCGGCGTGTACATTCCGGCTGCTGCGTTCCAGCGCGCAAAGCTGTTGCTTGTGACGATTTCAAAGCGCTCGACAATCCGATGAACCGCTCGCCTACAGCACGTACACGAACAAAAAGAGACACAACCACACCACATCCACGAAGTGCCAGTACCACGCCACCGCCTCGAACCCGAAGTGGTGCTCGCGGTTGAAATGGCCGCGCGCGCAGCGCAGCCAGATGATGGTCAACATGATCGTGCCGAGCGTCACGTGCAGACCGTGGAAGCCGGTCAGCAGGAAGAACGTCGAGCCATAGATGCCGGTGTGCAGGGTCAGGTTGAGATTGGTGTAGGCCTCCATGTACTCGTGCGCCTGGAAGTACAGGAAGGTCGCGCCCAAAGCCACGGTCAGCGCCAGGAACAGCAGCAGCCGCACCCGATTGCCGGCGCGCAAGGCGTGATGCGCGATGGTGATGGTGACGCTGGAAGACAGCAGCAACAATGTGTTGAGCAGCGGAATGCCCCACGGCGGCATGATGCTGAAAGGCCCGCCGACATGCTGCGGCCCGTTGGTCGGCCAGGCCGGCGCGAAACCGTTCCACAGGAACTGGTTGGTCAGCGCGTCTTCGCCACCGCCACCGAGCAGCGGGATGGTGATCATGCGCGTGTAGAACAGCGCGCCGAAGAACGCACCGAAGAACATCACTTCGGAGAAGATGAACCACATCATCCCCATCCGGAACGACACATCCACCTGGCTGTTGAAGGTGCCGCGCAGCGATTCGTGGATCACCGAACCGAACCAGCCGACCATCATGCCGATGATCACCAGCGCGCCGCACGCGATGATCACATGGCCCGCCGCGTCATTGCCGTTCAGCCAGTTGGCCGCGCCGACCATGAACAGGAACAACCCGACCGCGGCGACGATCGGCCAGCGACTGCCGTGCGGAATGTAGTAGGTGCCTGGTTGTGCCATGTTCCGATTCCCGTTTTCGATGACTTTAAGCGATCAATGGATCGCGCTTCACTTCAACAACGCGGCCGTGGATGGCCGCTTTCAATCTGCAAAGCGATTGCGCAGATAACCTCAGTGATGCGAGTGCACCAACACCAATTGCTGCACGATGCTCAAAACAAAGAACGCCGCGGCGATGATCGCGAGGATGATCGCGGTGCGACGCGCCGCGCGTTGCGGCCTCATATCTTCGCTGCGTTTTAAATCTGCATTCATTTCAATATCCAAAATCACGATCGGGTCTTACCGACGCTGCTGGCGGGGCGCAAAGCCCAACGAGCAATGGAGCCTTGCAACCGCTCATCAGTGCAACACGTCCCCGTGCGCCAACACGCTGTCGTCGATCACCGGCGGCGTCACGAAGCTGTGGTGCGGAGGCGGCGAGGACAGCGTCCACTCCAGGCCGCGGGCGCCTTCCCACACTTTTGCCGGTGCACGGCTCTTCGAGAACCAGGCGCAGTGGATCACCACGCCCACGAAAATGATCTGCGACAGGCCGAACAGGAAGCCGCCGATCGAGGAGATCATATTGAAGTCCGCGAAAGCGACGTTGTAGTCCGGGATGCGGCGCGGCATGCCTGCCAGCCCGAGGAAATGCTGCGGGAAAAACAGCACGTTCACCCAGATCGCACTGTTCCAGAAGTGCATCTTGCCCCAGAACTCGCTGTACATGTTGCCGGTCCACTTCGGCAGCCAGTAGTACACGCCGGCGATGATCGCGAACGCCGCGCCGGTGACCAGCACGTAGTGGAAGTGCGCGACGATGAAGTAGGTCTGGTTGTACTGGAAGTCGGCCGGTACCAGCGCCATCATCACGCCGGAAAAGCCGCCGATGGTGAACAGAATCACGAAGGCGATCGCAAACAGCATCGGCGTCTCGAAGGTCATCGAGCCCCGCCACATCGTGGTGACCCAGTTGAACACCTTAACGCCCGTAGGCACCGCGATCAGCATGGTCGCGTACATGAAGAACAATTCGCTGCCCAACGGCAGGCCCACCGTGAACATGTGGTGCGACCACACGATGAACGACAGAAACGCGATGCACGCGATCGCGTACACCATTGCCTTGTAGCCGAAGATCGGCTTGCGCGCGAAAGTCGGGATGATCTCCGAGATGATCCCGAACGCGGGCAGAATCATGATGTAGACCTCGGGGTGCCCGAAGAACCAGAACACGTGCTGGTACAGCACCGGGTCGCCGCCGCCGCCGGCGTTGAAGAAACTGGTGCCGAAGAATTTGTCGGTCAGCAGCATCGTCACTGCGCCCGCCAGCACCGGCATCACCGCCAACAGCAGGAACGCGGTGATCAGCCAGGACCAGCAGAACAGCGGCATCTTCAGGAGATCCATGCCCGGCGCGCGCATGTTGAGGATGGTCGCGATGATGTTGATCGCGCCCATGATCGACGAGATGCCCATCAGATGGATCGCGAACACCATGAACGCGATCGAATCGCCACCCTGCAGCACCAGTGGCGGATACATCGTCCAGCCCGCGGCCGGCGCGCCACCGGGCATGAAGAACGTCGAGAGCAGCAGGCAGAACGCGAACGGCAGGATCCAGAACGAGAGGTTGTTCATGCGGGGCAGCGCCATGTCCGGCGCGCCGATCATGATCGGCACCATCCAGTTGGCGAGACCCACGAAAGCCGGCATGATCGCGCCAAAGATCATCACCAGCGCATGCATGGTGGTGAGCTCGTTGAAGAAGTACGGCTGCATCAACTGCATGCCGGGTTTGAACAACTCGGCGCGGATCCCCATCGCGAACGCGCCACCGATGAAGAACATCGTCAGCGCGAAGATCAGGTACAGGGTGCCGATGTCCTTGTGATTGGTGGACATCACCCAGCGATGGAAGAAACCCTCAGGGGCTTCGTGGTGGTGATCGTCGTGCATCAGGGCCGCGTCGTGTGCCATGTTCAAGCTCTCTTTGTGCGATCGTCCGGGATCGCTGATCTAACAAGCAGATGGTTTGTCTGCAATTTCGGTGCGCTTCCTTGCATCAGAAGCGGACATCCTGTCCGCACTTCTCAAATGACGCACGCTCCGCTCAATGCTGCGCCACCACCGGCGCCGCCGACGTGGAAATCTGCGCGGTGCGCGCGGCCTGGTCGAGCTTCGTCTGGGATTCCTGCGCAGCCAGCCAGGACTCGAACTGTGCGCGTGGCAGCACGTTCACCACGATCGGCATGAAGCCGTGATCCTGCCCGCACAGCACGTAACACTGACCACGATAAATGCCGGGCTGATCGACCTCGACCCAGATGTCGTTGACGATGCCGGGGATCGCATCCTTCTTGATGCCGAACTGCGGCACCCAGAAGCCGTGGATCACGTCACCGGCGGTCACCACAAAGCGCACCTTGATGCCGGCCGGGATCACCAGCGGCTTGTCCACATTCAGCAGGTAATCCTTGAAGCCATGGTCGGACACGCCGTTGGGATCAAGGCCGGAGTCGAGCTGGCGGACACGGTTGCTGTCGGCGGCCAGCTTGGACATGTAGCCGACTTTGTTGACCGCCTTGCCGCGATAATCCACGTAGTCGTAGCGCCACTTCCATTGATAGGCGGTGACCTTGATGGTCATGTCCGCACCGGTGGTGTCGTACATCTTGCGCAGCATGTTGGTCGCGGGCGTGGCGAGACCGATCAGGATCAGCACCGGCACCAGCGTCCAGACGAATTCCAGCTTGGTGTTGTGGCTCCAGTTCGCGGGCACCGCGCCGCGCGACTTCCGAAACCGGAACATGGCGATGATCATCGCGCCGAACACCACCACGCCGATCGCCACGCACACCCAGAACGCCGCCATGTGCAGGCTGTAGATCTCTTGCGACTCGGAAGTCACGCCGGGGGTGAGGTTCATCTGCCACGGCACCGGGTTCGCCAGCGCGGATGCCGACGCCAGCAATGCCGTGGCCATCACGCCAGCCTGCCGCAGGAACTTGGTTGATCTCATCAGTATCCCACCCGTAATTTTTGCGATCATCCCTGATCGCGAGGCCCAAAGCAGGCATCCGGGCCTGCACTTCTCAATTCAGCTTTGATTTCCCGTTCGCCCAGCCACACCAGCCAGCAGCACCCGCAGTTTTCGCGACAACTCCGCGCGCTCCTCGTCGCCCAGAAAGGCGCCGACTTCGCGCTCGCGCCCGGAGGCGGCGAGCAACACGTGCTGGTGGCCGCCCCAATCGCGCAAGCGCACCCGCACCCAGGCCGATGGAAACGCAATCACGTGATCGCGCGCCGGGATCGTCTCGATGCGCAGAGTGCGCGCATCCAGGATGATCCGCTCCGCGCGATCACCCGCGCGCCACGCGAACCGCAATGCCACCACCACGCAAGGCGCTTCCAGCAATGCGAACAGCGGCGCGAATACATTGCCCTGCCACGCAGCCAGCACCGCCACGACCGCCGCCGCAAGCACCATGAGGCCGCTCGATCTGCGCAGGCCCTTGCGGCTCAGCGCCCGGTTGGGAGCGAGCAACAACGTCACCTGCCGCGCATCGGCCGCCTCTGGCACATGCGTGATCATGGAGTCCGTTCCATGGCGCCGTAAACCGGACAATGATAAAGCCGCGCTGCCGCTGCGGGCAAGGAACGCGTTCTTTTCCGTTCGCGTCATGCAAGTGGGAACAGGCATGGGCTTCCGCGGCGGCGGCTTCGCAGGAGCGGGCGGACTCGCGGGCCGGGCGCGCGCACCGCATTTCGCTCGTGATTTTCCGGCCTGCGCTTGGCCGCAATGCATGCGCGCTCTACAATGTCGCGCTTTGCACTCTTCCGCCGCGGTCCTTCAATGGCCGATATTCTTGCTCCCGAATTGCCGCCGCCGGCTGAGCCTGCGCGTGCGCGCATCACTGCCGCCTGGAGCGCCGACGAGAGCGCGACCGTCGCATCACTGCTCGCGCAAGCCGAATTGCCGCCCGCACAAAGTGAGCTGGTGCTGGCGCAAGCGGCCGAACTGGTCGCGCGCGTGCGCGCCAAGGCCGCCGACCAGAGCGCGGTGGAATCCTTCATGCGCCAGTACGATCTTTCTTCCGAGGAAGGCGTGCTGCTGATGTGCGTAGCCGAAGCGCTGCTGCGCATCCCCGACCGCCTGACCACGGACAAGTTGATCCGCGACAAGCTGGGCGAAGCGGATTGGAAGAAGCATCTGGGCGCCAGCGATTCGCTGTTCGTCAATGCCTCGACTTGGGGATTGATGCTGACCGGACACCTGGTCAATCTCGGCGCCGGCGCGCGCCGCGATGCGGCGGGTGCGTTCAAGCGCCTGATCGCGCGCATGGGCGAGCCGGTGGTGCGCCTGGCGGTGCGTCGCGCGATGCGCATCATGGGCCACCAATTCGTGATGGGCCGCTCGATCGAGGAAGCGCTGGATCGCTCCGCGAAGCATGGCAATATCGCATTTCGCCATTCCTACGACATGCTGGGCGAAGCCGCGCTGACGGCGCCGGATGCCGCGCGCTACTTCAAGGCCTACGAGGATGCGATCGTCGCGCTCGGCAAGCGCGGGCCCTGGGCGGACGTGCGCGAAGCGCCCTCCATCTCGGTGAAGTTGTCGGCGCTGCATCCGCGCTACGAAGTCGCCAAGCGTGAACGCGTGCACGTGGAGCTCACCGCGCTGCTGCTGCAACTGGCGCAACAGGCCAAGCAGCATGGCATCGGCATGACCGTGGATGCGGAGGAAGCCGACCGGCTGGAACTGTCGCTCGACATCATCGGCGCGGTGTTTGCGGCGAAATCGCTGGAGGGCTGGAACGGCTTTGGCCTCGCGGTACAGGCGTACCAGAAGCGCGCGCCGTTCGTGATCGACTGGTTGGCAGAGACCGCGCGCAAGGCCAACCGCCGCTGGTGCGTCCGGTTGGTGAAAGGCGCCTACTGGGATTCGGAAATCAAGCGCGCGCAGGAGCTGGGCCTCGCCGGCTATCCGGTGTTCACGCGCAAACCGAATACCGATGTCTCCTATTTGGCGTGCGCGAAGAAGTTGCTGGATGCCGGCGCGGACTGGATTTACCCGCAGTTCGCCACGCACAACGCCCACACGATCGCGGCGATCCATCATTTCGCAAACGGGCGTCCCTTCGAATACCAGCGCCTGCACGGCATGGGCGCGGATCTGTATTCCGAAGTGATCGGTCCCGAGCACTGGAACGTGCCCTGCCGCGTGTACGCGCCGGTCGGCAGCCACCAGGATCTGCTGCCGTATCTGGTGCGCCGCCTGCTCGAGAACGGCGCCAACACCTCATTCGTCAATCGCGTGACCGATGCGAACGTGCCGATGCGCGATCTGGTCGCCGATCCGTGTAAATCGGTGCGTGCGTTCGGGGCCGCGCACGATGGGCGCTATCGGCATCCGCGCATCCCCTTACCTGTCGATCTGTACGGCTCACTGCGGAAGAATTCCATGGGCGTCAATCTTGCCAACGACGATGAACTGAACGCGCTTGCCGCGGCGGTGAACGCCCCGCACGGGCCGTGGACCGCGCAGCCGCTGGTGCCTGGCGCAAACTCGAACGAACCCGAGCGCGACGTCACCAATCCGGCCGATCGCCGCGTCGTCATCGGCAGAAGCCGCAACGCCGATGCCGTTACGATCGAGCGCGCGCTGACCAATGCCGTCGCCGCGCAGGAAGGCTGGGATACGCTGCCGGCCTCCAGCCGAGCAGTGATCCTGGAACGCGCGGCCGATCTGCTGGAACAACGTCGCGGCGCGTTCGTCGCACTGTGCGTGCGCGAAGCCGGCAAGACGATTCCGGCGGCGATTTCGGAAGTGCGCGAAGCGGCGGACATGTGCCGCTACTACGCGGCTATGGCGCGCAAGCTGTTCGGTTCACCGGAAGATCTGCCCGGCCCGACCGGCGAATCCAACCAGTTGTACCTGCGCGGGCGCGGCGTGTTCGTGTGCATCAGCCCGTGGAATTTCCCGCTGGCGATCTTCATGGGCCAGGTCGCGGCCGGGCTCGCCGCAGGCAATGCGGTGATCGCCAAACCCGCCGATCAAACTACGCTGATCGGATACGCCGCGATCAAATTGCTGCACGAAGCTGGCGTGCCCCAAGCGGTGCTGCAATTCGTGCCGTGCAAGGGGTCGGTGCTCGGCAACACGCTGCTGACCAAACCCGAAGTCGCCGGCGTGTGCTTCACCGGCTCCACTGAAACCGCCTGGACGATCAACCGCACGCTGGCCGCGCGCAACGCGCCGATCGCCGCGCTGATCGCCGAGACCGGCGGCCAGAACGCGCTGATCGCGGATTCCTCCGCGTTGCCCGAGCAACTGGTGAAGGACGTGCTGGCCTCCGCATTCGACTCCGCCGGCCAGCGCTGTTCCGCCGCGCGCGTGTTGTTCGTACAGGAAGACATCGCCGACAAGGTGATTGCGATGCTGTCGGGCGCGATGGACGAACTCACTGTCGGCGATCCCGCACTGCTGTCCACCGATGTCGGCCCGGTGATCGACGTGCCCTCGTGCAATTTCTTGAATGAACACGCGACCCGCATGGAGCGCGAGGCGCGCCTGATAAATCAGGCCAAACTCAGCACAGGCAGCGAGCACGGCACCTTCTTCGTGCCGCGCGCCTACGAGATTCCCTCGCTCGACGTATTGACACAGGAAGTGTTCGGCCCGGCGCTGCACGTGGTGCGCTGGAAGGCCAGCGAACTGGATCAGGTGATCGATGCGATCAATGCGACCGGCTTCGGCCTGACCCTCGGCATCCACAGCCGCATCGACGAGACCATCGAGCACATCACGCGGCGCGCCAAGGTCGGCAACACCTATGTCAATCGCAACCAGATCGGCGCGGTGGTCGGGGTGCAGCCGTTCGGTGGCGAAAACCTTTCCGGCACCGGACCGAAAGCCGGCGGGCCGCATTACCTGCTGCGTTTCGCCACCGAGCGCACGGTGACGATCAACACCACGGCAGCGGGCGGGAATGCTAGTTTGCTGACACTCGGCGAATAACCCGCTCAGTGCCACAAGAAAGTCGCTTTTGATAGCGACGCTTGCAGTAGCGACGCTCGGGACCAGCGTCACCACCGTCTTCCTTCGAGAAGGCCCGAGCTGGTTGGATGTCCCCTTCCACTCACAACATTACCGGCTGCGTGTCGCTCGCGAGGGAGCGATCGTGCTGAGCCAAGGCCATAGAACGACCGTGGTCGGCGGTGGTGAAGGCTCGGATGGCGGAACGCTGAACTGGGCCGGCGATCTCGACCATGACGGCAAGCTCGACCTGATCGTCTTGGTCACCAGAGAAAAGAACGCGGAATTCTGCTTGTACCTCTCTTCCGCAGCGCGCGGCAAAGATTGATTGCGAGTTTTATAGCGGCTAGGTGCATAGCCAAGCAGCTGTCCTTGAGCAAACGAGCGTGCAAACCGCACGGTTTGCAAGGGCGGTTTCGCACAATGCCCGAAGCGGCGTCGAGCATGCACGGGCAAGCCATTGATTGTTTTAAAGTGGGCCGAGTGCCCGAGCCTGGCATCGTGCTTGCGTTAGTAACCGCTGCGCAGGGAAGCGCCGTGCATGGTCAAGTGCGCGCCTGAGTCAAGGATGAAAACTCCGCTGCGGCTTCGTGCCGTTACCGGAGGCGGACGTGCAGGATGCGCGTTCGTATTTCAAGGAGCCCGGGCTCGCAAGGATCTCAAGGAAGAACGCGGCGGCAAGGATGCCCCGGCTCCTTCTCTGTCCCCTGAAACAAAAACGCCGGCCAGGAAGGCCGGCGTTTTTTATTTCTCGCCAGATCACGCGCTCAGAAGTGGAACGTCCCCGACACGCTCAACAGATTGCCGCTGTTGTCGAAGCTGCCGACCAGGTGATCGCCGGTGGCGGACAAGTCGTTCACGTCGCCGTTGTCCACGAACAGGTGCGCGTAGCCCAGGTTGAATTCGGTGTTCGGGCTGGGCGTGTAGCCGACGCCAACCGCCAGCCAGCGGCGCTCGCCGTCGGGGATGCGCGGCGTGCGGGTTTCGTCGCGGGTCGGGGTCTGGTCAATCGCCACGCCGCCACGCAGCGTCCACTGCTCGTTGAGCTTGTAATCCATGCCGAGCGAGCCGAAGAAGGTGTTGCGCCAGTCCTCGGCTTCCACCGACGGCGGCACGTTCGGATTGTCGAACTTGATTGCCAATTGCTTGAACGAATCCCACTTGGTCCAGCCGAGGTTGGCGCCCCAGCTCACCGGGCCGCTGCCGATATGCCAATAACTCAAGGTTGCGGTGGCGGGCGTGGCGAGATCGCCGCTGGCCGCGCCGTTCGCAAATATGGCGCCCAGACCGGATGCCTGCGCAACCGGCGGAAGCTCGAAGGTCGCGTTGCCGCTGATGGTGTGATTGATCTTGGCGTGATAGGAAAAGCCGATGCGATCCTGCGTCGTCGGCCTGAATTCCGCGCCGAGCGTCCAGCCATAACTCCAGTCATCGCCCTGCACGCGCGCCAAGCCGTCGGCAGATTGCG